>CAITGV010000005.1 GCA_903892035.1 uncultured bacterium | reverse complement strand
TCTCGTCCGCTTTGTATTTAGCGTTTCCCCGCACTTTCCATTTTGGAAAGCTCTGTGCTTCGCACAGAGGCGCGTAGCGCGCGGGGAACGCTAGTGATTACGATTTTGAAAAAATGTTCGAGCTTGGTACAATAGGGACACCAAAACGGAACCAATCGGTTTCGAACGAACTAAGGAGTGGGAGGCGCAAAGCGCCGCCCACGCTGTTTCGCCCGTTTTCGCCAATGAATTCTGGGTTCGGAATCCAGCACCGCCTTCGGCGGTGCGCACTGTTTTTTCGCCAAGAAGCAGGTTCGGAATCCCGTGCAATACAAAATGATTTGTCCGAAAGACAAAAAGAATTTTTGTTGTGAAAATATTTTTGATATACTAACTATGCACACAACATTATTAGTAAATCAGCAGAAATGGTTATGCTAGAACAATTTTGATTTACGTTGAGATTGTGTGCCTAGCATAACCATTTCTGCTTCATAATTATATGGAACAAAAATTCTTTTTGTATGCCCGCAAGTCTACGGACGTTGAGGACAAACAAGTTTTGAGTATTGAGGCACAGCTCACAGAATTGCGCGCGTTTGCGAAGCAAGAAAATCTGGATGTGGTAGAAGAACTGGTGGAGAAACAATCTGCCAAAATTCCAGGTCGTAAAATATTTAACGATATGGTGAAAAGAATTGAGCAAGGTGAAGCTCAAGGAATTTTGGCATGGAACCCCGATCGTCTCGCGCGCAATTCGGTGGACGGAGGAAGAATTATCTATCTCGTAGACTGCGGGCATTTACAAATGCTTAAATTTCCGACCTTTTGGTTTGAAAATACCTCGCAAGGGAAATTTATGCTCAACATCGCTTTCGGACAAAGTAAATACTACGTAGATTCTCTTTCCGAGAACACGAAAAGAGGACTTCGCCAAAAAGTTAGAATGGGGATATTCCCAAGCCAAGCGCCTATTGGGTATATCAATGATTCGAGAACAAAAACGATTGTGGTTGATAAGAAGCAAGCGAAAGTTGTGCGCTTGGCTTTTGAGAAATACACGAAAGGAAATATGCGACTGGAAGATATATCAAACTTTTTGGCGAAGAACCATATCACTACGCGTTCCGGAAAGACATTTTCCAAAACCAAAGCGTCTTTTATCCTCTCCAATCCTTTCTACATCGGTTTGTTTAAATATGGTGGTGAAATCCACGAAGGAAAGCACGAGCCAATCATTTCAAAGAAACTTTTTGATTCGGCGCAAGAAATGCTGAAAACGAGAGGTAGACCAGACCGCAAACCTAAAAACGAGCCACAAGCGTTCTGTGGGCTTATACACTGCGCCGAATGCGGAATGATGATAACTGCTGAAACACAAAAAGGACATATTTATTATCGTTGTTCCAAAAAATCTAAAACCATACAATGTACTCAAAAATATGTTCGTCAAGAAGAAATTGATCGGCAGTTATCATTTCTCATTCAAAAAGTTTCTTTGCCAAAAGACTGGGCGGAAGAATTATTGAAAATGGCAAACAAGGATTTCAAAAATTCCGCCCAGTCTAATTCTGCTTTTATGGAAGAAACAAAAAAAGATATTTTGAAAATCAATATTAAGTTGGAGCGACTTCTTACTGGTTATCTTGACCAAGTGATAGAGCAAGATATTTATCGTGTTGAAAAAGGAAAATTGTTATTTACCAAGAAGTCGCTCGAAGCCAAAATATCTTCACTTTTACAAAAGCAGAATAATTGGCTCGAACCATTTCAAAGCTGGATAAAAGACGCACAAAACATAAACGGAATTGCACGGGATACAGACCTTTTTGCGAAAAAGGTCTGTGCCAAAGAAATCTTTGGCTCGAACCTGCTTCTTGGCGAAAAAACAGTGCGCACCGCCGAAGGCGGTGCTGGATTCCGAACCCAGAATTCATTGGCGAAAACGGGCGAAACAGCGTGGGCGGCGCTTTGCGCCACCCACTCCTTAGTTCGTTCGAAACCGATTGGTTCCGTTTTGGTGCCCGAGGTGGGAGTCGAACCCACAAGGCCTTGCGGCCACGAAATTTTAAGTCTCGCGTGTATACCAATTCCACCACTCGGGCATTTTTTTAAAATACTTTCATCACGAATATTATATCATGATGATTGAGGCCTGGGGCGGAATTGAACCGCCGTATATTCCTTTTGCAGAGGAATGCCTTACCACTTGGCTACCAGGCCCAATACTGAAAACAAAATCTTTACTGTCTCAACAAATCATCTATTTTCTGTCTATTTTTTTCACCAGCATCTATTTCAACTTCGAAATAGGGAATAGTCTTCATACTCATTTTCGACTTCACATAATCTCGCAATTCACTTCTGTGACGCTTCAGAAAACCAATAGCTGCATTTTCTTTGTCGTCTGGGAATATACTGACATATATAGTCGCTTTTTTCAAATCAGGAGTCACGTCAGTGTGCGTGACGGTGATAAGTGATGCATTGCTAGCTTCACGCTCAAAAAACTCTGCAGCAAGGCGAGTAAGGACATTTGTGACTTTTTCTGTGCGTATACTCATATTAGTCGATAATGGTTACAATATATTCAAGTACATCCCCAGGAGCAATTTCTGTTTTTGTTTCGACAAGTACACCGCATTCTGATCCTTCCTCGACTTCTTTAGATTTAACTTTATTTTTTTCTAGACCAAAAATTTTACCACGTCCAATTTCAAAATCACGTCTAAGTATTTTCACAAGTCCTCCCTCGGCAATTTTTCCTTCAATAACTTTCCCTCCTACAACTTGTCTTTCTTTTGTTTCGCTAAATTTTTTCAAAATTTTCAATTTTCCTGCACCTTGTTCAATTTCTTTTTTAGGACGGCGTTCCTCCATTGCAACTTTAAGCCAGTCTGTGATTTTATAAATGACATTAAATATTTCAATCGGTGTTCCGACTTTTTCATTTGCATCTCGTGCGGAATTGTCTACCTTTACGCCAAAGCCAATAATAAGAGCGTCTTTGTCTGAAGAGGCGAGCTTTACATCTGACTCACCGATGGCTCCCACTCCTTTTGATAAAATTTTTATTTCAACTTGGTCAGTATTTAATTTTAATATTTCTTTTTCAATTGCTTCCACTGTTCCCAATACATCGGCTTTAATGATAACTGGAATTTGTTTGGCATTAGTAGTATAGCGACTGTTATTTGTATTTACTGCCTGAACTTTATTTTCTTTTAAATAATTTTCAGCTTCTTTTTTATTTTCAAAAACATGCACTTCGCTTCCTACAGCAGGAACTTTATCGAAACCGGTAATTTTTATAGGTGAAGAAAATGTAGCTTCATTTATTGGCTCACCCAAGAAATTGTCCATTATTTTAATTCCTGCAATAGCATCTCCAGCCACAGCACAATTTCCTTTTTTAATACTTCCATTTTTGATTACAGCTGAAATTGAAATTCCTCTTTTTGGGTCAAGATGAGATTCAATTACTACTCCAGTAGCAGGAAGCATTGTGTCACCTTTGAGTTCACCGAGTTCTGCGACAAGGAGCACTAATTCTAAAAGTTTATCAATACCAGTTCCAACTTTTGCAGATATTTCAGCTGAAGGAATATCTCCACCGTAACCTTCAAGGTAGATTCCTTTTTCAGCGAGGTCCATGCGTGTCTTTTCAACATTTGCACCTGGTTTGTCGATTTTATTTATTGCGACAATAAAAGGTATACCAGATTCCACAATTGTTTTCCATGCTTCGATAGTTTGTGCTTTTACGGAGTCTTCTGCGGAAACTACAAGTATAGCAATGTCGGCAACACGAGCTCCACGTGAACGCATTGCTGAAAAAGCTTCATGGCCTGGAGTATCTAGAAAAGTAATTTTTTTTAAATTACCATTTGGATCTTTGTGATTTACTTCATAAGCAGAAATATGTTGAGTAATTCCACCTGCTTCTTTTGCTACAACATTTGATTTACGTATATAGTCAAGTAGGGTAGACTTACCATGGTCAATATGTCCCATCACTACGACGACAGGTGGTCGCTCTATTATGTTTTCTTTTTGTTTGTTCATATTTATTTTTTCTCAAATGCTTTAGTGATAGCCTCTTGCTCTTCATTTGAAAGTTCGTATGTGGATTTTAGTTGATCTACTGGTTTGGCAAAAACACTCACACGCTCTCTAGAATACAAACTAGAAACTACAACACCGTCTCCGTCTTCATTTAAAAATGCAATTGCAAAACTTTGATTACTTCCGGAATCTTGAAAAGGATTGAAGCGAATAGTTTGAACATTCGAAATAGCCTTACGAAGGCGATCATTCATGTTTTTTATATTTTCTTCTGAAATACCGTTTTTATCTTTTAATTCATTGACATCTGCTAAAAGTACTGTTATAGTATCTTCAAGGTCTTTGGCCTTTTTACCAGCAAAAAACTTCTTTAGACGCATCTCAGTTTTAATCATCCAAAAGATAATTAAAAAATTTAAGACAACTATAGCGTATAATAGTATTGTTTGACTCATAATTCCTTGGATTATACAGTAAATAAGGCATTTTTGCAATATACAGAAAGTTTATGACAATAAAGAAAATATCAAAACAAAATAGTATTTATTTAGACTTTGCAGCTGCAACGCCTGTCGATGCCACTGTATTTTCAAAAATGGCGCCTTTTTGGGAAAATGAATTTGGTAATGCTCATTCACTTCATAAAAAAGGAGTAAATGCAGAATATGCACTTTCTGATGCTCGTAAAAAAATTGCACAAAATTTGTCTGCTCGCCCTCAAGAAATAATATTTACAAGTGGCACTACTGAGAGTAATAATTTGGCAATTTTGGGCACAGTGGCACAATGGCAAAAAAATAATAAGGGTAATAAAAATAGGCCACATATTATTACTACAGTATTAGAGCATTCTGCGGTTTTGGGCCCGGTGAAAGAACTTGAACAACAAGGATGTGAAATCACAATTATTCCTGTTGATGAAAGTGGGATTGTTGACCCAAAGGAAATAAAAAAAGCAATTAAAAAAAATACAATTTTAATTTCCGTCATTTATGCAAACAATGTCATAGGTACAGTACAACCAATAAAAGAAATTGCAAAAGAAATAAGGCACTTTAAAAAAATGAATGCTACACGTCAGACGCTACACGATACACAGTATCCACTTTTTCATACTGACGCAGCTCAAGCAATAAATTATTTAAATATAAATGTTTTGCAATTGGGTGTTGATATGATGTCTTTTGGTGGGGCAAAAATTTATGGACCAAAAGGAATTGGAATTCTTTATAAAAAAAGTAATGTAGATATTTCACCAATTACTTTTGGTGGAGGCCATGAATATGGTTTGCGTCCCGGCACCGAAGCATTACCTTTGATCGTAGGAATTTCTGAAGCATTGGAAATTAGCTCGAAAATGAAAGAAAGAGAAGTAAAACGCCTCATTGCTATTCGAGATTATTTTATAAAAAATCTTTTAAAGGATTTTTCAAATATAAAATTGAATGGTGATGCAATTAATCGTTTGCCGAACAATGTTCATATCAGTGTGTCAGGAATCGATAGTGAAGTTTTGGTTTTAGAATTAGACGCAAAAGGAATATATGCTTCATCACGAAGTGCATGTAAAAGTGGAGAGGAAGAAGATTTACTTTCAACTTTTATCTCTACTGAAAATAATACAGGGCAACTTCGTTTTAGCCTTGGTCGTACAACAACAAAAAAAGATATAATTTATACTTTAAAAATATTAAAACAAATTATTAAAAAATATGATAAAGTAAAAATGTTTTTATAAATTATTTATGATAATATACATTTATGCCACCATTTAATCATTTCACAACAAAAGCAAAAGAAGCAATACGAAAGAGTCATGAGCTCGCTATTGAGCGTGGGCAAAATCATGTCAATACAATTCATCTTTTGGGAGCCTTGGTTCTACAAGAAGAATCAATGATTATTTCTATTCTTGATCGTTTGGAAGTTGATACTATTTTACTTACAGACTCAATACTTGAAGTTTTAGAAAATCCTGAAGCAAAGACGACAATGTCTCCTTCGTATCAGATATTTTTAACTCCAGATTTGGCACAGGTGATAGAGCAGTCTAGTAAAGTCGCTTCATATTTGAAAGATGAATTTGTTTCTACGGAACATTTGTTTATTGCAATACTGGAAATTCCAAGTGAGGCAAGAGAAATTTTGGCGCGCTTCCGAATTCAAAAAGATGCAGTTATAAAAATGCTTGAAGAATTTCGTAATCAAAATATTACAGATGTTGGAACATCGAAAAAATTTCGTGCACTTACAAAATACACACGCAACCTCACAAAGCTAGCGCGTGAAGACAAGCTCGACCCAGTCATAGGTCGCGATACTGAAATAATGCGAATTATGCAAATTCTTTCTCGTCGCACAAAAAATAATCCAATTCTCATAGGTGAAGCGGGAACAGGTAAAACTGCAGTTGTCGAAGGCCTTGCAAACCGTCTTGCAAAAGGGGATGTCAGTGAATCATTAAAAGATAAAGAAATTGTTTCTCTTGATTTAGGGATGCTTATTGCTGGTACAAAATATCGTGGAGAATTTGAAGAGCGCTTGAAATCTATAATGAAAGAAATTGAAAAAGCTGATGGAAAAATAATTCTTTTTGTAGATGAAATTCATACTATCGTAGGTGCTGGTGCTTCTGAAGGTTCGCTCGACGCTTCAAATATGTTGAAACCGGCTCTTGCTCGCGGGGAGCTTCGTGCGATTGGAGCGACAACATTAAAAGAATATCAAAAACATATTGAAAAAGATCCAGCCCTCGCTCGTCGTTTTCAACCAGTTTTTGTAGATGAACCAAATACTGAAGATGCTGTTGCTATTTTGCGAGGATTAAAAGAAAAATATGAAATTTATCACGGAGTAAGAATTACCGATGATGCTATCGTTTCAGCAGTAAACTTATCTTCACGGTATATCACAAATCGTTTTTTGCCAGACAAAGCTGTTGACCTCATCGACGAAGCTGCGTCGTCACTTCGTATTGCTCTTGAAAATAAACCACCAGTGCTTGAAGATGCTCACAGAAAAATAATGCGTTTTGAAATTGAAAAAGAAGCATTGAAAAAAGAAGCAGAAGATAATAAAGATGCAAAAAATCGCATTCGTGAATTAGATAAAGAAATTGCAAATTTGCACGAGAAAACAAAAGAAATAGAACTCAAGTGGCAAAACGAAAAAGAAACTGTTGCTTCAATTCGTTCAATTAAAAAAGAACTCGACACTCTTCGCGTAGAAGCAGAGAATGCAGAAATGCGAGCAGACCTTGGTCGCGCAGCAGAAATTCGTTATGGAAAAATTCCTTTACTTCAAAAATCTCTTGAGACGCATTCAAATCGTTTGAAGAAATTGCAAAAGTCACGTAGAATTTTGAAAGAAGAAATTACTTCAGAAGATATTGCCGAAGTTGTTTCTCGCTGGACAGGAATTCCACTTACAAAAATGCTTGAAGGTGAACGTGAAAAATTGGAAAGAATGGAAGAAGAACTTACGAAGCGCGTTGTCGGTCAAGAAGAAGCAGTGAAAAAAATTGCCGATGTTATTCGTCGATCACGTGCTGGTATTTCTGATCCAAATCGCCCAATCGGTTCATTTATATTTTTGGGTCCTACTGGTGTGGGTAAAACTGAGCTTACAAAGACTTTGGCGCAGTTTATGTTCAATGATGACAAAGCTCTTATTCGCGTCGATATGAGCGAATATATGGAGCGTCACAGCATTTCAAAGCTTGTGGGTTCACCACCAGGCTACGTAGGATACGATGAAAGTGGACAGCTTACAGAAGCAATTCGCCACCGCCCATATTCAGTAATTCTTTTTGATGAAGTTGAAAAAGCACATCCTGAAGTTTTCAATATACTTCTTCAAGTTCTTGATGAGGGTCGCTTAACTGACGGCAAAGGACGCATTGTGAATTTCAAAAATTCAATAATAATTCTCACTTCAAACTTGGGTTCACAGTTTATCGAACGTATGGAGACTATGGGCTTCACAAATAATTCAAAAAAAGATGATTATGCTCAAATGAAAGATAAAGTTTTGGAAAGTTTGAAAGAACATTTCCGTCCGGAATTTCTCAATCGCTTGGATGAGACTATAGTCTTTGATGTGCTTTCTCCTGAGGCAATAAAGAAAATTGTAGATATACGCGTCGACGTAGTACGTGAGCGTCTCACTACAAAAGGCATTGCGCTTGAAATTACTCCGGATGCCATGAACTACCTCGCAAAAGAGGGCTACGATCCGCATTATGGCGCGCGTCCACTCAATCGCATCATCCAAACCAAAATTCTAAACCCCGTCGCCTCATTCATCATAGGCAAAGGAGTAGGCAAAGGCGACACCGTCTCCGTCGGCCTCAAAAACAACGAACTCATAATAGAAGCCAAAAAACGCTCTCGCGTAAAGTCCACAATGCGAATGCAAAGTAAGGCTACGGCATAAAATGAAGACACAAAAAAAATCCAAAGAACTAAAAGTTTTTATCTTAGCAAAATTAGCGTTAAGTGTTGTATTTATTTCTTTATTTCTTAATCTTGTCAGCCTAAATACAACCTCAGCTTTTTCAGAAACAGACTTAAAGAGTTGCGGGTTAAATGTGGCGATAGGTAAACAATATTGTTCAGGCTTAAAAAACGGGTTTGAGTGTAAACAAGATTTAGATCAGATAGTCTCAGATTTCAAATATATGTATGACTACGTAAAAAATAAAGACCCAAAGGCAATAAATGACAAAACTTTATACAAATTTATTGAAACATACAATTATCTAGATGCTAAAAAGGTTTCGATCATAAAAAACTATGATGACTCGATTCAAACCATAGACAATATAATAAAACAAGGAAATATTTTGAAACAGAAAAACGATGACCAGTATATAAAATATAAATCTTTATTTGATCAAAGTTTGTCGGAATATTCTTTAGTTAAAACTGATTTGCAGAACTTGAAAGTGTATTGTCAAAATGAAGCTGAAACAGACAAAAGTCAAATATTTGATCTTGTTCCGCCAGAAATGAAAGACAACTTCAAAAAAATAGCTTATGCTACAAACGATATTATAGGTAGCGGGAAACAAACGATCGACATGCCGTCGCAAAAAGATTGGTTGAACGTTGCTAAGAAGTTACAAAGTGTCAGCGAAAATCCGACTCAACCGCAAAAAACCATCCCTCCAACTAAAATTGAACAACCTGACAATGAGGCCACAGTCATAGCGCCTATTCCTGAAATAAAAAAACAAAGTTTTGTAAAAAAGACATTTAATGAACTGCTTAATTGGCTAAAAAAGATTTTTTAAAACAACTGAAGCTAAAAGTTTTTATTAATTAACTTATATAAAATTATGATTGATCCGACAAAAGTAGATTTGAACCAACTGCCGAAAAAGTTTTGTGATGGCGCTATTGGTGCTCATAGTAAAGAAGTTTTTTCTTTCGCGCTCACTTCTGGAAATAATATTGATTCATATGCGACGACACCCCAAGTCATGAAAAGCATTGCACTGTGGGTCAATGGACAGGTACAGAGCTATGAAAGTAAATTTGGCGAAATAGACATGACTCCTCCGCAAATCCAAAGCCCAATTCAGATTGCAGATTTAAAGTAACCTCATATTCTGAAAATAAATGCGGAGGGGGAGCCCTCCGAATGTTTGACATCCACCCCGCATGGTAATAAGGTTAAATTGAGCTACGCCGTAGTTCCTCGAAACTAAAATATGTAATAAATGAAGAAAATGATTATCGTCCTAATCATGGTGACTTGGGCACTCACTTGTACAAACGTATCTGCACAAGGCGATACAACTTTACAGCATCAGCACCTCCAGCTGAACTACAAAGAATTAAGGAATTCTTGCAATCTTCTTAGGGCACAGTTTAATTTGTATGCTCAAAACGACAGAAAAAAGTTTGCCACTGAAGGTGGCAACACCCTAAGAAAAGTACAAGCTATGCTTGATGAGGCTGTCCCGGTCCCACTTACCCGAGTGGAGGCAAGCAATCTCCGAACTTTGAATGCCGAGGCAGCTTTAGGTGGTTCGGAACCTCCCGCGCCTTCCATTAAGAAGGCAAAAGAGTTGATTGATAGTGTAAATCTAACGCTTGTTAAAATCGAACATTACAACATGACTAAATCAGATGATGCTGCCTATGATTCGTTGGTTAAGCAATTTCAGGAAACAGTAGTACTGTTTCAAAAGTTGATTAACTTTAAGTGAAGAGATGGAAAAGAAAAAAGCGGTACCAAGCGGTGCCGTTTTTTTTAATTTACCAAGTCAAACCTATCGCATCGAGTTGGTAAAAACAATATTAACACTTTCAGCTATAGCAGAAAGTGTTAATATCATACTTTAGTTCTCATAGGTCCGACCTATGGGAACAGTGGAAGAGCTTTCAAAAAATGCCAAAATGCGGTATAGTATTTGCGTTCCCAAAATATGCGTCGGTGGTGGAGTGGTCTATCACAACAGACTGTAAATCTGTCGCCTTCGGGCTTCGTTGGTTCGAATCCAACCCGACGCACTAAGAAAAATCGGCTTTTAGCCAATTTTTTTTGTGCGCGGGAGAAAGCGAACAATTTCGCTTTCGTTTGGATTCGAACAGCGGAGTCATGTTTTGCAAGCTTGCAAAACAGATGAGCTGGTGCCCAGACCTTGGCGAGCGACGGCGAGCCGAGAGTCGCGGGAGAAATTCCAACCCGACGCACCAAATAAAAATGCTATAATGGCTTTTATGATACGAAAAATCAAGAAAATACTGTATTTTCCGTTGGCGGCCTATTTCTCTTTTTTTGCAAAAATTTATCTTAAAAAATGGGCTCCGACTGTCGTCGTAATTACAGGTTCACAGGGTAAAACTACACTTCTTCATCTTGTAGAATCACAATTGGGCGAGAGGGCAATTTATTCACACCACGCAAATAGTAGTTTCGGTGTGGCTTTTCATATTTTGGGTTTAAAAAGAAAAACTTTTGGAATTATTGAATGGCCGATTTTTTTCTTGCGTGCACCTTTTCAAATTTTTAGAAAAATAATAGAAAAAAAAATCTATGTTGTTGAGGTAGATACAGACAGACCAGGTGAAGGGGAATTTATGGCGAAATTTTTAAATCCAAATATTGTACTTTGGACGGGAATTAGTCGTACGCACTCGATGAATTTCAAAGTTGGAAAAAATGAAACAATAGAAAAAGTTACAGCATATGATTTTGCATATTTGGCCGAATACGCTCGCAATTTAGTAATTGTAAATGGAGATATTCCAGAAGTTGTAGACGAGATGGCAAGAGTCAAAGCAAAAATAGAAGTTCTGAAAAAGAAAGATTATTTATCAGAATTTATTGTGAAAGAAAAAAGTGTTGAATTTAAAATTGAAAAAAATATTTATGAAATACCTGCTTTGGTTCCCGAAGCTGTAGCATGTTCGGTAAAAATGACACAGTTGCTTTGTAAATATTTTAATATTGAAATGGATAATAATTTTTCAAAATTTATTCTTCCACCAGGGCGTAGTAGTGTGCTTGTGGGTATAAAAGATGTCACAATTATCGACAGCTCTTACAATGCTTCACTTGAGAGTGTCCGTGAAATGCTCGATCTTTTTGAAAAATATCCCAAGAATCAAAAGTGGATTGTACTAGGTGACATGATCGAACTCGGCAAATATGAAAAAGAAGAGCATATAAAATTGGCAGAATATATAAAAAAACTAAATCCTGCTAATATAGTATTTGTTGGGCCACGTTTAAGTAAATATACATATCATGCTCTTGATAAAGAATTGAAAGAAAAAACTGTTTTCTTTGATGGGCCAGCAGAAGCACTTGAATATTTATTGAATGAAATAAATGGTGGAGAAGTGATTCTTTTCAAGGGTGCAAGGTTTTTAGAAGGAATTATTGAAAAAATTTTATATAATAAAGAAGATGCTAAATTTCTTCCGCGTCGCGACGAAGTTTGGCAAAGTAGAAGAAAAAAATGGAAAATTTAAAGAAAATTTATATATTGCACGGTTGGGCATATACGACTGAAAAATGGGATCCTTTTTTGGATGTTTTGAAAAAAAATGGTTTTTCACCTATCATGCTTAAAATTCCTGGTCTCACTGCACCCCTTGAAGTACCTTGGACTTTAGAAGACTATGTTAATTGGTTTAGTGGCGAAATAGAAAAAAATACAAAAATAAATGAACCAGTTTTTATTTTAGGGCATTCAAATGGCGGTAGGATTGCAATTGCATATGCTAAAACAAAAATTGAAAAGGTGAAAGGACTCATTTTGGTTGATTCTGCTGGAATTTACCCTAAGGATAAAAAGTCAAAAATCAAAAAATTAATATTTGGGACTTTGGCAAAAATAGGGAAATTTGCAAATAAAAATGAAAAAATTAAAAATTTATTTTATAAATTTGTCGGCGAGAATGATTATAATGATGCAAATCCTGTGATGAAAGAAACGATGAAGAATTTACTTTCTGTTGACCTTACTCCAATTTTAAAAAGTATTACTTGTCCCGTTTCTGTTATTTGGGGAAGAGATGACAGATCTACACCACTTAGAGATGGAATACTGATGCAAAAACTTTTTCCAAATTCAAATTTAAATATTATTGAAGGGGCAAGACACTCCCCGCAATTTACAAATGTCGAAGAAGTTGCAGATATAATAAAGAAATTTTATGTTGAAAAAACCAATATTTAATTCTGTTGGATCAAACTATACATATCTCTTTGGCATAAATGCAATTTTTTCCAATTTATTTGGTTTTGGTGGCGAAAATGCTAGACAAGATTTACGTGAAGTTATTTCAAAACATTATGATGGGGTAACAGCACTTTTTTATAAGGGTCGTGAAGCGATCGAATACGCACTGCTACTTTCTGGTATTCCAAAAGGTTCTCATATAATAATTTCTGGATATACGTGTGCAGTTGTTGTGAAAGCTGTCGAATACGCTGGAATGATTCCTATCTATGCAGATATATCAGATAATGACTTAAATTTTAATATTTCTGAAATTGAAAGATTATACACAAGTGATGTCAAAGCAATAATTGTTCAAAATTCTTTAGGTTTTCTACCAGACATTCGCCCGATAGAAGAATTTTGTAAAAAAAATAATATTATTTTAATTGAAGACTTGGCACATAGTGTCGGTGGAAGATACATAGACGGTAGAGAAGCAGGAACTGTGAGCGACTATTCTATACTTTCCTTTTCTCAAGATAAATTGCTCGATAGTATTTCGGGTGGCGCATTAATTTTTCGTGATGTAACAAAAATGCCGATTGCGGTAAAATGGAAACACCTTTCAGTATATGAGAAATTTCGTGACCGCTGTTACCCACTCTCTATGTGGAAAGTGAGGCATATGTACAATATTGGCATAGGAAAACTTTTACACAATATTTTAAAACGTACAAATTTTATTTCGAAACCCGTTGAATCTTTAGATAGACAAGATTTCAAAACTATTTCTGGTTGGTATGCGACTCTTGCTCTTGGGCGTTTCAATAGTTTGCAATACGATTTAAAACGCCGAAGAAAAATTTGCTCCATTTATTTGAAAAGTTTAGGTGACATGATTCATCCAATTGTGACAGAAGAAAGTATTTCTCGTGGTACGTGTTTGCGAGTACCAATATTATGCGAAAATCGAGACTCGTTAATTGAATTTTTAAAAAATAAATCAATTTATATTTCTGATATTTGGTACGATGTGCCTATAGCTCCAAAGAAATATTGGGGAGAATTTGAGAAAAATTTTAATTTACCAAATTCGACAGCAATTTCAAAAAAAATGTTAAATTTACCAACTCATGCTACGATGACCGAGCGAGATGCAAAAAGAATTGTAGAAAATATAAAATTATGGCAAGCATTACAATTAAAGAAATAGAAAATAAAGATGAATGGGAGAGTTTTGTCCTTGCATATAAGAATGCGAATTTTTTGCATTCTTGGTATTGGGGAGAATTTCATAAAAATCTTGGTAAGAAAATCTTTAGACTAGGCATATACAAAGACGAGATGCTTGTAGGGGTACTTTTGATGATAGCTGAAGAAGCCAAAAGGGGAAAGCATTTTTTAGTACCTGCCGGTCCGCTTATAGATTGGAGTGATATTGATGTTGTCGGAAAAGTAATTGAAGAAATAAAAAATTGCGCAAAAAAAGAAAAAATAGTTTTTGTACGTGTTCGACCTCAGCTATATAATACAAAAGAAAATATAGATTTATTTTCAAAACTTGGTTTCAAATATGCACCGACTCATTTACATGCTGAGCTGACATCTGAAATTCAATTAGATAAAACTTCCGATGAAATTTTTGCAAATATGCGAAAACAAACTCGAGCTGAAATAAAGAAAGCAAAAAATTTAGGCATTGAAATTTCATCTTCAGAGAGTCCAGATGAAATGAAGGGTTTTTATGATAGGGAAGTTGAGACAGCAAATAGGCAAGGTTTTGTACCTTTCTCTTATAAATTTCTTCACGAACAATTTAAAGTCTTTGTGGGTGCTGGTTGCGTGAAGCTCTATACTGCGAAATATGAGGGGCAAATTTTAGCACAAGCCTTTGTCATTTTTTACGGAAAAGAAGCTGCTTATCACTACGGCGTTAGCACTGAAATGGGTCGTAAATACCCCGGTGCATATGCTCTGCAGTGGCAGATAATTCAAGATGCAAAAGAGCGTGGAATGAATACTTACAACCTTTGGGGTGTGGCACCAATAGGCGAGAAGAAGCATCGTTTTTACCCAATATCTATATTTAAAAGGGGTTTTGGGGGTGAGGAGAGGGAATATTTGCATGCAAGGGATCTTGTAATAAACCCTATTAAGTATATAAGCTCGTATTTGGTTGAATATGTGAGGAATAAAAGAAGGGGGCTGTAGGGTTGCATTTTTTATGATTATATAGTAATCTATAACCACTATGTCACAAGATAGACTTTTCAAATTGGCCTGCGGAACCTGTAAGCGTATTAATTACTGGTCAAGCAAGAACAAAAAGCTCGTCACAAAAAAGATCGAGCTCAAAAAATACTGCAAATGGTGCAAGAAGAATACCAAGCACAAAGAGGCGAAAAAGTAAGCTGTATTTTTCCCCTGTGTTTGGTACAATGAACTCGCATCAGCGGGTTTTGTTGTTTTTAGGTAAATTGATAAAAATGGGCCTATAGTTCAGTGGTAGAATTTTCCTCTCCAAAAGGAAAGACCGGGGTTCGAATCCTCGTGGGCCCGCATAATAACAAACGCCGTGTTGGCGTTTTTTATTATGCGGGCCCAAGCGAGTGAACTGCTTCACTCGCGCCGAGGTTTCGAAAAGCTTTTTGTTGTGGATTATAAACTTTGTTTCTAATCCACCAAAAAGGTATACTGCTCCTGTAAGGTTGGTACTTCCTTATAAACGAAGTACCAAAGCCGGAGCGCGACGGCGCGAGGCGGGCTCGGCGGAACTTTTCAGTAGAAAAGTATCTGTGAGAGAAACTCCTCGTGGGCCCGCAAAAATTTGTTATAATTAAAATATGGAAATAGAAAAGGAGATACAAAACATAAAAGACAGGAATGCTAAAGTAGAAATGGATAAAGCTTGGGAGACAAGCGGAACTAGGACATTTATTTTAACTTTAACCACTTACATTTTGGCCTGTCTTTTCTTGATTGTTATTAAAAATAACAATCCGTTTGTAAATGCTCTTGTTCCGACACTCGGGTATTTTTTATCTTTTCAATCGTTGCCTTTTATCAAAAAATTGTGGATAAAAAACCATCACAGTAATGCTGATCTTCTTAATATTAAAGATTTACTTAAATAGATAAAATAAAAATATGAAAATCAAAGTTTTGTGTTGGAATATTTGGTGCGGAACTCATCTTGAAGAAGTGATAGAATTTTTAAAAAAGGCCGATGCTGACATCATTGGCTTACAGGAAGTATGTGAAGACACACGGGGTAGTATTGGAGAAATAATTGCAAAAGAATTGGGTTATCACTATGTGCATGCTGTGAATATGGATTTACCAGTGCGATATATTCCCGGGTATGGTGATGATGATATGCGGAAGATAAAATTTGGCCCTGCAATTCTTTCTAAGCATAAGATAGTAAAAAGTCAGGTGATTGAGTTAACAAAAGAAGACAATCGATTAATCATTCAGGCTGATGTTGAAATTGGAAACCAAATAGTACATGTCTATAGTATCCACCTAAAGCACACTTGTCAGAAGTATTTAGAATTGCAAGATTTGCAAGCAGAAAATTTAATCAATATTACATCTAATGAAAAAACTATAGTAATGGGAGATTTTAATTCACTTCCAGAAAGCATTGTAGTTAAAAAAATTAAAAATGCCCTAAAAGATACCGAAGAAAGTATTGCGACCCCTACGTGGTCAGTGTACAAAAATGGATGCACAATGTGCCGTGTTGATAGTATAAGATATAAATTGGATTATATATTCACAAGCAAAGATTTAGTTGCAAACTCATTTACTGTTCATGATTCAAAAGGTTCCGACCATTTACCAATTTCAGCGATTATAGAAATATAGACTAGGTTTTATCTAATAGAAGTTAAAAAATGAAATTAAAAAAGTTGAATTATTTTATGATAGTATAGTATCTATGTGGCTACCATTTGCAATTCTTGCGGCGATTATTTCTGGATCAAGAAGAATATATGACAAACATCTGACGAAAAGTTTTGGTAACTTTTCTATGGGTTTTATTGTGCAAGCTTTTTCTTTATTGCCGACGTTGGTGCTTTTCTTTTTTTTTCCACTTCCGAAGGATATTTTGCATTTGCCGTGGCAGTTTTGGTGGCCACTATTGATAATATGGTTGATACTTTATCCAGTACAAACATATTTTATGTATCGCTCAATGAGAGAAGGCGAGCTTTCTTCGGTTACACCTATTTTGGCGCTTGTTCCAGCATTCAATGTTATAACTTCTTTTCTATTACTTCATGAAGTTCCTTCAATAGCAGGGATTTTTGGTGTTGCTGGAATAATTTTCGGAACTTTTTTGTTACTTAAGAAGAAAGGAACACACATGAAAAGTAAACCCGAACTTTGGATGATAATCACAACAGTTGGAATTGCTATTGGCTCCACTCTCGATAAAATTTCAATTTCTGCATCGACTCCAGTATTCTATAGTTTTATGAATACACTTGGTGCATCAATTATGTTTATTATTTTGATGTATGTGTATAAAGAAAAAAATGAAATTAAAAAAATTGGAAATATTTTTTGGCCTTTGATGCTACTTGGAGTTTTTCAAGCGATTTCCTTTACTGCAAGCATGCTCGCTTTTGCAAATGGTCCAACTTCATATGTGCTTGCAATTCGAGGTGGAGGGTATGTGATAGCTGCATTGTGGGGAATTTTTATAATGAAAGAAAGTTTTTCTTCGCGCAAACGCATTGCATTTGCTTGTTTTATACTTGGTGTGGTGCTTTTAGCATTTGCGTAATATATTGCACAAAAGGGGAATTAGTATAAAATAAACGATATGTTACAAACACCGTTTTATGATCCGGAAAAGAGCTATGAAGAAAACTTTGCGGAAGGACCGTTTGGTGCTTTTGCTGATGGTATTTGTGCAACACCGAGTGTTGCACAAGGCGGGCCGAAGGATTTTTTGGGAGTAAAAGTAAATTCATTATTTGGAATTCCTGCGGGGCCACTTTTAAATAGCAATTTTTGCAAAGGTGCATTTGAAAAAGGTTTTGATATTTGTGTTTACAAAACTGTACGCTCGGGAATTTTTCCTAGCCATCCTTTTCCAAATGTTTTATCTGTAAAAGTAGAAGGTGATTTAACGCCAGAAAAAGCACAACAAAAACTTGTTGCCGATCATGACTACAAAGAACCACTTTCAATTACAAATTCTTTCGGTGTACCATCAAAGGATCCAAATATTTGGATTGAAGATGTCAAAAAAGCTATTTCCTATGCAGGTCCTGGGCAAGTCCTGGTACTTTCTTTTATGGGCACAGTCAAAGAAAATCAAACTGCCGATGAATTTGTCGCAGATTATGCTCTCTCTGCAAGGCAAGCAATGCAAACTGGCGCAAAAATTTTGGAGACAAATTTGTCATGTCCAAATATTGGAAATGAAGGCCTTGTTTGCTACAACCTAGATATGACGGAGAGAGTTTGCGAAGCAATAAAAAAAGAAGTGGGAAATACGCCTTTCATTATTAAAGTTGGATATTATAAAAATGACGAAGACGTAAAAAGACTTGCTCTAATTGCACAAAAATATACACAAGGAATTTCTGCTATAAATACTATTCAAGCTGAAATTGTAGATGAAAATGGAAAACAAGCACTACCAGGGAATAACCGTTCGCGTTCTGGAGTTTGTGGAGCAAGTATACGCTGGGCAGGACTTGAAATGGTAAAAAAATTAAAAAAGGCCAGAGAAGAAATTGGAGGAAATTTTAAAATTATTGGAGTTGGGGGAGTGATGAATGTTGATGACTATAAAATGTATATGAAAGCCGGTGCCGACGCAGTGATGTCGGCCACGGGCGCAATGTGGGACCCATATCTCGCTCAAGAAGTTAAAAAAATTATTTAACTTCTATCCACTTTATTTTTTTATTTCTTTTAAACCAGCGGAGTTGGCGCATTGCGTATTGGTAAATTTTGTCAGAAAGAATTTTTTCAAAATCATCTTTTGATATTTTATTTTGCAAAAGCATAGAACAGTATCTATACTCTAAGCCAAAATCATACATTCTTTTCCATGTGACGCCGTCGGCGTGAAGCTGTTTCACTTCCTTTATCATTCCTTGTTTCAAGCGCGCATGAAGTCTTTTCACAATACGCTCACGTAAAATTTCTCGATCTGCAGTGAGTCCTATCCACTCAACATCGTATTTTGAATTTATTTTTATATTAGGTACTCTGCCCAATGCTTTTGCAATTTCAATAGCTCGCACTAGTCGGACAGGATTATCTTTATCGATACTCTTTGCTCTTTCTGGATCAATCTTTTTTAGATACTCAAAGAGTGCTTCTGCGGATTTTGAGTATAACTTTTTACGTAAGGCGTTATTTGGTGGAACTTCAGGAATATCGAGTCCAAGTAAAAGAGAATCAATATAAAATCCTGTGCCCCCACAAATTATTGGAACTTTATTTTTTTTATTTATTTCTTCAATTGCTTTTTCTGAAAGATTTTTAAAATCTGAAACTGTAAAAACATTTTTATTTTTTGGATTTGCCACATCGAGGATATGATGGGGAATACCACCCATTTCTTTTTTTGTAATTTTACCAGAACCAATGTCGAGTCCTGTGTATACCTGGCGTGAGTCAGCAGAAATTATTTCACCTTTTATTTTTTTTGCTAGTTTTACTGCGTAGTCACTTTTTCCGACAGAAGTTGGGCCAACTACAGCAATAACTTTTATTTTTTTCATATGTTTAAATGCCTTTCAAAATTTTTATATCAGCACCGAGTGAATTTAATCTTTCGGCAATATCTTCATAGCCACGTGCAATTGAGTAAATATTTCGAAGAGTCGAGACTCCCTCGGCGGCAAGCATACTGATAAATATTGTTGCAGAAGGGCGGAGTGCAGGTGGGCAGACTATTTGCGCTCCACGAAGCTTTGATGGGCCTTCTATGATGGCTCTATGTGGATCCATAAGGGTTATTTTTGCACCCAATTTATTTAACTCAGTAAAATATATCGCTCTATTTTCCCAAGTCCAATCGTGAATGAGCGTGGTGCCTTTTGCTTGAACAGCGATAGACACGAAAAATGGCAAACTGTCATTTTGAATTCCAGGGAAAGGTTGTGTGTGAATTTTGTCCGGCAATGCTTTTAGATTTGAAGGGAGTATCGTAATGTCGACTAAAGTCGTTCGTCCGTTTTTTGAAAAATAGGGTTTTGATTTTGTGTATTTTTGACCCATATGTAAAAGTTTTTCCATTTCGAGTTCGAGGAATTCTATGGGGCAGCGATTTATTGTTATTTTTGATTTTGTGACAATTCCTGCAGTAATGAAAAACATTGATTCAATAGGGTCTTCACTATTATAATGTTCAATATTTTTATTTATTTGTTCGACTCCGTGCACTACGAGAGTAGTAGTACCAATACCTTCAATTTTTATTCCCATTTTTTCTAAAAGAAAACATACGTCTTGCACCTGGTAATTTGGCGGAGCAAATTTTATTGTTGTAATTCCCGGAATTCTTGCAGCTGCAATGAGCATATTGATAGCTCCTGTGTCGCTGGATTCATAGAGGGGGATAGTATTTGGCTTTAATTTTTTATAAGAAATTTCATATGTATTTTTTTTGGTTAAAATTTTTACACCAAGTTTTTCCAAGCCGTATTTATGCGCAGCTATAGTGCGCTCTCCCATTTTGCAACCACCAGAGTTTGGGTAAGTGAATGATTTTGCATAGTGAATAAGAGCTCCGACAAATGTAAATGAACGAGTTCTTGCCACCGTATCTTTGTCTATACTTTCAAAATTTAATTTATTTGGAACTATAATTTCAAGTGAATCATCACCAATCCATTTTACGGAAACTCCGAGACTTTGCATTATTTCTATATAGCGGTGTACTTCCTCGATGTGAGGAATACCGTGTAGCACTGTTTTGCCTTGGTTTATGAGAGTAGCGCAGAGCATATTGATCGCGCCATTTTTTGAATAATTTGTATCGATGCTACCCGATAGTTTTTTGCCACCATTTATTTCAAAGTCTATTGAAGAAGAAAGGGAAAGAATTTTTCTGCCCAATACTGTACTTATTTTCTCGAGTTGCTCCATTGTAAAATTTTGTTTACCGCTCTCCATGCGAGCCACAGCACTTTGCGAGGTAGATAGAGCTTTTGCAAACTCTTCTTGAGTAAAACCTTGCCCCTCACGTATAGTTTTAATAAAATTACCGATGCGTTCTTTTTCGTTTTTTATTTTCATTTGCCTATTATATATCATATATGATATAATTGCAATATGTTAAAAATTGAGGAAAATGTGGATATTTCAAATTTTACTACTCTAAAATTGAATGCAAAAGCACGTTATTTTACAAGGGTAAAAAACGCAAAGGAGCTTACCGAAGCATACATTTTTGCTGAAAATAACAATATTCAAACTCTCGTTATCGGTGGCGGATCAAATATTATTTTTACAAATGCCCTTGTGGATAAACTACTCATAAAAATCGAAATTTCTTCATTTTGTATTCTTTCTGATAATAAATATGAATTTGTGGTGAGAATTGGAGCAGGTGAAAATTGGGACTATGTAGTTGAGCGCACATCTATGATGGGCCTTTCTGGTATTGAAGCTATGTCGGCAATTCCTGGTACTGTCGGTGGCACACCAGTGCAAAATGTTGGAGCTTATGGGCAAGAAATAAAAGACACACTCATTTCTTTGGATGCATACGATAAAGAAGAAAAAATAATTAAAAGTTTTACAAATGAAGAATGCGAATTTTCTTATCGCGATAGCATTTTCAAAAAACCTGAAAACAAAGGTAGGTATGTCATTACATCCGTCACTTTAAGACTCTTGAAAAATAAAAACGAAATTCCTCAATATGCAGATGTTATAAAATATTTTGCTGATAGAAATATACCAAATCCTACACCACTCGAAGTTCGTAATGCTGTAATTGAAATTCGCTCAAGAAAATTGCCTGATCCAAGGGAAATTCCTTCTGTTGGTTCATTTTTCAAAAATCCTATTATTTCAGTTGATAAAGCCAATGAATTAAAAGAAAAATACTCTGATATGAAAATATTTCCTGCCAGCGCAGGCTTTTCAAAAATCCCTGCAGGGTACCTAATAGAAAGTTGTGGATTAAAAGGCAAAGATATAGGCAAGCTTTCTGTTTATCAGAACAATGCCCTCGTAATTACAAATCCAAATGGCGCCACATACGAAGACTTACTTTATACAAAAAACTTCATAATCTCTGAAGTCGAAAAAAAATTCGGCATCACCCTCGAACCCGAGCCGATATTCATATAGATTTTCTTGTGCCGGAGGGGAGAATCGAACTCCCACATCTTTCGATACACGATTTTGAGTCGTGCGCGTCTACCAATTCCGCCACTCCGGCGCGGTGAACTCATATTACACTAAAATAGGCATAAAAATCAATTTTTACTCTGTTTGAAAAATATGATAGAATAATTTTAATTATATGCCATTATATTCAAATTCAATTTTTTTTGTAGACGTAGAAAAGATTAAACCAAATCCGTACCAACCACGACGGGAGTTTGAAGAAGGACCACTTCGAGATTTAGCAGACTCTATCCGCCAATATGGTCTCATTCAGCCTCTCACGGTCTCGCGTGTAGAGATTTTAAAGGAAGACGGAGGTCTTGCTGTAGAATACGAGCTTATTGCTGGTGAGCGACGCTTGCGTGCTTCAAAGCTTGCTGGCGTGACTCAAATACCGGTAATAATTCGCGAAGGAGACGATTCAATGACGAAGCTTGAAATTGCTATCATTGAAAATTTACAAAGAGAAGATTTGAATTCTGTAGATCGTGCACG
The DNA here is from genome assembly GCA_903892035.1 of uncultured bacterium. Lineage (GTDB taxonomy): Bacteria > Patescibacteriota > Minisyncoccia > Phycocordibacterales > UBA9973 > CAITGV01. The sequence continues at coordinate 99,328 of CAITGV010000005.1, read as the reverse complement.
AGCATTTCAAAGATTGGTGGATGAATTCAAATTTACTCATGCTCAAGTCGGAACAAAAGTTGGAAAAAGTCGCGAATATGTTTCAAATACAATTCGCTTGCTAAATCTTCCTGAAGAAATGTTGAACGCGCTTTCTGAAGGAAAAATTAGCGAAGGCCACACAAGACCTTTGATGATGCTTTCCGACAGACCAGAGGAGCAGACAGTTTTATTTAAAGAAATTTTATATAAAAAAATTAGTGTTCGTGAAGCAGAGCGTACAGCAAGAAAAATTGCCTTTGATCGGGCTCGCAAGAAAGAACTTTTGCCTGATCCAGAAATTATGGAGATAGAAGAAAAACTCGGTGAAGCTTTCGGCACTCGTGTACACATTGAAAGAAAAGAAAGTGGGGGACAAATATTGATTGATTATTTTACTACAGAGGATTTGCGCACAATTCTTGAAATGATGCATACTGAAAAAAATAGTAATCCAAATATGATGATGGAGCGTTTTGAAGCAAATCAAATACAAAATGAAGTAAAAAATCCCGAAGAGTCTACTTTACCGACTGAAAATTTAGAAGAAAGTAAAGCAGAGGATGATCGCTCAAAAGATGAAATGCAAAAATCTGAAGAAGAAGCCGATCTCTACAATTTAAATAAGTTTTCGATATAGAACATAAACTTCATAAGAAATAGCGTTTGTAAAAGGTCCTCGGAAAAAATCCCCAGACCATTTTAAAACGCTATTTCTTATTACGTACTTCTACTTTTTTCCGAAAAACTTATTATACAAACTATTTTCTTCAAGATAAGAACGAATGTGCCTTTTTGCGAGCGATGTCTTTGTATAGTCGAGCCATTTAGAAGCTGGATGAGAATTTTTACTAACAATTATTTCTACGATGTCACCATTTTTCAATTTTGTCGAAAGTGGTGAAAGTTTGCCATTTATCTTTGCTCCTGATACATGAAAACCAATATCTGAGTGAATTGCAAAAGCAAAATCAATAGTGCCAGAGTCTTCCGGTAAATCTACGACATCACCCTTTGGTGTAAAAATAAATATTCTATCTCGGAAAAAATCTGTTTTTAAATGTTCGAGAAATTTTGCCGGTTCTGCGACAACTTTTTGCAATTCTTTCAACTGGTCAATCCATTCAAGTTTTTTTTCTACAGGTTCAGCATTCTTTTTTTTATTTTTTATTCCATGTTCTTTATATACAAAATGCGCTGCTATACCGTATGCTGCTTCGGCATGCATTTCTTGTGTTCGAATTTGAATTTCCAATATTCCACCATTGCCAGTAAAAATAGTAGTGTGTAGTGATCTATAGCCATTTGGTTTTGGAACTGCGATGTAATCTTTGATGCGTCCTGGGAGGGGATTCCAAAGTTTATGAATTATACCAAGTGTGTGGTAGCACTCACCAATTGTACCTACGACAACACGTATTGCAATAATGTCGTAGATTTTATCTATATCCATATTGTAGCGCTCTAATTTTTTCCAAAGACTGTATTTATGTTTTACTCTTTGGTCAATTTCAAATATTTTTATTTTTTGTTCAGTAAGTTCTTTTGAAAGTATATTTGTAACATCCATTAACTCCTTTTCATTTGTAGCTTTTCTAATTTCCAAAAGTTTTACAACTTCAGCATATTCTTTTGGGTAAGCATAAGGGAAAGCGTAGTCTTCGAGGTCACCCTTGAGCATTCCCATACCGATGCGGTCCGCAAGTCGAGCGTGAATTTCAATTGTTTCAATTGCAATTCTTTTTCTTTTTTCTTCGGGTAAATGTTCAATAGTGCTTATATTGTGAAGTCTGTCCGCGAGTTTGATTATTAAAATTCTCAAATCGTCCGCCATAGCCATGAAGAATTTTCGCAAACTTTCGACGTGTCTTTCACGTCCACGATATTTTACTTTTCCCAATTTTGTCACTCCATTTACAAGCTTCACTATTTCAATACCAAATTCTTTTTCCATTTCTTCTTCTGTCACTGTAGTATCTTCGAGTGTGTCATGAAGTAGTCCTGCAGCAATTGTTTTTGCATCCATCCCAATTCGCGCCAAAGTTTTTGAAGTTTCAAAGACGTGTATAAAATAAGGATCACCACTTTTTCGTAGTGTTCCTTCGTGAGCTTTTTTAGCAAATTCGTAAGCTTTAGTGACGAGCTCCTTGTCTTTTTGGCTCATTACACCATCTAATTCAAAAATTTCGTTTACATCAGTCATATAACCATTATGCACGAAATCTGAACTCTTAACAAATGTTTATTTTTTCTCGATTTTATGCGGGTTGTGGTTTTGACAGAGTTTATTTGAGCAACGTTCTGGAATTGTTTTTGTGCCTTCCATCATGAGACTTCCACAAATGTCACAAATTCTGCCTGTGGGTTTTGCTTTTATGGCATTCTTACAATCAGGATAATTTGAACAAGAATAAAATATTCCAAAACGTCCACGACGTTCCATCATCATTCCTTTTTTGCAAACTGGACACTGCACATCGGTCATTTTTTTCTTCAACTCTTCTTCATCTTGTTCTATGTATTTACATTTTGGATATCTTGAGCAAGAAATAAATGAACCAAATTTTCCTTCACGAAGAACCAAGTGTCCCAATTCTTGCACTTTTTTACTTACTCTTTTTTTCTTTCCATTTTTATCAAGGCCGGTATCTGGAATTGCAATTCCACATTTTGGACAAGGACGGCCTAGATCTTTTGGTCCAGCCATTTCTTCACCATCGAGTTTTCTTGCCCCTACACATTCGGGATAATTTGCGCATGAATAAAATTTTCCATTACGAGCAAGTTTGATAATCATTTTACCTCCACATTTTGGACAAAGCATTCCTTCTGGCGCTTCACCCATATTTGTAGCTTTCGCCAATTTATCTTTGACTTTTACTTCTTTCAAAAAAGGCACATAAAAATCCCTGAGAGTTTTTACATATTCTCTTTTTCCATCTGCGATATCGTCGAGTTCATCTTCCATTTCTGCTGTAAAGGTATCACTTATATAATTTGCAAAATGCTCTTCCAAGAAACTTGAAACTACATCTCCAGTATCGGTAGGAAAAAGTGTGCGCCCTTGTTTTCCTACATAACCACGCTCTTCTATTGTACGCATGATAGATGCATACGTAGACGGGCGACCAATTCCTCGAGCTTCGAGTTCTTTCACAAGGCCCGCTTCACTATATCGATTTGGTGGCTCTGTAGCTTTTTCTGTACTATTTAATTCAAGAAGTTTTAATTTTTCTCCTTCACTTACTTTTGGAAGTTCCACATCTTCACCGCGAGCATCTGTGTCGCACACAAGCCAGCCTGGGAAAAGCACACGAGAGCCATTTGCTGAAAATGATGGAATGCTTTGCCCTGAGCTTGTCGAAGGGTCGTCGTGACCGACAACAGTAGCGCTCACTTTTGTTTTCATTAATTTAGCATCTGACATTTGTGAAGAAATTGCTCTCTCCCAAATTAATTTGTAGAGTTTTTTTTGTTCATCATTATTTCCGACAGAGTTTGCGTCTATGTGAGTTGGGCGAATTGCTTCGTGAGCTTCCTGAGCATTTTTACTTTTTGTTTTATATGTATGAGCTTCAGCATATTCTTTTCCGTATTTTTTTTCTACTAGTGCAAGTATTGCAGTCTGTGCTACAGCTGAAACATTTGTACTATCTGTACGCATATATGTGATATGTCCTGCTTCGTAAAGTTTTTGTGCGACTTGCATTGTACGTGAAGGAGAAAAACCAAGACGCGTACTTGCAACTTGCTGCAAAGTGCTAGTGGTGAAAGGTGCGCGAGGGGAACGCTTTTGCTCGGACTCTTTGACTTCACTTACAAGCCAAGGATTTTTCTTTCCAATATCTAAAATTTTATTTACAATTTTTTCGTCTCGAGGTTCTTCATTACAAGTCAATTGTAATTTTATTTTTTCTCGCCCTGAGCTAGTCGAAGGGTCGGTTTCAAATAAACCATCGAGTGTCCAATATTTTTCAGGAATGAAAGCACGAATTTCTCTTTCACGTTCCATTATTATACGAAGTGCAGGGGATTGAACACGTCCTGCAGAGAGTCCATAACGAACTTTTTTCCAAATTAATCCAGACAAATCGTAACCCACAAGACGGTCGAGTACTCGGCGTGCCTCTTGAGCTTTCACAAGATTTGCATCAATATCTCTTGGACTTTGTAAGGCAATTTCTACTGCTTCTTTTGTAATTTCATGAAAAGCGACACGTTTAATAGGAGCTTTGACTTTTTTGTCAGCATCGAGCAATTCTTTTATGTGCCACGATATAGCTTCTCCTTCGCGGTCCGGGTCAGTCGCAAGCATTATTTCTTTTGCTTTTTCAGCAAGACCTTGAAGTTCGTGAACAACTTTTTCTTTTCCTTTTGAAATTTCATAAAAGGGAACAAAGCCAGCGGGAATATCTATTGCTTTTTTATTTGATTTTGGTAAATCACGAATATGCCCGACAGAAGCGCGGACTGTATATTCTCCTGCAAGATATTTTTCAATAGTCTTTGCTTTCGATGGTGATTCTACAATAAGTAATTTCATAAATTTAGGAATCGCAATATTTGTTCAGGTTCGGGAAAATGCTTTTTAAAAAGTCCTCGGAAACAATCCCCAGACTATTTTAAAAAGCATTTTCCCGAACCCTTACATTAATACTACACTTTTCTAATTTCTCCAAGTTCTTCTTTGATCAATCCTTTTATTTCCATTATCGAAAGCAGGGCATTTGCTTCGTGCGTCGGCTTTTTTAACAATCGAATTAATTCATCGCGTGCAAAAGGTTCACGCAAAATTTCAAGAACTTTTTTCTCATCATCTGTACAATTAAAAAGTTCTTGCTGAACCATTTTTTTATTATCAACTTCAAAACCTAATGCTTCAAGAAGTTCATCACTATTTGTAATGGGTGTCGCTCCCTGGCGAATGAGGCGGTTTGTGCCTTTTGATGTTGGAGAATTTATAGAACCCGGCACGACGAGAACGTCGCGATTGTATTCTACAGCAAGGCGAGCTGTGATGAGAGTGCCAGATTTTTCTTCAGCTTCAATAATAAGTACAGCTTTTGAAATGCCTGCCATTATACGATTGCGTTGAGGAAAACTATAGAGTGTCGCTTTGAAATCATTTGGAAATTCAGAAATAATTGCGCCACCACTTTCAACAATTTTTCTAGCAAGTGGTACATTTGATGTAGGAAAAATTACTTTATCCATTAGTCCACTTCCCGGGAAAGCGAGTGTCGTGAGCCCGACTTCCATCGCTTTTTTATGCGCAATTGAGTCGATACCCATCGCAAGACCAGAAACTATGACGACAGGGTAGCCCCGCAGACCCTCGATGAGTTTTTCACACGCATCTCTGCCGTATGATGTAAATTTTCTAGATCCGACAACACAGAGAAATATTTTTTCTTTGTCAGGAAAATTGCCACGAATAAAAAGTGTTTTCGGCGGTTGAGGAATTTCAAAAAGTGATTCGGGGACAAGTTTTGGATCCAATTCTCGAATAGAATGAATGTCCATTTGTATATTCTACCACTTTTTGTATAATAGGCGTATGTTAGACATTAAATTTATACGGGAAAATAAAGACATCGTTATAGCCGGTGCAACAAAAAAGCACATCGATATAGACATCGAAGCCTTAATTGCGCTCGATGATAGACGCCTAGAACTTTTGAAACAAATTGAGGCCATTCGTGCTGAGCAAAATGAAATGTCTCGCCGTATAAGTATTGAACATGATACAATTGCTCGCAATCAAATGATTGAAGAAATGAAAATCGTCAAAGAAGATATGAATGTCAAAGACGAAGAGTGGAAAGAAATAATGAAAAAGTGGCAAGAAATAATGCTTACCGTGCCAAATGTCCCCGATATTTCTGTCCCAGACGGAGCGAGCGATGAAGAAAATGTTGAATATAAAGTTTGGGGAGAAAAAACAAATTTCACTTTTACACCAAAGGATCACGTCGAACTTATGACGGCTCTTGATTTGGCAGATTTTGAAAGAGGAACAAAGGTTGCAGGCTTTCGTGGATATTTTTTAAAAAATGCTGGAGCACTTTTGGAAATGGCTTTGTGGAGATATTTTATGGATGCTCTTGTGAAAAAAGGTTTTTCACCAATGATCGTTCCTTCGCTTGTAAATCGCGCGACACTTTTTGGTACAGGATATTTACCACAAGGTGAAGAAGATTTATATAAAACTCAAGACAGTGATTATCTCGCAGGCACATCTGAAGTAGCAACGATGGCATATTATTCTGGTGAGGTAATTGAAAAAGAAAAATTGCCACTTAAATTTGCATCATTTTCTACATGTTTTCGTCGCGAAGCCGGCTCACACGGCAAAGATGTAAAAGGACTTTTTCGAGTTCATGAATTTTATAAATTGGAACAAGTTATTCTTACCGAAGCTAGTCACGAAACTTCTGTGAAATTTCACGAAGAAATTACAGCAAATGTCGAAGAGCTTTTGCAATCATTAAATCTTCCATACCGCATAGTATTAAATTGCGGAGGGGATTTGGGCCTTGGACAAGCAAAAAAATATGATATTGAAGTCTGGGTTCCATCAATGGAGAAATATCGAGAAACTCATTCAGCATCGTATTTCCACGATTTCCAAACTCGTCGATTAAATATTCGTTATAAAGATACAGACGGCAAATTGCGTTATGCTCATTCTCTAAACAATACAGCGGTAGCAACTCCTCGTATTCTCATTTCACTCATTGAGAATAATCAGCAAGAAGACGGAAGTATTTTGATACCCGAAGTTCTACGACCTTATATAGGTTTTGATAAAATAGAAAAATGAAAAGACGCGAAGTATTAAATTCACCGCAGATGGAGAAAGTCCAGCGTGAAAGAAAAGTGAAGGGACGAAATAAAATCCTTTTAGTTTTTTTATGCTTTATATTAATTTTTGAAATTTTTGTTTTTATTTCAAGAATCAAAAATATAAATGTAGCTAGTATATCGATTTCTGGAAATAATATTGTCGAGACGAAAGGTATAATGAATGTAGTACAAAAAGATTTGTCTGGAAAATATTTTCTTTTTCCAAAAACAAATATTTTTCTACTTTCCAAAAATAAAATAATTAGTGATTTACATAAACAATTTCCTCGGCTTCTAGATGTGAAAGTTTATAGAAAAGATTTGAAGTCAATTTCAATAGTTGTAAGTGAAAGATCGGGGCGTTATTTATGGTGTGGAAATTCTACCGACGATATTTCAAAAAAAATTGCTGAAGAAAGTTGCTACTATTTAGACAGTACTGGTTATATTTTCGATAGAGCCCCATCTTTTTCTGGCGATGTGTATTTTACTTTTTATGGAAGTGAAGGAAATATTGATACAGGAAATCCAGTTACACAAAAAATTGCTGAAAGAAATATTTTTGAAAATATTGTGCAATTTAAAAATTTTCTTGATACTATGAAAATTCATACATTTGGAGTTTATATAAAAGGTGATGGTACCTATGAAATGCTAATTTCAGATGGTGATAGAAGTTACAATGCGCCAAAAATTATTTTTAATAATGAAAATATTATTGATAAAATTGCATCAAATCTTTCATCTGCACTGAAAGCAGAACCTTTTGCAACAGAATTTAAAACTAAACTTTCACAATTACTTTATATCGATTTGCGTTTCAATAGCAAAGTAGTGTATAAGTTTACAAAGTAATGAATAAAGGATTTTGGGAAAATTTAGCAAAAGAGGGCAAAGGCATTTTTTGTCTTGCTCCGATGGCCGACGTCACAGACGCGGCTTTTCGCAGGCTTATAGCAAAATACGGTAAGTCCGATGTGATGTGGACAGAATTTGTGTCTGCTGATGGTTTGATGCATCCTGCTGGCAGAGAGAAATTGATGGTAGACCTTATGTATACTGAAGCCGAGCGACCGATAGTCGCGCAAATATTTGGAAGTAATGTCGAAAATATGCGCGGTGCTGCGAAATTTATTGCAGAACTCGGTTTTGATGGAGTTGATATAAATATGGGTTGTCCCGACAAGACTATTGAAAAACAAGGTGCAGGCGCTGCGCATATAAAAGATGCAAATCATGCGCGGGAAATTATAAGAGCTGTAAAGCAAGGAGTGGAGGATGCAGGAAAAAATATTCCTGTGTCGGTGAAAACACGCGTGGGTTACAATAAAGTGACACTCGATGAATGGATTCCTGAAATACTTTCTGAAGATATTGCCGTACTCACTGTGCATGCGCGCACTAGAAAAGAAATGTCTCTCGTGCCTGCAAGGTGGGAGCATGTGAAAGAAGCCGTCGCAATACGCGACAAGATGGGGAAGGAGACTTTAATAATTGGAAATGGTGATGTGAAAGATTTGGAAGATGGAAGGAAAAAAATAAAACAAACTGGTTGTGATGGCGTGATGCTCGGCCGAGCCATTTTCGGTAACCCGTGGTTGTTTAGTAATTTACACGCAAATGCGTTGCCAGACAACGGAGCGCAAAATTCCTCTTCTTTAAGACACGAAAATTTTTTGCTAAAAATTTTCTCTGTCCGTCGCCGTCGCGACTCCCGAGCTCTCTCAAAAGAAAAATTTTACACTCCTTCGCTCCGAGAGAAACTTGGTGTCATGGTAGAACACACAAAACTTTTTGAAGAAATATTGGGTGGATCAAAAAATTTCGCCATAATGAAAAAACATTACAAAGCGTATGTAAACAATTTCGATGGAGCCAAAGAACTCCGCGTGAAATTAATGGAATCTGCCGAAACTGCTTCCGACGTAGAGAGAATAGTAGAAGAATTTCTTGCTAAAATTTAATTTTTGACAAAAAGGGGGGATTTTTGTAGAATAGAATATGGCTAAAAACAATAAAAACTCGGGTGGTATTTTTGGGGATATTAATAAATGTGTCGGTGAGGGTTTGACCTTTGACGACGTATTGCTAGTGCCTGCATATTCTGAAATTCTTCCTCGTGATGTTGATACTTCTACTCTCCTAACTAAAAAAATTAAATTAAATGTTCCAGTAATTTCTGCCGCTATGGACACTGTGACAAATGCTACTCTTGCTATCGCAATGGCTCAAGAGGGTGGTATTGGTATTTTGCATAAAAATATGACCATCGAAGAGCAGGCAAATGAAGTCCGCAAAGTAAAGCGCAGTGAAAGTGGAGTGATTGTCGACCCTGTAACTTTGCACCCAGACGCTTTGGTTAAAGATGCTCTTGAAATAATAAAGAAAATGAAAATTGGTGGAATTCCAATTGTCGATGGCGAAGGAATGCTTTTGGGAATTCTCACAAATCGTGATTTGCGTTTTGAAAAAGATATAAATAAAAAAGTAAGTGATGCGATGACAAGCAAAAACCTCATCACAGCAGTCGGCGTGAAAACTCTTATTGAAGCAGAAAAAATTCTTCAAGAACATAAAATAAAAAAATTGCCTGTTGTCGACAAGAAAGGAAAATTGATCGGCCTCATCACATATAAAGATATTTTGAAATTAAAATCTCACCCAAAATCTTGTAAAGATGAATTTGGTCGCTTGCGAGTCGGAGCGGGAATTGGAGTCACTGCAGATACACTCGAACGACTTACTGCTCTCGTTTCAGCTGGAGTAGATGTCGTAGTTATCGATACTGCGCACGGGCACACAAAAGGCGTCATCACAACTTTGAAGAATGTTAAAAAAGCTTTTCCACTTCTTCAGGTCATTGCTGGAAATGTTGCCACAGGTGAAGCAGCACTTGCGCTCGTTAAAGCTGGAGCGGATGCTGTAAAAGTGGGAATTGGTCCTGGTTCAATTTGTACTACTCGCATCATCGCTGGAGTCGGCTATCCACAACTCTCTGCAGTTTACGAAGTTGCAAAAGCAATTAAAAGTTCGGGCGTTCCTGTCATTGCCGATGGAGGAATTCGTTTTACTGGCGACGTAGCAAAAGCCATTGCCGCTGGTGCAAGCTCTGTGATGGCAGGTTCTCTTTTTGCTGGTACAGAAGAAGCTCCAGGTGAAGAAATAATTTACGAAGGTAGAAAATTTAAATCATATCGCGGAATGGGTTCAATAGAGGCGATGGAGCAAGGTTCAAAGGACCGCTATTTCCAAGACATGGAAGAAGACGTAAAGAAATTTGTTCCCGAAGGCATCGTCGGACAAGTTCCGCTCAAGGGTCCGCTTTCACAAGTGATGTATCAGCTAGTCGGAGGCCTCCGAGCTGGAATGGGCTACTGCGGTGCACCCACAATTAAAAAACTTCAAGAAGCAAAATTCGTCCGTATCACTACAGCAGGTATGCGCGAAAGCCATCCGCACGATGTGTTCGTCACTCGCGAAGCTCCGAATTATAGTAGATAAAAAATTAATATTTATTTATACATTTTATTGCGTACTTCGGTGAGGTGGGTGATTTGGGTGGGGTCGGTGATTTTTTGGAAGCGGGGGAGGGTTTGGCCGTCCTTTTCTACATTTTCGAAAAACATTTCGAGCGGGCGGGATTGAAGATCTGCAGGAGGCATAAAGGTACTTTCGTATAGTGGTCGGTATAAAACAGTATAACTTTTATCTTCAGTATTTCTGCCAATTCCTACAACTTCGTAAGTATAATTGTCCGCCTCACCACTCGGGTCGTGTTTATAGTGAACATAAAATCCTTTTTCTGGAAAATCCATAAATTGATTATATATTATTGTATAAAAAACACCATTTAAATTTAATCACAATTCTGCTATAATCACGAGATGTCAGAAATTGCATTATATAGAAAATACCGACCAAGTAAATTTGCCGATGTGGTGGGGCAGGAGCATGTGGTCAAAATTTTGACTGCATCGCTTGCAAGTGGAAAAGTCGCTCACGCTTACCTTTTTACAGGTGGAAGGGGAATTGGCAAGACGACAATTGCTCGAATCATAGCGACAGAGCTTGGCACAAGTGCAAATGATATTTACGAAATAGACGCAGCTTCAAATAGAGGAATTGATGATATTCGCGAACTACGCGAAGGAGTGCGTACTTTGCCTTTCGATTCAAAATATAAAGTTTATATTATTGACGAAGTGCACATGCTAACAAAAGAAGCATTCAATGCGCTTTTGAAAACTCTCGAAGAGCCTCCGGCGCATGTGATTTTTATTCTCGCTACGACAGAATTTGAAAAAGTTCCAGAAACAATTGTTTCGCGTTGTCAGAGTTTCGTTTTGAAAAAACCGAGTGAGGCTGTCATTTCCGAGACTGTTTTAACTGTCGCAAAGAAAGAAAAAATTTCTCTCGATAAATCTGGAGCAGAATTGATTGCAATTCTTGCAGATGGATCTTTCCGTGATGCTCTTGGAGTTTTGCAAAAAGTTTCAAATATTTCGAATAACCCTTCGAATTCCTCAGGGCGGGCGGAAAAAATTACTCGGGAAGATATCGAAGTCATCACAGGTGCACCACGCGATACTTTGATAAACGAAGTTGTATCATCAATTGCAAAAGGGGATTTACCATTAGGGCTTTCGACGGTGTCTCAAGCATCGGCGGACAATGTAGATATGAAATTGTTTACAAAGCTTGTAATTCACAAAATGCGCCAGCTTTTACTTTTGCGCTATGCTCCTGAGATGAAAAAACTCGTTGCCGATAATTCAAATGAAACTGAAATGGCATTTTATAAGACAATGCTAGCAGAAAAGGGAGGGAAAATCACGTCAGGAGCACTCTTGGAATTGCTACAAGCTTACAATGACAACCGTAGTGCTTTTATTGCAGAACTTCCCTTAGAGCTTGCTTTGATTCGCATTTTAGGGCAAGATAAATAAAGTTTAAATATTGGGAGATCGTCTAACGGTAGGACAGAGGCCTTTGAAGCCTTTAATCGGGGTTCGATTCCCTGTCTCCCAGCAAAAAAATTTATGATATAATATATATCGTAAATGGAGAACTTTATGCAAAAAAAGTTCAATGCAAAAGTATTGAATTTTGAAATATTGGCAAAGGGAGTAAAAAAAATTACTATTAAGGTAAATGAAAATTTTTCATTCTTGCCATGGCAATATATTTGGATAGAAATTCCAAATATGAAAATAGAAGATGCTCACGGAAACAGAAGAGCATTTTCTATTTTTAATAATATTAGTGCCGACAATACAATAGAAATAATCGCTAGAATAAGCGAAAGTGGATACAAACAAAGTTTATTTGCCCTAGAAGCTGGTGACGACGTAATAGTCCACGGGCCTTTTGGCGACAGCTTTATAGTATCCGAGGACCACTTACCAAATCATATTGTGATGATTGCAGGGGGTATCGGTATAGCTGCATTTTTGCAATTAGTAGAAACAATATCAAAGAGAAAATTTAAAACAAAATGTTTTTTAGTTTATTTAAATAATAGTCCTGAATCAACTCCTTTTATTGAAGAATTAAAGTTATTAAAAAAGAAAAACAAATTTTTTGATTACGTAATATCTTATGAAAATTTTTCATGGAATAATGTAAGTAAAATTTCATCCGAATTTTCTTCGGGAGAATGGTGGATTGCAGGACCACAGGGAATGGTAGATTTTGTATATACCGAGCTTGAAATAGGTGGTATTTCAAAATCGAATATGTTTTTTGAGAACTTTTATCCTACTCCCAAAAATAATTTGACTCCAGAGGAAGTAAAAAGACAATTGAAAGAAAACAATATTTTTGCTGAAGCAATTCAAAATTCAACAAACCATACTGTGATTACAGATGCAAATGGAGTTGTACTTTTTGCAAATAAAGCCACAGAAAATATTACAGGTTATTCACATCAAGAAATTTTAGGAAATACGCCACGTCTTTGGGGGGGTATGATGAATCAAAATTTTTATGTAAATTTTTGGAAGCAAAAATTATCAGGAGAAGCTTTTCAAGGAGAAATTATAAATAGGAGAAAAAATGGAGAAATATATTATGCAATTGCACATATTGCACCAATCTTGGATAAAGAGAAAAATATTCGGGGTTACATAGGTACAGAAGAGGATATTAGTAATTTGAAAATTATTGAAAAAGAAATAATGGAGAAATCTGCTGAGCTAGATGCATTTTTCAATACTGCTATAGACTTGATGTGTGTTGCAAATACAGATAAATATTTTAAAAGAATAAATCCTAAATTTATGAGCATTTTAGGTTTTACCGAAGAAGAATTACTAAAAAATACTTTTTTGAGTTTTATTCATCCAGATGATATTGCTGAAACTGAAAAAATAATAGGTAAGTTGTCTCAAGGTGAAAAGACTGTAGATTTCAAAAATCGTTTTCGAACAAAAAGTGGTTCATACGTGTGGCTCCAGTGGAACGTTTCACCCCAAGGAAGTAGCCTTTTTGCCGTTGGGCGAGATATTACAGTTGAAATTGAGAATAGTAGAAAAATGGAAGAAATAAATACTGAATTACGTCAAATCAATAAATATATGATTGACCGTGAATTGAAGATGATAGAATTAAAAGAAGAAATTGCGAAATTAAAGAATAACGAATAATGAAATTATTAATACAATATAAAAGATTCATAATATTTGGAACACTTGCAATATTGGTAATGTGTTTTACTTTTATATATTTTGAACATACTAAATTTCGAAATAATACTGTAGACAATTTTAGCCGTGCTGTATATGTGGCAATATCTTCTGTTGATCCAGTAAGTTTAGAAAAACTACCAACAGAAGCAGGCGATATTGTATCTTCAGATTATATTCGCATGCGTGAACAGCTTATAAAACTTGAAAAAATTTATTCCAAGGACGGAGTTCGCGGTTTTTATTTTATGAAAATGGAAAATGGTAGTATTCGTTTTTATGCAGACTCTGCAGATATAAATGATGCATGGCACAGTGAACCAGGTGTCGTTTACAAAGAGCCGCCAGTTGATTTTATCAATGCATTTAAAGGTGAACCTACTCATATGATAGGTCCATATACTGACGAATATGGACGCTTTTATTCTTTCCTAGCTCCGATAAAAAATAATAATGGAAATATTTTTGCGGTTGCGGGTGTTGATATAATAAATACGTATTTTGATAATATAATACACACTCATACTGTTTATGAAATTTTTGCTGTATTATTTATATTATTGATTTACTATTTAATAATATTTTTATCTTTTAGATACTCACAATTTGTCATACTTAGTAAAGAAAATGAAGTTGTAAACAAAAAAGTGGAAGAAAAAATTAAAGAGGCAGTAATGTTGAAAAACGAAGCAGAAAATAAAAATGTTGAATTAAATAATACTAAAAAAGCTATTTTAAATGTTTTGGAAGACGTTCGGCAAGAAAAAGAAAAAGTTGAAAATGTTACAAAGCGATTGGAGCTTGCCACTAAATCCGCAAATATTGGAGTTTGGGACTGGGATATAGTCAAAAATACTGTGACTTGGGATGAGAATATGTATTTGATTTACGGAATTAATTCCAAAGATCAAAATATGACTTACGATTTATGGAAAAAATTATTACATCCAGAAGATGTTACTAAGGTTGAAAAAATGTTGCTAGATGCATCAAATGGAAAAAAAGTATTCGATACAACATTTCGAATGATTCATCAAAATAAAGAAATACGATATATAAAAGCGTATGCAGTAGTTGAAAGAGATTATGAAAAAAAGCCACTAAATATGATTGGTGTAAATTTTGATGTCACGCACGATAAAGAGGTAGATAGGGAAAAAACAGAATTCGTATCTCTAGCTTCACATCAATTAAAAACTCCAGTAGGTGCTCTGAATTGGAATTTGGAAATGTTGCTCTCGGGGGACTATGGAAAAATTTCAGAAAAACAACATGAAGTAGTTGCCGATATGTATAGTATGAATCAAAGAATGAATGAACTCATAAATAGTCTTTTAAATGTTTCTCGAATTGAAATGGGAGTTTTTATTGTCGAACCGGTACCAACAAGTTTTAAGAAGGTTTGTAATGAAGTATTACTTGAAATGAATCAAAAAATTAAAAATAGAAAGCAAAAGTTAATAAAAAAATATGATGCTGATCTAGGTGAAATATCTGCAGATCCAAAATTGTTGCGAATAATTTTCCAAAATTATATTTCAAATGCAATCAAGTACACTCAAGTCGGTGGCAGTATTGGTATCAGTATATTTAAAAAAAGTAATAATGTTGTGATAAGTGTCACAAATAATGGTGAGCCGATACCAATAGACGATCAAGGTAAGATTTTTACAAAATTGTTTAGAGCAAGCAATGCAAGTGAACAGGATCCAGACGGAAATGGTCTCGGCCTGTATTTAGTAAAACAAATTGTGGAAAACTCAGGTGGAAAAATATGGTTTTCTTCAAAAAGTGGAGAAGATACTGTATTTGCTTGCTCTTTTCCACTCTCTGGAATGGTTAAAAAAGCTGGAACAAAACAATTGGGCTAAACTTTGTAACTTTAAATTTGTATTGTATAATTATATTGTATGATAAAAAAAGATCAAAAAACTATTTTAATTGTTGAAGATGAAGTTGTACAAAGAAAATCTCTTGTCACTAAATTTGAGCTAGAAGGTTTTAAGGTATTTCAAGCAAGTAACGGCGAAGAAGGTTTAAAAGTTGCGTTGAAAAATCATCCAGATATTATTTTATTGGATTTATTGATGCCCAAAATGGATGGCAGAGAAATGCTCATTGAGCTTTATCGCGACAAATGGGGAATGGGTGTCCCTGTTTTTATTTTAAGTAATTTATCAGATTCTAAAACTATTATTGAAAATATTAAAAATGGAGTAAGTGATTATTTAGTAAAGTCGGAGTATAAAATTCAAGATGTTGTAGATAAAGTAAATGCGCGTCTTGCTGAAAAATTTTAATTAAATTTATGAATAAAATAAATAAAAAAATTTTAGTTGTAGAAGATGAGCAAGCATACCAACGTGCACTCGTTGATAAGTTGGCAATTCACGGTTACGAAGTTTTTGGAGCAAATAACGGTGAAGAAGGTTTGGAAAAAGCTTTTTCAATGCACCCAGATCTAATTTTAGTCGATGTGCAAATGCCTAAAATGGACGGCATTGAAATGGCTAAAAAAATTCGTGAAGACCAGTGGGGTAAAAATGTACATATTATTGTACTCACAAACTTTTCAGATATGGATAAGTTGCAACAAGCAATGGAGAATAATATCTTTCAATTCATAATTAAAACTGATATAAAGATTGAAGACTTGCTAGCAAAAGTAGAAGAAGCACTTTCTTAATTGATGAAATATTTTGTATATATATTAGAATGTGCTGACAAAACTCTATATGTCGGTAGTACAAATGATTTAGAAAAAAGATTATATGCTCACAATAATTTAAAATCTGGCGCGCACTATACCAAAATCCGTCGACCGGTAGTGTTGAAATATTCGAAGAAATTTAAAACCTACGGTGAAGCAAGAAAATATGAAGGAGAACTGAAAAGACTGAGTAGAGAAGAAAAATTAAAATTAATAAAAAATAAAAAATGAAACTGATATCCCTAAACGTAGAATTGAATAGGCACAAGGAAACAGTGTTAAATTTTTTGAAAAAAGAAAAGCCTGATGTTTTTTGTGCACAGGAACTTTTGGAAGATGATTTTGAAGAATATAAAAGAGAACTCGGAATAGAGGGAGTTTTTCAATTTCAGACCCTGGTTACTTATTTTCATTACGATGAAATTAAAGGCAAGAAGCAGGGGATAGGAATATTTGCTGAGAAAATAGTTTCCACAGGAATTTCTTACTACGAAGAAAATGAAAATGTTCGTCGTAGTTTATTGTGGGCTGATGTTTTAGATGATGATGGAAAGACGATGCGATTTACTACGGCACATCCGCCTGTGACAAAGGAAGGGGAAGTTACGGAACTTCAACTTGAGGTTATAGATTCTCTAATTGAGAAATTACAGTCGCTGGGTGAATTTATATTTTGTGGAGATATGAATGCTCCGCGAGGTAAGGAATCTTTTGCTCGTTTTTCAAAAAAATTTATTGATAATATTCCATCTGAATACGAAACAAGTATCGATCAAAATTTACATAGAGTAAAAGGTATAAAGTTTATGGTGGATGGGCTTTTTACTACACCTTTATACAAATCTTCAAATGTAAAATTAGTAGACGGTGTAAGTGACCACATGGCTATAGTGGCAGAAATTGAAAGTGGTAATTATTTAAGATGATTTCGAGGGAAGATTTTTTTCCAACTCTTTTTTTATTTGAGCTTTTTCTGTTTTAAGAACTTCTTTTTTTAATTCAGCTTTTTTGATTAGGTATCTTTCACGTAAAATATAGCTTCCAAGACCAGCTGCGATTACAGACATAAAGAGGAATAAAATTTTGAAACCAATTATTTGAATTAAGAATCCACCGACGAGAGCTGCTACTCCAGTCGCGATAGCTGCAATTCCTTCCCAGTCACCCCACTCGACAATGGCAGATTCAGCAGAAGTGTGAGAAGTGTAAAGAGCATCAAATGCTGGAGTTCCGACTGCAGAAGCCACACCCCAAAGAACTTGTGTAATGAGAAGTTGGGGGATATTGTCCATAAATGCATAGCTTAAAAATACTACAGCACGTATCAGGTATCCAGTGGCGAGAAGAACATGACGGCGTTTTACCTTTAACTCCCATTTTGAGAGAGCAAGAATAAGTACACCAGAAACAATAGAAAAGACTGCCCAAGAAATTCCTGCAAGTGCAGCTCCACCACCTATGTGCGCCACGAAGACCGCATAAAAAGGAGCAAACATACCAACGGTGAAAGTAATTACGGTATTTATAATTATTAGTAAGCGTAGATTTTTATTTAATTTAGATCCATTTGGTAGTGTTTTAATTTTATCCATTGTTTGCATATGTTTACAGTATATTCTATTATTTAATATGTAACAATGTTTTACTCAGTGTCGTAATAATTTATTAACTTAAACGGCTTAGTTTATATGAAAAAAAATACACAAATAGGATTTGCAATACTTTGCATATTGACAATTATCTTAATAGTCGTTTTTACTCGTAAAACAACAGTTCCCGCAGAAAATCAAATTACTTCACCAATAAATACTACTCTTTATTCTTGTGATGGAGGAAAAACAATAAATGCGCAATTTTATCAAGGCGAAATAAAACAACCTGTAACCCCAGATATGCCACCAATACCTACTGGAAGTGTGGCCTTGAGTTTTAATGATGGAAGCAATATGACATTGCCTCAGACAATTTCAGCTGATGGTACAAGATATGCAAATGCAGACGAATCTTTTATTTTTTGGGGAAAAGGAAATGGTGCTATGGTTTTAGAAAATAATGTTCAAAAAAATTATCAAAATTGTATAATGGTTTCCGAAATACTCACGGGAAGTGATTTAACAGAATACTATGCAAACGGAGGAAAAGGTTTTTCAATTCGATACAATAAAGGTTTTACTATTGACGATAAATTTACATATCAAAACTTGGGTCCCGGGAAAGATATTTCTGGTGTTAAATTTACAATTCCTGCATCACTTGCAAGTGGAACAAATTTAAGTACAGATTCATATTTGAGCGTTGAACAAATTCCAAATGTAAAAGATTGTAGTGCTTCACTTTTTTTACCTGAAGGTAGTAATGTAAAAATGGTTCCAAGTAATCCAAATGATCTTACTGATCAAATTGTGTATTCAATGGGTACTATAAGTGATGCCGCGGCTGGAAATAGATATGATGAGACTGTCTATGCATCTCCATATTATAATTCATGTATCGCTATCAGATATTTAATTCATTACGGTGTATTTGAAAATTATCCAGCGGGTACAATTAAAAAATTTGACGAACAAGCATTATTGTCACAATTTGATCAAATTCGTAAAACTTTAGTTGTGAATCAGTAGATTACGTCTTATACTAACTTTAAGAATATATTATGGAAAATAAACGGGTTAAAAAATCAAATCCGAATCTATTTAGTTTACTGAAACCTTATAAAGGATTAATTTTTATGTTGGTACTACTTACCATTTTAGCAAATGGTCTAAATTTAGCAGTACCTAAAATTATCTCAAGTGCTATAGATACATATTCACTTGGAAATTTTGTTTTGACAAAAGTTGTGATGACTTTTTCAATTGTTGCAATTTTAATTTTTATTTTTACTTATTTACAAAACATAGTTCAGATATATGCAGCAGAACGTGTAGCTCGAGATTTACGCACAAGACTTGCAGCAAAAATTTCTGAGCAAGATCATACATTTATTGATAGGGTGACTCCTTCGAAACTTTTAACAAATCTTACTTCCGATGTCGATGCTGTAAAATCTTTTGTTTCGCAAGCAATTGCAAATATTATTTCTTCAGTATTTCTAATTATTGGTGCAAGTGTATTATTGATTTTGACAAATTGGCGCCTAGCTCTGGCAGTTTTAGTTGTAGTACCAATAATAGGATTCACTTTTTTTATTGTTCTTCGAAAAGTACGAAAACTTTTCACAAGGTCTCAAGAAGCGATCGACTGGTTAAACAAAGTTATTAATGAAAGTATTTTAGGCTCTGCACTTATTCGCTTGGTAAATTCGCAACAATATGAATATCAGAAATTTTTAGATGCAAATACAGAAGCAAAAACTATCAGTCTTTCAATATTAAATCTTTTTGCTAGTCTTGTTCCGCTTGTTACATTTCTCACAAACTTGGCAACTTTACTTATTCTTATGCTCGGAGGACATTTTGTTATCACAGGTACAATGACCCTCGGTGGATTTATGGCCTTCAATAGCTACCTTGCAATTCTAATTTTTCCTATACTTATAATAAGTTTTATGAGCAATGTGATTGCGCAGGCAGCTGCATCTTACGGAAGAATTGAAGAAGTATTGTATGCGGAAGAAAAAAAAGATAATGGCACAATTGTTTCCGAACTTTCTGGAAATGTTGCACTTAGTGATGTTACCTTGGAATTGGGTGAAAAAGCGATATTGAAAGACATATCATTTGAAGCAAAAAAAAATACACGTACAGCAATCATTGGGCCTACCGCTGCCGGCAAGACTCAACTTTTGTACATTCTCACAGGACTAGTTGTCCCAACATCTGGCGAAGTTTTATTTGATGAAAAAAATATTAACGAATATAAAAAAGAAAAACTTCATGAACAAATAGGTTTTGTTTTTCAAGATAGTATTTTATTCAATCTAACATTACGAGAAAACATTGCATTTAGTAATACAGTGGGGGATGAAGATTTAAAAAAAGCTATTTCAACAGCTGAGCTTCAGGACTTTATACAAGAACTTCCAGAAGGACTAGACACTGTCGTGTCTGAGCGAGGAACAAGTCTTTCTGGCGGACAAAAACAACGTGTAATGCTTGCACGAGCATTGGCTTTAAATCCAAAAGTACTTTTGCTTGATGATTTCACTGCACGCGTAGACAATCGTACTGAAAAGAAAATTTTAGAAAATGTTACCGCAAATTACCCAGGAATTACTCTAATTTCTGTAACTCAAAAAATATCATCAGTTGAGCATTATGATCAAATTATTTTATTAATGGAGGGAGAAATTATTGCAAAAGGTACACATAGTGAGATGCTTGAATGTCCTGAATATATGCAAATTTATAATTCACAAGAAAGTACAGAACAATATGAATTACAAGCTTAAAAAATTTGAAAAAGGGGAGAGGGAGATGAAATTTAGAACTGCATGGAAAAGCATAAAGCCTTTACTTCGTGATGAAAAATATTCACTATATTTTGCCCTTATTGCAATTGTTATAAATTCCGCTGTAAATTTACTTGCTCCTTTTATTATTGCTCGTACTATTGATACATATATTGCACACAAAGATATTCACGGAGTTTTGATGCTTTCTATTTTACTTGCTTTTATTTATCTTTTTGGATTAGTTGCTGGGTATTTGCAAGTAAAAATAATGGGTGGAGTCGGACGACGTGTGCTATTTAAATTACGCAACTCAATATTTACAAAACTTCAAGAATTACCTGTTGCATTTTTTAATCAAAACCAAGCAGGAGATTTGATTTCTCGTATAAATAACGATACTGATAAGTTGAATCAATTTTTTTCTCAAGCCCTTGTACAATTTGTTGGTAATGCATTTTTGATGCTTGGTGCTGGTATTTTTATTCTTTCGTTAAATATTAAACTTGGTTTTGCTTCTCTTTTACCTGCAGTTATTGTTATTATAATTACTCAATTAATTTCTGCATGGATAAAGAGGACCAGTGTTAAAAGTTTGCAAAGTTTGGGTGGTATGAGTGGTGAAATTCAAGAGAGTTTACAAAATTTTAAAGTTATAGTTGCATTCAATCGTTTGGATTATTTTCGTAAAAAATTCAATATCGTAAATCAGGAAAATTACAAAGCTTCTGTAAAAGCAGGTGTTGCGAGTAATATTTTGAATCCTATTTATGGTATAGCCTCAAACATTGCACAAATTGTCGTTCTTGGATATGGAATAATACTTATTGCTTCTGGAAATTTAACAGTCGGTTTACTTGTAGGATTTTTGCTTTATACAAATAATTTCTACACACCTCTTCGTCAGCTTGCATCTATCTGGGCTTCACTCCAGCTTGCGCTTGCTTCGCTCGATAGAATTTCAGAAGTATTGAGTTTAGAGTCAGATATAAAAGTTATTGAAGAGGAAAAAACTATTAAGAATGGAGGTATTTTGACATTTAAAAAAGTTTCATTTAAATATACAGATAGTAAAGAAATTTTTCATGATGTTAGTTTTACGCTTGAGTCAGGTAAGACGTATGCCCTCGTTGGTCCTACAGGTGGGGGAAAGACAACCACGGCATCTCTAATGGCTCGTCTTTTTGATCCCACAAGTGGGATGATTTACCTTGATGGAAAAGATATTTGTTCTGTGTCACTTGCTGAGCGAACTAAAAAAATTGGCTTCATTCTTCAAGAGCCTTTTCTTTTTACTGGTACTGTACGAGAAAATATTTTATATGGAAATGAAGAATATCAAAGTTACACAAGTGAACAATTATTGGATTTATTAAAAAAAGAAGAGCTAGATAGTTTGTTATCACGTTTTGAGAAAGGATTGGATACCTTGGTAGGTAGGGGTGATGCCATAAGTCTAGGACAAAAACAGTTGATAGCTTTTATGCGCGCAGTCCTACGTAAACCACAATTACTTATTCTCGATGAAGCTACAGCAAATATAGATACTGTTACAGAACAGTTATTAGAAGAAATTTTACTTAAACTTCCAAAAGAAACGACAAAGGTCATCATCGCGCATAGGTTAAATACAATTCAAAATGCAGACGATATTTTCTTTGTGAATGCGGGTAAGGTCACAGATGCGGGATCTTTCGATGAAGCAATTAAAATGTTAATGAACGGCAAGCGCACAAGCTGATATTTTGATATAATTAGTTATATGGAAAAAAATGAACACCCTTTAAGTTGGCAAGCATTAGCACGAATTGTTGCTATGGGAGTAATTGTTGTTTTGTTTTGGAAGGCCCTCCCGGCTTTTCCCGTGATACTTATTGCTTTTGTTTTAGCAACAGCACTATATCCAATTGTAAAAATAGTACAGAAAAAAACAAAAATGCCAAAACTTCTGACTATTTTTTTAGTTTTAATTGCTCCTATTATTCCTTTTATTTACTGGGCTTTTACTTTTATCCCACGTATTGCAGGTGAAATTCCAAATATGTTTTTGACTTTGAGTAATACAATTACACATTCAAATATTTTACCCGTATTTCTTCGAAGTTTTAATTTGTTGGGGTACATTCAATCTCATTTTGATTATGCGTCTACTACAATGAATATTGCTGTAATGTTACTTGCAATTATTACTACAGTCGTGCTGACATTTTTCTTGGTATATGATGCTGATAGATTATTTGAATTATTTCTCCATACAGTACCGCATAAAGAAAGAGAAAAAATCCGAGAATTATTTTTAGAAGTTTCTAGAGTAACAGGAAAATATATTAGAGGAAACCTTCTTATTTCATTGATTTGTGGCATTGTGATATTTGTCGGCCTTACACTTTTAAATATTCCTTTTGCACTTCCGTTGGCTGTATTTGCTGCGATTATGGATTTACTTCCATTAGTTGGACAGACTATTGGAGCAATACCAGCTGTTATTATAGCTTTTGGCATATCACCAATTACAGGATTATTGGTTATTGCACTTTATTTCCTTTCACAGGAAGCTGAGAATATTATTCTTTCACCAGTAATTTACAATAAAGCACTCAATTTATATCCTTCTGTTAGTTTTCTGTCTGTTCTAATTGGTGCAAGTCTTTTTGGAATTCTCGGAGCTTTTCTTTCCCTCCCAGTAGCTGCAAGTATTCCTGCTATTATTCATTATCACAAGAACTATAAGATAAGGCACCATACTTAATTTTTTACGTATTAATGTAGTAGTGATATAATAAAAATATGCACAAAGTTATTTCATTTTTAGAAAAATATTCAGCAAGTGTTTTACGTTATGGTATGACTATGGTGATACTTTGGTTTGGAATACAACAGCTTCTCCATACACAAAGCTATACAGCATATGTTCCAGACGGAGCTGTGACATTTACCACTCTTCCGGCTACGACTTTAGTATATTTCAATGCAATGTTTGAATTGGTTTTTGGTTTGCTTTTGGTTTTTGGTTGGAGGACACGTACGGTGGCACTTCTTCTTGCACTTCATCTTTTTGATATAATGCTTGTCGTGGGTTACGGAGAAATTGGAACGAGGGATTTTGGTTTAGCACTTGCGACATTTGTAGTATTTATGAATGGAGCAGATGTACTTTGTATTCAACAGCCAAAACAAAAGGTTGCAGATACAATAAATTATCAAGTAAATAATATTTAATATGGAAAATCAATCACACAAAGGAATTGGTATTGCAATTGGTACGTTAGTTGTAATTGCTGTAGTTTTTATTACTGTTTTTTCGGAAAATAAACCTTCAGTAGTTCCACCAGATAATCAAATACAAAATCCTAACAATACTGTTCCAGGCAATAATACTCCTGCAGTTTCAAATACACCACCCACAAATCCAGTTGCTGACAATAAGCCACAGACCCCACCCATAAAACAGACTCCACCGGTAAAAATTCCTCCTATTGTAAAAATACCCATAGTGACTACTGTCTATAAAAATGGTTCATATTCTGCTACAGGTTCATACCAATCTCCTGGAGGCTATGATCAGTTAGGGGTTTCTCTGACAATTCAAAATGATAAAGTCACATCGCTTTCAGTTACAAATATGGCAGGCGATCGACGTTCTCAAAGATATGAAGATATGTTTATTTCTGGAGTAAATCAATACGTTGTAGGGCAAAGTGTAGACAGTATTTATCTTACTCGAGTTTCCGGTTCTTCTCTAACCCCAATGGGTTTCAATGATGCATTGGATCAAATAAAAGCTCAAGCAAAAGTATAAAATGTCACAGTTTAATTTTGAAGCAATTGGTACAAGGTGGCAATTAGAAATTTACGAGCCAATTTTAGGAATTTCTGAAGAAAAGCTTTTAGAAAAAATAATGAGTCGCATTGAGGATTTTGATATTTCATATTCTCGTTTTCGTGCTGATTCATTGGTGACAAAAATGTCAAAAGAAATTGGAGAATTTTCTCTTCCATCTGATGCAGAAAAAATTTTCTCTCTTTATTATGATTTGTATAAAAAAACTAACGGACTTTTTACTCCACTAGTCGGTGATTTACTTTCTGATGCTGGATATGATGCTACATATACTTTAAAACAAAAAAATGAATTAAAAATTCCTCCAAAGTGGGAGGATGTTTTTACATATAGAGATTCGAAAATAAACATGAAAGTACCAGCAATGCTTGACCTCGGTGCTGGCGGGAAGGGTTATTTGATAGATATTGTTGGTGAAATATTGATGCAAAATGAGATAAAAGAATTTTGTATTGATGCAGGTGGAGATATTTTACAAAAAAGTAAAAATACTATTCGCGTAGGACTTGAGAATCCTGAAAATACAAGTCAAGTTGTCGGAGTTTATACTTTGGGCAGTGGTAGTATTTGTGGGTCTGCTGGTAATCGAAGAGCTTGGGGAGAATTTACTCATATCATAAATCCAAAAACATTATCATCGCATGGTGACATTGTAGCTGTGTGGGTAATTGCTGATACAGCACTTCTTGCAGATTGCCTTGCAACTTGTTTATTTTTTGTACCGGCTGAAATTTTATCTTTATATAATTTTGAATATGTATTAATTCGAAAAGATCATTCTTTCGAAAAATCAGCAAATTTCAAAGGAGAGTTATTCATCGCTAGGCAAGACCTAGCGGAACAATAATATAACTTGCATAAATTTTAAAATGTGGTAAAATATAAATATGAAAAATTTGGCGTTATTTAATGACAATAATTTTCTTCCAGAAGGCTATACAGTCAGAAAGGTTGTTAGGGCTGTAATTCTAAATGAAAAAGAAACAGAAGTTCTATTTTTTGGTAATGGAAGTTTGCTCGTGGGTGGTGGCGTAGAAGAAGGTGAAAGCTACGAAGATGCACTTAGGAGAGAAACAATGGAAGAAGTGGGTGCAAATATTGAAATAATTTCTGAAGTTGGTGAAGTAGTGGCTTATAGAGATTTTTCTAAACAAAAATATATTGTTCAAGGATACATTTGTAAAATTGTGGGGAGTTTAGTAAAGCCTACTACTACGCAATTTGAGGAAAAAATAACTGTTCCGGTATGGCAAAGCATACCATATGCAATTTCAAATTTAGAAAATAAAATTCTAGAAATTGAAAAGGCATATTTAAATAAACCAAAGGATGATAAATTTCAACAAAAAGTTCACAATCGCAAAACCTCAATAGCTTTTCTAAAAGAGACTCAACTATTACTAAATAAATAGTTTTCCACAGGTTACTTGCAAATATATTTAGTTTATGGTTTAATAAAATAACTTGTAAGGGGGGTGGTAATTAGTTAATTTTTACTTTACAAATTTCATGTTTATTGCCGCCCCCTTTTTTTTGTTCTTAATTTAATACAATTCCTAGACATTATTTAATGTTCTAGAATCAAGATATGTTTTTTCACTCAGATGGGTTGATGAAAGGGGGTTGGAGCGAAAGTTTCAACCCCTTTGTTTATTTATTTGACATTAAATTCTCATTTTGGTATCTTTTATGGAATACCTAAAGACATGAAATATAAAGAACACACTTCTATGACTTTGAAACCCCACTCTCACCCCGAGAGATGGGGGTATTTTTTTATTAGGTCGAACGAGGAGCAAGTGAAAGTGTATTCATTTTCACATTGTCCGAGTCGAAGACCTAATATAGTAATCTATATATAGTAAATATTTAATATTATGCTAACCATCGAAGGAAACATCATCACAGAAAACGGACAAGCTCGCAGACGAGTTGAAATTAATGATTCCGGTTTAATTTCAAAAGTTACAGATGCGACCGGTATCGCAGATATTGTTTTTAAAGATGAATTAATTTTCCCTGGTTTTATAGACCTTCATGTTCACGCTCGCGAGGATGCAAGTCACTCACAAGAATATAAAGAAGATTTTACTACTGCAGGCGAAGCAGCGATAAATGGTGGTGTTGTGGCATTTGCTGACATGCCAAACAATGTAGTTTCACCAATAGATGATGAAAGTTATAATGTAAAAAACAATTTGGCCAAAAAATCACCAGTAGAGGTACTGCTCTATGCTGGTATTGGCCCTAATACTAATCCTTTAGATAAGAATGTTCCGTACAAAGTATTTATGGGACACTCAGTTGGAGATTTATTTTTTACTACGCTTTCTGATTTAGAAAATTCAATTTCAAAATATGAAGGACAGAATGTTAGTTTTCATTGTGAGGATCCAGAAATAATGGAAATCTCGAAAGACTTACCAACCCACGAAATGCGTCGCCCTGCGAGCGCAGAAATTTCAGCAGTAGACTTCGCTCTTTATTTAATCGAAAAATATAATATTGTCGGAAAAATTTGTCATTGCTCAACAATAGAAGGAATTAAAAAAATAGTTGATGCGAAGAAAAGGGGATTGAAAGTGAGAGTAGAAGTCACACCACACCATCTATATTTTGATGAAAGTATGATTGAAGAAAACAGAACGAAATTTCAAGTGAACCCGCCTATAAGGCAAACAAAAGAAAATCGTCTAGCTCTTATTGAGATGTTGCGTGCGGGTGATATTGATTACCTTGCCACAGATCACGCTCCTCATAGTATTGAGGAAAAAGAAAAAGGTATTTCTGGTCTCACACATCTCGATACTTACGGAAATTTTGTTTCGTGGCTTATTGTGGTGCACAATTTTAAACCTGAAGAAATTTTAAAAGTATGTTCAACAAATCCGGGTAACTTTTTAAATATATTCATGGAAAATAAATATGGAAAAATACAGGAAGGTTACAGTGGATCACTCTGTATGTTGAATTTAAATAAACCAATATGTATCACACAAAATATTTTAAAAACAAAATGTAAGTGGTCACCTTTTTTAGGCGTCACTTTTCCAGGGAATGTCGTCGCGACTATTATTAATGGAGTAATTAAAAAAAATGAAAAATAAATTTTCTAAATTGGTTTTCAAAGATGGAAGTGAATTTGTCGGCAAAAGTTTTGGCGCAGATATTTCAATGTCCGGAGAAGTTGTTTTTGCTACGGGTATGGTGGGATATCCAGAAGCAATTACCGATCCTTCTTTTCGAGGACAAATACTAGTGATGACGTATCCACTTGTAGGAAATTATGGTGTACCAAATAAAGAAAAATGGGAATCTGAAAATATTCAAATTTCCGGACTTATAGTTTCAAGTTACATCGATACTCCATCACACTACGATAGCGAAATGACATTAAGTGAATGGCTAAAAAAACAGGGAATTCCAGCACTTGAAATTAAAGATACAAGAATGCTTACAGAAAAACTTCGCGACGAAGGTTCTACGCTTGGAAAAATTATAGTAGAAGGAAAAGATGTTCCTTTTGAAGATCCGAATAAAAGAAATTTGGCTGCCGAGATTTCTACGAAAGAGATACAAATATTGGGCGAAGGTAAAAAAACAATTGTTTTAATAGACTGTGGAAATAAGAAAAATATGGTTCGTAGACTTCTTGATCGCGGTCTAAGAGTCGCAATAGTGCCTTGGAATACAGATGTAACAAAATTGGATTTTAAAGTTGATGCAGTATTAATTTCAAATGGTCCTGGAGATCCTAAAAAAGTAAAAGAAACAATTGCAAATGTTAAAAAAATAATTGCTAAAAAAATTCCAACACTTGGCATTTGTCTTGGAAATCAAATTCTCGCTCTTGCGATGGGAGGTACGACATATAAATTAAAATTTGGACACAGAAGTCAAAACCAACCTTGTATTTTAGAAGGCACAAATAGTTGTTATCTAACAACACAAAATCACGGTTTTGCTGTAGGAAAAATTCCGAAAGGATTTAAACAATGGTTTAGCAATGCAAATGATAGAACAAATGAAGGAATAATTCACAAAACTTTTCCTTTTATGTCTGTGCAATTTCACCCCGAAAGTTCACCAGGCCCGCTTGATACAGATTGGATTTTTGATTATTTTTTAAAAAAAGCAGGATTAATCAATAAATAATATGAAAATACAAAAATTTAAAAAAATATTGGTTTTAGGTTCAGGAGCTTTGAAAATTGGTGAAGCAGGTGAATTTGATTATTCTGGAAGCCAAGCTATAAAAGCACTTAAGGAAGAAAATATTAAAACTGTTTTGATCAATCCAAATATTGCAACATTTCAAACATCAAAAGATCTTGCTGATGAAGTATACTTCTTACCAGTCAATCCATATTTTGTTGAGAAAGTTATTATAAAAGAAAAACCAGACGGCATAATGCTTTCTTTTGGTGGGCAGACTGCACTTAATTGTGGGCTTGCTTTAGAAGAAAAAGGTATATTAAAAAAATATAATATAAAAGTATTAGGAACTCCAGTAGCATCAATTGACCTCACTGAAGATCGGCAACTTTTTGCAGATCATTTAAGGGCATTGGGAATTCCGACCGCACCATCGGCAGCTGCTACGAATTTAAAAGATTCAATAGAAGAAGCAAAAAAAATCGGTTACCCAATAATGGTGCGTGCCGCTTTTGCTTTGGGTGGACAAAAGTCTGGAGTAGCGGAAAATGAAAAAGAATTGAAAGAAATTGTCGAAGGTGCACTTGCAATTTCACCTCAAGTTTTAATTGAAAAATATTTGCATCATTTTAAGGAAATTGAATATGAAGTAGTTCGAGATAAATATAATAATACTGTGACAGTTTGTAATATGGAAAATTTTGATCCACTTGGAATTCATACTGGAGATTCGATTGTCATTGCTCCTTCTCAAACTTTGACGAATGCTGAATATCATGGACTACGCGAAGCAAGTATTAAAATTGTGCAAAGTCTTGGAATTGTTGGTGAATGTAATGTGCAGTATGCGCTGAATCCTAACCCTTCCCTTCGGGGAGGGCAGGGTGGGGTTCTTGATTATTATGTCATTGAAGTTAATGCAAGACTTTCACGTTCAAGTGCTCTTGCTTCAAAAGCTACTGGATACCCGCTTGCATATGTTGCAGCAAAGCTTGCCCTTGGTTACAGTTTATTGGAAATAAAAAATAAAATTACGGAAGTTACACAGAGTTTTTTTGAGCCAGCACTCGACTATGTGGTTGTAAAAATGCCAAGGTGGGACCTTGATAAATTTGTCGGCGCTGACCTTAAAATTGGTAGTGCAATGAAATCTGTAGGTGAAGTGATGGCAATAGGTCGTAGTTTTGAAGAAGCGCTTCAAAAAGCAGTGAGAATGCAATCTGGTGCAACAGAGAGTGTGACTGACAATGGTTTTGCAAGTAAAGCAGAGGTGGAAAAATTTTTACATATACCAAATCCAAAAAGACTTTTTGCAATTTCTGAAAGTATGAAAGATGGAATGTCTGTAGATGAACTTCGAAAAATAACTGGTATTGATAAATGGTTTTTGTATAGAATAGAAGAAATAGTAAAAGCTGAGACCCGCCTTCATCAAGATTACGGACATGCGAAGAAAAATATAGATAAACAAAATCTTTTGGAATTAAAACAACTTGGTTTTTCAGATAAAAAAATTGGTTCAGTTGTAGGGAAAACTGAATTTCAAATTCGAAAACTTCGCAAAAGTCTTGGCATCATGCCTTCTGTATTTCAAATAGACACTCTTGCGGGAGAAGTACCAGCAAAAACAAATTATTTGTATCTTACATATCATGGTTTTCACCACGATGTTGCGCCTATTGGGAAAAAAGCTGTGGTGGTATTGGGTTCTGGGCCGTATCATATTGGTTCGTCTGTTGAATTTGATTGGTCCTGTGTCAACGCTGCTCTTGCTTTAAAAAAGCACAATAAAAAGTCGATTGTTATAAATTGCAATCCTGAAACTGTTTCGACAGATTATGATATGTCGGATAGATTGTATTTTGAAAATCTTTCATTTGAAACTGTTGCTGATATTTTTGAATTTGAAAATGCTTTTGGACTTATTATTTCAGTTGGAGGACAGCGACCAAATAATTTGGCAAGAAAAATTTCTAAAGAAGGTTTTCATATTTTAGGTACAAAAGCTTCAAATATCGATCGCGCCGAAGACCGCAATGCTTTCTCTGCACTTCTAGATAAATTAAATATTTTACAACCAAAATGGCAAAGTTTTTCAACTGTTGCTGAAGCAGAGAAATTTGCTGATAAAGAAGGTTACCCAGTGCTTGTGCGCCCTTCATATGTGCTCTCGGGGTCCGCTATGAGCGTTTGTTACAATAAAGCCCAACTTCACAACTTCATAGGCAAGGCTGCAGTTCTGGGACCTGAACACCCTGTAACTATTTCAAAATTTGTTGAAAATGCAAAAGAACTTGAATTTGATGCTATTGCTCAAAACGGAGAATTGATGGTCTACGGAATTTCTGAGCACGTAGAAAATGCAGGAGTGCATTCGGGAGATGCAACGATAGTTTTCCCAACACAGAGAGTTTATGCTTCAACTGAATCGCAATTGAAAGAAATTTCAAAAAAGATTTCTAAAGAATTAAATATTTCTGGACCATTCAACATTCAATTTCTCGTTAAAGACAATAAACCTTCAGTAATTGAAGTAAATCTTCGTGCAAGTCGAACTTTCCCAATGCTTTCAAAAGCGATGGATGTGAATTTCCCTGAAATGGCCGTTGATAGTTTTTTTGGAAAAGCAGTGCCACACAATTTTATTTATCCGAAAAATGTAATTGTGAAATCTCCACAATTTTCTTTTTCTCGACTTCTTGGTGCTGATCCAATATTGCGCGTCGAAATGTCTTCTACTGGAGAGGTTGCTTGTTTTGGAAGAGATTATAACGAAGCACTATTGAAATCAATTATGAGTGCACACACTTTTGATTTTAGAAAAAAGAATGTGATGCTTGCTCTTGGTGGCACAGTAAATAAAGCCAAGTTTTTGGAATCTGCAAAGATGCTACAAGATTTGGGTTATAAACTTTTTGCTACTGAAGGAACTTCTGAATTTTTCAAAAGTGAAGGCCTCGATGTAAGCATGGTTCGTAAAGCTTTTGAGGCGTCACCAAATTTCCTAGATATAATGCAGAGCAAGCAAGTCGCTTTTGTGGTAAATTTAAGTCAGGTGACAGGTACAGTAAAAGAGGATAATACTAAATTGACTGATGGTTTTCAGATTCGCCGTAGTGCTGTCGACAATCAAATTCCACTTTTTACCGACCTGCACCTCGCCCGCGCATTCGTAAAAGCACTTTCAAATTATCGTATCGAAGATTTAGAAATTAAATCTTATAAAGAATATTTAAAAAATTAATTATATGAAAAATATTTTAAGTACAAATCAGTTTACAAAGGAGGATGTCGAGGGGATTTTGGTGCGGGCGGGGGAGATGGAAAAACAAGTTAATGAAAAGAATGTGACAGAATTACTAAAGGGTAAAATTGTTGCATGTATTTTCTTTGAACCTTCGACTCGTACAAGACTTTCTTTTGAGACTGCAGCACTTCGTCTCGGCGCACGTGTGATTTCTGCTGAAGACGCATTTTCAAATTCTTCATCTCACAAAGGCGAAACGATTGAAGATACAGGACGAATGCTTTCGTGTTATGCAGACGCAATTGTAATGCGACATTTCGAAATGGGTGCAGCGAGTAAAATGGCAAAAGTTTCCACAAAGCCAATAATTAATGCTGGAGACGGTGCAAATGAACACCCATCGCAAGGACTTCTCGATTTATATACAATAAAAAAAGAACATGGAAGACTTGAAAATTTAAATATTGCTTTTGTTGGCGATGTTCTCAATAGTCGCACGCTTCGCTCGCTCGTTCCTCTTTTGATGCATTATCAAAATAATACTTTCTATTTTATTTCTCCAAAACAACTTGTTCTCGCAGAAGATTATAGAAAATTTTTAAAAGATAATAATGTAAACTTTGTAGAATTGGATTCTCTCGATGAAAGTTTGCCAAAAATTGATGTTCTGTATATGACACGCGTGCAAAAGGAGCGTTTCGCAAATATTTCTGATTATGATGCAGTGAAAGATGCATTTCTTCTAAAACCAAATGATGTGGCTAAACTTAAAAAAGAAACAATCATAATGCACCCACTTCCTCGCGTAAATGAAATCGACCCCGAAATTGATGGCGACGGCCGAGCCGCATATTTCCGTCAAGCCCAAAACGGCCTTTATGTCCGCATGGCACTCCTTCTTTACGTCTTCGGATTGTAAAATATTAAATATGTTATTATAAATATATGGATAAATTTGAGCTTATACAACAATATGACCGTTTTATTACTCAGGTTCGTGAGGAGGCAAAGGACCTTTATTGGCTTTTTAATTTCTTTTTTGTTATTGATAGTGCCGTATTGGGTATTGTTTTTATTGGAAGAGTAATACCTTTATATGAACACATAGCACAAGTTGCTGGCTTGTTGCTCTCACTTTATTGGATATTGATAATAAGAAAGCAACGTCTCTGGAGAAATTACTGGGTAAAAAGAATTCAAACATTGGAAAGTGAACTCAATTACCCAAGTGATTTTCATATGTGGCCAGTGAACGAAAAAGAAGAAAGAAAATTCTCACACTATCTTTTAGGTAGAAGGGGAGTCTGGCGTTTACTTTTCCTATTGCCACTTGGATTTACTATTGTGTGGGCTTTGATTCTTATTGGAAAGTAAAAAATTGTGCTATAGTATCTATCTTAATAATTAATGATAATAAATATGAATAAATATAATATTGATCAAGTACATTCAACAATAGGTTTTAGTGTAAAGCACCTTATTGTTTCAAAGGTAAAAGGTTTTTTTGGAAAATTTGAAGGCTCACTCTCTACAGATGATGAAAATTTTACAAATGCAAAAATAAATTTTTCTGCTGATGTTGCTAGTATAAATACAAACAATGCAATGCGTGATGGTCACCTACACACTGATGATTTTTTCAATGCAGCAGAATTTCCTCAAATTACTTTTGTTTCAAATTCTTTTGTAAAAAAAGATGATTCAAATTTTACAGTTGTGGGAGATTTTACAATGAAAGGAATTACAAAAGAAATTACACTAAATGCAGCATTCCAAGGTTTTATTCCAGGTGAAGCTGGTAAAAAAATTGCTGCTTTTGAAGTTATAGGAGTAATAAATCGTTTAGATTATGGCGTAAGTTGGAATTCTCCACTTGAAAATGGAGGTGTAGCAGTAAGCAACGATGTAATGCTTGATGCTGTACTTCAACTAAAACAAGAATAAGGTGAAAATCAAAAATATAATTTATGACTTCGATGGAACGATAGCTGATACGGTCGGTGCATGGATTAATATTTTTGAAAATATAGGTAAAAAAATTGGATCAAAAAAAATAAATGCTCAAACACTTGCGCGAGTCAGAAATGAAGGACTTCGTTCAGCTGTGAAAGATTTGGGAATTTTTGGTTCATTTGTAATGTTTTTCGCTATTAAAAAAGCAAGGAAAGAGCTCGGTAAGAAAATGTCCGAGCTTTTGCCATTTTCGGGTATGAGTGAAGTTTTACAAAAACTTCACGATGAAGGTTTCCATCAAGAAATGGTGACTTCAAATACACAAAACAATGTAAATATTTTTTTCAAATATCACCCATTAAATTTTTTTGATGACATAGACACTGGTAGTAATATGTTTGCAAAAGCAAAGCGTATAAAAAAAGTAATAAAAATTAAAAATTTAAATCCTTTAGAAACTGTTTATATAGGTGATGAAATACGAGACATTGAAGCCGCACGCAAAGCGGGGATTCGAATTATTTCAGTGACATGGGGTGTAAATTCCAGACAAGCACTCGAGTCAATGCACCCCGACTTCATCGTCGACCATCCTGAGGAAATTTTAGATATCGTGACAAATTAAAAAGAAGCGTACAAGAAATTATCTACGTACGCCCCTAGTTAGTTTTTTTAACCCAAGTATTTTCTAAGTAACTTACTTCTTGAGTTATTCTTCAATTTTAAAATACCACGTAAATAAATTTGCCGAACTCTTTCTTTGGTCAGGTGACCGGGAATAATTTCTGCAATTTCATTGAAGCGGTATTCTGCAGAATACCCAATTCCTAGTTTCATCTCAATAATCACCTTTTCTCTTTTGGTAATACTCTTGAGTACGCGTTGTATGTCCAATGAAAAGGATTCCTCATTTACTTCATTGTCTGTAGTTGGCGTGTCATCGTTTCCAATTAGGTCAAGAAGTGTACTCGAGTCTTCTTCAAGTGAAAGTGGTTTATCAAATGATAATATTTTACTAGTCACCCTGTTGGTGTCATTAATATCATTAATTGATAGTCCCAGCATTTCTGCAATTTCACTTGCGGTGGGTTCTCTTTCGAATTCCTGTTCAAGTTTGTTGTAGGCCTTTTTGATTTTACCTTCTCTTCCCACTTGATTTAATGGTAAACGAATAGTTCTACTGTTTTCCGATAGAGAAACCAGAATGTTATTTCTAATCCACCATACAGCGTAAGAAATAAATTTGAAACCACGAGTTTCATCAAAGCGTTGAGCAGCCTTGATTAATCCAAGGTTCCCTTCATTAATTAAATCAGGTAGATGCATTCCTTGATTTTGATACTGTTTCGCAACAGATATTACAAATCTAAGGTTTGCTTTTGTTAGTTTGTCTAATGCTTTTTGGTCCCCTTCCTTTATTAGACGAGCAAGGATGACTTCTTCATCAGCATTGATCAGTTGTTCTTTGGCAACTTCGTCTAGATATTTTTCTAGAGAAGCACTTTCTCGGTTTGTAATCGATTTACCAATTTTTAGTTGTCTCATTTTTTTGTTTTTAATGTTTAACTTTTGAGTCTTTCGTAAAAAGTACCATAAATATTTCAGTAAGTAAAGATGCTAAAAATTTGTATATGCTATACTTACTGGAATGCTAAGGACTGATGAGGATTTACTAATTGAATACAGGGCTGGAAATCATGATATTTTCAAAGAAATTGTGGAGCGTTATACTCCACTACTTTTTAGTTTTTCAAAAAGGTTGGGGGTTGGAAGCGATGCGCCCGATGTGGTCCAAGAGATTTTTATAAAAATATGGAAAAATATTGGACGTTTTGACGAAAATAAAGCAAGTTTTAAAACTTGGATTTTTCGCATTGCACGAAATAGTATCATAGATTTTTTACGTAAAAAGAAATCTATCGTATTTTCAAATTTAGAAAATGAAGAAGAGGAATCTTTTGAAAGTACTATTTCATCCGAAGAAGAACTTCCCGAAATTGCAATCGATAAACTTAAAGATGCAGAAGGTTTAAATAAGATTTTGAAACAACTGCCGACAAATTATCAAGAAGTTTTATCTTTATACTACCAAGAAGAAATGACTTTTGATCAAATCGGTGAAATATTGGGAAAGTCGATTAATACTGTAAAAAGCCAACACCGGCGTGCAGTATTACAACTTAGGAAATTACTAACTTGATATTCATATATATGCACCAAATAACATTATCAATCGTATATAAATAAAGCAATGGAAAATAATCTTAAAAAAGCCTTTCAGAATAACGTAGAATTACCCGATGAAAATCTTGCACAAAATATTTGGCAAGGTGTTTGTCGACACGAAAAAAAGAGTGACCGCATCAATCTCTTCGGTTATGGTTCTTTATTTGTACTCGCACTTGCATTTATTGTGCCAGCCTTTAAAGATCTCTATACTCAATTTTCTCAATCTGGATTTTTTGATTACTTCTCAATGATATTTACAGGCGGAACAGTTTCAAAGTATTCAAGTGATTTGATGCTTTCTTTGGCAGAATCATTACCAGCACTTAAGGTTGCAATATCTTTAACTTTGGTATTTATTGTATTCGGTTCATTTCGACAAATTATACGTCATATAAAATTTAAAAATTCATTACAAACAATTTAATATTTATTTATGGAAAAAGAAAATATAAAAAAAGAAGCAATTAAGATTTTTGATTCAAAAGTGTTTATTCATATAATGATAGGTTTGGGTGCATTTATTGTTGCACTATTTATTTTTGCTGCAGGAGTTTCAGTAGGTTCACATAAAGCAGAATACGTTTCCCGTATTGGTGAAAATTATAATAAAATTTTTGGTGCTGATCATGACGTAAATATGCAAATACCTCACGGCACTATTGGAAAAATTATTAAAATTGATGCATCTTCAATAGTTGTATTAGGAAAGGACAATGTTGAAAAAATAATTTTAACTGACGATGATACGATGATTAAACATTTTCATGATGATATAAAATTTAGTGATATAAGTATCGGTGACAGTGTTGTAGTTATTGGGTCACCAGATGATCAGGGTCAGATTGTCGCAAAGCTTATTAGAGTAGTTACACCGTCTGTTCAAATTACACCAAGTATACAAAATTAATATGAAAAAAATAAAAGATTTTATTATAGGTCATAAGGTTGTAAGTATTATAGTGAGTATTGTTGTAATTTTTATTGCATGGAAAATTTACGGATCACTCACTTCAACAGCAGGGGATACAAGGTATGTAATGTCGACTGCCACTAAAGATACAATAATAGTTTCTGTGACAGGTTCTGGACAAGTAAATGCAGGTACTCAAATAGACATGAAACCAAAAGTTTCAGGTGACGTGGTGTATCTTGGAGTTGCAAGCGGTCAAAATGTAAAAGCTGGTACATTAATCGCACAATTGGACTCTACTGATGCACAAAAAACTGTTCGTGACGCTCAGGCAAATTTAGATAGTGCAAAAATTTCTTTAGCAAAGCTTCAGGAACCCACAGACAACCTCTCTTTACTTCAAGCACAAAATGCTTTAAATCAATCAAATTCGGATTTAACTAAATCATACGATGACGGCTTCAATAGTGTATCAAGTGCGTTTATCGATATGCCAACAGTGATTACAGGTATTGATACAATTTTACATAAACAAGATGCAAATCCAGCGGGAGGCAATAGTCAGTGGAATATTGATTATTATTCTGACTCAGCACGGTCAGCTTCAATAAATGACAATGGGAAAGCAAATCAATTTAAAACTGATGCTGAATCTAAATATCAAATAGCTCGTTCTGCATATGATAAAAATTTTATTGATTACAAAAATTTAAGCAGGTCGTCTGATCCAGGTGCTATTTCTTCAGTAATAAATGAAACATACAATACTTCAAAGTTGATTGCAGATGCTGTGAAAAGTTCTTCAAATCTTATTCAATATTATCAAGATACATTGAATGCAAGTCAAATGACGATAACTGCAAAGTCCACAACACACATAACAACTCTCGGAGGTTATACAAATCTGATAAATACGCACATGACAGATTTATTGAATATTAAAAACACAATATCAAATGACACAATTTCAATTCCTGAAAAACAAGCAGCACTAGATAAGTTGAAAGCAGGAGCTGATGTTCTCGATATTCAATCAGCGCAACTTGCAGTTACCCAGCGAGAGAATGCTTTAGCTGATGCAAAGTCTACACTAAATGATTATTATATTCGTGCTCCTTTTGATGGAACAATAGCAACACTAAATATTAAAAAATATGATTCAGTATCATCAGGAACTGTAATTTCGTCTTTTATCACGACGCAACAACTCGCACAGCTTTCACTAAATGAAGTAGATGCAGCAAAAGTTAAAATTGGTCAAAAGGCGACAATGACCTTCGATGCAATAGATGGTTTGACGATTACCGGACAAGTTGCCTCAATTGATTCTGTTGGTACGGTAGCGCAGGGTGTAGTTACATATAATATAAAAATTTCTTTTGATACATCTGATGACAGAATAAAACCAGGAATGAGTGTTTCAGCGGAAATAATTATTGATGCAAAACCTGACGTGCTGACTGTTCCAAATAGTGCAGTAAAGAATCAAGGCGGAACAAGTTATGTAGAAATGTTTGATGCCCCACTCCCAGCACCTGTTGTCGGAGTACAAGGAAGCATATCACTTACTCCACCAAGACAACAAATTGTGCAAGTTGGTCTTTCAAACGATACGTACACAGAAATTATTTCTGGTCTAAAAGAAGGGGATCAAGTAGTAACAAGAACAATTCTTCCTGCAGGTACAACTTCAGCAGCTCCTAGTCTACTTGGTGCAATAGGAGGAAACAGTAGAGGAGGTTTGGGTGGTGGAGGAGGCGGAGCAAGACCAGCAACAGCAAATTCGACTCGCGGAAATTAATATGATTGAAATAAAAGATATTACTAAGACATATTTGTCGGGTGAGGTTGCATTCCAAGCGTTAAAAGGAATTTCTTTTACGATTGAAGATGGAGAATTTGTCGCAATCATGGGACCATCGGGATCTGGAAAATCTACGATGATGCATATTTTAGGTGCGCTTGATACTCCTACCTCCGGTACTTATCATCTTGACGGTAAAGATGTTTCAAAATTTACAGATGATGAACTGGCAGATATTCGTCGAGATAAAATTGGTTTCGTTTTTCAATCATTTAATCTTCTTCCAAGAACAACGGTAATGCGCAATGTTTGTTTGCCTTTAATTTACGCTGAAATTCCTGCAGAAGAAAGAGAAAAGCGTGCAAAAGAAGCATTGCTTGCGTCTGGTTTAGATGAAACTCACTTTTCACATTTATCAAATCAGCTTTCTGGTGGACAGATTCAGCGTGTCGCTATAGCTAGAGCTCTCGTGAACAATCCAAGTTTAATTTTAGCCGATGAGCCGACTGGAAATCTTGATTCTAAAACTGGAAATATTGTTCTAGGTACATTTCAGAAATTAAATAAAGAAGCTGGACGCACTGTAATTCTTATTACACATGAGCCAGATGTGGCTGAGCATGCAGAAAGAATTATTTTTATTAAAGACGGAGAAATATTGAGTGATAGCAAAAATCACAAAAGACGCTTCGCAAATCACATATGACAACAAAAGATATTTTACAAGAAACATATGCGGCACTTTCGGCAAATAAAGTTCGCTCAGGGCTTACAGTTCTTGGTATTGTGATTGGAATTAGTTCGGTAATTGCGATGGTATCTATTGGAAGTGGAGCGCAAAATTCTATTCAGTCGAGTATTCAATCAATTGGTTCAAATCTTGTTTTAGTAACACCAGGAGCACAACGAGGTGTGGGTTTCCAGATAAGTGCTGGACGCGGAACAGCCAAGACACTTACCCAAGCAGACGCCGATGCTATTACAAATGAGGTAACTTCAGCAAAAGGAGTAGCACCAGAAATTTCTGGTAGATATCAAGTAACAGCAAAAGGAAAAAATACAAATACCTCTGTTGTAGGAACTGTTTCCTCATATCCAGATGTAAGAAATATTACTATCGACGAAGGTGCATTTATTTCAGACAGCAATGTGAGGTCACTGGCAAAAGTCGCAGTACTGGGTCCTACTGCTCGCGATGATTTATTTGGAATTGGCGCAGAAGCACTAGGACAAAGTATTAGAATAAAAAATATTGAATTTAAAATTATTGGTGTGACAAAAGCAAAAGGTGGTTCGGGTTTTGGTAGTCAAGATGATATGATTTTTGTTCCACTTGCGAGTGCGCAAAGATTTTTAGCTGGAGATAGCTATGTTACTACGATAAGCGTACAAGCAACTGATGCAGGTTCTATGTCAGCAATACAGCAACAAATTACTACTTTACTTTTATCTCGTCACCATATATCTGATCCGACGGGTGCTGATTTTAGTACGTTGAATCAAGCAGATATTGTGGCCACAGCATCAAGCGTCACGGGTACTTTTACAATATTGCTCGCCGCTGTCGCCGGGATTTCACTTGTTGTTGGTGGAATTGGAATTATGAATATGATGCTTACCACGGTCACAGAAAGAACAAGGGAAATAGGTTTAAGAAAAGCAATTGGTGCAAAAAAACACGATATTAATAAACAATTTTTAATTGAGGCTGTGATGCTTACATCTATCGGTGGCATAACAGGAATTATATTGGGGTGGCTAGTATCTTTTGCTGTGTCCTATTTTGGTTTGTTGCAGACGAGTGTTTCTCTTTCATCGATACTTCTTGCTTTTGGTGTCTCAGCTTTTATTGGGATAGTATTTGGATACTATCCGGCAAAAAGAGCATCGAGTTTAAATCCAATAGATGCATTGAGGTATGAGTAACTATTATTAACAAATTTAAAAAATTTTATGGATATACAAAAAAAGAAAAATATTTATATGATAGTCGGAGGAATTATTATCGCAGTTGTATTTTTTTATGGAGGAATGCAATATGGTGGCAATAATGTAAAAAATGCACAACTAGCATCAAGGGCTCAAGGTGGAGGAAATGGGGGAATGAGAGGAAATCGAGGAGGTGTAGGAGGGTTTGTTTCTGGTAATGTGATTAGTAGTGATGGTAAAAGTCTAACCATTGGTCTACGAGCTGGAGGATCTCAAATCGTTTTTTTGTCTGACAGTACTACTGTATTGAAATCTGTTAGTGGCGCACCGACTGATTTGGCTTCTGGCCAGCAGGTTGTTATTACAGGAACTCCAAATAGTGATGGCAGTTTAACAGCTACATCTGTACAAATTCGTCCAGCAATGCAAACACCAGTTGTAAATCCTACACAAGGTAAGTAAAAAAAGTTATAATACCTTTGTGCATATAGCTCACAAAAAAGCTAAAGAAATAGTATTTGTTCAGATATTTTTTATCTTTCTTTTACCGATTCTGTTGCTTTACTTCAATATTGTTTCAAATAGTTTTCGGGTGATGCTTCTAGTTTTTTCTTCACTTTTGATTTTTGCAATTGTGAGAAATGAAAAATGGAGTATTAAAAAACTCGGCTGGCGAATAGACAATATTCGTAGTGGTATTTTTGCTTATTCGCTTTACACAATAATAGGATGTTTGTTTTTATTGTATCTTTCTCATCATTTTAAAACAGATGAAGTTGAGAATTGGTGGACGCAACCCCATTTTCTTTTTTTATTTATTGTTGTAAGTTTTTTTCAAGAATTTGCATACAGGGCTTTTCTTTTGCCTCAATTAAAAAAAATTATTAAAAGTCCTTTAATTGTAATAATTTTGAATTCTATTTTGTTTATGTTCTTGCATATTATTTATCCAGGACCAGCTATCATGTTACCTTTGGCTTTTTTGGGCGGACTTTGGTTTGCTTCAATTTACTATTTTTATCCAAATCTTATACTGGCCACAATTTCGCATTCAGTCTTAAATTTTGTCGCTGTTTTACTTGGTTTTTTTGCAATTTACCCTGGGCATTATTAGATACTTCCCATTAATATTTAAAGTAGTATAATTAAGCTATGGAAATATATTACGATTATTTTGAGCCCAAAAAAGAAGAAGATAACACAGAGGAAATTTCACAGCCTGTTCGTCATTATTATGGAGATGCAATTCGTACTATTTTTTTAGTTGCTGGTGCAGGTATTATTATTACACTTCCATTTTTTTCTGAAATATCAAAAATTCCATCAATCATTTCAATTGCCATGGCTGTTATTTTTGCTTTATTTGGTGGTTTGATGAGTCCACGCCAAAGGCAAGCAATGATTGCAAATGCTGTTATCGCCCTTATTGGCTTTATCGTTTTTGAATACTGTGCAATGGATGCTTATCAAACATCAACTACTGATCCAAAATATCAGGCATTTTTTCTTGTAAATCAAATTCTCGCCGTATTGTTCTTTTTAGCAATGTATCTTTCAATGAAAACAATTCGCTGGCGAGTACTTGGCGAACGTGAACTTCCAGATCAAGAAAAAATCTTCGACGCCGGAGAAGGGGAATAGAAATTTAAATAATGTTGCTCTCAATAAAACGAACATTACTGTTTATCTTTATACTCACAACCTTGGTAATACCAGGGTTTTCGAGGGCGGATAGTACTGCGGTGGCGCCAAGTAATGTGGGTTTTATACCTGGAAATATTTGGTATTCAAAGGATCCATTTTTTGAAGGTGATACTGTCACTGTATATACTGTAGTTTCAAATGGAGGCACAGGACTTTTTTCTGGAACTGTAGAATTTTTTGATCAGAATGTTATTTTAGGAAAAAAAGATTTTTCAATAGCTCCAGGTTTATATCAAACTCTTTCAATAAGCTGGCAGGTGACAGCGGGAGACCATGCAATTTCCGCTCAAATTATAAATGCAAATCAAGTTGTGACAGGTGTCGGCAAGCAGTCGATGGTACCACCTCGAAGTGATACAGGCGCAGATAAAAGATTTGTGGCAAAAAAAGTGAATGCTATAGTCGCAGCCCCTGGGGCAGTAATTTCTGACGCAGTATCTGCGGGGCTTACAAAAACTCAAGATTTTGTAAACAGCGTAATTCCTGCAGGTGTAAAAGATTCTACATCTTCGACCGTTGGTGGAATTGATTCAACGCGCGCAAGTATTTCAGATAGTGTTTCAAATAGTATTTCTGATACTCAAAAGACAATTGATTCGTGGAAACCAACAACAAACGTAGTGAAAGGTAAAACCATTGTTACACCTGCTGTGGTACCTGGAGCCGTTGAAAAACCTTTTACTTATGTAAAATTGTTTTTTCTGAAATTACTTTCATTAATT
The DNA here is from genome assembly GCA_903892035.1 of uncultured bacterium. GTDB lineage: Bacteria > Patescibacteriota > Minisyncoccia > Phycocordibacterales > UBA9973 > CAITGV01. The sequence continues at coordinate 56,187 of CAITGV010000005.1, read as the reverse complement.
TTTTCACATAAATGGATTTTTTACATTTTATTAGTTTATATAATATTTATAATTTTGCGTTTTATTTATCGAAAAATAAGAGGCAGAAATAGAAAAATAAAATGAAACACCGATTAGCATTTTTTGCTGTTATAATTCCAATAGTTTTATTTACTACTGAATACATTATATTTCGAGTTTTTCAGGCTTCTGGTGTTCTAATTCAACCCATAGAGGCGGGAACTTATATGCTTCTATCAATCGTGTTGCCACTTTTATTTGTATTAGTAACAATTTCAAATACAAGTTCATATTTAAAAATTAAATCATTTTTATATACAGCAAGTACTACATGGTTTGGTTTTGTCTTATATATGTTTATGGCGGTGGTTATTTCTGCAATATTTTTTGGAATTAATTTCTTTTTTAATCTCTCACTTCCAATTCATTACATCGATCTTTTTCTATTTTTTCTTGCAGTTACTCTTGTTCTGTATGGTCTTTTCACTGCAGACAGTCCAAAAATTGTAAATTGGGAAATACGTTCAGAAAGTTTGGCACCGCACTGGGGTGATAAAAAAGTAATGCTAATTTCTGATACCCATATTGGACTTGTTTATAAACATCGTTTTATGAAAAAAGTTGTTGAGATGATAAATAAAGAAAAACCAGATATAATTTTTCATGCCGGAGATTTGATTGATGGGCCAACATTTGATTATACTCGAGGCTTTGCACCACTGAAAAATATTGAAGCAGTCCTTGGAACTTTTTATGTTGAAGGCAATCATGAAAAATATAGTAGAGAATATCAAAAATTTCATCATGAATTTGAAAAGATTGGAACACTGACAAACATTTCTGATAAAAAAATGATTGTAAATAATACACAAATTATTGGTTTATCATATACTACAAAAGAGTCGCACGATGATACAAAAGAGCGTCTCGAAGCACTTGGTTTTGATGAAAATATGCCAAGCATAGTAATTATGCATGATCCAAAAAATACGAGAGCTCTTACTGGCAAAGGAGTATCGCTAGTGTTGTCGGGGCATACACACGGTGGACAATGTTTTCCGTTTACCTTGATTCCAAGGAAAATTTATGGGCCATACAATCATGGTGTAGCCTATACTGACGGTATACCTTCTGCTACGAGCTATGGAGTGGGGACTGCAGTTACTCCACTTAGAGTAGGAACTGTATCAGAAATAGTCATACTTAATATTAAGTCATAAAATATTACCCCTCCTAAATTAGGAGGGGTCGATCTGCTAATGCAGGTCGGGGGTGGTATGTATTTAAAGAGGTGGTATAATCACTCGATATGAAGAGAATATTAGCCGATATTTTAGTGTTTTTAGCCATACTTTATACGCCTATTTGGGTGACGGCTATTTTTGCTATTTCTTGTCTTTTTTATTTTGAAAATTATTACGAAATTTTTGTAGCTGGTTTTATCCTGGATTTATTGTATGGTGCAGTTGGAACCCGTCACGTACTTTATTTTCATTTCATTATGGCTACTTTATTTTATCTTTTTTCATTTTTATTGAAAAAGAAATTATTTGCATATACTCGAAAAAATTAATATGTCTATATTTCGTAAAAAAAGAAAATGGAATTATGAAGTTGATCCAGATGAGATTTTAATTGATGCAAGAAATATTCCAGATTTTGATACACAACAATTTGAAGGCGTAATAGAAAAAACGATTTCAAAAAAATCGATATATATTTTGTCTATATGTTTTATGATGATTGGTATTATATTTATTTCTAAAATTGGAATTTTAGAAATAATTCGTGGTGAACATTATTTTACAAGAAGTCAGGAAAATACTTTGTCAGATGAACCACTTTTTGCGAATAGGGGAATAATTTATGATAGAAATGGAAAAGAACTTGCTTGGAATGATTTAAGTACAGGTGACAATTTATTTCCTACTAGAACATATGCATCGATTACTGGTGCTTCTCATCTTCTTGGTTATGTAAATTACCCTGCAAAAGATAATTCGGGTTTTTATTGGCAGACAGATTTTGTTGGTCAAGATGGGATCGAAAAACAGTACAATAGTTTACTTTCAGGAAAAAATGGAGAAATTATTGCTGAGCGTGATGTCCACGGAAATGTTATTTCGCAAAACAGTATCACAAAACCTGAAAATGGAAAAAACATAACTTTGACGATTGATAAAGATATACAAGAAGAATTGGGTAAAAAAATTACAGAAATTTCAGGTAATGCTGGCTATCAGGGAGGTGCAGCTGTGATGATGGATATTCATACTGGAGAAATTTTAGGATTAGCAAATTACCCTGAATATGATTCAAATGTGATGTCTCTGAAACAAGACTCAAAAGCTATTTCAAGTTATTTTACAGACAGTAGGCATCCTTTTTTAAATCGTGTAATTGACGGAAAATTTCCGCCAGGTTCTATTGTAAAACCATTTGTTGCAATGGGTGCTTTAAATGAAGGTGTAATTGATCCGATGACAAAAATTTTGAGTCAAGATTATATTACAGTTGCGAACCCTTACAATCCAGGTCAAAAATATATTTTTAAAGATTTTCATCAAAACAATGGTTGGCTTGATATGAGGCATGCTTTAGGAGTTTCTTCAAATATTTATTTCTTTGAAGTTGGTGGAGGGTATCAAAATCAAAAAGGAATTGGAATTTCAAATATTCAAAAATATGCAAATTTGTTTGGTATTGGAGAAAAAACTGGTATAGATTTACCAGAAGAAAATGTCGGTGTTGTTCCAGGACCAGAGTGGAAAGCTAAAAATTTCCCAGGTGATATTTGGCGCATTGGTGACACTTACAATACTGCAATAGGTCAGTATGGCTTTCAGGTTACACCTATTGAGATGGTGCGTGCAGTTTCGGCAATAGCAAATTACGGTACACTTGTCACTCCACATTTATTGAAAGATCCTGAGCAAAAATTGCCAGCAGATACAGTTTTAAATTTTCCAAAAAGTGACTACGATGTCATTCATGATGGAATGAGACTTGTTGCAACAGTAGGAACTGGTAGTGCATTTTCAATTTTGCCATTTCATATTGGTGCAAAAACAGGTACTGCACAGGTGGGTGACCATAATCAATATATTACTTCATGGGCTATGACATTTTTCCCTTTTGAAAAACCCAAATACGCTCTTGTGACGATGATGGAGAGGGGAACTAGTGCTGGAAGTATTGTGGGTGCGCAAAAAGTTGCCCGTGAATTTCTGCAATGGCTAGGTACAAATAAACCAGAATATGTTGCCATAGACAAATAATCGTTGACTTTAGGGCATAAAATCTATATAATCGTAACGCTATGGATAATACAAAACAGTACATATCAGCAGAAAAAAAGTTGGCTTTAGAAAATGAATTACTTGATCTAAAAGGACCAAAAAGAAGAGAAATATTGGAGTCTTTGGAATTTGCAAAATCACTTGGTGATTTGTCTGAAAATGCAGAATACCACCAAGCTCGCGAAGAACAAGGAAAACTCGAAGAGCGCATTAGTGCTGTCGAGCATATTCTTCGTGTTGGTCAAATTATTGAAAAAAGTCACAGCACACACGTAGAAATTGGTTCTACTGTGAAAGTTCAAAAAGAAGGTTCATCTGATAAACAAACATTTCAAATAGTTGGCTCTGAGGAAGCTGACGTCGCTGGAGGAAAAATTTCAAATGATTCTTTGCTCGGACAGGCTCTATATGGAAAAAAGAAAGGCGACACTGCAATTTTTTCTACACCAAAAGGTACTACAAAGTACAAAGTCTTGGATATTGAGTAGTTTTAGTGCATAATAGTAATAATTTTAGGACACGGATATTTTTTTGCTAAAAAATTCCTCGTGCTCGCGCCGTCGCGCTCCCAAGCTCCTAAAATCATTACTATTATTTCCTTTTTTAATACTATGGCATCGCTTGAAGAAATTAAAGAAACAAGATTAAAAAAATTAAAATTACTAGAAGATTCTGGTATGCCGGCTTTTCCTGCGCGTGTTTCTCGTGATATGTCGCTAGGAAATTTACGTTCAAAATTTGAAGAATTATCTTCTGCTGGAAAAGATATTTCAGTCGTTGGAAGAATAATGGCAATTCGTGGACAAGGCGCAATTCTTTTTGTTGTGCTCGATGATGGCACAGATCGTTTTCAGACAGTTTTCAAAAAAGATACTATTGATGAAAAACTTTTCAGTTTATTTGCCGAAGGAGTTGATATTGGTGACTTCATAAGTGTCACAGGAAGTTTATTTACAACAGAGAGGGGAGAGAAAAGTATTTTGACTAAAGTTTGGAAGATGTCAGCAAAAGCTCTTTTGCCTTTACCAGAAAAATGGCACGGACTTCAGGACGAAGATGAACGTTTCCGAAAGCGCTATCTTGATATGCTTATGACTCCAGAGCTTCGAGATTTATTTTATAAAAAAGCAAAATTTTGGGATGCCACAAGAGCATTTTTGAAGAATGAAGGTTTTCTTGAAGTTGAGACTCCTACGCTTGAGGTGACCACAGGAGGTGCTGAGGCACGCCCATTTGCCACACATCACAATGATTTCGACTTAAGTATGTATTTACGTATTTCGATTGGTGAGCTTTGGCAGAAACGCTTACTTGCTGCTGGACTTCCACGAACATTTGAAATTGGGCGTGCATATAGAAATGAAGGCACAAGCCCAGAGCATCTTCAGGAGTTCACAAATATGGAATTTTACGCCGCGTATATGGACTACAACGAAGGAATGGATTTTACTGAGAAAATGATTAAATCTGTTGTGTCCGATACTTTTGGTACGCTTTCATTTACAACTCGCGGACACTCTTTTGATTTGTCTGGTGAATGGAAAAAAATTGCTTATGTAGATACTGTAAAAGAAATGACTGGAGTCGATGTGTTGAGTGCAACTGAAGATGAGATGAAGAAAAAGCTCGATGAACTCGGAGTTGCATATGAAGGTACAAATAGAGAAAGACTTACTGATACTCTTTGGAAATTTTGTCGTAAACAAATTTCTGGTCCTGCTTGGCTTATCGATGTTCCAAAACTTGTGTCACCACTTTCAAAAGCCAAAGAAGAAAATCCTGCGCTTACAGAAAGAGTTCAACTTATTCTCGCTGGAGCAGAGTGTACAAATGGTTTTTCTGAATTAAATGATCCGATAGATCAACGTGCTCGTTTTGAAGTTCAAAAACAATTGATTGCCGACGGCGACGAAGAAGCAATGATGCCTGACTGGGAATTTGTCGAAATGCTTGAGCACGGTATGCCACCAGCTTTCGGCTTCGCTTATGGCGAACGCCTCTTTGCTTTCCTTGTCGACAAACCTCTCCGCGAAACCCAACTCTTTCCCCTAATGCGACCAAAAAAATAAATATTCTGTAAATTAAAAAGACCTTCTCCTGTTTTAAAATAGGTAAGGTCTTTTAATTTTTTTTAAAAAACGATTTTTAGGTATCAAATAAATTACTATTTTGACTGAAACCTTGTCTTTCGTATGACAGTCTATTCTTTGGTATGGACTCCAGTACTGTAGGTGGAATGTACTGTGGCATCGAATAGATCTTAATGCCATTTTTTCCAATTGTTACAATTGGTGCTTCTGAAGCAAAGTGTCCATAACTTTTACCTCCGTTTAATAAGTTACTCATAATTTTTTTTGTTTGATTAAATTTATTTTATTTCAAAGAGATTTTTATCATATCACGGTAAAACTATAGAGTAAAGGAATGTCGTTTTAGTTATCCACAGAAGGGTGGGATGGGGGTTTTGTGTAGTGGGATAAAGTGGTATATAATGTAGTGTAGGTGGTAGGAAGTGGGAAAATGATAAAATGTCTAATATCAAATTTCTAATGTCTAAAGAATCCACCCTGAACCTTTTAGGAATTAGTTATTAGAATTTAGACATTGATTTAACTATGCTTATCGGCGAATACATACATCAATTAGACGAAAAAAACCGTATTTCATTACCGATGAAATTTCGAAAAGAAATGGGCAAAAAAATTGTTGTAGCACCAGGTTTCGATCAGTGTTTATTTATCTTTACAGTTTCCGAATGGAAAAATATTTCAGCAAAACTTTCCGAATCATCATGGCTTCAATCTGACAATCGTTCGTTCAACCGTTTTATGTTTGCGGGTGCATCGGAAGTAGACGTGGACAGCATTGGTAGAATTTTAATTCCGGATTTTTTGAAAGACAGAGCAGGACTTGTGGGCAAGACTGCAATCATCGGTGTAAACAACAGATTGGAAGTTTGGAATGACAAAGTTTGGAGCGAATACAAAGCAATGGTTGAAAAGAAAGCAGATAGTTTGGCAGAAAAGCTTGGAAATGTCGGAGTGCTATAAATTTATGAATCATATACCGGTTCTTTTAAATGAAGTTATAGAGGGTTTGGAAATAAAGTCTGATAGTGTTTTTATCGATGCGACACTTGGTCTTGGTGGACACAGTGTAGCAATAGCAGAAAAATTTGGTAAAAATTTGAAAATGATTGGTATCGATAAAGATATCGATGCAATTACCGAAGCGACAGAGCGAGTAAAAAAAGTTGGTAATAAAATTTTTACTTATAATGGAAGTTTTGCTGAAATTGCGAAAGCCCTAGATTTGGCGACTAAGTCCCCAAAAGGGGACTTAGTCGCCAAAAAAGCTGATGCAATACTTTTTGATTTAGGAATCAGTTCATATCAGCTCGATGAGTCTATGCGAGGTTTCTCTTTTATGAGAGATGAACCATTGCTTATGACAATGGAGCGCGCTGGAGTAAATAAGCTTTCAGCAAAAGAAATTGTAAATGAATGGGACGAAGAAAATATTGCTGACATTATTTATGGTTATGGCGAAGAAAGGTATTCACGAAGAATTGCAAAATTTATAGTAGAGTATCGCCAGACGAAGGAAATCAATACAACATTTGAACTTGTTGAAATTATAAAAAATGCTGTACCGGCAAGTTACAGACACCAAAAGACACATTTTGCGACACGCACTTTCCAAGCACTACGAATAGCAGTAAATGACGAATTGCAAACAATAAAGAAAGCATTGTCGGCAAGTATGGAAATTTTAAATATTGGAGGGCGCATTGCAGTCATTTCATTTCACAGTTTAGAAGACAGAATAGTGAAAAGATTATTTAAAGAATATAAAGATGAAAATATTGGAGAATTGATTACAAAAAAACCAATTACATCAAGTAAAAAAGAAATTAAAGAAAACCCAAGATCAAGAAGTGCAAAATTAAGAATTATAGAAAAACATGACAAAAATAAGATTACAAACAAAAACAAATATCGTAAATAACAATGACCTTGAAAAAAGGGTGTTTAAGATTGTAGCTCTATCTTTTGGTATTGTAGCGATATTATATATTTATTTTCTGGCGCATACAGTTTTCAATGTTTTAGCAAAAAAGAATTTGGAAGTTAAAATGAAATCAGTCGCAACCGATGTTTCAAACTTAGAATTGCAATATATGTCTAAAGATAATTCTGTAGATATGAGTTATGCAAAAGGTTTGGGTTTTGTAGAATCATCCGCAACTTCATTTGCAAATCGTGAAAATGTGGCCTTGAGTAGCTCATTGTTGAACAATGAAATTTAAAAATCCTTCAAGAATTAGTATCGTTTCTTCGCTTATTTTAGCTTTCGGCCTATTGCTTATCATTAGGCTTTTTTTTATACAAATAGTACACGGACGTTCATATCAAACCATAGCACTACGACAGTATGCTACACCAGTAGGAAATATTTTTGAACGAGGTTCAATATTTTTTACATCAAAAGATGGGGAGCTGACAAATGCGGCGACTCTTACTTCAGGTTTTAAGTTGGCAATAAATCCAAAATTAATTACAAATGCTGAAAACTTGTATACAGAAATTTCACCTATTGTAACTATAGATCACGATACATTTGTAAATTCTGCAAATAAAAAAACTGATCCATATGAAGAGATTGCAACACAGCTTACAAAAGAGCAAGCCGATGCGATCACAGCTCTCAAAGAAGATAGTTTATCTGTGTATCAAGAGAAATGGCGTTTTTACCCTCCTGCAAACCTTGCAGCTCAAACTATAGGCTTTGTGGCATATAAAGGTGACAATCTTGGTGGTCGCTATGGACTTGAAAGACAATATGATAGCGTGCTTTCCAGAGCTCACGACCTACTTTCTGTGAATTTTTTTGCAGAAGTTTTTTCTGATTTAAGTGATTCAGTTTTTAAAAATAAAACCGATGAGGGTGATGTGGCTACTTCCATAGAGCCTTCGGTGGAAAATTTCCTAAATGATGAATTAGTTTCTATCGACAATGCGTATCATTCAGATGCAAGTGGCGCAATAATAATAAATCCAAAAGATGGTTCAATTTATGCAATGGCCTCAACACCAAATTTTGACTTAAATAATTTTCAGAAAGAAAAAAATCCTGCTGTATTTGAAAATCCATTAGTAGAAAATGTTTATGAAATTGGTTCAGTGGTAAAAGCAATTACAATTGCTGCAGGTATCGACGCAGGCGTAGTGACGCCAGAAACAAAATACGAAGACCCAGGCTTCGTGATAGTAAATACAAAAAGAATAAATGACTACGACCATAAAGCAAAAGGAATGACTTCAATGCAGGATGTGATGAATCACTCATTAAACACAGGAGCAGTGTATGTAATGCAACACTTGGGTCAAGCGAAGTTTCGTGATTATATGCTTTCGTTTGGTGTAAATGATAAAACTGGTATTGATTTGCCAAATGAAACTTCTGGCCTTACAAATAATTTACATAGTACTCGCGACGTTGAATACGCGACAGCATCATTTGGACAAGGTATTGCCATGACTCCCATCGAAGCTGCGCGATCATTCTCTGCAATTGCAAATGGTGGAAATCTTGTGACGCCACATGTAGCATCGTCCATTGTATATATGCAGGGTGGAACAAAGCAATTTACTTATCCGACAATACCAACAAAAATTTCTCAAAAAACTTCTGAGACTGTGACTAGGATGCTAGTCACTGCAATTGATCAAGGAATTTTAAACGGTCAGTTAAAATTGGACCACTACTCTGTCGCAGGAAAAACTGGTACTGCACAGATGGCAAATCCAGCTGGTGGGTACTATCCTGATCGCTATCTCCACTCATTCTTTGGATATTTCCCAGCTTATGATCCAAAGTTTCTAATTTTGATTTATACTGTAAATCCTCATGGGGTGGACTATGCTGCAAATACTATTGCGCACCCCTTTATGGATACAGTGAAATTTCTGATAAACTACTACAATATCCCACCAGATAGATAAATATACATTTATGAAAAATATTTTTAAAAAAATAGTTATTTCAATTATTACATGGCAATCACGCCTTGTATTAAAAAAATATAAACCAAAGATTATTGCTATCACTGGAAGTGTGGGCAAAACTTCAACAAAAGATGCTATATACACTGTTTTATCACAATTTGTATATGTGAGAAAAATTGATAAAAGCTACGATGCCGACATTGCTGTGCCACTCACAATTTTAGGACTTGGAAATGGCTGGAATAATCCATTTCTTTGGATAGCAAATATTTTGGAAGGTTTTATGCTTTTAATTAAAAAAAACATTTATCCAGAATATTTAATTTTAGAATTAGGTGCAGACAGGCCGGGAGCGATAAAAAATATTACAAAATGGATTTCTCCAGATGTTGTGATAATTACAAGACTCCCAGATGTACCAGTGCATGTAGAAGCATTTCCAAATGTTGATGCAGTCATAGAAGAAAAGAGGGCACTTGCGGAGTCTGTTAAAAAAGATGGAATTTTAATTTTAAATTTTGACGATACAAAGGTGATGGAATTGAAAGAAAAAATTAAAGTTAAAACTATTAATTTTGGTATGAATTCTGGTGCGATGCTTCAAGCTTCAAATGAAGAATTGTGGTATGAAAATAAAGAAAATCAAAAGCAAATAAAAGGTATGAATTTCAAATTGGAATACGATGGCAATGCTTTGCCTGTTTCTGTTTCAAATATTGTAGGTATAAATCATGTCTATGCTGCCCTGGGTGCGCTTTCAGTAGCTTACGCACTAAACTTAAATATGATTGATTCAATACAATCGATGAAAAATTATATTACTCCACCTGGACGCTTACATTTACTTTCGGGAATTAAAGGGAGTTTAATAATAGATGATTCGTACAATTCTTCACCTGTAGCTTGTGAATCTGCTTTAATCACATTAAAAAATATTGAAGTTACAGGCAGACGAATTGCAATTTTGGGTGATATGCTTGAGCTTGGAAAACATACACTCGCTGAACACGAAAAAATTGGTGAAATTACAAAAGATTATTGCGATATTTTAATTACTGTCGGAGTTCGCGCTGAGCATATGTACGAAGGCGCAATGCGAGCTGGTTTTCCGAAACAAAATTTATTTCATCTCGACGAAGCACAACAAGCAGGACTTTTTATTCAAAACAATATTCTCCCAGGTGACCTTATTCTCATAAAAGGTTCGCAAGGAATGCGCATGGAGCGCACTGTGCTTGAACTTATGGCAAACCCCGAGGACTTTGAAACCCTCCTTGTGCGACAGGACAAAGAATGGTTAAATAGATAATTGTTAATGGCCCTATCGTCTAACGGTTAGGACGGATCCTTCTCAAGGATTAAATCAGAGTTCGATTCTCTGTAGGGTCACCTTCAACAGCGCACACGAGAAGGCTCACAAACGTAAATTTTTGGCAAAAAAATATCCTGATGGTTCGTGTTGGCGAACAAATCAGGAATTTTTTTAAGAGAAACCATACGATTTCCTTATTGAGGTAAGTGTACCAATTTTTTCATGGTCATCTACCATTTGGCGATCAAAGGCATTTAGAACTTTAGAAATAAATGTATTATCATCTACTTCCTCAGTGAAAATAACTTTTAAATCAATTCTCTTTAATTCTTTTTTGATTATTCTTTTAAGACTAATTGGAAAAAAATTTGAGAAAAATGATTTTTTTATCTGCCACTTAACGTAGAAGAAATTTTCCAAATGAACTTCTTCAAATGGAATGTTTTCTTTTTTTAAAGCGTTTTTGATTCGCTCTTCTCTTTCTTTGCAGTGTTGCACTTCTTTTGCAAATTCACCGCGAGTCACTTGGAAAATTATTGACTCATTTTTAATAATGACATCACGAAGGATGCCAAATTCTCGGATTGCTACTTTATAAGTAGCAGAAATCACAGTGTCCATAGTTAAATTATTTATAGGGTTTATTAAAGAAATTTTAGAATCAGTACGTCGATTCAGGTAAAGGGTAGCAAAAGCAAATAGGGTAGTCAAGGACTATAAAATGTGGTAAAAAGTTATCCACTCGACAGAAATTATATTAGGCGTATCATTTTAATATAATAAAAAAATTCATAAACATAAATTTTAAACACAATGAGGACATACGGTGTAATTTTGATCCCTGGTCCAATTCCAGGTGAGTTTGTAAAGTACAATGCCCATAAAGGTTATGTACGACCTTCAGAAATAATTTTTGAAGATGAAAACCAAAGTGCTCTTGATGAACTACATTTCAAGGGTGGTGATGAACAATCACATGGGGAAGATAATCCTCATGAAAAAGCGGAGGAAGACTAATTTTCTCGAATTTATAAGATATGTTCCGGTGATTTTTTGATCCGGAACTATTTTATTTTTACCTTGCTTGACGCTATTTAAATTGGTATTATGTAGCTGTTAATATTATTATATAATTTCTATTTTATGAGTTACAAAAATCCACGACCTTTGAGACTGCTAGCTGGCCGAGAGAGCGAAGTGTTTACCGATGCTATAGGTGAGCGCATAGGCACCACTCCTATTAAGAGAAATATTGAAATATTTCCAAATGGAGAGATAGGTGTAGAGCTTCAAGAATCTGTGGGTGGATCAGAAATATATATTGTTCAGACTTTTATTCCGGGGAAAATTAATGATGGAATTATAGAATTCCTTCTTCTTGCCGATGCGGCAATTCGTGCTGGTGCTGACCGCATATATGCAGTACTACGCATTTACCCTTACGCTCGTCAGGATAGGAGAGAAAGAAATAAAAGAAATCGTCACCGCCGTCGCCCAATTTCAGCAAGAGTTATTGCAGATTTGGTAAGTTCAAAATGCGATGGGGTACTTGCTTTTGATTTACATGCAGAACAAATAGAAGGATTTTTTGGAAATGTTCACGTGGAAAATATTTTACCTTTTAAGATTTTTAGTGATCATTTGAAAGAATTGGGAATAATAAAGGAGGCTTATGCAAGCGATGCCGAGAAACCAGTTTTTGTAGGTCCAGATGTAAACTCTGGAAATAAAACTTCAGACTATGCTCAAGCTTTCAATTTGAGTTATGCAATTATCGACAAAGAAAGAGTAAATGGTAGTGAGACGCGCGTTCGAAGTATTATTGGTGATGTGTCGGGTCACACTTGTGTCATTATCGACGACATAGTCGCTTCAGGAAGTACTCTTATAAAAGCAAAAGATGCTTTGATAAAAAATGGTGCTACAAAAGTTATTGCAATGGTAACTCATTTTGAAGGACGTACAAAAGAAACAATGGAGAAATTGGCAAATGCTGGTTTTGATAAAATTGTAATTACTGATTCTGTTACAGCTCCGGAAGAATTGAAAAATTATCCTGTATTTGAAGTGCTTTCACTTGTGCCACTTGCGACAAAAGTTATTGAAAAAGTTTATACATCAGAATCTCTTCAGTCTGTAGTTTACGACGTCGAAGCTTAGTCCTCTAGATTTGGCTTTTCGAGAGCAATAGTAGTGAGCCCTGGAGCATCATCTGCGATGCGCATCACATCCTTATCTATTTTACGAAATTCTTTTCCTGAAGCAGTGTAGTGATTCACGGCGGTATTTAAGGCATTACCAAGTTTCAAATGATAGTCTTCAAAAGCTTTCAAATGCTTACCAAGTTCTCCGACGCGCTTGATTACATCTTTTGCGGTTTCTTCTATTTGCATTGCACGTAGACCTTGAAGCACTGTTTGTAAATATGCTAGGAAAGAAGTAGGGGAAACGATGATGACTTTATATTTCGATGCAGCACGTTGAATTAAGTTTTCTTCACCACCGACTTTGTTTATTAGTAGGTCGTAATAAATAGCTTCGTGAGGGATAAACATAAAAGCGAAATCCATTGTGCCGTTTTCTGGTTTGATGTATTTTGAAGTTTCTGTAATGCGGAGTTTTAAATCATTTTCAAATTGTTTTTGATAATCAAGTTTTCGATCAGGATCTTTTTCTCCAGCCATGCGATTATAATTTTCTAAAGAAAATTTTGAATCAACAGGAATTATTTTGTCTTTTACAAATACAGCTGCGTCCACAATACTGCCATCGGGAAAACCATATTGCATTTCATACCCACCAGCAGGGAAGACATTTTTCAAAAGTGCTTCGAGATAATATTCACCAAGGATGCCACGCTGTTTTGGATTTTTTAAAATATCTTGCAATTCTTCGAGTTGTTCGGTAAAAGAAACAACTTGTTTATTTGTTTCGTCGAGGCGAGTGAGCTTTTCTGTAACATCACGAATAATCTTTGTGGCTTCGCTCGACTGGTGACGCATGCTTTCATTCATTTGTTTTGTACTATCACCGAGCTTTGCATCTACGGTGCGAGTGAGCTCATTCATTTGTGCCAATATGAGTTGCAGTCCTGTATCATCTTTTTTTTCACCACTATTTTTTTTCATTAAAAAAGAAGCAATCATTACCCCTCCCACAATTCCTCCAATTAAAATTAATACTGTTTGCATAGAGATATTTTAGCATAAATTCAAAAAATAATTGTAAAAAACTCTTACTCAAAACAAAAATCGTATACTTTACCAACTCAGAGCGATAGGTTTGACTTGGTAAAGATGATACAATATTTGATATGAGTATTGAAAGGAAGGTTTTGAAATACTTAAGTGAAAGTAAAAATAAGCAGGTTTTGCGATACAAAGGTATGCGCGTGGGATTTTTGGGATTGCCAGATTTCAAGCATTATAAATATCAGACTTTGGCTAACAGGTGTTCAGATTTAAAAAGCAAAGGGTATATAAAGGAAATGTATGGTAACTATGTCATTACCTACAAAGGAGAATTATTCTTAAATGAAAAGACGCGAACTATTCTTAAGAAATTTACACCCGAGAAAACAGAAAATGACCCGAAGGATCTATTGATATTATATGATATACCGGAAGACAAAAAAACGGAAAGAAACTGGTTTAGACGCGAGCTTCGCAAATTTCACTTCGTTATGATTCAACGAAGTGTCTGGGTAGGCCCATCTCCATTGCCGAAAGATTTTATAAAATATGTGCAAGAAATAAAAATCAAAGACAATTTCAAGACATTCAAGTTGGCTAAAGGATTTAAATTTTAACGGTTTCTTCCCCCAACTACTTTATAGCAACCAAATAAATTTTTTTACCAAGTCAAACCTATCGCTCTGAGTTGGTAAAATTGGTATTTAACAGCGAAACTAAATGTTCATAAAAATTAACAGGAGAGGCATTCAGAGATGGGTGTTTCTTTTTTTGCCTAAATTTTTCTCATTTTTATTTTTATGATATACTTTTGACCTATGGCAAATAAGGATTATTATGCTTCACTGGGAGTTTCGAAAGGAGCCAGTAAAGACGAAATAAAAAAGGCTTTTCACAAGATGGCACACAAATACCATCCGGATAAAAACGCGGGTGACGACAAGAAATTCAAAGAAGTGAATGAAGCTTACCAGACTCTTTCAGACGATAAAAAGCGCGCTCAATATGACCAATTTGGATCTGAAGGCCCAGCTGGTTTTGGAGGGGCTCAGGGTGGATATGGAGGCCAAGGGCAGGGCTTTGGAGGTTTTGATTTTTCTGGTTTTCAAAATCAAGGTTTTGATATGGGAGATATAAATGATATTTTTTCTGAATTTTTTACAGGAGGAATGGGTGGCAGGCAAGCATCACAACAAAAACGTGGACGAGATATTTCTACAGAGCTCGACATAGCATTTCAAGATTCAATTTTTGGTACTGATAGAAAAGTTTTAATTTCAAAAGTTTCAAAATGTACGACCTGCAAAGGTACTGGTGCAAAAGACGGAAGTAAAATGAAAACTTGTTCAAAGTGTAACGGTCAAGGAAAAATTCATGAGACAAAAAGATCTTTCCTTGGTACATTTTCATCTGCTCGTGAATGTGAAGAATGTCATGGCCGAGGTGAAGTACCTTCAGAAAAATGCGGAGTTTGTAAGGGTGCTGGTGTTCACAAACAACAAGAAGAAATTGCAATTAAAATTCCAGCAGGCATAAATAATGGCGAGATGATTCGTATGACTGGCATGGGTGAGGCAGTTTCGCACGGAACAGCGGGGGATTTGTATATAAAAATAAATGTCGCTCCCCACGCAATGTTTCGTCGCGAAGGCTCAAACCTAATAATGGATTTAAATATAAAACTCTCAGATGCTCTTTTGGGTGCAGAGCGCGTCATTCCTGCGCTCGATGGCGATGTGACAGTAAAGATTCCCGAAGGAGTCTCAATCAATCAAATTCTTCGTGTGAAAGGCCGTGGAGTCCCTACATCGCACAACAACCGCGGTGACCTTTTCATTAAGCTCAACATCAAGCTCCCTTCAAAACTTTCCCGCAAATCCCGCGAATTGATAGAAAAACTGAAAGAAGAGGGTATATAGTGTCAATTTTTGTTGACATTATTTCTAGTTTTAGTATACTTTTTTTATAAAAAATTTCCTTAAATAATTTCATAAATTAAAACCTATACAGTTATGGCAACAGAGAAAATTAAACCAGAAAAAAAAGTAAAAGATGTCTCATCGCTTACATTAGCAGAGCGCAAAGAAAGAGTTCGTTTACTGGAACTCCAGGAAAAAACAGATTTAGAAAAACTAGGTCCACCAGATAGACTTAGTGAAGAAAAAAGAAAAACCCCAAAGCGAAAGTGATGGGGGCTTTTCATTTCAGTGGATACATAGGACAGACCTATGTATAAAAAGTTATCCCCAGTTTTGTTTGACGCTTGTGTTTTTGAATGATATAAATTAATTGTGAACTATATACAAATACAACTTTCAGCTCGTCGTACGACCTCACAACTTGAGGCCGGTTTTGAGCGTTTGTGTATATAAAAAATTTCTCTACTAAATATAAACATACGAATCTTCAAAAGCGACCTCGAGTGGGTCGCTTTTGTTTTATGTTCTTTGAAATCTAAATATATTATTAAAAACTTAAGTTAATTTAATCTCCCATAATTAGAGGCTGGGAATCTCAAAAATAAATGCGTCTGTAGTCTGCGTTAATACTATCGTGATATGCACTACGTGAAAGTGCGTAAAAATAAAAAAAATAAATAATAAAAAATGAAAACGTTAACAACACATCCATTGTCCAATGTGGTTGATCCACTTGATCTTAATAAGAGTTGGAATAAAAATGGATTAAAAATTGAAAATGCAAATGAGTTTAAAATGAAAGGTATACTTTCAAAAAAACTTATTGAAATTGAAAAGTTGGCATGGAATGCTGGCAGTGAAGATCTTCTTGCTTCTGAAGAAAAAATTCAAAAGCGAGTAGAAGTTTTTCCTGAAGGAGTTTCCATTGCAACACTAAAAAAAGGTCGCGAGATCGTACCTGTTGGATCACAGTTTTGTTTTCTTTTTGATTGGGATGGTGATTTAAATAAGCTTACAAGCTGGGATCATCTGACCAATCATGGAAACATTGATGTGGTTCATAATGTGGCTGGCAACACTGGCTTCCTCGTAGGAGTCGGAGTTGTACCAGAATTTAGAAATCAGAGAAGTACTCACAACTTGCGTTTTATTGGTGAATACAAGGCATCTGAATTATTGATTGCTTTTACTTTGGATTCACTTTTTGATAAAGGTGTAAAACAGGTAATTGCAAATGCTAGGATTCCTTTTTATCACTTGATGCCAGGTTGGGGTACTCCAATGTGTGTCGATGAATACTGCAAACTTCGAGAAGCAAATGGAAAATTATTTGACCCAGTTCTTCGTTTTCATGAAAGAATGGGTGCAAAAGTGATTAAGCCAGTTGCTTACTCAATGGATGATCCAGAGTCTTTAAACGGTGGAGCATGGGTACTTTATGAGCGAAGATTTGAAGGGTATTAGTAGAAAAAACAGGAAGTGACTTTTTTGAGTTATCTTCCTGTTTTCTATAATTATCAGTAGGTCGAAGTGTTATAATAATAACTGGCAAAATTTTATGTTATTCAAAATAGACAAAATTAAAGAAAATATATACAAAATATCCGAGCCGTACTTTAAAGAGCATGCAAATATTTTTATCGTAAAAGGAAAGAAATTTGATTTAGTTGTTGATAGTGGTATGGGTTTAGAAAATCTTAAAGAATTCTTATTGAAGAAAAAAATAATGAACCCAAAAGTATTCATTACCCACGGGCATTTTGATCATATCGGTGGAATGAAGTTTTTTGAACCCAATGAGTTGTTAATTTGTGGAAAAGTTGCTGAAAATTTAAGCAATAAAAAACTGTTTGGATTGGAATATTTGCACGACAAAGACTTTGATATAAATATTGGCAAAAAACTTGGAGTTAATGTTAAGGAATTTTGTAAAAAATTCAATGTAGACAAAATTAAAAAACCATCCATTTATAAAAAGAATGTTATTTCAAATGGGACTTATTCTTTCGAGATAATACATACACCGGGGCATACTGATGACTCCTATATTCTTTTTGATAAAAAAAATAAAATCATAATTACCGGAGATACTTTGTACAACGGCAAGATATACATGACTATGAAAAATTCGGATAAGAAGTCGTTCTTTAAATTTCTTAAGAAAATTCAAGGATTAGATTTCAATCTAGTCTTGCCTGGGCACAATAAAGTAATGAATAAAAAACAAGCTTTGGTGATCATTGAAATGTGGCTGAAAGCTTTGAGGGGCTAGATTGCTATTTCTGTGGATAAAGTCGTTTTGGGCCTTTACTTTCAATGAGAATATGGTAATATTGCCATATTAATAGTTTTGTTGTCTTTTGGTGTTTCAATTGATTTTCGCTAGGCAAGGCCTAACGTAAACGGTGGGGAAGCTGGAATACAAATTTTTAAAGAAATGAAAAAGAAAGTTAGTGCGAAGAAAGATTGGAGAAAATATTGGAAATTGGGTGTTTCTGAATTCAACACGCAGTATTTCAACGTGACCAAAGACGGAGAGCTGACTGTGAAGGAAGGAAACTATATATACAATATTCACCAAATCGTAAAAAAATACGGAAGTTCAATGGAAATTGTTTTTCCATTTATTTTAGAAGACCGACTTTCTGACCTCATAGAATATTTCGACGCATATATGAAAATATATGGCTACCGTGGTAAATTCTTTTATCATTATCCGATGAAAGTAAATCAAAATAAAGAATTCATCATGCCACTTCTTTCTGAGGGTGCGCATATGGAAGTCACGTCTGCAAATGAACTATATTTAATTAAGAAGCTCTGGGAGGGAGAGAAATTTCATTCGAAAATTCGCGTACTTTGCAATGGTCCAAAGACTGGTGCATATCTAGACCTTATTATCGAATTGAAATCAAAAGGCTTAAATATTATTCCTATTGCTGAAGACGAAGGTGAACTTGAAGACCTTGTAAAAATAAGAGGCGATATTGGTGTACGTGTCGACCTCGATATGAAAGCCGATTCAAGATGGGATAAAAAAATCGATCGCTTCGGAATTTCTGAGAAAAAAGTTCTTGCACTTTCAAAAATAAAAAATTTGAAAATAATGCATTATCACATGGGTTCACAAATTTCTACACAAAAAAGTTTACTCGAAGGTGTGAAGCGCGGTTTCGACATTTATGCAAAGATGACAAAAATTCATCCAAACCTCGACACGCTCGACATCGGTGGAGGAATGAGTATTCCTTATGAAAAAAAGAAATTTTACACGGCAAAAATAATGGCAAATAAAATTGTTAAATTACTTAAAAAAATGTCCGACAAAGCAGGAATTCGCCATCCAAACCTCGCTGTAGAGTGGGGTCAGTATGTCACTGCTCCTGCGCAAATGACAATTTATAAAGCTATTGCTGAAAAACCAATTTATAAAGGCAATGCAAAGTCCTGGTATGTGATCGACGGAAGCTTTATGAATGATCTCATTGATACATGGGCAATTCACCAAAAATGGCACGTCGCTCCGGTAAACAATGCAAATTCAAAAGATTTGAAGCGTGTGTGGCTTGCAGGAAGCTCTTGTGACTCAGACGACAAATACACAGCCGGAGGCACATATATGCTCCTACCAAAGCTCAAAGACAGCGGAGACCAATACATCGCAGTATTCGACACTGGTGCATATCAGGACGCCCTTGCTTCACACCATTGCCTACTTTCTTCACCAATCAAGCTCATAGCTCAAGACGGTACAATAAAAGTCGCTCGCAAGCGCGAGACAGCCGAAATGGTCGGCAAACTCTTTGGTTGGGGAAATGGAGATAAATAAACAAAAAGTGGATAAGTGGTTTACTTATGACTATAAATATGGTATACTATGTAAACCCTATTTTTTAGGGTCTTATGATTCCATTATTTCCAATATTTAAGAAACTTGAACTTACCGACAGGGTAGATGTGGAAAATCTTACATCAAAGTACCCTCCGTATTCAGATTTTAATTTTTCAAGCATGTGGGCTTGGGATTTAAAAGGAGAAATGGGACTTTCTATTTTGAATGGAAATCTTGTAGTTAAGTTCTCAGATTACATAGATGGTCAAACTTTTCTTTCTTTTCTTGGAGATAATATGGTTAATGAGACCGCTAAAGAGTTAATTAAATTTTCTGAGAAAAATTATAAAATAAATTTACTAGAATTAATTCCAGAAATAACTGTAAATTTATTAGATAAAAAAGAATTTGATTTTACTCCAGATATAGATTCACACGACTATATATATTCAGTTAAACATTTATCAAATATAAATAATTGGCAAGGTCATAATTCAAGTAAGAGTATTAGAAAATTTCTAAAATTACACCCAGATTATGAAGTAAAAAATTGTTTGTTGCAAGACATTGCTAAGGACGAGTATACTGAAATTTTTGAAAAATGGGCAATATATAAAAATATGTATAATTTCCCAGATTTTAACGAGTACCAAGCATTCAAAAGATTTTTAGAAATAAAAAATGATAAAATTAAAGTAGTTTCAATATATAAAAATAAGCTCTTAATTGGTTTTACTATGTATGAAATTTGCTCTGATTCATATGCGATTTCTCATTTTATTAAGACAGATTTATCTTGTAAGGTGAGTGATATTTTAGATTGGGAAGAAGCAAAATTTTTAGAAGCTCATGGAATGCAGTATGTTAATTGGCAGCAAGATCTAGGTATACTCGGGTTAAGAAAATCAAAAGAGAGTTATAAACCTGATTCATTTTTAAATAAATACATTGTAAAGAAACATACACAGTAGTATACTCATACCTATGAACTGGTTTTTCATAGCATTAATTGGTCCATTGCTGTACGCAACAACGAACCATATAGATAAAATTCTTCTAGAAAAATATTTTAAACACGGTGGTGTTGGTACTATTCTCATCCTATCTTCTTTTGTGGCAATTCTTGCCCTACCATTTATATTTTTTGCAGATCCCTCAGTTCTAGATGTCGATGGAATAAAGATTCTCGCGCTCGCTGTTGTGGGTATACTAAATGTTCTAGTATTGTGGTTCTATTTACAAGCAATAAAAGAAGAAGAGGCCTCAATTGTTATTGTGTTCTATCAGCTCGTACCTGTGTTTGGATATATACTCGGTTATTTTATTCTTGGAGAAATTCTTACACAGATACAACTCATCTCAATGGCAATAATAATTTTAGGAACATCAGTAATTTCATTTGAAGTAGATTCAGAAAATAAATTTAAGCTTCGAAAGAAAACAGTTTTACCAATGCTTGCTGCATGTTTATGCTGGGCACTCGAAGCAGTTATTTTTAAATCAGTAGCAATTCAGGAAAATGTTTGGCGCTCGCTGTTTTGGGAAGACCTTAGTTTGGTATTAGTTGGTATTATACTTTTTTTATTTATTCGTTCGTATCGTACAAATTTTATTTCAGCAATCAAGGGTAATTCAAAAGTCGTCTTATCCTTAGGAATTTTAAATGAATTCTTGTACATTTTAGGTAACATAGTCTTTGCGGTTGCTTATATGCTTGCTCCTGTTGCACTTGTCCTTTTGACGGACTCATTTCAGTCAATTTTTGCATTATTGATTGGCATATTTTTAACTATGTTTTTCCCAAAAATATCAGTTGAAAAAATACAAGCAAAACATATTTGGCAGAAAGTTATTGCAATACTGATAACAGGAATTGGGACGTATTTGTTGTTTCTTTCTAAGTAATAATCACTATATGTTTAACTAATTTATATGATATAATTTAAATACAAAATAATTGAAAAATATTATTATTAAATATACTTATGATTGACTCCATTATAAACTGTAAAAAAATAGATGAATCTGAGGTTTTGCTCTTAACAATTGGCTACGACCGAACGGCTTCCCATCGAAAGGGAGCTATTGATGGAGGAAAAGCAATTGTAAAATGCCTGGAAGAAGATGTTGAGTTTTTCGATAGGTACACTAAGAGGGAAACTGGCTATGAACATAAAATTGCACATTTAGATTTAGGTGATTTAAACGAATTATATCCGGAAGATATGGTTTTGAAGGTTAAGGACGAATATAAAAGTATTTATTCAAAAAAAGAAAGATTTCCAGTAATACTAGGTGGAGAACACTCAGTTTCCATCGGTGCTTTTCAGGCTATTTCTGAATTAGAAAATTCTAAAGATATTACTATTTTACAAATAGACGCTCATCCAGACTTACGCCAGGATGATAGAAATGCAAATCCAGACCAGTCACGACCAAGTACTTTCGCGCATGCGTGTGTTATGCGTCGAGCTTTTGAATTTGGTTTTAATTTAGTGCAAGTTGGAATTCGATCATATTCAAAAGATGAATATGATTTTTTTACTAATAATCCTATTACTGTGTTTGAGTGGGGATTAGGGAAAGTTCCAACCATTGAAGAAATAATTAGTTCAATAAAAACTGATAAAGTGTATATTGAAATTGACGTAGATGGCATTGATCCTGCATTTTTACCTGCCACTGGTACACCTGTGCAGGGTGGGCTTGAATGGTGGTATACAATAAATTTACTTAAAGAAATTGTAAATAGAAAAAGTGTCATTGGTTTAGGGATATTAGAAGTTGCACCAGTTCCAAATGATGTACGGACAGAATATGGAGCTGCTCAACTATGTTATAATATTATTTCCAGTCAACTTTTCAAAAAAAATCAATTATAATAAACATGCAATTCTTATTTTTAAAAATTCGGAAAAACTTTTTCTTCTATTTAATAACAATACTCATTCTTGTTATTGGTATTATTTCTTATAATCACTTTTTTATTAAACAAGATTACATTGTGTGGTACCATGCTTCTTGTGATCCATCCGCACATAAATGTTTTGTGGATTGCGGTGGAGATAGTGCTTGTGCTAAGCCAGATTATTATTCTGAAATACAAAAATATGAACCAGATTTATATAAAGAATGTGGTAAAGATATTACGAATTGTGAAGCTTCAAATCAATGCCTTCAGGGAGACAGGGAGTGTTCAGTAACATACTGTGATAAGAATATTACAGAAAAAGTATGCGACATACCAGCACAACAGAATAATACTAATAATATAAACTCATGATTTGCTATTTATTTCCAGAACCAACATATTT
This sequence comes from uncultured bacterium, assembly GCA_903892035.1. Lineage (GTDB taxonomy): Bacteria > Patescibacteriota > Minisyncoccia > Phycocordibacterales > UBA9973 > CAITGV01. The sequence goes on along the minus strand of CAITGV010000005.1, from coordinate 33,312 downwards.
TATTTATTCCTCTGATGTACCATCATTGTTATACTATGCTCATATTCCAGCTATAATAATTTCGCTATTTGTTGGATTCTTTGTTTTTTGGAGCGGTAGAAAATTTCTGCTCAATCGATTGTTTTTTTTAATTTCTATTCTTTTTTCATTTTGGGCAACTGTAAATTTAATTACATGGACAAATATTCATAGTAATATTGTAATGTTTGCATGGTCTTTCTTCAGTTTGATTTTGGGTTTACTTGCTATACTTAGTATATATTTTATATATGTATTTTTAAATAAAGAAGATATTTCTAATAAAATTAAATTTATTTTTATTACTCTTTTAGCTCCTATTTTTCTTTTTTCTACAACCTCAATAAATATAAGTGGTTTTAATATAACTGACTGTGATGCTTTTCGGTTTGAATGGTTACCATTTAAAATTTACTACACCCTACTTGGTGTGCTTGCACTTGTTTGGATCTTTGTTCTACTTATTAGAAAGTATCGAATATCTACCTCAGATTTTAAAAAACAGATAATATATATGGGAGTAGGAATTGAGCTGTTCTTGTTTGTATTTTTTGTGATGATATTTTTGGCATCTTATCTTACTCAAATAGGTGTATTGGCTAATTCTTCACTTGAAATGTACGGACTTTTGGGAATTGTTATATTTATGATTTTTATAAGTATTCTTATAACGAGGTTTAGGACATTTAATATTAAACTTCTAGCGACTGAAGCTTTGGTGTGGGGTCTTGTTATACTTATCGGTTCACAGTTCTTTTTTATAAAAACACACATAAATTTTATTCTCAATGGTATTGGGTTTATTGTATCAATTGTTTTGGGGCAATTTTTAATTAAAGCAGTAAAACGTGAAGTTGAACAGCGTGAAAGGTTAGAACAACTACGTTTGAAATTAGAAGATACAAATATGAAATTAAGTGACGCGAATGAAAAATTAAAATCTCTTGATAAGTTGAAGACAGAATTTCTTTCGCTCGCTTCGCATCAGCTTCGAAGCCCTTTGACTGCTATCAAGGGCTATACTTCAATGCTTTCTGAGGGTTCGTTTGGTTCCATTACTCCTGAGCAAAAAGAGGCGATTGATCGCGTATTTCAGTCTGCACAAAATTTGTCACGAGTTGTGGAAGACTTGCTCGATGTCTCGAAAATTGAACAAGGAGGAATGCGTTTTGAATTTACGCCAGTGGATTTAGCCAAGATGGCAGAGACCGTAGTAAAAGAATTGAATGTCACTGCTACAGCAAAAGGCCTCGCGCTTACTTTTGAAAAGACTTTTGAAGGAGAGATTTTTGTTTCAGCTGATAATGTGAAAATTCGTCAGGTACTTGTGAATTTAATTGATAATTCATTGAAATACACAAAACAAGGTTTTATAAAAGTAAATCTATCTCGAAATGGTGGAAATGTCACAGTGTCTATATCCGATTCTGGTATTGGAATTTCCGAAGAAGGTAAAACAAAACTTTTTGAAAAGTTCTCGCGTGGCGCAGGACAGAAAGTAAATGCTGGCGGATCAGGTCTTGGGCTTTACCTTGTGAAGCAGATTTTAGATGCCCATAAAGGAGGCATAAAAGTTGAATCTCCAGGTGTAGACATGGGTTCCACGTTTAGCTTCACTCTTCCTGAAGTACCAGCTCCTACAAAATAGTTATATTTTTTCTATTGTTGAAATAGAATCAGAATCTATAACTTTGTAGCCTTTTTCTTCTATTATTATTCTAATTTCATCAGAGCTTGCCCAATTCTTTTGTGAGCGTGCGTATTCTCTTTCTTCTTTAAGTTTGATTATTTCGTCGGGAATTTCAATTTTATTAACATTTAAGAGTCCTAACCCAAAAACTTCATCAAATTTCAGTATTGTGGCCTTTTTGTCAGCTTTTGATACAGATTCATCTCCAAGCATTTTCCATGCAATACCAAGGGCCTGAGAGACTCCCAGATCACTATTAATTGCAGTTATAAATTCATCTTCATAATTCTTATTGATATTTCCATATTCAGCGCCAAGTTTTAGGAAAATATTATACATTTTTTTTAAGGCAGATTGTGCGCCATCAAGAGAATCAAAAGTAAAGTTTAGTGGTGTACGGTAGCTATTTTGAAGAGCGAGGTAACGAAAAGCGATAGGGTTGTAACCTTTTGCTACAATGTCACGTAAAGTGTAAAAATTTCCAGCAGACTTTGACATTTTTTTACCATCCACAAGAAGGTGTTCATTGTGCATAAAATAGTTAGCAAAAGTTTTTCCAGTGGCACATTCGGACTGAGCAATCTCATTTTCGTGGTGGGGAAACATATTGTCTATACCACCTGTGTGGATGTCTATCGTCTCTCCTAAATTTGCAATACTCATTGCAGAGCATTCAATGTGCCACCCTGGGCGCCCCTTACTTAAAGAAGTGCTTGTCCCGAGTGTTGTCGAGGGATCCCAAAAAACATCACCATCATTTTCATCCCAAGCTTTCCAGAGCGCAAAATCTTGAGCGTTTTCTTTTTCATATTCATCTTTCTTTATTCTTCCTGAAGCATTTTCCTTTTGCTCATTCATATCTATGTGAGAAAGTTTTCCATATTCAGGAAATTTTTTAATATCAAAATATACACTTCCGTCATTTTCTTTGTACGCATAATTTTTTTCTAAAAGAGTTTCAATCATCGTTACCATTTCCTTTATATAATCTGTGGCTTTTGTATATTTTGTTGCAGGCAAAATATTTAACGCATCACGGTCAGTGTAAAATTCTTTGGTGTAAAATTCTGTAAATTCTTTAAGTGTTTGCCCAGCTTTTTGAGAGTCACGAATTGTTTTATCATCTATGTCAGTCAAATTCATTATGTGGTTTACCTCAAGACCGTTGTATAAAAGTACTCGTTTCAAAATATCACTAAAAATATAAGCACGAAGATTGCCAATATGAGCATAATTATAAACAGTTGGCCCGCAGGTATATAAAGAAACATGACCTGGAGCTTGTGGTACAAAATCTTCAATATTTCGTGACAGGGTATTGTAAAGTTTTATTTTCATTTTAGAACCACTTCTTACGTTTGAAGTAAACGTACATAATTAAAGCCATTGCAACCATCGCACCTATGACTGTATAAAAATCTTTTGTTGTGCGGAGAATTGGGAAAAAAGTATTCATACAAAATACATCTGCAATAAGGGTCAGAGGCATTATTATAAAACTCATAACTGTGAGCTTCTTCATCGTGTCATCAACTTTACTTCGAAGTATTGAATCATTTGTATCGCGTAAGTCCGCGAGTATTTCTCTGTGACCTTCAAGCATATTGCTGACTTTATTGTATTCACCAGTGATAGCGGAAAGATAATATCCGAAGCCATCGCCAAAGAAATGACGACCTGCTGTTTCAAAAGATTTTAAAGTTTCGTTGTGGAATCGAATTGCTTGTTTGAAATCAAGCAAACGGTGATTTATTTTAGAAATTTCTTGAACCATTTGCTCTTCATTGCCGTCAAAAATTAATTTTTTAATTTCTTTTAGTGAACCATTCATACTGTCGAGTTCGTGAGCGAGGTGTTTGTAAAGTTCACGAATAATATAGAAAAATAAAAAGCCTGCGTGGTCGCCCATCATGCTTTTATCTAAAATTGAGTTAGCTTCAAAGACTTTTGAAAATTCATGCAAAGGATCAATAAGCTCATAGTGAATAGTTATAAGAAAATCTTTACCAATTATGAAATCCACTTCCTGTTCGCATGGCTCACTGTTTGTATGAGAGAGGCTAGGGAAGTGAAGGACCAAATAAAGGGCATTTGGATACACATCTACCTTTGATCGAAGTGTAGTCCCAGCAATTTCTTCACCAACCAAAAGGGGTAAATTGTACTGTTCGATAAGTGACAGTATTTCTTCATTTGTAGGAGATTCAAGGTCGACCCAAGTGAGCTTTTTATACGTATATTTTGATATCATATAGGGCTATTATACCTTATATTTACAGGTGCTTGCAATATATGTGTATTTAGTGTAGTATTACCCCTATGGAATTTGCAGTAATACAAACAGGGGGCAAACAATATAAAGTCAAAGTTGGTGACATTATCACTATTGAAAAGCTCGACGGCGAGCACGCAAAAGGCGATAAAATCACTTTTGACAAGGTTTTGCTTGTAGATAATGGAAAAGATACCACTATCGGTATGCCTTACATCAAAGGTGCTTCTGTAGATGCATTGTTTGAAACTAATGGACGCGCAAAAAAGGTTATCGTTCTAAAATATAAACAAAAATCTCGCTACCTTCGCAAAAACGGCCACCGCCAACCTTTCACTAAAGTAAAAATAACTTCTATAAAATAAAAATCGTCCAACAGGACGATTTTTACGTTGTACGTAAGGTGTGTTAAAATGTATACAATGGAAAACCATTCCTCTTACAAACGAGTTTTTTTATTTTTTAAACAATTTTTAATTAAGCCTTACTCAAGGCAGTTTTATACTTCCACTTTTTTATCAGCTATAAGTTCTGCAGTCTGGCTTTACAATGCTTACGCACTTGCTAGTATTGTAAATTTTGTAGTTGCATATAAACCCAATCAATCCCTGACACCACTTTATACAATATTTATCATATGGTTTGTTGTAATTTGCGTAAGGCATATTACTCTTTTTCTGTCACGATATATTGGAATGAGTACATCAGAGCGGGCAGGAAAAGATGCAGAAGTATTTTCAATAGAGCATCTTTCACTTCTGGACATATCGTGGCATGAAAAAGAAAACACTGGAAATAAATTAAAAAAAATAGATCGTGCATCTCAAAATATTATTGATGGTATGCGCTTGTGGCTCGGATCTATTATCGACATTATCGTAAGTGTTGTCGGATCATTTATCATTATTGCCCATTTTGATGCAAATCTTTCAGGACTACTTGCTGTTTATCTAGTAGTATATTTTGGCATTGCACGTTTTACGCGCGTTAGAGCCACAAAGGCAAAGCAAATTGTTAATATTAAAGATGAAGAAATAACAGGTTTATTTTTTGAGATAATTTCAAATATTAAAACAGTCAAAGTACTTGGGATGGCAAAAAAAATTCTTGGTTATACTAAAGAAGGAGTTATTGATTATGCACAAAAAGCAAAAAAGAGAGTATATTGGTATCAAGTCGCGGGAATGTTGCGAGGATTGTGGGAGGGGTTTGGGCGCATTGCTCTTTTTATTTTTGTGATATGGAATATTTTCAAGGGACACTATGAAGTTAGTTTTCTTGTATTGTTCTATGGATATTTCAGTACACTAACAAATTCGATTGGCAATTTCTCTGATGTTGCACAAGAAGTAGCAACATATAATGCAAATATTGTAAGATTGACTGAAATGCTTGATGAGCCGATAAATATCGAAAGCGAAAAAAATAAAGTGGAATTTCCTACTGTCTGGCAGTTTATTACAATGAAAAATCTTTCCTTTATGTATGGTGACGTTCCTGTACTTCAAAATATTGATCTTCAAATTAAAAAAGGTGAAAAAGTCGGAATAGTCGGACTATCTGGCGCTGGTAAATCGACTCTTTTCAAACTTTTACTAAAAGAATATGAAAATTATGACGGAGAAATTTTAATTGGAGAAACATCTTTAAAAACAATTAAAAAATCAAGTTATACGAAACATATGGCAGCTGTACTTCAGGAAACAGAAGTATTTAATATGTCACTAAAACAAAACGTAGTGTTAGCAAATAGTAATGAAATAGATAACGAAACATTATTCGAGCAAGCTTTAGATATTGCTCATGTGAGAGATTTTTTACCTAAACTTAAAGATGGCGTAGAAACTAAGATTGGAGAAAAAGGTGTAAAGCTTTCTGGTGGTGAACGTCAACGTCTTGGAATTGCTAGAGCTGTTTTTAAACAACCTGAAATTTTATTTTTAGATGAAGCTACTTCGCATTTAGACATTGAATCAGAACAAAAAATTCAAGACTCTTTGAAAAAGTTTTTCAAGAATGTTACTGCGGTAGTCATTGCTCACCGTCTATCGACAGTAAAAGAAATGGATCGAATAATTGTAATTGAAGATGGGAAAATAATTGAAGAGGGAACTTTCGATGAACTCTATTCAAAAGATGGGCGTTTTAGAGATTTTTGGGATAAACAAAAAATTTAATTTATCATTTCTGTTATCCACCTCTTGCTATTGACTTCATTCTATTGTGGAGTATAGTTTTAATGTTCCTATCAACTACATAAATGTTAAACCAAACGGAAAAGATTATGCCAAAAAAACAACAGAATCCAGCTAAAACCCACAAAGATTACGACAAAAAAAATAGAGTAATCAATCATGGTGTTGTGAGCTATGTATCGGTACATGATACAAGCAGAAGAAAACTTTCTCCATGGGGCGGAAAACAGCCCTTAAGATTTCGAGATTGATCAAGTAGTAAATCCCCAATTCACCTGAAAACGTTTTGGGGATTTCTATTGTCTATTTTTGAGGGCGTTTTTGAGGGTTTCGGAGTCGGCGTATTCGATTTCACTGCCAGTGGAAAGTCCACGGCCGAGAGAGGCGATTGAAATATTATTTTTTTCAACTATAGGTGAAAGAAGTCTGCGCATATACATATCGGTATGCTCACCGGAAGGGTTAGCGGCAAAGGCTAAAATAATTTCTTTTAGACCATCATTTTTAATTTGAGATTCGACAGCAGATACGACTTCCTTTACTCGTGCCCATTTTGGCGTATCTTTTTCCACTACTGGAATAAGTCCACCAAGAATAAAATATTTACCTTTATAATTTCCTGAGCGTTTTATACTTTCAGCATCAATATCTTTTTCGACAATCATTAGAGTAGAGCGGTCTGTTTTCGGATTTTCGCAAGTACTACAAAGATTTTTTCCATCTGCTTCAAAAAAAATAAAACAAGAAGGACATTGTGTAATATTTTTTTTTAAATTTGAAATAGCTTTTGAAAGGTCATTTAAATATGTTTGGTCGGCAGAAAGTAGGTGATACACAAAACGCTTCGACTGTCTTCCGCCGATGCCTGGAAATTTTGCAAAATATTGTGCTAATTTTTGTACTGGGTCCATATATTAAATGAGGCTCGCTGAGGAACTTACTTTGTAAAAAGTCCTCGGAAAAAATCCCCAGACTATTTTAAAAAGTAAGTTCCTCAGCTCACCTTTTAAAAAGCATTTACGCTCGCTCAAAAACTAAAAATCTGAGAAATCTTTTTCCGTCGCAGACTTCATAGCGCCATAATCACTTTTTTCAAGAGGCAAAAAGGCTGTGGTCTTTTCGTCGAAATACAATTCGACACTGCCGACGGGACCATTTCTGTGTTTTTCAACCAATATTTCGGCTATGTTTGTTCGCTCAGACGCCTCTTTGTATTTGTCTTCACGATGAATAAACATTACCACGTCCGCGTCTTGTTCGATAGAGCCAGAGTCACGCAAGTCGGATAGGCGAGGTTTACCTCCACGAGATTCAATAGCACGAGAGAGTTGTGAAAGAGCCAAGACGGGGACATTGAGCTCACGCGCAAGACCTTTCAATGAACGTGAAATTTCTGTAACTTGGTTCACCATCGAATCGTAATTTTTTGATGTAGTCATCAATTGCAAATAGTCGACAACAATGAGCCCAAGACCTTGTTCACTTTTTAGTCTTCTAGCGATTGCTTTCATTCTCACAATTGAGTTTCCAGCTTGATCATCGATAAATATTGGAGCTTTTGCAAGCTTGTCGAGTGAGTCGCGGATTTTTGAAAATTGTTCATCTGAAGATAGACGACCTGTACGCAAGTGCCAAGCATCCACGCGAGAGTCGGAAGAAAGCATTCTCGTTGTTAATTGCTGAGCACTCATTTCCAAAGAAAAAATTCCTACTGGTACATTGTGTGCAGTTGCAGCATGGCGAGCAATGTCGAGAGCGAGCGTTGTTTTACCGATAGACGGTCTTGCAGCTAAAATAATTAAATCAGAATTTTGAAGTCCACCAAGTAAATCGTCGAGCTGCTTGAAGCCAGTAGGTACTCCGCGCACTGCACCTTGGTTTTCTTGTAATTTTTCCAATTCTTCCCAAGTTTCTTTCAACGTTTGCTTAATACTGACAAATTTTTGACCTTTTGGCGCACTAGTAATGCCAAAGATTTTTTTCTCAGCACTATCCATCAAATTATCAATTTCTTCGTCACCCTCACTAAAAGAAAGTTCTGAAATATAATCTGCGGCATCAATCAAGCTTCGAAGAATATGTTTTTTGGAAACTATTTCAGCGTAGTGGCGAGCATTTGTAGAAGAAGGTACACAATTCACAAGCTCAGTAAGATATGCATTTCCACCAACTCTTTCAATTTCTTTTTTCTCTTTCAATTTGTGAGAAAGTGAGAGCATGTCGATAGGTTCACTTTTTGAAGAAAGTTCAAGCATTGCTCGAAAAATAATTTTATGTTTATCAGCGTAAAACGAATCTACGCCAATTACATCGACAACGTCTTGGAGCGCTTGAGGGCGAAGCATTATAGAACCCAAAACTGCTTGTTCAGATTCAATGCTTTGTGGTGGTATTCTGACGGACTTTTGTGATGGTATTTTTGTGGACATATAACGATTGTAGCATGGACCAAAAACCCCGCAATTTTAATAGGGGAATACTTTGTTACTAAAATGTTGATAAATATGTTACGATAAATGCATGCAAAAGAAGATATTATTGTCAGGCATAAAGCCAACAGGGCGCCCACATATTGGTAATTATTTTGGAGCCATAAAACAATGGGTAGAAATGGTTGAAGACCACGAAAGTTATATTTTTATTGCTGATTATCACGCTTTAAATTTTATTCAAAATAAGGATGAAATGAAGAGCAATATTGTGGATTTGATGATCGACTATATGGCTGCAGGTCTTGACCCAGAAAAAGTTGTATTGTTTAAACAATCTGACATTAGTGAGCATACTGAGCTTTCTTGGATTTTTGACACCATAACTACAATGCCGTATTTAATGCGCGCTCATGCTTATAAGGATGCCGAAGCCAAAGATAAAGAAATTTGTGTAGGAACATTTAATTACCCAATGCTTATGGCAGCTGACATTTTACTTTATTCACCGGATGTTGTGCCTGTCGGTCAAGATCAAAAACAACACGTTGAAATTGCTCGTGATACAGCCCAGAAATTTAATCACATTTTTGGAGAAACATTTAAACTTCCAGAACCAAAAATTATTTCTGAAGTCGCCATTGTTCCAGGGCTTGATGGTAGAAAAATGAGTAAGAGTTATGACAATACAATTCCACTTTTTTCAGAATATGAAGATATAAAAAAATTGGTAATGTCTATAGTCACTGACTCAGGTGGTGGAATTCCTGAAAATGTTTTTGCAATTCATAAACTCATCCGTGATGAAAAAGAATTAAAAGAAATATATGAAGCAAAAAGTGGAAAATATAAAGAATTGAAAGAAATGCTTATAGAAGATATGGAAAATTTCATTAAACCATTTCGTGAAAAAAGAAAAATAATTGCCAGTGACATACCAAAGGTTTTGGAAATATTAAAAAGTGGAGGTGAGAAAGCAAAAAAAGTTGCAAGTGCTAAAATGGAAGATATTAAAAAGAAAATTGGTGTAAACCTTTATTAATTTATGGAATACGTAGTAACTTTTATAAAATTTTTTATCGTCGGAATATTTTCGATAATTTATTTTCCTTTAAATTTACTTTTAATGTGGGTTCGCCCCCGTTTTTATAAATGGCGAGAAAAAGATAAAGTTGTTTTTTATATTTTAGCGATTTTTTTCTATCCATTTTATTGGATTACAGCTGGGGTCACAATGCTTTACGAAGCAGTGGCTGACCATCTGCATTAAAATTATTTCTTTTATAAAACCATATAATATGGTAATTTAATATTATGATAAATAGAACATACATTAAAGATTTAAGCGGAAAAGTAGGGGAGAGTGTAATTCTCGCTGGCTGGGTGGATATTCGTCGCGACCAAGGAAAAATGGTCTTTTTTGATTTTCGAGATATGACTGGAAAAGTGCAGTGTATAGTACTTCCTGCAAGTGAGGCAATTACGCTTGCAAAGGAAATGCGTCCTGAATGGGTACTGCGCTTGGAAGGTAAAGTAAACAAACGTCCTGAAAAAAATATAAATAAAGATCAACAAAATGGTGATATTGAATTTTCTGTAAATTTAATAGAAGTTTTAAATAAAGCCGAGACTCCACCATTTACTGTTAACGAAGATACGAGTGGAATAACAGAGGATTTGCGTTTGAAATATCGCTATCTAGACCTTCGAAGTACTCGTATGCAAAACAATATTCGTATGCGTGATAAAATTGTGACTTTTTTCCGTGACCATATGCATGCAAATGGTTTTCTAGATATTGAAACTCCAATAATGACAAAAGGTACTCCTGAAGGTTCTCGTGAATATCTCGTACCTTCTAGAATTTACCCTGGAAATTTTTATGTTCTTCCTCAGTCACCACAACAATTTAAACAATTAGCAATGGTAGCTGGTTTTGAAAAATACTTTCAAATTGCAAAATGTATGCGTGACGAAGATACTCGCGGAGATCGTCAACCAGAATTTACTCAACTTGACTATGAAATATCTTTTACCACACAAGAAGAAGTTATTTCTTATACCGAAGATATGTTTATAAAAATGGTTCAAACTGTATATCCAGAGAAAAAAATTCAGCAAATGCCTTTTCCAAGACTTACATATAAAGAGTCAATGGAAAAATACGGCAATGATAAACCTGACCTTCGTGAAGATAAAAATGATCCAAATCTTTTAGCATTTTGTTGGATTGTGGATTTTCCTATGTTTGAGAAAGATAGTGAGGGCGGAGTGCAAGCGGTGCATCACCCATTTACATCACCAAAAGCAGAAGATGCACATTTACTAGAAACTGATCCTCTTTCAGCTCGTGCAAATGCTTACGATATAGTTTTGAATGGTTATGAATTGGGTGGAGGATCAATTCGTATTCACCAAAGAGAATTGCAAAATAAAGTTTTTGAATTGCTTGGTTTAAGTCCCGAGCTTATCGAAGCGCGTTTTGGACATATGCTTACAGCTTTTGAATACGGTGCTCCACCGCACGGAGGCTGTGCTCAAGGTATCGACCGTATAGTAATGCTTATGCAAAATGAACCAAATATTCGCGAAGTTATTACATTTCCAAAAACTGGCGAAGGCCGTGACCTTATGATGAATGCTCCTTCCGAAGCTTCCGAAAAAACTCTCAAAGAACTCAAAATACAAATTAAGAAATAGTACAAATAAAAAAGCTCCATGAAATTAATCAGAGGGAACTTTAATATTTCAAAATAGTTTTTTTAATTTTTCCCATCCTCCTTTTTGAAAGTTTGAGAAATGTTGATTTTCACTTCTCCATGATGTAATGGAGGGTAAATTTCATTTACTAATTTTTCAGTTGCAGGGACGTATCCCTGACTTTGAGCTTCAGCGACTGCTTTGCTGAAGTCGTTTTTGTTTGATTTTTCAATTACTAGACTTTTCATTTTATTAATTTTTTAGGGTTAAACATTTTTCTAAATGTTAGGACAAATAGTAAAAAATGTCAAGCAAAAATTTTCTTTCAAAATGGTTCCATTTCGAGTATAATTGACCGATATGGAAGGAGAAATTTTAGAGATGGAAACAGCATATACTGTGAAAGCGGGTGGTTTTGAAGGACCGTTGTCGCTTTTGCTTGATTTGATTGAAAAAAGGAAACTTTTTGTCAATGAAATTTCCTTGGCCGAAGTTACTTCAGACTACATAAATTACGTAAAAGCATTGCCCTCGATGAATATGCACGATGTCACAGCATTTATTGTCGTGGCTTCGACTTTGATTTTAATAAAATCCAGATCACTGCTTCCAAATTTAAATTTAACTCCAGATGAAGAAGAAAAAATTGTTGACCTTGAGGCTCGTTTGCGTTTATATCAAGTAATAAAAGACGCAAGTGTTTTTGTAAAAGAGCGTTTTGGAAAACAATTAATTTATTTGAGCCCTGAAAGAAGTTGGAATGAACCAATTTTTAGCCCTGACCCTGCACTCAATTTAATGAATTTATACAATGCAGGCCAAGACGTACTTGCGCGAATTCCAAAAAAAGAAATTTTACCTGAAGTAAATATAAAAAAAGTAGTAAGTATTGAAGAAATGATTTCAGACTTAACAGAGCGAATTCAAACTGCAATGAATATGTCATTTAAAGATTTTGCAAAGCATCCAAATCCTGAAAATGCAAAAGAAGAGAAAGTTTATATGATCGTTTCATTTCTGGCAATGCTTGAGCTTGTGCGCGGAGGGATACTCGATGTGCTTCAAGAAAATACATTTGATGATATGAAAATTTTAAAATTAGAACAAATATAATATATGAAATTAAGTTCAAAAATTGAAGGACTATTGTTTTGGAAAGGAGAGCCAGTTTCTGTAAATTTTTTAATGAAAGTTTTTGACGTGCAGGAAAATGAAGTAATGGATGCACTTTTAGAACTTGAAAATGATTTAAAAGAAAGAGGAATTGTAATGCTAAGAAAAAATGAAGAGGTGACACTAGGTACTAATCATGAACTAAGTGAGTTAATTGAAAATATGAGAAAGGAGGAATTGATGAAAGACCTTTCAAAAGCCTCGATGGAAACCATTTCAATTATTTTATATTCAAACGGTTCTACTAGAAGCGAAATAGATTATATACGCGGAGTAAATTCGAGTTTTATTTTAAGGAACTTAATGGTCCGAGGACTTGTAGAAAAAGTTCCGCATAAGGATGATCAGCGTAAACTTGTATATAGACCAACTTTTGATTTACTCACATATATGGGAATAGCAAGGGTAGAAGATGCTCCTGAATTTGAAAAAGTAAATAAAATGATGAATGAATCAATTTCGGTTAATAATAATATTACTTCTTCTGAATTGTAAATATGGATAGAGTAAATAAATTTATTTTACTTTTAATAATGGTTTTCTCAGGTTTTTTGTTAGTATATTTTTTGGGAAATATAAACATAAATAAAAAAATTCAGACGGCGTCTGTAATAAATTCTAATGATGAAAATTATAAAGACATATTTTCCGATATAGATCTTTCTGCAAAGTCAGTGATAATTTACGATTTTACAAGTAATAAGAAAATATACGCATATAATGAAAATACACCAGTGCCTCTTGCGTCTCTTACAAAAATAATGACAGCAATGGTTGCACTAGAAAGTTATAAAACAAATTCACAAATTCAAATTGTAAAAGATGCACTTTATCCCAAAGACACTGTAGATTTTACAGATAATGATAAATTTTTATTGAATGATATGGTGAAGTTGATGTTGGTTTCATCATCAAACAATGCTGCACTTTCACTTTCTTTTATAAATGGTCCTAATAAAAAATCAGTAGATCATTTTGTAGAAAAAATGAACGAAAAAGCTAATAATATGGGTCTGGATAATACAATATTTTATAATCCGTCAGGTCTAGATTTTGATGTTGAAAATAATTTACCTGGTGCAATAGGTACAGCACGAGATGTCGCACAAATGTTTTATGATGCACAAAATGAATATCCAGATATTTTTTCTTATACAACACAGAGAGCCGCAATGTTTCCTACGTTAGATGGAAAAATTATTACAGTTTATAATACAGATACAAGTATTGGAAACTTGCCTGGGCTTTTGGCCTCAAAAACAGGTTATACAAAGCTTGCTGGCGGAAATCTTGCTATAATGTTTTCGACAGAGGGACACAAGGTTGGAATTGTTGTTTTGGGTTCGGGAAAAGAAGAACGTTTTTCTGATGTGGAATTATTGGCACAAAAAACTACTGATTATATAAAATTAAAATACAAATGAGCATAAAAAATAAAATTAAAAAAATGACACCTGAGCATTTACTACTTATGTATCACAAAGTACTTGCTTATCTGGCAGCATTTTATTATGGATATCCAACAAAAAAAATGATTGTCGTTGGAATTACGGGTACAAAAGGAAAAACTTCAACTGCAAATTTTGTTTGGTCTGTATTAAATAGTGCCTCATATAAAGTTGGACTTCTTGGAACTGCAAATATAAGAATAGGCGATAAAGAGTCACTTAATCCATATCATATGACAATGCCTGGGCCGTTTATTACTCAAAAAATATTGAAACAAATGAAAGATGCTGGTTGTACTCACGTGGTTATGGAGGCAACATCTGAAGGAATGAAGCTACACAGACACGTAGGAATATTTTTTGACGTAGCAATTTTTACAAATCTTACTCCTGAGCACTTACCAAACCACGGAGGTAGTTTTGAAAAATATAAAGTTGCCAAAACACCATTATTTAGTGAATTATATAATTATAAAAAAAATATCAATGGCAAAAATATACAAAAAATTGTTTTAACAAATGCTGATAGTGAATTTGGAAATTATTATGCAAATTTTAAAGCAGATGTTCATCAAAGTTACGGCCTTCACTCTGGAGATATAGTTGCAAAAAAGGTTGAAACTGACGGAGTGGGAATTTCTTTTTATGTGGGTGAAAATAAATATCATTTAAATATTGCAGGACTTTTCAATGCTTACAATGCATTGCCTGCAATTGCACTGGCTCATTTACTAAATATTTCTGAAGAGAAAATTGTCGAAGGTCTTGCAAATTTAAAAATTATTCCTGGAAGAATGGAAAATATTGATTGTGCTCAGGATTTTACTGTAATAGTCGATTATGCTCATGAAAAAATAAGTATGAATTTGCTTTTAGATACAGCTTTAGCAATGAGAAAAGATGGACAGAAAATTATTATTTTACTCGGTGCCGCTGGAGGGGGAAGAGATATAGGCAAAAGGGAATTGATGGGTATTGCGGTTGGAGATAAAGCAGATTACGTGGTTGTCTCAAATGAAGATCCTTATGATGATGATCCTGTGGAAATTGCAGAGGGTATTGCTCGACATGCACGACTACACGGTAAAAAAGATGGTGAAAATTTATTTGTAATTTTAGATAGAAGAGAGGGGATAAAAAAGGCACTTTCATTAGCTGGGAAAGGTGATATAGTACTTATAAGTGGAAAAGGAGCCGAGCAAACTATGGTAATAAAGGAAAATAAGATTCCTTGGGATGACAGAGTTGTCGTTCGTGAAGAATTAAATAAATTAAAATAATGATTACTGATGCTGTAAAAATTTTTCTGCCAGCCACAATATCCTTTATAATAGGATTTTTAATTGAACCATCTATAAGTGGTTTTTTATATCGTCATAAATTTTGGAAAAAGTCTAGCGTGGGAAAATCTCTAGATGGTATCGATACACCAATTACTTCAAAATTGCATAATGATGAAGGACGGAAAACACCCAGGATGGGTGGAATAATTGTTTGGGGTAGTGCATTTCTTACAATACTAGTAATATTTTTATTTTCATTTTTTACGACAAATGCTGATGCGGACAAGCTTTCTTTTTTGAGTAGAAATCAAACTTGGCTTCCACTCTTCACTCTTCTGGTTGGTGCTATTGTTGGCTTGGTAGATGATTATCTTGTAGTTTCAGATAAAGGACAATATGTTGGTGGAGGACTTTCGTTAAAGAAAAGAATTATTGTTGTTTTGTTTTTAGCTATTATAGGAGCTTGGTGGTTCTTTTTTAAGCTCGGAGTTCATTCTATAATTGTTCCATCTTTTGGAGAAATACAATTGGGGTATATGTTTATACCACTATTTATTATTTTTATGATAGGAATTTATTCGGGTGGAATAATCGATGGCATAGATGGTCTTGCTGGAGGAGTATTTGCAGTAATTTTTTCATCATATGCAATAATTGCTTTTCATAATCACCAAGTAGATCTTTCAGCATTTTGTATGGTAATAGTCGGTTCACTTTTGGCTTTTCTTTGGTTCAATGTTCCTCCTGCAAGATTTTATCTTTCTGAAACTGGTACAATGGCTCTTACTACCACTCTTGTAGTTGTAGCATTTCTAACTAAGGCTGTAGCCGTTTTGCCAATAATTGCTTTTCCGCTAGTGGCTACATCACTTTCAAGCGTCGCTCAGGTTTTGTCTAAAAAATTTCGTAATGGAAAAAAGATTTTTCATGTTGCACCCCTTCATCACCATTTTCAGGTTGTCGGCTGGCCAGCTTCAAAAGTCACAATGCGCTACTGGATTCTCTCTGTTCTTTTTGCAGTAATTGGAATAATAATTACACTAATATAAAATATGAAAAAAATGGATAAGACATTTTTAGGTATCACACTCGTACTCCTATTTGGGGGTCTTTTAATATTTTTTTCAGCTTCACTTGGAATATTGGCGAAAAGTCAGAGTCAATTTTATTCAGTTTTATTGAGTCAATTGGTACTAGGTTTAGTTTTTGGTCTGATAGCTCTTTATGCTTTTTCAAAAATTCCATATAAATTTTGGAGAAAACATTCACTTTACATTTTTCTTGCTGCAATTGGTATTACGGCACTTGTCTTTGTCCCTCATATAGGATTTTCCCACGGAGGAGCAAGACGCTGGATTGCTTTAGGACCTGTTTCTTTTCAACCTGTAGAATTTTTGAAACTTGGTTTTGTCATATATTTGGCTGCTTGGCTTTCGTGGCTTCGAAATAAATCTATGAATATGAAAATTGGAATTATACCATTTGCAATTTTACTTGCTTTGGTTGCTGGTATTTTATTGAAACAGCCGGACACAAAAAGTTTGATAATCATGGGATCAGCTGGAATCGTAATGCTTTTTGTATCGGGATTAAATTGGAAATGGATAGTTGGTTTTATTGGTGTAGGTGTGGCATTAGTTTTAGTTTTAGCAATTTTTCGCCCTTATGTTGCATCTAGAATAAAGACGTATATAAATCCTTCGAGTGATATTACTGGTTCGTCGTACCAGCTCAATCAATCATTGATAGCAATTGGTTCGGGTGGAATTTTTGGAAGAGGATATGGACAAAGTGTGCAGAAATTTAATTATTTACCAGAACCTCAAGGAGATTCTATTTTTGCTATTGTGGGTGAAGAGCTCGGTTTTATTGGTGGTTCAATTTTAATACTAATATTTATCATTCTAGGTGTTCGTGGACTTAAGATTGCAAACCATGCACCTGACCAGTTTAGTCGTTTACTTGGAGTGGGTGTAATGATGGTTATAATGACACAATCATTTTTAAATATTGCTTCAATTGTTGGACTTTTCCCACTAACTGGCGTACCTCTGGTATTTGTGAGCCAAGGTGGAACATCTCTTGCTGTTGCTTTGGGTATGGTGGGTATAATGCTACAAATTTCTAAACATCAAAATAATAAAGTGGCATAAGTTGTAAAAGTGATGTAAAATAAAGACTTATGAAGATATTATTTACTGGAGGGGGGACAGGAGGGCATTTTTACCCAATAATTGCTATAGCTGAAAAGGTCAATCAAATAATTGACAAAGAGAAAATTATTGGTGCGAAGTTGTACTTTGTTTCTACTAGTCCATACGATAAAAATGCACTTTTTGAAAATGGCATTATTTTTGAGCAAGTGAATGCTGGAAAAATGCGCACATATTTTTCACTTTTGAATTTTTTTGATTTTTTTAAAACAGGAGTTGGTATAATTGAAGCATTGATAAAAGTTTTTACAATTTACCCCGATGTTATTTTTGGTAAAGGTGGCTATGCGAGTTTCCCAGTACTTTTTGCTGCAAAAATATTAAGAATTCCAGTAGTAATACATGAATCTGATTGTGCTCCAGGACGAGTAAATTTATGGGCAAGTAAATTTGCAAAAGCAATTGCTATTTCTTACGATGAAGCTGGAGAATATTTCCCAAAAGATAAAACTGTACTAACCGGACAGCCAATTCGAAGTGAAATAACACACATAGAAAAAGAGGGTGCTTTTGAATATTTGAAATTAAATCCAAGCATGCCCGTCCTGTTTGTTCTTGGTGGATCACAAGGTGCAGAAATTATAAACAATACTGTTATCGACGCGCTTCCCGAACTTCTTAAGAGATATCAAATTATTCATCAAGTTGGAACAAATAATGTCGAAAATACAAATGAAAGAGTGAGTGTAATTTTGACCGATGAATTGAAAGACAGATATAAATCTTTTGGATTTTTAAATTCTTTGGCTATAAAAATGTCGGCAGGTGCATCTACTCTTGTGATCTCAAGAGCTGGCTCAACAATTTTTGAAATTGCATCTTGGGGTTTGCCTTCAATTTTAATTCCATTTAATAAATCAAATGGTGATCATGCAAGAAAAAATGCTTTCAATTATGCTCGAGCTGGAGCTTGTGATGTCATAGAGGAAACAAATCTTACACCAAATATTTTAATTCAAGAAGTTGATAAACTGATTGCAAATAAAACACGTTTGGAAAGTATGGCAAAAAATGCAAAGAATTTTGGGAAACCTGATGCTGCCGAAAAAATCGCAAAAGAGTTAGTCGACATAGCGCTCTCTCATGAACAATAATATGAATGATAATCATAAAAAAGTTGTAACACGTTTTGCCCCGAGTCCTACGGGTTTTATGCATGTGGGCAATGTTCGTTCTGCGCTTTTTGCTTACCTTTGGACTAGAAAAAATAAGGGAACATATATTTTAAGAATTGAAGATACTGACAAAGTTCGAGAAGTGCCTGGCTCAATTGAACACATCATAGAGTCGCTTGAGTGGCTTGGTATTGATTGGGATGAAGGAATGGTTGTCGGTGGCCCTCACGCTCCATATAAGCAGTCTGATCGCCTAGATTTATACAATAAATACGCTCAAAAACTTATTGAAAAAGGTCTTGCATATCCAGATCCATATACAAATGAAGAAGTAGAAAGTTTTAGAAAAAAAGCAGAAGAGGAAAAAAGAGCTTTTCTTTTCAGAGAACACAGACCAGAAAAATTTGATGTATGGGACGGTACGAAACCATTACGATTTAAGGTTCCAGAGATAAAAAGTTATTCATGGCATGATGAAGTATTTGGGGATTTGTCTGCGGGTCCTGAAGCTCTCGATGATTTTATTTTAATAAAAAGTGACGGTTACCCAACTTACAATTTTGCCCACATTGTAGATGATATTGAAATGGGTATTACACTTGTAATGCGTGGACAAGAATATATTTCTTCTACTCCTAGGTACCTCTCTGTTTATGAATCAATGGGAATCAAACCTCCGCTATACGCCTGCTTGCCTCATATAATGGCTACAGAAGGTAATAAAAAAATGGGTAAAAGAGATGGTGCAAAAGATTTGCTTGAATATAGAGCAGAGGGTTATTTACCGGAGGCTATGATAAATTTCTTGGCTCTTATTGGTTGGAATCCTGGCACAGAACAAGAAGTTTTTTCGAAACAAGAATTAATTGACGCCTTTGATTTAAAAAAAATTCAAAATGCTGGTGGTGGTTTCAATGATGAAAAACTAGATTGGCTAAATAAGGAGCATATAAAGAAAATGAATTATGAAGACCAGGAAGAAATGATAACAAAATTTTTGTCTGAAAAAATTAAAAATTTGCCACAATTTTCCATCGAGCGTTTACATAATATTGTTCCAATCGTAATTGATAGAATTAAAAAATTTGGTGAAGTTACAGAAATGTGTGAGGCAGGTGAGCTTGATTTCTTTTTTTCTGTGCCAAATGTTGATCCTGTAAAACTTATTTGGAAAAAATCTGATAAAGAAAATACAATTCTAAACTTAAATAAAATTAAAGAAATTTTAAATGAAATTTCTAATGATAATTTTACTTTAGAAAATATAAAAGAAAAAATTATGGCTTTTGCTGATGCATTAGGGGACCGAGGTTCGGTGCTTCACCCAATGCGTTTTTCACTCACAGGCCTCGAACGCTCTCCTGACCCTTTTACAGTAGCTTCAGTTTTAGGTAAAAACGAAACGCTCTCCCGTATTGAAGTAGTAGTTGGGATACTTAAATAAATATTTAATTTTAGAATCCGACGTCCCAGTCGAAACCATTACCAAAATGTCCCCATTCTGCAGTTTTTGCAAACTTTGGTTCGTAAAGTTTTAGAATTTCAATAATTTTGTTTGGAGTAAATACTTCAAGACCTTCTTTGTAGTCAATTTCTTTTTTTGTACCATCATTCATGATCATCAAAGCTTTTGCCCATACTGGCTCAGCAATTCCAATTGCATAACCAAGGTAGAAAGTAACTTCTTTTGCATCAAGATTTTCACTCAAAATTGTGATAGCTTTCTTGCGTGCAATATAAGCACCAGAGCGGTCTACTTTCGTAGCGTCTTTACCAGAAAATGCTCCTCCACCGATAGGGCAACGCAAACCATATTGATCTACAACAATTTTTCTACCAGTTAGTCCTGTATCAGCATCAAAACCACCCATTTTCCATTCACCAGCCGGATTGCAATGGATTTTTAAATCACTTGCAACTTTTTTATCACTCAACCATTCTTTAACATAGCCTTCGAGTTGTACAACTGTAGTATTTTGAAATGAAGCGATAACTGTACCGACTTCGTCTGTGTCAGAATCCCAAGTAATTTGAGTTTTTCCATCGTAAGGTGCTCGAGCGAAAATAAATTGTCCGAGTCTTCGAGCAAGCATTACCTCTTTTGGCATAAGTTCTGGAGTTTCTCTACAAGCAAAACCAACCATTACTCCTTGGTCACCAGCTCCTCCTATATCTACCCCTTGAGCAATTTCATTTGATTGTTTAACTATATTTATCTGCACTCCGTAAGGCTTTCCTACAGCTTTTTCTACAATACCTCGAATATCAATATAAGCATTTGTTGTGAGCTCTCCAGTTATGCATACGACACCGTGTCCACCCATAGCTTCTGCCGCTACGCGAGAATATGGGTCAATTGTTAAACATGCGTCCAAAATACCGTCACTTATGCGGTCACAAATTTTATCGGGATGCATTGGGGTTACTGATTCGGCTGTCCATTTCATATATTTATATTACTACTTAACTCTAATAATGTACATAATACACCTAATCAAAAATATTTGCCAAATATGTGTCAATTTCACGCTGGTCCATATTGTAAAAGTATTCATTTCTATTATGAAGAGTTGTAGCAAGAGCAACACCGACAAATCTCCAATGCCATGGTTCGTATTTATAATATGAATTATTTTCAGGATAGGAAATTATGAAGCCATATTTATAAGCATTGTTGGTAAGCCAAGTATATTCTGGAGTTTTATCAAAACCAGAAAAACCAGTGCCAGTCGTAGGAGTTGCAAAGTCAACAGTGGTGCCAAGCTGGTGTTCTGAGTAACCTTGTTCGGCGGAAAAAGCATTTGCAGTACCAGCGCCGTAGGTAAACTTGTAACTAGATTTTAAAAGTGCCTGGCTTCCAAACGAACGAAATGCAGAAATAATTTCTGGTGATAAACCAGAGGAAGTAGAATCATCAAGTAATCTTTGTAAATAAGGTGCAACGCTACTATGAATCTGAAGAGGAGTATTTTTTATAATTAAATACTTTGAGTCAATATTTGAAAGTGAAAGTGGAACGTAGTGTTCATTTAAAAAATATACTTTTGAGTATTTTTTAAGTAATTCTGGGTCAGTTTTCGAAAGCTTTTCAAGATTTCCCACTGTTCCACCAATGGCTCCAACTTGTTGACCTATAGCACCAAGCTGATCACCAATTAATAAACTTTTTTTCTGTTCATCGGTAAGAGTATTTACTATAGAACTAATTTCATCTGACATTTTTTTAATATCAGTTTGGTTTTCATATATTTTAGCCTGATATTCATTTTTGGTATTTACTAAATCAGTAGATAATACATCAAGTTTATTTATTGTATGAATATATGTGTAAAAAATATAGCCAAAACTTGAAAGTGATACGACAGAAAGTCCAATTCCTAAAAGGATTTTTCCGTTAATGGGCTGCATGAAGAAATTTTTCATTAGAGTAATTGTAGCACATTTTACACCCCCTTGTGGCATTTACAAGGGGATTTGTGCTATAATAGAAGGGTCTTAAATTATTATTTAATATAAGCCCTCTGGTGTCAAAGCCTTTGTGGCCAAAAAAATATGGCAGAAAAAAAAGTATCAGCATTTATGAAGCCGATGAACATTAGTCCAGAACTCGCAGCAGTTGTTGGAAAGGGTCCAATGCCTCGCTCTGAAGTAGTAAAGGCATTGTGGGTTTACATTAAAAAGAACAATCTACAAGATCCAAAGGCAAAGAGAAATATTGTTGCTGACGCTCCTCTAAAGGCGGTATTCGGTGGCAAGGCTGTAGTAAACATGTTTGAAATGACAAAGTTGGTTTCAAAGCACCTTTCTTAATCGACAGTAAAGTTTTTAGCAAAAGTTCCTTTAAAGAGGAACTTTTGCTATTATGTGCCTATGCAGTACCAAGTTTTACTTTTTTATAAATACATTACTATCGAAAACCCAAAAGAGGTAGCCGATACCTTACGAGCACAAATGGTGCATCTAGGGTTAAGGGGGCGTGTAATAGTGGCACACGAAGGGATAAATGGCACAATGGAAGGAAAGTTTATGTCTACTGAAGAATTTGCACAAAACTTCTTAAAAGATGAGCGTTTTTCTGATGTTCAAATAAAAAGAAGTGCAGGGGATGGATCATCGTTTCCAAAAGTATCAGTAAAGGTTCGTGATGAAATTGTGGGTACTCGTTTTTCTTACGATGAAGCTGATCCACGGATTCGTACTGCCCCATATCTTTCGCCAGAAGAACTTCGAAATTGGTATGAAAATCAAAAAGATTTTGTCGTGGTTGATATGCGCAATGACTATGAATTTGCATCTGGACATTTTAAGGATTCAATAAATCCAGAACTTGAAAATTCTCGTGATTTACCAAAAGCCTTAGAAAAACTTGAACCTATAAAAGAAAAAACTGTACTTACTGTGTGTACTGGCGGAGTGCGTTGTGAAAAAATGTCAGCATATTTATTGAATAAAGGTTTTAAAAATGTTTATCAATTGGATGGCGGTATTCATACTTATATGGAAAAATATCCTGGTAAAGATTATCAGGGTACACTTTATACTTTCGACAACCGCCTAGTGATGGACTTTGGTGGAGATCGCGAAATCATCGGTACCTGCAAGCTTTGTAAATCTAAAACTGAAAAATATGTAAATTGTAAAAACAATCTCTGCCATCTACACTTCCTCGCTTGTGACGACTGTACAAAAGGTGAAAAAGTTTATTGCGGTGATTGTATAGTATAATGTAAGTATGGATAAAATTAAAAGACATTTACCAAATAAGAATATTGTAATAATTTTTGTTGTAATTGCTTTTTTGTCTTTTATTACACCAATATTTTTTCAAAAAAATAAAATAAAAGAAGTTCCGGTAGATTATAAAAATACAGATTTTAAAATGAAATTCACTTATTTTGGTGATGATTTAATGGGGGACTTCAATGGTGACGGAAAGCAAGACGCTGCATTTTTGGTTACAGAAAACCCTGGTGGAAGTGGCACTTTTTATTATTTAGTTGTAGCACTTAAAACAGACAAAGGATACGATGGTTTAAAGCCAGCATTTTTGGGTGATAGGATTACTCCTGAAAGTGTAAAAAGTGAAAATGGAAATATTGTTGTAAATTACCTTGATAGAAAATTGACGGAACCAATGGTCACGGTGCCCACTGTCGAAACAATAAGAACGTTTAAGATAGTAAATGGCGATCTTACTGAAGTTTCGAAATAGAAACATTTGACAAAGATGAATAAATAATATAAAATAGCTAGACCCGATACGAATCCAAAAAGAGTCGAGTTTCGCGGTAAAGTTAAGAAGCAATAATAAAAAACAATCATATGAAAGGAACAATCAAGACTCTAACAGACAAAGGATTTGGATTCATCTCTCGCGAAGGCGAAGCAAAGGATCTTTTCTTCCACTCTAAAGAACTCGTAGGCGTTACTTATGACGAATTGAAAGTTGGTGATGAACTAACTTTTGAAGTTGTACAAGGCGACAAAGGCCCATCTGCAACAAACGTATCTCGCGCATAATACTACAAAAGAAGTTGCTCCTAAAGCATTTTAAGTTAAAATGTAAAGGGGCAATTTCTTTAGGTGTATTAAGGGCGTCGCGCCAAAAGGACTTACGCGACGTGAATTGCAAATTCATATGGCAAACGATGAAGTAATTTTAAGATTTGATAAAGTGTCTTTTGAGTACGGACCAAATAAACCCATTTTAGATGAGGTGAGTTTTCCTCTGCGTCGTGGAAGTAAAATTACGATCATGGGGCAAAATGGTGCTGGAAAAAGTACAATATTTGGTCTTATTACAGAAACATTACAACCTGAATCAGGGCAAATTCATCGTGGTTCAAATGTAAGTATTGCTATTGCAAAACAAGTAATACCTCGTGAAGCACTGACTTTGACTGTGCGAGAATTTTTTGAATCTTGTTTTACAAAAAAAGTGTACGACATTGACCCACGTATTGATGAAGTGCTCGAAGTTGTAAATTTGAAAGGTCATGAAAAATTACATGAAAGAATTTTAAAAACATTTTCTGGAGGTCAGCTTGCGCGTATTTTACTTGCTTCTGCTTTAATCCAAGATCCAGATCTTTTGCTTCTCGACGAGCCGACAAATAATCTAGACAAAGCTGGGATCGAACACCTCACAAAATTTCTCATAAATTATAAAAAGACTGTTGTTGTGATTTCTCACGACGCAGAATTTTTGAATGCTTTTTCCGACGGAGTTCTTTATTTAGATATTTATACTCGAAAAGTCGAGCAGTATGTCGGTAACTATTTGAATGTGCTGAAAGACATTACTGCCCGAGTTGAAAAAGAAAATATGAAAAATGCACAGCTTGCAAAGCAAATTCAAGCAAAGAAGGATAAATCAAATGAATTTGCTCACAAAGGAGGACGTTTGCGTCTAGTTGCAAAAAGGATGAAAGAACTTGCACAAGACCTTGAAGACGAAATGGTGGATGTTCGCAAAGAAGATAAAACAATAAGAAAGTTTACTATTCCTGCCCAAGAAGATATTTTGGGCGACATCATCACAATTACTTCTTTTACTACGATGAATCACAAGACTGGAAAAATAAAAAAAAGTACAGCAAATATAAAATTGAAAAAAAATCAGCACTTACTTCTTCGTGGTCCAAATGGAATAGGGAAGAGTACACTTCTTGAACACCTAGCAAACAATACTGCAGATGGTGCAAAAATTTTAGATGGCATCCGCGTTGGTTACTATCGACAAGATTTTTCGACTTTGAATTTTGATCATAGTGTATATGAATCTCTTTCTGCTGCAATGCTTGCTGGGGGGCTTCTCCTTGATGAAGAAAAGATGCGCGCGACTGCTGCGAGCTTTCTCATCACTGGTGATATGATTCGCACAAAAATTGGCGCTCTTTCCGAAGGTCAAAAAGGCCTCGTAGCTTTTGCTGGCCTCGTCCTACAGCGCCCCGGCCTCCTTATCCTCGACGAGCCTACAAACCACATAAACTTCCGCCACATCCCCGTCATAGCCGAAGCCATAGACGCCTACAAAGGCGCCCTCATCCTCGTCTCTCACGTTCCCGAATTCGTCTCCAAGATTCGTATCGATGAGACCCTAGATTTGGAGAAATAATTTATGAAAATAATATCTGCAAAATTTGTAAAGGGGTTGGTGGGGGACGATAAGGTTTTGGGTGACGGAGTGCCCCAGATAGCCTTTATAGGGCGCTCAAATGCGGGTAAATCGAGCGTTATCAATTCTTTGACCCGAAAGGAGGGTTTGGCTCGGACGAGCTCTTTTCCAGGGCGAACGCAGGAGATAAACCTCTTTTTAATAAATGATTCTTTTTACTTAGTAGACTTACCGGGTTACGGTTTTGCACGAGCATCTGGCGCTGGCAGAGAAAAAATTCGCGACCTTATATATTCATATCTTTTCAATTCAAATTATGACCAGAAAAAAGTTGTACTCATTATCGATGCCGAAGTCGGACCTACTGAAAGTGACCTCGGAATGTTGCAAGCTCTCGAAGAGCACGGCAAAGACATTGTTATTGTTGCAAATAAAATTGATAAAATAAAAAAATCTGAATACGGAAAGAAAATTAAAAAACTTACGGACATGATCGGTGCTCACACTATCGTGCCGTATTCTTCAAAAAAGAAATTGGGTATAAATGAACTTGCGAAAGCAATTATGTGATATAATTATTTTATTATTAGAGTAATATAAAATTTATATGGCAAAAGGAAATACACATCAAAAGAAAGAAGTAAAAAAGCCAAAGAAAGCTAAGAAGAAATAGCTTTATAAAAATCCAAGGCTTAACCCTTGGATTTTTATTTTAAATTTTTATGAAAGACAATACACAAATGCATTATGACGTCATAGTTATCGGTGGGGGCGCATCTGGGATGATGGCGGCTGGAACAGCGGCGGCGCGTGGTAAAAAAGTTTTAATACTAGAGAAAAATAAATTACTCGGTGAGAAATTAAAAATTACTGGTGGTGGAAGATGTAATGTCACAAATGCCGAAGAAGACACTAGAATTTTTTTGAAAAATTATGGAAAAGCTGAGCAGTTTTTATACTCACCATTTTCACAATTTAGCAATAAAGATACATTTAATTTTTTTGAAAAATTGGGTCTTCCCCTAGTCGTGCAAGCTCGCAAAAGAGCATTTCCAAATACAGAAAAAGCACTTGATGTTTTTAATACTTTAGATAAATATATTAAAAGTGGGGGAGTCACAATTAAAACAGAAGCACACGTAAAGAGAATATTGTCAAATGGGGGACTTATAACAGGAGTAAATGCTTCTGGTACAACATATAAAGCAAATTCGTATATCATTGCAACTGGCGGAATGTCGCATCCTGAAACTGGTTCTACTGGCGATGGTTTTACTTGGCTTTCAGATTTAGGTCATAAAGTTATGTCACCGACGCCAACAATTGTCCCACTTGCTGTAAAAGAAAAATGGGTCCATTCACTTGCTGGTGTTTCTTTATCATTTATGAAAATTACTTTTTATGTAAATGGTGTAAAGAAATTTAATAAAACTGGCAAGCTTCTGTTTACGCATTTTGGCATCTCTGGGCCACTGATTTTAAATCTTGCAGGTAAAGTCAGTGATTTGATTCATGAAGGAATTGTTACAGCAAATATCGATGCATATCCCGATACTGATATTGTGGCTTTGGAAGACAAAATAATAAAAATATTTGATTTAAATAAAAATAAAATGCTAAAGAATATTTTTGATGAAATTGCACCTCACGGCACAAAAGAAGCGATACTTTCAATTTTGAATAATATAAATCCAGATACAAAAGTTCACAGTATTACAAAAGATGAACGTAAACAAATTGTAAATCTTTTAAAAGCAATACCAATGACCATCATAGGACTTATGGGCTTTGATCGAGCAGTTGTGGCTGACGGAGGAGTAAATCTCAAAGAAATTGATATGAGAACAATGCGCTCAAATATTTATAAAAATTTATATATAACAGGGGATTTGCTTCACATAAATAGACCAAGTGGAGGCTTTTCTTTGCAGATATGTTGGACTACTGGCTACATTGCCGGTATGAATTCCTAATTTAATTTGTGTTTTTTAAGTGCACGAAAGCCAATATAAGAAGCGACAAAGGCTGCAAGTGATCCGACAAGAAGTGCTATACGAGGATTTGCATGTTCACTAATAAAACCAATAATTGGTCCACCGATTGGAGTGGAGCCAAGAAAAGCTACAGCCCAAATAGCCATTACACGTCCGCGCATTTCAGGTACGCTTTCAATTTGTAAAAGTACATTTGAAAGTGAAAGAAAATTAATTGAACAAAAACCAACAATCACGCTCATAAGTATTGCGAAATAAAGCGTAGGAGAAAAAGCAAAAAATAACATCGAGATTGCAAAATACAAACTTTTTTTAACAATTGTATTTAAATTTACTTTTTTCGAATGAGCAATACTTATTGAACCAAAAACTGCACCAATGCCAGTACCCGCCATCAGTAAAGCAAAAGATGATGCATCGCCATGAAAAGTAAATTGAGAAAATAGGGGAAGAACAACAGAAAATTCATAAGTAAAAGTGCCGATGATAGCAAGCATTAAAAGAGTTGTGCTTATTGTCATTGATCGCATCATATACTTGAATCCTTCTTTTATTTGACCTGGGGTTTTATCAACAGGAGTAACTGTTAAAAGTTCATCTTTATTCATTAAAAGTAAAGCAACAATCACAGCAACATATGAAATCGCATTAATAAAAAAGAGCGGAGCCATGCCAAGAGTCGCAATTAAAATTGCAGCAAGAGCAGGACCGATCACTCGAGTGAGATTAATTTGAATACCATTGACTGATACTGCATTCATTAAATGTTTTTCACCAACCATTTCAGTGATGAAGGTTTGTCGCGCAGGATTATCAACAACGCTAATAAGTCCGAGTAAAAATGCTAAAACGTAAACCATCCAAAGTTGAACAAAATTTGTGAAAACTAGTATGCCAAGTATCAATGCTAAAATTCCAGCAATAGTTTGAGTAATGTATAAAATTTTTCTTTTTGAATATCGATCTACCAAAACTCCGCCCCAAGGGCCTAAAAAAAGCATTGGTAAGAATTGAAGTGCGATAGTTATACCTAAAGCAGTGCCTGAATTGGTCAATTTGAGCACAAGCCAAGCCTGGCCAATATTTTGCATCCAAGTTCCAGTTGTAGAAATTGTGATTCCAAAAAAATATAAACGATAATTACGAATTGCTAGGGAAGAGAATGTTTTTTTAATTTTATGTTTTATTCTTTGCATTTGATTTAATAGTATAGCAGATAGAAAGTTAATATAAATATTAATAATTGAAGACCTTTTGCGACACGGCTTGTTCCAAGCCTAGTGTCGCAAAAGGTATATTGTGCGACACTAGTCCTCGAGAGCGGATGGTACTAAAACCACTCACCCGAGCCTTATATTTAGGTAGGTATAGTGGTTGATATTTTCTTATTTGATTAATTGATTCTAGGAATTTACAAATATATTTTTATAAATCTTTACACGTTGCAGACTTTGTATAACCAGCATTTTCGGCTTCAGCTTTTGTGGCAAAAAAGACCTTATTCCCCTCTTTGATTCTATTTGCACCAGAGCAATTTAGTGAATAATAGTTCTTACCGTTCTTTGATGCTACAAAGTATTTACCAGTAGGGTTTTGTGTGTTATTATTAGCAGAGGCATTTATTAGGGAATTTTGGGTACTATTTGAGCCATCGAGAGGGTTTTGGGAGGCATTATTTGCGTCAAAATTGCCCTGTATGACCACAGGAGAGCTTCCAGTGTCCCTTTTAGAGAGACGGCCTAAACCAAAGGCTGTAATAGCCACCAAAATGATGATGATTATGGAATATATGTCGGCAATATCTTCCCTATGCCTTAACCCCTTGATTTTTTCTGTAAAATCATTTATACTCATACCACAGTAATTATACTGTTTTATACATAACAAAGAAAGACTTTAAATAATATGGCACATAGAAAAGCGGGCGGTAGCGCCAAAAATCTAAGAGATTCAAATCCTAAGTACCTCGGTACGAAGCTTTATGATGGTGAGAAAGCAAAAATAGGTTCAGTTATAATTCGCCAACGCGGTACACGTATTGTGGCTGGAAAAAATACTGGTCTTGGAAAAGATCATACAATCTTTGCTCTAAAAGAAGGTACTGTAAAATTTGGCACAATGCGCAAAACTCATTTCAATGGCAAGACAATGCTAAAGAAGACAGTAAATATTGTATAGTTTTAGGCTTTCACAATTTTCAGAACAAAAGTAGTTGTTTTTCCTCCAATACTTACCTTAATATTGAATTCCCCAGTTTCTTTTATCGGTTTATCTAATACGATACTATCTACGGCAACATCAATGTGATGTTGCTTTTTTAGTGCCTCGGATATTTCTTTTTGGTGAATACTTTTAAATAAACTACCTGTGTCGTTTGCTTTTTCTGTTAAATTTACGATCACACCA
Organism: uncultured bacterium; assembly: GCA_903892035.1. Taxonomy (GTDB): domain Bacteria; phylum Patescibacteriota; class Minisyncoccia; order Phycocordibacterales; family UBA9973; genus CAITGV01. The sequence goes on along the minus strand of CAITGV010000005.1, from coordinate 3,259 downwards.
CTTAGTTCATTTAAGTTTTTTACTAGTAAATTTTCTTGAACATTTTTCTTTACTTCGGCAATATTTTTTATTTTATTTACACGTTCAATCGCTTGTGGAGTTGCAAGTTCTGCCAAACCTTTTGCAAGAAGAAAGTTGCGTGCGTATCCATCGCTAATCTCTTTTATTTCATTTCTCTTTCCGATCTTTGGTATGTCTTTCAGTAATATAACTTTCATATAATTTATTTATTTAAAAATTCTAATGCTTTTGCAAATTGCAAATCTGTTTTCTCACTTCCGTCCCAGCTATCTAGATTTTTAATTGCAATGTCTGGAGTAAGTCCTTGTTTTGAAATAGAGATACCGTTTGGGGTAAGCCATTTTGCAATTGTAATTTTCAGAGATGTATCATCTGTCACTGGAAGAAGTTCTTGTACTGAACCCTTACCGTAACTTTGTTCTCCGATAAGTGTTGCAACTTTTTGCTCTGAAAGTGCTCCCGCGAGAATTTCAGATGCAGAAGCGGAGCCACCATCCATAAGAATTGCCATTTTAATATTTGTATTTCCAAGTAAATCATAGCCCTTACTTCTGTAGGTTTGAGCTGGACTTTTTGTACCAAAATCTTCGATTACAACAGTTTTACCACTTGGAAGAAAATAGCTCGCAATGTCTATTGCAGCATCTAGGTATCCACCAGGATTGCCTCTGAGGTCGAGAATTAACTTTGTGTCACCTGATTGTTTGAATTCAGTAAGAGCTTCTTTGAATTTAGTGATTGCATTTGCGTCAAAACTGTATAGCGCAATTGAGAAAACTCCCCCGTCTAATTTCTCTGTTTTAATTGTTGGAATTGTGATTGTAGCACGCACAACATTGAAAACTCTTGGTACTTTGTCACCATCTCGATACATCGTAAGAACAACCGTAGTACCAGGCTCTCCACGAATGAGTTTTATTGCTGTATCGATACTCATATCTGTAGTTGTAGTTTTGTCAATTTTGAGCAACTTGTCACCAGATTTTATTCCAGCTTTATATGCAGGTGTGTCTTTCAAAGGCGAAATGACTGTAAGAACTTTGTCTTTCATTCCCATTTCCATCCCAACACCTACAAATGAACCATCGATAGTATCTTGAAAGTCTTTTGATTCTTGTGGGTTAAAAAATACAGAATAAGGATCATTGAGTGAACCCATCAGGCCTGAAATTGCACCGTAGACTCTGTCTTGGGGTTTTACATCTTTTGCATTTGGTGATTTGTCATCAATGATGTTCCAAACTTTCCAAAAAGTACTAAAATCAGCTTTATCGATTACTGGATTGTCTTTATTGTCTACTGTTGTGACTAAATCTTCAGCTGGACGATTTGCCAATCCTTTGTGGTAGCCAAAAGAAAATGATCCGTATATTAAACATAAAATAAGAAGAGAAATAGCAATATTAATTTTTATTTTTTTATTCATATTATTTTGTATTTATGTCTGAAATCTTATTCGTGGAATGCATAAATTGTGCAGAATTGTCAGTAAAGGTATCAGGTTTTTTTGTTATTTTTTGGGAAGATGTAGTCTTTTGTAAATATGCAAATACGCATATAGCAAGACCAGCAATAACATACAAGAAATCTTTAAAACTTCTTGGAAAACCAAGAAATGGCATAAGGGCAATAATGGCACCTAGGATAATTAATATTTTTCTTTTAGACATAAGGCTATTATATCACCCCCGATACGATAACCACAAACTCCCCTTTCTGCTTTTCTTTATTGTCTGTAAAGTAGGATAGAACTTCATTTGATGTACCCTTTTTTACTTCTTCGAAAAATTTTGTAATTTCTCGAGCCACTACTACTTCCCTATCTTCACCTAGTACGTCAGAGAGTGATTTTAAAGTTTTTAAAATTCTGTGTGATGATTCATAGAAAACCATTGTACGCTCCGATAAGGCAATTTCTTTAAATAAAGTCTCCCTACCTTTTTTGTGTGGTAAAAAACCTAAAAAAACAAATTCACTTGGTAATATTCCAGAGATTGATATTGCAGAAGTTAAAGCTGAGGCACCCGGTACTGCAACAATTTTCACATCATCACCGAGATTTTCGAGTACACTTTTTACAAGCATTGCTCCTGGGTCAGATATCGCTGGTGTTCCTGCATCAGAAACTAGAGCAATATTTTTGCCACTTTCAAGCATTTTAATTATTGTGTCTTCTTTTGAAATACTACTATGAGCGTGATAACTTTTTGTCGCAGTTTTAATTTTATAATGGGCAAGAAGAGTACGAGTTGTACGAGTATCTTCGCAGAGTATTAAATCTACCTCTGCTAAAATTCGAAGTGCACGAAGAGTAATATCTTCAAGATTTCCGATTGGAGTGGCGACTATGTAAAGTGTGGACATTTATTTTACTACAACAGAATTTATGACAGCAGAAGTGAGAGGTTTGTCACTAGCATCCACTGGCAAAAGTCCTATGCGATCTACTACATCTTGTCCTGAAATAACTTTTCCAAAAATTGTGTAATTATGTGGAAGAGGATTATCGGCAAGCATTATGAAGAATTGACTTCCATTTGTATTTGGACCTCTGTTTGCCATTGCGACAACTCCTTTTGTGTAGCCTGCTTGATATGATGCAGTATTAGGATTTAATTCATCTGGAAAATCGTATCCTGGACCTCCTGTGCCATTTCCACTTGGGTCTCCACCTTGAATCATAAAACCACTAATTACTCGGTGGAAAATTAAATTATTATAAAAGCCTTTATTTGCGAGATCAATAAAATTTTGAACAGTTCTTGGTGCGTCGTTATTGTAAGTTTCAAAAACTATCTGACCCATATTTGTATTTAATGTAATTGTATTCATGGATTTTTGAGCTACTTTTGTAGCAGTGTTATTTGTAGTGGAACTATTTGTATTGGTTGAAGTTGAATTCAGATTTGGATGACGTACTATCCAAATAAAAATAAGAAGAACAAGAAAAATACCTATAAAAGTATGTGGTCCTGTTCCAGAATGTGTTTTTGGTGCAGGTTTTCCGCCTTTTGGTGGTGGTGTTGCCATAAAAAATAAAAATTTATATTAATAAATAGTTACTTTAAGCGATTACGCACTTGGCGGAGGAGGAGCATGATAATGGGTTTGATGTCGCGACCATTCCTACTATATATATTGTTTATTACTCTTTTCTGTCCTCTCGCCCTATCTAGGGCTTGATTATAGATAACAGGTGATATAGAACCATTATAGGATAGCTTTTGTAATTCCATTG
>CAITGV010000004.1 GCA_903892035.1 uncultured bacterium | reverse complement strand
TGCAACAAAAGCAAATGGATACGAGTGGATATCTAAACCCTATATCAAGCTCGGTCCTTTTGATGTACCGATCACCTTGATAGCTGATCGAATATTGAAAAGTCAGCAGCAGAAAATTGCGGATATTGCCGATAGGGAAATCCCCAAACAATTTAAGGGCAGTTCTAAAAATCAATTTTTCATAACCTGCTATTTTATCTGTTTCAATTTTTTTAATTTTCACCGGCTATATTTTTCTTTACATTTTCCTTTCCTGTTTTTTCTTCTTTTTTTCTTTTTTTTTGCGTTTCCTTTGTTAATTTCCATTCTTTCTTTGTCATTAACTGCCTAATTTTGCTAATTGGACACACCTCTCCTTTGATAGGGTTACTAATTGTACTGTTCTGCAAATGTTGTATGCCAGATTTGTTAATCCTATCACTACCCTTGCCCGTGCCATTCCTATGCATCGCATATAGGTTCCATTCATACTGTTTTCTATAAATCCAAAGATGTGTTCTACCCGTGCTCTGTATTTTGACTTGTTTCTATTATTCCCTTTTTGTTCATCTGTGAGTGGTTTGTTCTTGTATCCTTTCTCAAGTACCTTATTGACCATTTCTACCTTGGTTATGCTTGTCTGCTGCTCATCGCCTGTGTAAGCGCTGTCGGCGTATAATGCTTGTCCTTTATCCTTTTCTGTCAGTAATACTTCTAATGCTTGCGAGTCGTGTACGCTTGCATCAGTAACGGTGTAGTCGTCTATGAGTTTGCTTCCTAAATCTGCTTTTACATGATTTTTATAGCCGTAGAAGGTTTCGTTATTTTTCTTTACCCAACGGGCATCGGTATCTTTGTGACGAAGTTTATTCTTGTTTTTTTCCTCTGTCCATTCTTCTGGTATGCAACCTTCTTTCACGGTTTTGTTCTCTTCCCTGCTGTTGCGCTGACGGGGAACTTCGTGAAAACTTGCATCTACCATTTTGCCTTCTGATACAATTAACTTTTCTTCTTCTATTTCTTTATAAAAGCGGTCAAACAATTTCCGCTCATTATCATTTTCTTTTAATCTTTCTTTAAAGTTCCATATCGTGTTAGTGTCGGGTACTTTGTGCCCAAATTCCAAACCGACAAATCGTTTAAATGTTAAACGATCATTGAGGTGAAACTCTGTTTGTTCATCGGATAAATTATACAGTCGTTGCAAAATAACAACTTTTAACATCAGCACATAATCAAACGGTTTTGCACCTGCTTTACTCTTTCGTTCTGTTTTTTCATAAATGGTATTCAAGGTATCTCTGAATAACTCGAAATCTATTTTTGCATTCAGTTTTTCTAATGGGTCTTTGAGTTTGCTTAATCTTTCCAATTGCTCAAATTCATCGAAAAATCCCCTTGTTGCTCGTTTTTTGCTTGTCATAAGTTTTTGAAATGTATGGTGCAAAAATAATCAATATATATCTAACTAACAATATTGTGTAAACATATTTATAAGCAATTTTGTTCCCAATTATAGATAAATTCTGAGGCTGTTCTTAATCTAATTCCGATTCACTTTTTGGTGGGCTTTTCTAAATTTGAATTTTTAGAACCGCCCAATAGTGTTTTGGAGACGACAGGTTTCAATAATTCGTCAGCACCATCGAATACTGAATGGGCTGTCGGCGATATTAGCGATTGGAATAGCTTAACCTAT
>CAITGV010000003.1 GCA_903892035.1 uncultured bacterium | reverse complement strand
TTAGCAAAAATTCGTAAGAGTACAAACAATGCTAAGTGGTACGCTCCACGACCGTCGTTCATCCGAGTTCATATTACGCTCGCACTCTGTGCTAATTCTGTCGCCCGCTTCTCATCGGGAGTACCCTCACGATGTCCGCCCTGTCACGGATATTTTTCTGCTGAAAAATTCCGCGACCCCGACTCGGCTCGTCAGCCTCCGTCTCTGAAATGCTCCAAGTATTCGCATTTCAGCCCGCATCGCTTTTCCATTCTTCTTTGAGTCGGCGGGATTTCTTTTTGATTCGTATGGGCGATGCGGGAGGGGCGGGCGGTGGATAAAAAATTGCAACACATTTTGGAAAATGCTACAATTTCGGCATCTATGGAAAATGTGACTCAAAATGAATCAGGCCTTGCCAAGATTAAAGCCCTTAAGCAAAAGGAGCAAGAAAAGCGCCAAAATGAGAAAAATCAGAGACAGACGAGTGAAGCAGAAGCCGAAATACAAAGAGTTGCTGAATACAACACCGAAAAACAAGCTCTTTCTGGTCTATTGACGCGCAAAGATGAAATTTTGAAACGTTTAACTGAAATAAAATCACAACGAGGAGGTATTATTAAAACAGGACACAAAGCAGTTGAAGAAGCTCGCCAAGACGAAGAAGTTGAGAAGATTTTGCACACCAAAGAAGGTTTTGACGAAGTTTTTTCTAGTGAAAAAACAGAGTGGAAAAATCTGCAAGAAGAAGTAAGTAATTTAAATGAAGAAATAAAAAGTCTTGAAACTTCTATTCCTGAAAAAGAAAAGCAAGTTAACGAACTTTTTTCGCAAACAAAAGAGGGCAAAGAAAAGGCTCATGAAGAAAAAAGACAAGCGATAGAGAAAGAGCTGTTACAAGTTAGCTATGGTTACGTGGATGTAGATAAATTCAAGAAAGGAACATGGGAGAGCGGTAACATATATTTTGATAAGTTAAAAAGAGTATTGCAGCAAAATTCCCCTGAAGAAATAACAGAGCTTCTTAAAGAGTCTGTGTTGAAAATCATAGATAAGGATCCTCGCGGACTTAATGAAGAAACAAAAAAACTTCTGCGTAATTTTGTTGAACCACAAATAGAAATGACTGTTATACTGGCAAATACTCGTAATACGTTTGGCGACACTGTTGGTAACTACAATGCACTCGGCGCGCTTGAAACCGAAAAGAATTCTATTGAAAAAGAGAAAAAGGATATAATTTATTTGTCCTTAAATCTGCCTGACTTCAAAAAAGGAATAAAAGATAGCGAAGAAAAGCTGTGGACAAATGATTACGAAATTATGCCAATGTCTCAGCATGAAGCATATGAAAAGGCTCAAAAAAGTTGGGGAGAAACTTCACGAAATTTTTTGTCAACGGAAGATAGAAAAAAATGGACTGAAGTTAGCAAAGAACTTGAAGAACATCTAAAAAATGAGCCTGGTACACTAGGTGGTATATTTGGAAAGAAAAAATGGAACAGTCGTAAGGAATATTTAGAAGGACAAATTGCTCGTTTTGAAGATAAGGAAAATGCTGAGAAGTTCTATAAAGAGAAAGAAAGTCTTTCCAAAGACTTGTCAGGTGTTGAAAAGTTGATAAGGGAAATTCCAGGCTATGAAGAAAATCTTTTAACTAAAAAGTTTGAGAAAATTGGCGGAGTTCAAAATGACATAACGATTGGCGAGTTGGTACAAAAATTAGAGACTTATATAGAACAAGTTAAAACAAGAGAGTTTTCAAAAGAAAAGCAAGAAATACTTGATATATACAATAAAGCAAAGAAAAAATTTGAAGAAGCACAAAAAGTGATTATCGAGGTTTCAAAGAAGAAATAATCTTAAAATTACATATTAGTAGTACTAAGCACAGCTCCAAGTCACTTAGAAAGCAAAAGTACCTTGTAAATACAAGGTACTTTTGCTTTACTATTGACTTTTATGCCTTATATATGCTATAATATAAGTAAGTATAAGGGTTCTTTGAAAATACTGTTTTTATTGGTAGTTAATTACGTTACTTTGTCCTTCCAAGCGGAGCATAAAGTAACGTAATTAAATAAACTAATAATAATTAAATAAGTAAAAAAAAATGAAAAGTAAAATTGTTCTCATCGTATTCGCGATCACAATGATCGTTGGCATTTCTTCCTTCGTAGTAGGAAACATTGCCCTGTCAAACTTACTAAGCAATATCGCTGCATGCGGTCTTGTAATCACTTTTGCTATTGGCTCTGCTCTTATGGCAGATGTAGTCAATAATGAAATTGTAAAAATGGAAAAAGGAATTGGAAGAAATTCCGCATTCCTGATGTGTAGCCTCACTGGTATTTTTATCGGTATGGCAAGTCTTGGTATTGCAACTCTGTTTATCATTGCCAAAATAAAAGGCGTTGATATGCGAGAAATGTACTTGAGTAGTAAATCTTACGGACTACTAGCATTATCAGTCGGTACGGTTTGGTACTTTAGCTTTCTTTTATTCAACAGAGGAAAACAATTGTTTAATGACGGAATCTTTAAAGCAAGAAACTCAACCATTCCAGTTAGACTGATTGGAATCATGTTGTGCTTGTTACCTTTGAGTTTTCTCTATATTAACAATTTAAACTTTTTCTCAGGTAGTAGAGGTGAAATAAGTAAAGTATCTAATGGATTTGATACTGTAAAAAGTCTAACGGGTAATGACTTTATCGTGTCACTATTTTCAAGGAATAATCTTAAACAAGATTTATTTGTTGAGAGAGTTGATCAAACGATTGATTTAGATAATGGTTATTTATCCAATAATGAATTCGATGTTTGGAAAACGCCATATGGATTATGTTTAAGAGACAGAAATGGGATATCGGGTTTTCGCTCACCTTTGGGCATATGGATTTATACTATTCTTGAAGTTGTCGTCTCGTTTATATTAATTCGATTCGGCATACCTACAATGATTAATCGAAGAAAAGCTTCACTAGCTACAGTGAAGTGGTGGGTAAACAAAAAGATTTAATAAACATAAATCTTTAATCAAAAAATTAAGCTCGGACAGAAATGTTCGAGCTTTTTCTTTTTCTAATATATTAACTTTGATATACTCTACCTATGCCCCCAGACCAATCCCAAGCCCCACAAACCTCTCCCTCAACTGTGCCGTCAGGCGCAGTCTCCGACCCAATTTCTCCTCCTGAATCCATTCCAACTCCTACAACCGAAACGGCTCAAGTGGGCGTAAATGAGCCGTTTGCTCCAGTCAGTGAGCCGTTAGGCGAACCAGTATCTCAACCTCAACCAACTGCGGAGGCGAAGCCTCCGCAGTCTTCAAGTATCTCTCCCCGCGATCTTGCCCGCTCACTTCTCGCAAAAGCGAGAAGTGCTATCCAGTCTCGGAAACAAAAGAAACTTGATTTACTCATGACCTTGTTCGCGAAGCGAACAAGTATCACAAACGACGAAGTCGAGAAACTTTTGCATGCATCTGATGCAACCGCAACTCGATATTTAGAGATACTAAAAAAGGAAAACAAAATCAAACAGAATTCAAAGACTGGAGAAGGGGTTTCGTATTCTAAAATCTAGTTTTAAAATAAGGGAGGCACCTGCCTGCGCGCACGGGTGGGAGTCTCCGCTTGTACTCAAGCGGAGACTGGGGCAAGCATTCGCATCTCCGCCTCGGACATTTCCGCTAGGAGCGTCCATGGCGAACGGATGAGCGCCGACGTTGTCGAAGTCACTGAAGTACAGAAGCGAAAGCGACACCACTTACTCTCATATGCAAAACGTGGAGTGGGGATGGCGAGGGCTAAAACGCGAGTGCTCGGAGCGTTTTAGAGACGGAGGCTGACGAGCCGAGTCGGGGTCGCGGAATTTTTCAGCAGAAAAATATCCGTGACAGGGCGGACATCGTGAGGGTACTCCCGATTGACCCAGTAGGCGATTGTACTCAATCGGAAGCGGGCGACAGATTTGGCACAGAGTGCGAGCGTAGTATGAACTCGGATGAACGACGGTCGTGGAGCGTACCACTTAGCTAGAGTTTGTACTCTTACGAATTTTTGCTAAAGTAAGTTCGAGCCTTGTTTAAGAGGGACTCATTTTTATCCACCATTTGCTTTTTTGTGAAAAATAGCTATACTATTGTCTATGGTTATACGAATGCGACATACCCGTTCTCATACGGCAAATAGACGTTCTCATCACGCCCTAAAGGCAAAGAATCTTTCGAAGTGCAGTAACTGCGGAGAGATGCATATTTCACATACAGTGTGTGAGAAATGTGGCATGTACCGTGGAAGAAAAGTCATTGATTTGGTTAAGAAAGTAGAAAAGAAACAGAGTAAAATCAAAGCAAAGACTGCAAAGAAAGAAGGCAAAAAAGAGGAGTCTAAATAATAGTTAACAGCTCAAAAAATTTGGGCTTTAAAAGACATTATGGCAAATCGGCACCTTTCCAGGTCAATAGCATTGCAATCGCTCTTTGAGTGGGATTTCCGTGGCAAGATAGACGGCATTATCGATGAGATAATCGACCGCAACCAAAGTGAATTTGGTCCTGGTCTTGATGATGAAATCTTTATTAAAGAGTTGGCGCATCTAGTGGTCACAAAAATAAATATTGTAGATGAAATTATCACAAAAGCAGCGCCAGAATGGCCTGTTGAAAAAATTTCTGTTGTAGACAGGAATATTTTGCGCATGGGTTTGGCTGAATTACTTTTTGGTGATCGCACACAAGTTCCTCCAAAAGTTGCAATCAATGAAGCTATCGAATTGGCAAAAAGTTTTGGCGGTGAGACAAGTGGTAAATTTGTAAATGGGGTTCTCGGTGCAGTTTACAAAGAGCTTGGCGAGCCGGGCAAAGATGAAAAAAGTAAAAGACAAATGGCCGACGAACCTCTTGATTTAGAATCATTACCTATTGAAAAAAAGGCAGGTGCAGTAGTATATGCGAAGCACGAAGGAGAAATTTATCTAGCATTTGTGCATGATGTTTTTGGCTACTGGACGCTTTCAAAAGGGGGAATTGAGGAAGGTGAAGATGCCGAGATGGGTGCAGTACGAGAATTAAAAAAAGAAATTGGTATTGATATTGTGATTAAAGAAAAACTTGGTGAAAGCGAATACATTGCCAAGCACCCAACAGATGGGAAAATTCGTAAACAAGTTACTTTTTTCTTGGCTGAAGCAAAGTACGAACCACTTCAATTGGAAGTTTCTGGCGGACTCGACGATGCCCGCTGGTTTACACTTGCAGAAGTTGCAGAATTGAAAATTTACGACGATGTGCTTTCACTTATTACAAAAGCTATAGAAATAATTAGTAAATAATCTCGAAATGATAGACTTTTCAAAATTCGAAAAACAAACAAAGATAGTATTTAAAGAAAAGCTTTTACTTGAGCAAGCTTTTACTCATCGTTCATATATAAATGAAAATCCAAAACTAGGGTCTGGTCACAATGAACGTTTAGAATTTTTGGGTGACGCCGTTTTAGAACTCGTTATCACAGATTATTTATACAATAAATATCCAGATCGCACAGAAGGTGACCTGACTTCATTTCGCGCAGCTCTTGTAAATGCTGTGACAATTGCTGAAGTCGCAAGTACTCTCGGAATGAATGAATTTCTACTACTTTCAAAAGGTGAAGCCAAGGATATGGGCAAAGCCCGCCAATACATACTTGCAAATACTTACGAAGCATTTCTTGGGGCAGTTTACCTCGATCAGGGTTACAAAATTGCAGAGAAATTTGTAGCTTCGACTCTTTTTGGAAAAATCGATGAAATTGTAAAAAATAAATTGTGGCGCGATGCGAAAAGTTTTGTGCAAGAAAAAGCCCAAGAATATTTGAGTATTACTCCAGCATATAAAGTTATTTCAGAAACTGGTCCTGACCACGACAAACATTTCACAGTAGGAATTTATTTTGGTGGAGAGCTTGCGGGTGAAGGTAAAGGCAAAAGCAAACAAGAAGCCGAACAAAGTGCAGCAGCTTCTGCGATTAAGAAAAAAAATTGGCTAGAATAATATGTATTTAAAAAGTCTTACATTAAACGGTTTTAAATCATTCGCAAAGAAAACACCTTTGGTTTTCAATAGCCCTATCACTTCTGTAGTGGGTCCAAATGGTTCTGGTAAATCAAATATTGTTGAATCAATACGATTTGTGCTCGGAGAGCAGTCGATGAAATCACTTCGCGGAAAAGGCGGAGTAGACCTCATCTTTAAAGGCTCAAAACATTTGAGTGCTCTTTCGCGTGCATCAGTATCAATGTCTTTCGACAATAGCAAAAAAGTTTTTTCTTTTTCTGGAGGACTAAAAGATGTACATTTAGATTATGATGAAATTACAATTTCTCGCGAAGTATATAGTGATGGAAAAAATGTGTATCAGATAAATGGCACAGAAGTTCGATTGAAAGACATTATGGAACTTCTGGCGTCAGTAAATATTGGTAGTTCGAGTCACCATATCATTTCACAAGGTGAAGCAGACCGAGTATTGAATGCTTCAGTAAAAGACCGTCGTGTGATGATAGAAGACGCTTTGGGACTTAAAGTTTATCAATATAAAATAAAAGAAAGTGAAAGAAAATTGGAAAAAACTACAGCAAATTTAAAAGAAGTAGAATCACTTCGTCGAGAAATTGCTCCGCATATTACTTTTTTGAAAAAGCAGGTAGAAAAATTTGAAAAAGCTCGTGGCATGCGCCTTGAACTCAAAGACTATTATCGTGAATATTTTTCTCGTGAAGCTACACGCATAAAAACAAAAAGTTTGGAACTTTCTCAGCAGAAAAAAACTATCCAAGATGCACTCCTTGAGATTGAGCAAAAATTAAATGAATATCAAGATGACAATTCCCAAGCATTAAAAAATTCTTTCAATAATGAGATTGCAAATCACGAGCGAACACTTTACTCTTTGCGTTCTGTAAAAGATGAAATAGGGAGAAAAATTGGTCGCCTAGAAGGAATGCTCGAAGCTCTTTCAAATCAAAAAGAAAGTGCACCAGCAGAAATTAAGTCACAAGCTGTACCATTTGAAGAAGTGGAAGTTCTTTTCGAAGAACTTACAGTGTTAATTGAAAGTGCTCTTATGGAAGACAATGTGGCAGTAATTCACTATTCTTTAAATTCAATGAAAGAGAATCTTGATACTTTTGTATCAGCAAAGAAAAATCGCAGTGAAAGAATTGTAGAAAATAATGATACAAATAATAATCAGGAAAAAATGCAAGAATATATTTCTGCAAAAGATGCATTGACTGCCGAACTTGTAAAAATTGAAGAAGATGAAAATAAAACTCGTGAAGAAATAGAAAAAATTCGTGCGCAAGCTGACGAACAAGCATATAAAATGCGTGATGCAGAGAGAGCTTTGTATGAAGTGAAAGCCAAGAAAAATGAGCTTTCATCAAAACTTCAAATTCTTTCACTAGAAGATGAAGCAATAAATAAGGCACGTTTTGACTTCGACAATGAACTCAAAGAGGCGAGTGTGCTCTCAGGCCCAGAGTCATGCGTATTTGTGGAAAATTTTTCTGATGCAGAGGGAGTAAATGTAGAAATAATTCAACAAGATTTGCGAAGAAAAATTGAAAGAATAAAAATTAAACTTGAAGACTTAGGAGGAAGCGGAGGAGAGCTCATAAAAGAGCACGATGAAGCAGTTGCGCGCGATGCTTTTCTTGCGCATGAAGTAGAAGACATAAAAGCAAGCATTTCGTCACTTCAAATTTTAATTCGTGAATTGAAATCAAATCTTGATATGGATTTCAAAACTGGAGTAGAAAAAATTAATAAACAATTTCAAGAATTTTTCTCTCTTATGTTTGGCGGGGGAAGTGCTTTTCTTTCTGTCGTCGTTGAACACAAGCGTCCAAATATGACGGAAGACGAAGACTCTGAAGTCGACGAAGATGCAGAATTGCAATTTGAAAGGGGAATTGAAATCAACGTTTCGCTTCCTCATAAAAAGGTAAAAGATTTACATATGCTTTCCGGTGGTGAGCGTTCGCTTACCTCCATAGCGCTACTGTTTGCTATCTCACAGGTAAACCCTCCGCCATTTCTCGTGCTCGATGAGACCGACGCTGCGCTCGACGAATCAAACTCTCGCAAATATGGCGATATGCTTGAAAACCTTTCAAAATATTCTCAGCTCATCGTCGTCACCCACAACCGTGAGACTATGTCACGCGCAAACATCCTCTACGGTATCACCATCGGTGCCGATGGAGGGTCCAAACTTCTGTCAATCAAGCTTGATGAGGCGGTGCAGATTGCGAAATAAATACAACCCATCCCTAACCCTTCCCTTATCAAGGAAGGGAAACTGCTTAGCTTTTAAAGTCCCCTTGATGGGGGGCCGTCTACAGGTGCCTATCATGAACGATAGGTTATTTAGTGGGTTGTATTTGTATAGGGTTCGATGGTTTCCGGTTGGAAGTATTTATTTGAAGTGACGAGGGATTTTTCTACGTGGTCGATGTTGGTTCCATTCATTGTGACAGTGAGTGCTAGACCGTGCATTGTTTCTTTTGAAAAATTTAAATCAAAAATAAAGTTTCCAAGGCTATATGCAATATAGCCATTTTTATATTCTTCTGTTTGCTGTATCACGTGTGGATGCATACCAATTACGAGCTTTGCTCCAGCATCTATCGCCATATGCCCAAGCATCGTCTGTCTTTCTGTATGCTCTTTATATTCTTCACCCCAGTGCATTGATACGATGAGCACATCTACTTGTTTTGATGCATTTGAAATTATATTTGAATAGTCTGGATCACTTGCAAGTAGAATTCCCGAAGAAGTGTCCGTAGCACCAAAGTTGCTCGGATCAATATCTGTAAAACCAAGAAAACCAAATTTTACTCCATTGTGAATAATTATCGTCGGAGTTTCTGCTTCACTTTTATTCATACCAGCTCCTGTGAAAAGGAGTCCTGCAGTTTTCATTCGTGCCATTGTATCTTCAAATGCCGGTCGTCCCCAGTCACCGACGTGATTGTTGGCAAAAGAAACAATGTTAAAACCTGCATTTTTTAAAATTTGTGGTGCTTCGGGTGTCATTCGAAATGAATATAAATTGTGAGCGTCGACTCCAACGTCGGAAGCTGGTCCTTCGAGATTGGCAAAAAGTATGTCACTTTTTGCGAGGGGAGAAATGTTTGCAAAAAGCTGTGAATAATCACCTCCAAAATTATTTTTTACAGAATATGCTACACCGCGGTCGAGCATTATGTCACCGACAAATGTTAATGTAGTTTCTTTATTTTCATCTTTTTTGGGTAAAATATTTTCTACAGGAATTTCTGAGCTAATAACTTCATTGTTTTTCATTCTATCTAAAAATATTGCTCCATGCGAAATACCAGTCCACAAAAATGAACCAAAACCGACACCAATTATCATCATTAACAATAAATAGAAAGCGTGCTTCTTCGTCATTTAAATTTATGAAACTAATTCGTAATCAATAGTTTTTCTGACAATATCTGAACTCATTACTTTCACAGTTACAGGGTCACCGACACGAAAACGCTTTTTTGTTTTTTCTCCTACAAGTGAAAGTGTTTTTTTATCGAGTTTATAAAAGTCGCCTTTTATTGAACGCAAGGGGATCATACCTTCACATTTTGTATCAATTTCCTCTGCATACATGCCCCATTCGGTCACCCCTGTAATCACAGCATTTATAGTTTCCCCGAGGCGTTTTGCCATGTATTCTACTTGTTTGTATTTGATAGATGCACGTTCAGCATCAGAGGCACCTTTTTCACGATCTGAAGCATATTCCGCAATGTGTGAAAAATCGTGTGCTCTTTCTTTTGAAATTGTTTTTCCAGCGAGATAATCAGCGAGCAGGCGGTGTACGGCAATGTCGGGGTAGCGACGAATAGGTGAAGTGAAATGAGTATAAAATGTGAAAGCCAAACCGTAGTGACCAATATTTTTTGTTGAATAAATTGCTTTGGCCATTGAGCGGATGATGCTAGTTTGAATCAATCCTTTTTCTGGTTTACCTTCGAGAGTTTCTAGAAGTTTTGAAAGTTCTTTTGACGAGATTTTGCCATTTTCTAAATGTAAATCGTAACCAAGTGTTTTTACAAATTGGGCAAGATTTTCTATTTTTTCTCTATTTGGTAAATCGTGAATTCGATATAAGAAAATACGGTCTTTGTTTTTCACATCACGAGTGATGTATTCGGCCACGCGACGATTTGCAAGAAGCATCCATTCCTCAATGAGCTTCATAGTTTCAATGCGAACTTTTTTCATAACACGGAGCGGAACACCATTTGCATCAAGAACAAATTTTACTTCATCCTGGTCAAATTCCAATGCGCCTTCATTGTCTCTTTTCTTTTTTAATTTTCTACCTAAATTTTGAAGGATTTCTAGTTCAGCTAAATTTGGTCCATTTTTATCATCTAAAACTTTTTGTGCATTTTCATATGTGAAGCGTTTTGCAGAGTGAATTATTGTTCGGCCAAACCATTCACTTTTTATTTCTGCATTTTTATCAATTATAAAAATTGCGCTCATAGTCAGGCGATCTACATCAGGTTTTAAACTACAAAGATCATTTGAAAGAACTTCGGGAAGCATTGGAATAGTACGGTCAACCATGTATACAGAGGTGCCCCGGCGAAATGCTTCACGATCAAGTGCTGTTCCTACTCGTACATAGTGCGACACATCAGCGATGTGAATACCAATTTCAAAGTTTCCATCTGGCAATACGTTTACAGAAAGAGCATCATCGAAATCTTTTGCATCTTCTGGGTCAATTGTGAAAGTTGGAATTTTTCGCATATCACGACGGTTTTTAAATTCGTCGGCAGGAATTCCAATTTCGTGCAAACTTTTTGATTCTGCAACAACGTCACGCGGAAATGATTCATCGAAACCACGCTCAAGAGCGATGCCTTCCATTTCAGCATTGTGATCGTATTGTTTACCTAGAATTTTTTCTATTTTTCCAACAGGTTCATCTTTGGAACTTTTCCAATTTTCGATAATAACAAAAACTTTTTCCCCAACCTTTGCTTCACCAAGAGAATTTTTTGGAATTATAATATTTGTATATAGTCGTGTATCGTCAGCTTTCAAATAGTAAATATTATTTTTTAATTCTAGAACTCCGGCAAAGCCTGCTTTTGCACGGTGAATTATTTCTACGACTTTACCTTTGTGTTCACGGCCATTTCCAGATAGTGATATTGTAACAATGTCTCCATGTAGTGCTGTGGCGAGATTTGCATGATCAACTTCAATATCGTCTTTATATTCTTTTGTGCGGACATAGCCAATACCACGGCTATTTATGCTTATATTTCCACGGAGGGTTTTATTTTGAGGGTTTTTTGGCCCTTTTTTAATATTTGTATTTTTGTCTTTTTTATACGGCTTTTTCATACAGGTAGCATAGCATATTTGACATTTTGCCCCTATTTGTTAAGATGGGGGACATGTTAATGATTCGATTACAACGTATAGGTAGAAAGAACGACCCAGCATTTCGGGCTGTTTTGACTGACTCAAAAAATAGTACAAAGAGCGGAAAGTTCTTGGAAATTTTGGGCACTTACAATGCAAAGGCTGGTGTCATCGCACTTAAGGGCGACCGCATCACTTACTGGATGAGTAAAGGTGCACAGGTTTCAGATACAATGCACAATTTCTTGGTTAAAGAAAAAATCATCACTGCTAAAAAGAAAAACGTACTCTCAAAGAAATCTCCTACAAAAAAGCGCAAAGACGTAAAAGCTGGAAAATAGACCACCACTCCAATACAACCCATCCCTAACCCTTCCCTTATCAAGGAAGGGAAACTGCTTAGCATTTATTTCCCCCTGATAAGGGGGATTAAGGGGGTTGTATTTTTATTATGAAAAAATGTATAATGTAGACAAGCAGTAATTCTAGGTCGAACACTGCACGAAAAATTACAAACGTATACGATACAATATGACTGACGACAAAGAATTTTTAGAGTATGTAGTAAAGGCGCTCGTCGACAATCCAGCAGATGTAAAGCTAGATCGTACGGTAGATGAAATGGGAGTTCTCATTACACTCACTGTAAATCCAGGCGACATGGGCAAGATTATCGGACGCATGGGTAATACAGCGAAAGCTATCCGCACACTTCTACGTGTCATCGGTATGAAGAATAACGCTCGCGTTAATCTAAAGATCAATGAACCAGAAGGCGGAATGAAATCAGCCCCAATGGCGACCTCTACTTCTACAAAGACAGTAGATCAAGCAATGGAAGATTTGAAGGACCTATAATTGTTCACAATGTTTTTTTTACAAAACCCCTCCGACCTTGTGTCGTAGGGGTTTTGTGTTATAGTGCAATATATGCATTTTCATATAATTACAATTTTCCCAGGAATGTTTGAATCATATTTGGGTGATTCTATTTTGGCACGGGGAATTAAAGAAAAAAAGATAAAGGTTTCTTTTGTGAATCCCAGAAAATTTGTTACAGGAAAATATAAAAAAGTTTGGCCTGACGGCAACATTTCCGCCGCCGTGGACGACCGACCGTATGGTGGAGGACCGGGGATGGTGATGCGTGCAGAACCGATTTTAAAAGCAGTGGAAAGTGTAATAAAAAAGATAAAGAAAAATTCAAAAGCCAAGATAAAAATTATTTTATTTTCTCCGTCTGGAAAAAAATTTACAACAGAATATGCAAAAAATTCTGCAAAAAAATATACAGATATAATTATGATTTCTGGCCGTTATGAAGGCATCGATGCACGAGTTTCAAAAATACTAAAACCAGACCAGACTTCAATCGGCGACTACGTTCTCACTGGCGGGGAATTGCCAGCTATGGTTTTGATAGATTCAATTTCTCGCCAAATCCCCGGCATCCTAGGTAAATTTGAATCCCTCGAAGAAGAGCGCGTATCTTCAAGTGAAGTTTACACACGCCCAGAAATCCTAGTCCACAAAGCCAAAAAATACCGTGTCCCAAAAATCCTCCTTTCGGGA
Source organism: uncultured bacterium (assembly GCA_903892035.1). GTDB lineage: Bacteria > Patescibacteriota > Minisyncoccia > Phycocordibacterales > UBA9973 > CAITGV01. The sequence continues at coordinate 24,460 of CAITGV010000003.1, read as the reverse complement.
GATCATAAAAAAATCGAAGCTTGGAAAACCCGCTAGGCAAGACCTAGCGGAAAGAAAACCCATCCGCCCTTCGGGCACCTTCCCTTATCAAGGAAGGTAAGAACCTCACCCCAACCCCTCTCCTTGTAAAGGAGAGGGGAGAAATGCAAATACAGAAAATGCTTAGCAGTTTCCCTTCCTTGATAAGGGAAGGGTTAGGGATGGGTTGTATTTCATCGTTAGGCCTTGCCTCACGATTGTAAAGTTATACACACTTTCAAATCTCTTGACTTTGGTTTTAAAAAGGAGTAGGATAGGAAACACGAAATGAACGATTGAGTTACTGATGATTGGCTGAATATTATTAGCAATATAACTTTATTTTGCTAGAAAAAACAATACAAGCTGGAGATTTGGCTTAAAAGATTTCAAGATAAGAAATATTCTTGCTTGTTGTCTTTTGCCTTTTTGGCTCGTTTGGGTTTTTTAGTGGAAATCGTCGTTTATATGAAAACTGCGCAAAAGAGGGAAAAAAAGTATTTTTCGAAATACAAGACTCCGCTCACCCCGTTTCCAAATCTGATAGAGAATCAAGTAAGGTCGTACGCATGGCTAGTGGAATCCGGTTTAAAAGAAGTTTTCAAGGAGTTTTCTCCAATTGCTGATTATTCAGACAAAAAATTTAATTTAGAATTTACATCTTTCTCACTTGGTGATCCGAAGTGTGATGAACAGCACGCAAAGATCAACAAGCTTTCATATGAATCTCAGCTCAAAGCTCGCGTAAAGCTCGTAAACAAAGCTTTGGGAAGTACAAAAGAACAAGAAATATTTATGGCTGACGTGCCTATGATGACAGCGCACGGTACTTTTATTATAAATGGAGTAGAGCGTGTCATCGTGCCACAGCTTGCAAGAAGTTTCGGAGTATTTTTTCCAGACACTGAAGTAAAAGGTAAAAGACTTTTCGGTGCAAAAATAATTCCAGCTCGCGGAGTATGGATTGAAATCGAATCCGATGTAGACGGAATGCTTTTTGTGCGCGTGGACAAAAAGAGAAAGTTTTCAGTTATTTCCCTCCTTCGTATTTTAGGTTTGGCTACAGATGAATCAATACTCGCAGCATTTAAAGACAATGAAGCTGCACTCGAATGTGTAAAACTTTGTATGTCAAAAGATGGAGAGAAAAGTCTCCACGATGCATATATCGAAATCTACAAGCGTATTCGCGATGGCGATTTCGCAACTCCAGACAATGCGAAAGAATTTATAAATTCTTTATTTAGTCCTGAGCGTTATGACCTTTCTCCTGTTGGACGTTTCCGTTTCAATAAGCGTTTTAATTTGGGAATGGACGAAACAGAACTTGCTCGCCGTACAATTTCAAAAATTGATTTGGTAGAAATCGTAAAAAACATCGTATTGTTAAATACTACTCCAAATGCAAAAGCTGACGATATCGATCACTTGGGTCAACGCCGTGTGCGTTATGTTGGAGAACTTCTTCAACAAAAAATCCGCGTCGGTATGACTCAGATCAAAAGAAATATTCAAGACCGTATGTCGACAATCGATGTGGCTACAGCAATGCCAATTCAAATCATTAACCAACGTCCACTTCAAGCTCGCATAAAAGAATTTTTCACAACAAACCAGCTTTCGCAATTCATGAACCAAGAAAATATTCTTGCTGAGCTCGAACATTTGCGTACTCTTTCAGCACTTGGTCCCGGCGGACTTACTCGTGAACGCGCAGGTCTTGAAGTTCGTGACGTGCACACATCTCACTACGGTCGCGTTTGTCCAATTCACACTCCAGAAGGTCCAAACATCGGTCTTATCTTGCACTTGGCTACTTACGCTCGCATAAATGAATTTGGAATTATTGAAACTCCATATGTAAAAGTAGATAAAGCTCGCATCACTGGCGAAGTTGTTTATCTAAATGCTCTTGAAGAAGAAAAATTTAATATCGCTCACTTCAATGTGCGTTATGATGAAAAGGGAAATCTTCTCGATGCAAAAGTAGAAGCTCGCGTACAAACGAGTCCTGGTTTTATTGAGCGCGAAAAAGTTGATTATATCGACGTCGCTACAAACCAAGCATTTTCTATTGCTACAGGTATGGTGCCTTTCCTTGAACACAATGATGCAAACCGCGCACTCATGGGAAGTAATATGCAAAAACAAGCTGTGCCTTGTATTGTGCCAGAAGCTCCACTTGTTGCTACAGGTGTTGAAGAATCAGCAGCTCGCGATTCAGGACGCCTTATCATTTCTCGCACAGCAGGAACTGTAAAATATGTTGATGCAAAAAGAATTGTTGTTGAAGACGAAAAAGGAAAAGACCACGAATACCATTTGATAAATTTCTCTCGTACAAATAACTTCTCATCATTTCATCAACGTCCAAGTGTAAACCTTGGTCAGAAAGTTAAAAAAGATGATGTATTGGCAGATGCTTCAAGTACAGATCAAGGACAAATTGCTCTTGGTCAAAATGCTCTCGTTGCATTTATGTCATGGAGTGGTCACAACTATGAAGATGCGATTATTCTTTCAGAGCGTCTTGTTAAAGAAAGTAAATTTACAAGTATTTACGTTGAAGAATTTATTTCTCTCGTTCGTGATACAAAACTTGGACCTGAAATTACAACTCGTGATATTCCAAACGTCGGTGAAGCAAAATTGAAAGACCTCGATGAAGATGGAATCGTTCGTGTCGGAGCTGAAGTCGGAGAAAATGATATTTTGGTTGGAAAAATTACTCCAAAAGGTGAGACAGAACTTACACCAGAAGAAAGATTGCTCCGTTCGATTTTTGCTGAAAAAGCTCGTGATGTGAAAGATACATCTCTACGTATGGAGCACGGTGCACGCGGACGTGTCATCAATGTGAAAATTTTCTCACGTGAAGCTGGACACAATTTGGAATCTGGAATCATAAAGAAAGTTGTTATTGAAGTTGCTCAAGTACGAAATATTTCAGTTGGAGACAAACTTGCAGGACGCCACGGAAACAAAGGTGTTATTTCAACAATACTTCCAGAAGAAGAAATGCCATTTATGGCAGACGGAACTCCTGTGGATGTTATTCTTACTCCACTCGGTGTGCCATCACGTATGAACCTCGGTCAGATTTTGGAAATGCACTTGGGTCTTGCTGCTCACACTCTAAACTACCAAGCAATCGTTCCTATTTTCTCTGGAGCACGCGATGTTGAAGTCAAACAAGAATTAGTAAAAGCTGGTCTTCCAGAAACTGGTCTTGTAAAACTTTTTGACGGACGCACAGGCGAAGCTTTTGATCAAGATGTTGCAGTTGGATATATGTATATCTTGAAATTGCACCACATGGTTGAAGACAAGATTCACATGCGTTCAGTCGGTCCTTACTCTCTCATCACACAACAACCACTCGGAGGTAAAGCTCAAGGTGGAGGTCAGAGATTTGGAGAAATGGAAGTCTGGGCACTCGAAGGTTATGGTGCTGCTCACGTACTTCGTGAAATGATAACAATTAAATCAGACGATATTGTCGGACGGTCGGCGACATTTGACGCTATTATCAAAGGCGAGAAACTACGCGAACCAAATTCACCCGCATCATTTTCTGTGATGTTGAATTATCTTCGTGGTTTGGCTCTCGATGTCGATTTGAAAAAACAAATTGATGATAAGTCACTTTAATCATTAACTATATAAAACTATGAAAACAATTGATACAACAGATTTCAATAGCATCGTTCTCAAGCTCGCAAGTCCAGATCGTATTCGCGAGTGGTCATATGGTGAAGTGACAAAGCCCGAGACAATAAACTACCGTACAGGTCGCTCAGAGCGAGGTGGACTTTTCGACGAAAGAATTTTCGGCCCAGAAAAAGATTATGAATGTTACTGTGGAAAATACCGCCGAATTCGTTATAAAGATATTATTTGTGAAAAATGTGGAGTTGAAGTTACTCGCTCAATAGTGCGTCGCGACCGAAGTGGTCACATCGAATTGGCAAGTCCAGTAGCACACATTTGGTTTTTGCGCGGTGTGCCATCACGCATGAGTATTTTGCTTATGATTCCAATCAATGAATTGGAAAAAGTAATTTACTTTGCTGGATACATCATCACGAAAGTTCATGAAGATGAGAAAGTTGAACTTTTGCAAAGTATTGAAAATGAATACAAGTCAAAAATCAAAAACGTTCAAGACGAAAAGGATCGCGAGAAATTGAAAGAGCTTTTGACGAATGCGAAAAAAGAAATTGGTGAAATTTTTGAAGGAAAAGTTTTGAACGAACTTTCATATCACCATTACTCTCTAAAATACAGTTCTTGTTTTGAAGCGAACATCGGTGCAGAAGCTATATACACAATTTTCAAAAATCTTGATCTAAACAAATTGAAAGAGAAAACTGAAAAAATGCTTGAAAAAGCAAGTGCAGTCGAAAAAGAAAAATTGCAAAAGCGTCTAGCACTTTTGCGTTCAATGATTCATTCAAATATTCGCCCAGAATGGATGTTCCTTTCTGTGATTCCAGTTATTCCACCAGCACTTCGCCCTATGGTTGCTCTTGATGGTGGACGTCACGCAACTTCTGACCTAAACGATCTTTACCGACGTGTGATAAATAGAAATAATCGTTTGAAGAAATTGATGGAAATTGGTGCGCCAGATGTTATCTTGCGTAATGAAAAAAGAATTCTTCAAGAAGCAGTAGATGCTCTTATCGACAACTCAATTGCAAAACAAAATGATTCACAAGCTGTTTCTCAATCTCAAAAGCGAGCTTTGAAATCTTTGTCAGACAATTTGAAATCAAAACAAGGTTTGTTCCGTCAAAATCTTTTGGGTAAACGTGTGGACTATTCAGGACGTTCTGTTATCGTCGTCGGTCCTCAATTGAAATTGAATCAATGTGGTTTGCCAAAACACATGGCTCTTGAACTTTTCAAACCTTTTGTTATTTCAAAAATTCTTGCAGGAGAATTGGCTTACAATATCCGTGGAGCAAATCGTCTTATTGAAGAAGGAGTTCCAGAAGTTTGGGCAATGCTTGAAGATGCAATTCAAGGAAAATTTGTACTTCTAAACCGTGCGCCTACACTTCACCGTCTTGGTATTCAAGCTTTCAATCCTGTGCTTATCGAAGGAAATGCTATACAACTCCATCCTCTTGTTTGTCAGGCTTTCAACGCTGACTTCGATGGAGACCAGATGGGTGTGTATTTACCACTTTCAGATGATGCTCAAGCTGAAGCTCGCGAACTTATGGCAGCAAATAAAAATTTGCTTAAACCTCAAAATGGTGAGCCAATCGTGAACCCTAGAATGGATATGGTTCTTGGTTGTTACTGGATGACAAAATCAATTGATGGTGAAAAAGGAGAAGGCAAAATTTTTGCAACTCCAAACCAAGCTATCACTGCGTATGACTTCGGTGAAGTTTCTTTCCGATCAAAAATAAAAGTTATGCCAAGTGAAAAAACAAAATACAATGTTTTTGATGGTAAAATTTTTGAAACTACAGTTGGAAGACTTTTGTTCAATAGTATTTTGCCAGAAAACTTCCCTTACTTAAACGAAGAAATTACACAAAAGCGTGTCTCAGCTCTCGTAGATGAACTTATAATGCACTACGGTATCGACGCTACTCCACCAATTCTCGACAAGATAAAACACTTTGGTTATACATATGCTACAAAATCTGGTGTGACATGGGGAATAGACAATGTCCGTGTTCCAGAAGGAAAAGAGGCAATTGTAAAAACAGCACGTGCAAAAGAAGAAACAATCGTTTCTCAATACAATGACGGTTTGCTTTCAGAAGATGAAAAATACAGACAAGTAATTGAAATCTGGGAATTGGCAAGAAAAGAAATAGAAAAACTTTTGCCAAGTACTTTTGATTCAAAAGGTTCTGTGCACGATATGATTTATTCTGGTGCCCGCGGATCAATCAGCAACCTTATTCAGATGGCTGGTATGAAAGGTCTCATCATCAACACTTCAGGACGCACAATTGATTTTCCAATCATTCCATCATACAAAGAAGGTCTTTCACCTATTGAATACTTCATTACTACACACGGATCACGTAAAGGTTTGGCCGACACAGCGCTCAATACAGCAAAAGCTGGTTACCTCACACGTCGTCTCGTAGACGTCGCTCAAGATGTCGTAATTACCGAAGAAGACTGTGGAACAAAAGAAGGTAAATTGGTTTCTGGTGAAAATATTTCTGGTGTTATTATTCCATTTTCAAAGAATCTTCGTGGACGTGTACTTGCAGCAGATTTGAAAGATGAGAAAGGAAATACAATTTACAAACGTGGATTTTTGGTAACAAAAGAAGAAGCTCAGGTTATTGAAAACTTGGGAGTTAAGGAAGCTTTTGTTCGATCACCACTCACATGTAAAGTTATGCACGGAATTTGTCGAAATTGTTACGGTCTTGATCTTGGACGCAATCGTCTTGTGGACCTTGGAGAAGCAGTTGGTATTGTCGCTGCACAAGCTATCGGTGAACCTGGAACACAGCTTACACTTCGAACTTTCCACGCCGGAGGAGTCGCAGGAACAGATATTACTATGGGTCTACCTCGTGTTGAAGAAATTTTTGAAAGAAGAATGCCAAAAAGTCCAGCTATTGTGTCACACACTGACGGTGATGTACTTAGTATCAAGGGTCCTGCAGGAGAAAAAGTTATAACAGTTTTGTCTGATACAAAAGTTGATGGAAAATCTAATCAAATAGAATACGAAGTATCTGCTCGACGTTTGATTACAGTAAAACCTGGTGATAAAGTTAAAAAAGGTGAATTACTTACAGATGGTTCTGCAGACATTGCTGAAATATTCAAATACGGAAGTAAAGAACTTGCAGAAGAATACATCGTTCGTGAAATCAATAAAGTGTATGAATTGCAGGGAGCTTCAATTTCTCGCAAACACATCGAGATTATCATCCGCCAAATGTTTGGACGTATGAGAATCAAAGATGCTGGAGATACATCATTCTCACCAGGTGAATTGGTAGAAAATATTGAACTTAAAGAAGAGAATGAAAAAGTTCTTGCAGAAGGCAATCGTGAAGCAAAAGGCGAGCGCGCAGTACTTGGAATTACAGAAACATCTCTTACTACAAAAAGTTGGCTATCTGCTGCTTCATTCCAAAATACAAACAGAGTGCTTATCACAAATGCTATGAGAGGAGGAATTGATCGCCTACGAGGACTAAAAGAAAATGTCATTATTGGAAGATTGATTCCAGCAGGAACTGGTTTTCGAAACAAAAAAGAAATAAAAAAAGAAGCAGTAGAAGAATAATTTCCGCGCAAGCTATTGCGTAAACAATAAAAAATATGAACTCACCCGTAGAACAGATCAAAGAACGGCTGAATATTGTGGATGTGATTTCATCGTATGTGAAAGTGGAAAAAGCGGGTGCAAACTATCGCGCCCGCTGTCCATTTCATAATGAAAAAACACCATCGTTTTTTATCTCGCCTGCGAGAGGAAATTTTCATTGTTTTGGTTGCAGTAAAGGCGGAGATATATTTACTTTTGTCGAAGATATTGAAGGTATTGATTTTGCAAATGCATTAAAAATTCTTGCAGAACGTGCAGGAGTCACACTTGATCGCGGAAATGTAAATCAAAAAAGTGAACGCTCTCCTGTGTATGGAGTGATGGAAGCAACAGTAAAGTTTTATAGAGAAAATTTGGCAAAAAATGTTGAAGCATTAAATTATTTAAAACACAGAGGTTTATCTATCGAATCTGTAAATAAATGGCAAATTGGTTTTGCGCCAGATGGTTGGAGAAATACAGTATCATACTTATTACGTCTCGGATATTCTCTCGAAGCCATTGACAGAGCAGGACTTGTGATTGAAAGTCGTAGTCAAACAAAACCTTCTAATAATATTGAAGAACAATATTATGATCGTTTTCGTTCTAGAATAATGTTTCCAATTTCTGATAGTCAAGGGAGAGTTGTTGCTTTTACCGGAAGAATATTTGGTTATACTCAAAATGAAAAGGAGATTGCAAAATACATAAATAGTCCTGAAACTGAGCTTTACAATAAATCACGAATTCTTTTTGGTTACGATAAAGCGAAGCGTGCAATTATGTCAGAGAACCTTTGTGTGCTTGTAGAAGGTCAAATGGACCTCATTATGGCCCACCAAGCAGGCACAGAGAATGCTGTAGCAGTATCTGGCACTGCACTCACAGTTGAACACCTTGGCTTAATTAAACGCTTTACAGAAAACCTCATACTTTCTTTTGATGCTGACCCTGCAGGACTTAAAGCTGGAAACAGGGGAGTAGATTTGGCAATTGCCAATGAAATGCAAGTGAAAGTTGTAAAAATTCCTGATGGTCTTGATCCAGCTGACCTAATACTTAAAGATAAAACAGAATGGTTGAAATCCTTATCAGAAGCAAAAAATATTATTGGTTTCCTTTTAGATTATTTCGGTGAAAAATCAAAAGATAAAGAAGAATTGAAAAATAATGTGGATAAAATTGTAATACCTAAAATTGCACAAATGCCAAATAAAATAAATCAGGCATTTTATGCAAAAATGGTAGCAGAAAAATTGTTTTTATCAGAGGAAAGTATAAATGCACGAATACTTACTGAAGAAGAGAAGATTAAAAAAAGTGAAAATGTAATATTTAAACAAATAGATACTAAAGTAAGTGAAATTCCAAATATGCGTAAGGCGGTAGTTGATTCTTTTGCCGGATTATATCTTTGGCAAAAGGGTAGGGAAAACCCAGAGCTTGATTTTAGTATTGTGGAAAAAAGATATAAAGATATAACAAAACAAAATATGGCAGAATTATTGGAAAATTATACTGATGCAATAAAAGGAAATTTAGTATTCAAAGCGGAAGCATACTACGAAGGACATAAAAATGTAAATTTTGATGCAGATGAGCTTTTAGATAATTTGGAAAAAGATATTTTAGATGAGAAATTGCAAAAATATATGATGGATTTAAAGAAAGCCGAAGCCGAAGGTCAAGCTGATCATGCTATGATAATTTTGGCAGAGTGTAATGGTATTTCAAAAAGAATTTCGGAAATTAAATCAAAAAGATTTTTGTCCGGTTGATTTTTATTAAAAATTATTAATTAAATTATTTATATATGAAAAAAAACAAAAAAGAAAAAACAAAAAAGAAAATAGTTAAGAAAGTAAAAAAAGTTGTAAAAAGGACTATGAAAAAAGTTGCACCAAAAAAAGTTAAAAAGATTGTAAAAGTTGCGAAAAAGAAAATAATAGTTAAAAAGGCGGTTAAAAAAATAATTACAAAAAAAACAAAAGTAGAAGTAAAGAAAAATACAAAAGGTAAAAAAGGTGAACCATTAATGTCATTGGCAGAAAAGGCAGATATGATTATTGAAAAGGGAAAGAAACGTGGTTTTGTCACTTACGATGAAATTCTTAAAGTTTTTCCTGAAATTGAAAATAATATCTTATTTTTAGATGAATTGTATGAGAAATTTTCTATCGCTGGAGTAGATGTTTTGGAGGGTGGAAACTTGCTTGACCTAGACGCTGTGAAGGCAGATAGTGATATGACTCGTACTGGTAAAGACCAACCTGCTTATGATTCTATTCAAATTTATTTGAAAGAAATTGGACAATACCCGCTTATTCACGCAGCTGAAGAAAAAGAATTGGCTCGCAGAATTGAAAAAGGGGATTTAGAGGCAAAGAATTTACTTGCTCGCGCAAACCTTCGTCTCGTGGTTTCAATTGCAAAAAAATATGTTGGGCGCTCGAGTGATCTTACACTTCTAGACCTTATTCAAGAAGGAAATCTCGGTTTGTTTAAAGCAGTTGAAAAATTTGATTGGACAAAAGGCTACAAATTTTCAACTTATGCTACATGGTGGATTCGCCAATCTATAACTCGTGCTCTAGCCGACCAGAGTCGTACAATTCGTATTCCAGTGCACATGGTTGAAACTATTTCAAAATACAAACAGGTAGTTCGCCGTCTTTCTCAAGACCTCGGTCGTGAACCACTTGCAGAAGAAATTGCTACAGAGATGGGCGTGGAAGTGGAAAAAATTCATATCATTGAAAATATCAATCAAGATACAATTTCTCTTGAGCAACCAATAGGGGACGATGATGAAAAATCTACTCGCGGTGAATTCATCGCCGATGACAAAATCCTTCGCCCTGACCAAGATTCTTCTCGTCGCATTCTTTCTGATCAAATAAAAGAAGTACTCGATGAGCTTTCTCCAAAAGAACGCAAAATCCTTGAAATGCGTTACGGCCTCGTAGACTCTGTTCAACACACCCTCGAAGAAGTCGGTGCAGAATTTGGCGTCACTCGCGAACGTATCCGCCAAATCGAAGCCAAAGTTCACGAAAAACTCCGCACCCATGACAAAATCACAAGACTAAAAAATTATTTTGATTAAAATTTATGAGAATTCCTATCGTAAATGAGTCAGATGAGATAATAGGTTATGAAGACCGAAAAGATAGAATTCCTGGAAGCATAACTCGTATTACCAGTCTTTGGGTTGGTAACGAAAAAGGAGAAGTCTTGCTCGCACAACGTGCGTTCACTAAAAAAGACAGTCCAGGTGTGTGGGGTCCCGCTGCTGCTGGTAGTGTTGAAGAAGGGGAAACCTATGATTCAAATGCGGTAAAAGAAGCAGAAGAAGAAATTGGACTTAAGGGAGCAGAACTTATTCCGTGGCAAAAATCACGCCGCACAACTAGTCATGCTTATTTTGTTCAATCATATGTCGCCTTTATAAAAAGCGACTATCCTCTAGTAAAACAAGACGACGAAGTAGAAGCTATTAAATGGTTTTCTGAAGAAGAACTTTTAAAAGCGTTGGATGAAAAACCAGAGATGTTTCTTGGGAGTGTTCGTCAGCGTGCGGAAGATTTTTTCAATTACCCGAATCCCTTACTAGCAAATCAGTAGTAATGGGGGAGTACTTACTAGTGGTACTAAAATTCGCATATGCGGAAATTGGTACCAATATGTCAACCTGGCAGGTTGACAGGGGGAAAGTGACTAGGCAAGATCTAGTCGAATATAAAAATAAAAACAACTAGGTCTAGAATAATCAATAAAAAGACACTTCACTATCACTACGCTATAGCGTAAAGATAGTGGAATGTGTTTTTTATATTACAATTGTGTATACTATGAGAATCTATGAATTTTAATAAAGAACCGGAGACAGGAAATCAACTTGAAAATCGCAATAAAACTTTGGAAAAACTTAGATTAGTTTTGGAGGAAAACAAGGATAAACGTATTTCAGTTGTCGGTACTGCCTGCACCGGAAAAACAACTCTGCTCAAGAATATATCGCAAGGAATAGAGATATCTGATTTAGCCCCGGAATTAACTGAAGAAGAAAAATCTTTTTATTACAATGCGCCGCTTACTCCGGAAAATCGCAAAAAAAGACTTGAGCTACGCGCCAAGAGAGCATATGTAGAAGCTGGTCAACCTGCTTTTGGTACTAGTATTGCGGTGGGCACTGAGCTTGTTGTATATCTTTTAATTAACGACGAATTGCTGAAAGAAAGAATAAACCTCAGAAAAGATATTTCATTTGATGATGCAAAAACGATACAAAATTTTCTGGAAAAAGAAATTGAAGAATCAAACTTGCCAGTTATAAAAATTTTAGTAGAGTAAAAATCTATATTTTTTTACAATCTGCCTACAGCATTTGCGCGTCGAAGCCGTCGTTTGATGGAGTGGCGGTGTATAGTGCGTCGATATATTTCCAAAAACCATCATTACCTTTTTGCTCACCTGCGCATTCTGTCGCTACTGCTTCGTGGCGGGATTTTGCGTGAAGAGTTTGGCAACTTGGGTCCACACTGTCATTACAATCAAGCGGGAAGTGGCGATATACCCAAGCAACTTTTCCATCGTAATCAGCAACAAGTTTTTTGAGTGTTGGTTCTATACGCTTACAAAATGGACATTCAGTATCAGAATATTCAACTATTTTTATATCAGCGTTTGGATTTCCAAATATGTGTTCTGTTGGATCCACTGGGCTTACTTTATCTAAATGATATGCTGCAAGTCTTGGGTCAAGTGTTGGAACTTTTGGAAGTCCATCGATAATTCCCTTAAATGTATTGTACTCTTGCGCGCCAACAACTGGAACTTTTGTTCCATCTTTGGCAATAATTACAGAAAACGGAGTGCCATCGATGCCGATTGCTTCACCTTCTTTATGCATTGCAGTAATTTTTGCATCATATTTATTACTTGCAAGACAGGTATTAAATTTTGAAATATTTAAACCAGCTCTTTGAGCTATTGTTTTTACTCCATCATTTCCACCAAAATGTCCAAATGTTGCAAATATTGATATTGCAATCATAAGTCCTGCAATAATAATTGCAGTAGGTACAGACAACCCATTCGTTTTGTTTTCTACCACGGGTGAAATATTTTCTACTATTACTATTTGTTCATCATCCATATGTATTTTCTTTAATTTATAATGTTTATGCATTATATCAGAAAGTTTACTTTATCAACAAACTTGCCCCAAATTATTTACTTGGTATAATAGACATACAGGTCAATTTATTATATTAACTCGTGGGCGTTTTATTTTTTAAAACAAACACGCAAAAATTATATGACAGGAACATGCGAAGGAGGAAAATGTGGTTCAAAGTGTACAACTGCAATTATTGCAAAATGGCTTCTAATCGTCGGAGGTTTGAATTGGGGAATAGTAGGAGTTAGTGCTCTTTTTGGATCAGAATTTAATCTAGTACATACAATTTTTAGTTTTTCAGGTACTGTAGAATCTATCGTTTACGTTGTGGTGGGTCTATGTGCTGCCATGAAGGCTTTCGGAGGTTGCCACTGTAAAAAGTGTATGGGTGTCATGCCTGAGGCTCCAAAGGCAATGTAATGCACCTTTCTCCAACTCTCTCCCTGTAAAGGAGAGAGGGAATTTCAAGGAATTTGTAAAAACAGCCCTAAAATGCTATAATTAGGGCTGTTTTTATGTCACATATTCCAGATGTAATTTTCTATATTTTAACCTTTTTTGCCGTATATATACAGGTGTTTTTGATCGTTACATTTTTAGAAAAAAGAAAAAATATTGAAATTCGAAAAGACAATATTACATTGCCGTATTATCCTCAGGTCTCTATTATTGTGCCTTGCTATAATGAAGAAAAAACAGTAAAGAGAACCGTTGAATCATTGCTTGCTTTACATTATCCGCAAGACAAATTGCAAATAATGCTCATCGACGATGGCTCAAGAGATAATACTTTTTTGGTATTAGAGAGTTTTAAAAATTTTCCAAATATTGATGTATATAAAAAAGAAAATGGAGGTAAACATACTGCAATGAATTTTGGTATTTCAAAAGCTCGTGGTCAATTTATTGGTGGGCTTGATGCTGACTCTTTTGTGCACCCAGAAGCCCTGAATCGTATGATGACTTATTTTCAAAAGGATTCAAGTGCGATGGCTGTTTGTCCTGCTGTGATTGCCTATGAACCAAAAAATTTAATTCAAAAAGCCCAGCGAGCAGACTATAATTTTGGTATTTTCATGAAAAAAGTTCAAAGTTTTATTGGCGCAGTGTATGTTACACCTGGGCCTTTTTCAATATATAGAAAAGAAGTATTTGAAAATATTGGTCCATTTCGAAAAGCACACAATACAGAAGATCAAGAAATTGCTTTAAGAATGCAAAAAAATCATTATAAAATTGAGCATTGTCCAGATGCTTATGTCTATACTGTGACTCCAAACACAGTGGCTAAACTTTACCGTCAACGTGTGCGTTGGATATATGGTTTTTTGAAAAACGTTCAAGATTATAAAGAATTATTGTTTAAGAAAAAATATGGCAATATTGGTTTTTTTGCTTTGCCTGCCGGAATAATTTCAATTATCTCAGTAATATATATATCGTTAATGTTTGTATATCAGATAATTACTTTTACAATTCATAAGATAACTGAATTTAAAATTATCGGTTTTCATAATTTTTTTCACATGGGAAATTTTAGTTTGTTTTATATAAATACAAGTTTGATAAATATTGTGGCAGTTTTGCTTGCAGTAACGCTTATTACTTCACTTTTAATTGGGCAAAATATGGCTGAAGGTAAAATGCGACCAAATATGAGTATTGTTTATTTTTATATTTTATCATTTACAGTTGCACCCTTTTGGCTCGGAAAAGCTTTATATAATGTAATTTTTTCACGCGGTGCAGGGAATTGGGCAGCGGAAAGAAACCTTTTGTAATTTATGCAAACTCCTGATTGGAAAAAATATCTTCTTGTTTTTATAATTTCAGCTTTGCTTTTTGTAACTGCTGGTTATGTAAGCAACTATTTTGGTAGTAAAAAAATTCAACAATTGAAAAGCATTCAGGACAATATTTCTCTCGATATTCTTTCATCTGAAACGCAGTTTTCTTTACTTGAAGATTTGTCTTGTAAGGATGTAGATAAATCTTTCCTTTCTGATCAGTTGAATTCCCTTGGAGAAAAAATTGAATATAGTGATCAAAATCTTGGAAATAATTCTGATGTTACATATTTGAAAAAATATTATTCACTTCTAGAAATTAAAGATTATCTTTTGATGGAGAAAATTAGTCAGCGTTGTGGTTTTAAATCTGTATTCGTACTATATTTCTATTCAACAAAAACTGATTGTACTGATTGTGTAAATCAGGGTTATGTACTCACTGCGCTTCGTGAGAAATATCCTGGACTTAGAGTTTACTCTTTTGACTATAATCTAGATCTTTCTGCAATTAAAGCATTAATTTCAACCTATAAAGTACCAAATACACTTCCTGCGCTCATCATCAATAAAGAGATATTTAGTGGTTTTACAAGTCTAGATGACATCGAGAAGGCAATGCCTGCTCTTAAAGATTTACTTCCAAAACCTATTCCTTCGCAGACTAATACAATAACAAAGTAGTTTTTTATTGGAGTGGTTTTACGATTCCGCTCGAACTTACTTTATCAAAAATTCGTGAGAATATCCACAAGCGTTCCCCGCGCGCTGAAGCGCCTCTGTGCGAAGCACAGAGCTTCTGCTGAAGCAGAAGTGCGGGGAAACGCTCTGCACACCACACAATCTTTTAAAAAGGATGTGGTATGCAGAAATGCAAATGCGAAACGCGAGCGAAATTTTGCGAAATGCTGGGGGTTTGGGGGAAAGTATTTCGCAAAATTCGCTTCGCGTACTTCCTGATTTTTTGGCGGGATTTTGGCGGGGCGGGCTATGGAAAAGAAAAAATTGATACCATAAAATTTTCATAATTTTATGGTATCTAAATAAATTGGCTTTTTAAGCTTATTTTTGTATAATAAAGGCTATATGCAAAAAGATTATTACGATATTCTAGGAATTACGCAAAATGCCTCAAAAGAGGATATAAAGCAAGCGTATCATATTCTCGCGCACCAATTTCACCCTGATAAAAATCAAGGCAAGGAGAAGAGATTCAAAGAAATCAACGAGGCATACCGTATTCTTTCTAACGATAAAAACAAGGCACAATATGATCTTAACTATAAACCACGCCAGGAATCAAATAAACAAAAAGAAAATGAGGATAATAAAAATAAAACAAGTTCTCAAAATTCTAATAAGCCAATAAACAACGACAGTACAAATTTTTCAATAAATAAATCACAACTTTTCTGGGTTTTAATTAGCATTGGATTATTGATTGAAATTATTTCTTCCTTTAGCTCTGGCGGGGTTTCTTTTCCTCGTTTGCTAGGACAGTTATTAGGAGGACTGGTAATATCAAAAATTATTGCACATATTTTTTCAGTTATTAAAAAGGAAAATGATAAAGAACAACAAAAAGTAAATTGGGCAATTGCATTTTTAATTATTTCAATAATTACTCTTGTTGTAACATTGTCAAGAAATTCTAATTCAACACCAGATATTCAACAAAATCAAAATAATCTATATTCTGATAATTCTTCGGTGAATGATATAAATTCTTTTGTTCCAACACAAAATACCAATACGAATGTCCCAAAATATATTTCACAATCGCCGTCCTCATATACACTTGAACAATTCAAAAATGACTGCACAAACCTCCCCAATACTTCTTATAAGGAGGGGGTTGCTACGACTGCAACAATTGATAAAAGTTCGCTGGTATCAACATCTGAATCTACAGCAATTTATGGAACTTATTCAAATACTCACGGCTATGGTGGCATATCAGTACGAATATGGGAAGGTAGATTGACATTACCGACAACACAGGAATCTATTTATTATGACGGCACTGACCATGGAGGTGGAGTAGAATTTTGCCCAATAGGATCTTCGTCGGGTATATATTTTAATAAAATTTGGAAACCGCTTAAAGAGGGAGATTATACTGTTGGTATATATAGTTATTCCAATATTTACACAGACGGTGGCTATCAAGGTAATACTACTCCGATACTACTCGCAACAGATTTTCTCAAGGTAGTGCCTAAATAAAAAAATGATAAAAACTAAAAAATATAAATCGAATACCGATGATATTATTTTAGCAACACTTGAAAATGGTAAAGATGTAACGATTAAAAATTATGAGCAATTTGTTAACGAAAAAAATAAATCAGCCATAGCCAAAATGATTTTTTGTAGATTGTATGGTAGGTATCTTAAACCATTTACTTTTGAGAATAATATTTTTAAGAAAGAATATAAAAGCGGATTTGCAATAATGGCGAACTGTTGTCTTTGTATAGAAGCACTTCAATCATTTAAGAATGGGTGGGATAAAACCCCGAAAGGGGGTGATAAAATATTTAACGATTTTTTTAATAAGACTATTACATTAAAAGAGTTTTCTAAAAAAGATTTTTACAAACATATTCGTTGTGGTATTTTACACCAAGGTGAGACAACTGGCGGATGGCGAATAAAAAGAGGAGGATCTCTTTTAGAAAATAAGACAATAAACGCGACTAAATTTTTATATGAGTTACATAAGGAATTAAATCTATATGTTGGAGAGCTAAAAAATTCTGAATGGGAATCAAAAATTTTAGATAAGTGTAGGATTAAAATGCAAAAAATTATTGAGAATTGTCAAACATAAATAAACTACTTTTGTTAAAAAGAACAATTTAATTTTTTTAGCCCGCCCCGCCAAAATCCCGCCAAAAAATCAGGAAGTACGCGAAGCGAATTTTGCGAAATACTTTCCCCCAAACCCCCAGCATTTCGCAAAATTTCGCTCGCGTTCCGCATTTCTGCACTTCGCCTCCTTTGCCCCCAAAACATTGTGGCGGAGTGCAGGGCGTTTCCCGCACTTCTGCTTCAGCAGAAGCACCACGCTTCGCGTGGTGGCGCTTCAGCGCGCGGGGAACGCTTGTGGATATTCTCACAAATTTTTGATAAAGTAAGTTCGAGCGGAATCGTAAAGACACTCCTTTCTTGATTCCCAACCAAAAAGTCGGGTTAAGGAGCCGCTTCTCGGACTCGAACCGAGGACCTTTGTTTTAGTTATGCGTTGACAGAACCTTTTTAGTTTTACACTGGAGCCGCTTCTCGGACTCGAACCGAGGACCTTCGCTTTACAAAAGCGTTGCTCTACCAACTGAGCTAAAGCGGCAATAATAATACAATAACTAAATCACAATATCTAATATCTAATAAATCAAAAATAGATTTTAGAAATTAGTCATTAGACATTTACCCCTAATCTTCGTCGGCCATTCTTTCCTTCATTTTTCGCAATTTCACTTTATACTCTGCCATAGTTCGAAGAAAAAAGGAAGTCGGTTTTGCTGTTCTACCATTTAATTCATTATTTGCAAATAGTCTTGGAAATCTTTCACTTAGAACTCTATTTATAAATTTTTTAAGTTGTAAGTAATTTTTTGCAAAAAATAAAAGTATGGAGTGAATTATATATTTTGTGACAACCGGAGTAGCTTTTTTAATTTGTTTAATATTTAGTTTTAAATGAGGAATTGCAGGTAAACTTTCTATATTAGCTAAATCAATTTTCCCCGTTCGAAGCTCCCAGGCACGATACGAAATCATGCTCGAGAGCCCGATTAAAGAAATACAAAATAATATAAGTATAATTGCCATTTTATTAAATAACTTCTCGAACCATCGATGTGACTTTTATATCCCCAGCATTTTTCAAAAGTGTTGCGATTGTCATTTCGGGATTTTTGATGAATGCCTGGTCTAGAAGTGTAACTTCTTTAAAGTATGTATCAATTTTTCCTTGCAACATTTTCTTTTTAATTTCTTCTGGTTTGTCTGAAGCATTTACTTCTTTTCCATAAAGTTCTTCAGCCATCGCCACCTTTTCAGTTGATACTTGATCACGTGAAATATATTCAGGCTTCATTGCTGCGATGTGCATTGCAATGTCTCGTGCAAGCTCTTCACCGCCTCCTGAGAGTGCTACAGCGACTCCAGCTTTGCCATTGTGAACATAAGTACCGATATTCTCTCCTTCAATCATTTCGATTTTTCCAAGTTGAATATTTTCACCAATTTTCTGCACCACCGGATTTATCATATCTGCGACACCTGCTACAGTGGCATCAATACCGTCGGCGAGAGCTTTTGCTGTTATTGTATTTGCTAAGGCTACGAAGTCACTATTTTTTGCAACGAAATCTGTCTCACAATTTACGATAGCAACAACAGCTTTTTTCCCATTTTTTTGAATTACGATAATACCGTCTTTTGCTTCACGTTCAGCTTTTTTTGCAGCTATGTCACCTGATTTCTTTTTCAAAATCATTAAAGCTTTTTCCATATTGCCTTCAGCTTCTTCTAAAGCTTTTTTGCATTGCATTACTGCAACTCCAGTATTGTCTCTTAATTCTTTTATTTGTTCTGTTGTGATTGCCATAAATTTTTATTATTTAGCTATTAATTATATTTTATAAGCTCCTTTTAATTCATTTATGAAATAACTTACACTTGAAGTAGATGCATCGTTTGCAATGATAGGGTAGTCGATGTCGCCCATATCACAGTCTGTGTTTACGAGTGCTATAACTGGAATTCCAGATTTGCGAGCTTCTGTGACGGCGATGTGTTCTTTTTTAGAATCGATAACAACCAAAGCATCAGGAATCTTTTTCATTGCGATAATACCAGAGAAATTTTTCTCCATTTTTGCAACTTCAATATCGATAAGTAGACGTTCTTTTTTTGTGTATTTATCGAGTTCGCCTGCTTCTTTTTTAGCTGTGAGATCGATAAGGCGAGCTACACGCTTTTTAATTTCAGGGAAGTTTGTGATAATACCCCCAACCCAGCGTTCTGTGACAGATGGCATACCGATTGATTCTGCTGCCATAAGTACTGAAGCTTTTGCTTCTGGTTTTGTACCAACAAAAAGTACTACTTTTCCTCCCATTGCTAAACCTTTAATAAATTCTTTTGCACTAGCTAGCATATCTGCAGTTTTTTCAAGGTCGATGATATCTACCTTATTTTTCTGACCAAATATGAACTTCTTTGCAGAAGGGTGACGGCGAGTCTTTGAATAACCAAAATGTGCACCTGCCGTGAACATTGCCTTAATATCTTCTCTCTCTACGTTTAAATCTTTCATGATAATTTACCTATTAATTATAACTCTCGTTCGACCGAGACGCTCCGTTTTTAAGCATTTACAGCTCACCCCGATAAAAATCGGGGTTTTTTACAGTCAAACCACATATAAATGGCCGACCACGGAACAAGCTTATAATACCAGAAAAAGGGGAAAAATACAACCCCCGTACCCCCTTATCAGGGGGGCATAAAATATATAGCATTTTTCCCTCCCTTGATAAGGGGAGGGCTAGGGTGGGGTTGTATTATTAATTGGGGATAATTTATGAGGAATAATTGATATTTGTGTTAATATTGATATATGTTTTCAGATCCTAAAAAAAATATAAAACAATTTGGAATAAGGGAAGGTGATATTGTCGTGGATTTAGGTAGTGGTACTGGTGTGTATAGCTTACTTGCTGTGTCTTTAGTAGGACATCATGGAAAAGTTTATGCTATTGATATAAATCGAGATTTGATTGCTCGTACAAAAAAAGAAGCCATTGATGCTGAAATGAAAAATTTGGAAATACTTTGGGGAGATGTGGAAAAACACCTCGGTACAAAACTAGCAGAAAATACTGCACACAAAGCTATTGTTTCAAATTTACTTTTCCAAATTGAAGATAAGGCAGTATTTTTAAAAGAATTAAAAAGAATATTGAAACCTGAAGGTCAAGTTTTAGTTGTCGATTGGCTTGAATCTTTTGGTGGTATTGGTCCAAAACCTGTACATGTGGTTTCAAAAGATCGTGCGCGTTCATATTTTGAGAATAATGGTTTTACTTTTGAACGTGAAATTGTGGCAGGGGACCACCATTATGGTATAATTTACAAGTATGTCTAGTTTCAAAATTGCTATCGTAGCTTTTTTTCTAGTTTTCGGTATTGTTGCCGTGATGATTTTTGCTGGCATCATTCCAATCGGTAGCAGTACTGGACCATCAACAGCCACAGGTAATGTGGTGATGTGGGGCACGGTAAAACAATCCAGCATTTCAAAACTCCTTGATGATTTTGCAAGAAATAATAAAGCTTTCACTCTGACGTATGTTGAAAAGACAGATGCAGATTTAGACCAAAGTTTAATTGAGGCACTTGCTTCAGGAAAAGGTCCAGATATGATTTTTTTGCCAGATAATTTAATTATTAAACATCGCGATAAAATATATCCAATTCCATATACAAGTATTCCACAAGGGACTTTTCAATCAACATTTATAGATGAAGCTTCATTATATTTAACAGATCAAGGAATTCTTGCATTACCAATTACGATCGATCCGATGGTTATGTATTACAATAAAAGTATGTTCAATGAAGCTGGAATTTCATTACCTCCTCGTACTTGGGACGATGTTGTATCATTGGTTCCAAAACTTACCCAAAAAGACAATGCTTCAAATATAAATGTCGCTGGTATTCCTTTTGGATCCTACAATAATGTAAATCACGCAAAAGATTTAATGGCAATGCTTATGCTTCAATCCGGCAATCCAATAATTTCACAAAAAAATGGAGGTTATATTTCCAATATTAGTGACAGTTCAATCGGTAATACACAAGCATCGATGAATTTTTATTCTCAATTTTCAAATCCTCTAAATAATTTATATTCTTGGAATGCATCATTACCAAATTCTCGCGACGCTTTTACATCAAGTCAGCTCGCAATTTATTTTGGCTATGCAAGTGAACTTTTTGGCATTAGAGCTCAAAATCCAAATCTTGATTTTGATGTTGCTAAAATGCCACAACTTACAGGTACAAATAAAAGCCTGACTTTTGGAAGAATGTACGGTATAGCATTGCTAAAGAGTTCAAAAAATCTCACAACAGCGTATACAGCTACGACTATTTTAGCTGGCGCAGATTTTTCTGGAAATTTAGCAAATACTCTATCACTTCCATCACCAAGGCGTGATCTACTTGCAGTAAAAGCAATATCAAGCTATGGTCCAGTGTTTAACAATTCTGCTTTGATATCAGAATCTTGGCTTGATCCTGACCGTGGTGCTTCTAATGCAGTTTTTCGTGATATAATTGATGGTATAAACAGGGGAGATAGTTTGAATACCGTATTAGGAAATGCCAACAATGTTTTAGGTCAGATCGTCGCACAGCATTCAGTAGCTCCACAAGCCCCAGCACAATAATGAAAAAATTATATAAAAAATATATTTCTACTCTATTTTTAATTTTTGGCATATTTGCGCCGTTTTTTGCAAGTGCAAGAACTATCATACCGTGTGAGACAGTAGAAAATCCTGGACACTGCAACTTTGACAGTTTGATGACACTCATAAACAATGTTATTGATTTTCTATTGAAAGATATGGCTGTACCTCTTGCTGCAATTGCTTTTGCTTATGGAGGTTTTCTTTTGATTTCTAGTGGGGGATCATCTGAAGCAAAAACAAAAGCTAAACACGTCCTTATTAGTGTTGTCACTGGTTTTATTATTGCTTTGGCATCATGGGTAATAGTTAAATTTATTTTGTATATGCTTGGAGCAAACGATGCATTATTATTCCTTGGTATTAAAAGTTAATTGTTATATAATATTTTTATGAATGCTTACGCAGCTACAGGAGATCTAACAGTAAATGTCCCAATAAAAAATCCGCTTTCATCAGCAAATACTTTGCCTGAATTTATTGGGCAAATTTTACATGCCGTAGTAATTATAGGTGTGCCAATTGTTGCTGTCGCAATTATTTATTGTGGTTTTCTTTTTGTTACAGCTTCTGGAAATACAGAGAAACTTAGTAAAGCGAAAACCGGTTTCCTTTGGACTGTCATCGGTGGAGCAATATTATTAGGCGCTTGGGTATTAGCAAATGCCTTGGGCGATACAATAAATCAACTTTAAATATGTATAAAAAATTTTTAATTAGTTTTCTTATAATAATAAATTTTGTTTTACCATTTTCTGTAAATGCACAAACATTTCCAGTTGGAGGGGGAAGTAATAGTTCTATTCCACCTGTAGATTCTAGTTTAAATGGAGTTGGTGGTGGGGGAACTAGTACTCTTGGTGACACTTCTACTGACCCAAACAATGGTCCAATTGGTCCTCCTCAATCAAATGGAAATTTTTCTACAAATGGTCAAGCAGGGCAGGGGCAAGTAGATGCAACTCTGTGTACAAATTTTACTGGAGCGCTGGGTGGTAGCCCAAAACTTAAAGATTTGTTTGATTTTGTAACTTGTATGATTATCCGATCGATAATTCCTCTGGTTTTTGGAATAGCAATTTTAATATTCATTTGGGGTGTGGTTCAATTTATTGGCAATGGTGACAATGAAGAGAAAAGAAAAAAAGGTAAGACATTTATGATTTGGGGTATAATTGCAATTACGGTTATGGTTTCAATTTGGGGTTTTGTTGCTATGCTTGGTAAATCATTTGGAGTAGATAATGCAATTCCAAGACTTGCAGAGCCAAAGAATCCATAAGTGTTTGTTTTTGTTTTTACTGTGCTATAATTAAAGGAGTAAATTATTATTAAGGTCGTTTATAAATTATTATTAGCTTGTCCCGTAGTGAATTTATTCTACTGCTGGATTATTAAAAATAAATGAAAAAATTTGGAATAAAAGTTTATACGTTTTTGGGTCTTATGGCATTTTTGCCTTTTGTCGCGTCGGCTGCATCGTACTCTTGTACACAAAATGCAGGTACAGTAGAAGCATTGATATGTAAATTGATGGATCTTGCAAACAATGTTTTGATTCCAGCATTGATCATCATCGGTGTCATTTGGTTCATTTGGGGAATCATCAAATTCATCACAGCAAATGATGAAGAATCAAAAAAGAAAGCTCGCGAAACAATGATTTCAGGTATTATCGGTCTAGTTGTTATTTTCTCATTCTGGGGATTTATTCGTTTGATTCAAGGCACACTAGGTACTGGAGGAGTTAATACACTTCCACCACCAACTCTTTAATTCTAGAAAATATCTATGCCTAGTAAAACAGTAATACTAATTAGTAAAATTGATAAATTGATTCTCAATCCGTTGATTATTGCTATGTTTGCTGTAGCTATTGCTTATTTTCTTTTTGGTGTTGTGACTTTTCTTTCAAATTCTGAAAACGAAGAAAAAAGGTCCGCAGGGAAACAACATATGCTTTGGGGAATAATAGGTATATTTATAATGGTTGCAGTTTTTGGAATAATGCACTTGATACTTAATACTTTAGGTGTCACGCAAATCAATCCTGAAAGTGGAACGGTTGTACCGTTTACACACTAGCGGACAAAATAAGAAAATCCCCGATTAAAATCGGGGATTTTCTTATTTTGTCCGCCCTGTAGGGATCGAACCTACGACCTTATCCTTAAGAGGGATCTGCTCTACCAGCTGAGCTAAGGGCGGAATGTAAATTAGACTTGGTTTTAAAGTCTTAAAAAGCTGTATTATAGCTTTTTTGTGCCGGGAAGAGGACTTGAACCTCCATGAGATTGCTCTCGCTTGCTCCTAAGGCAAGTGCGTCTGCCAATTTCGCCATCCCGGCATTAACTACATCATTGTACATAAATATCATTAAAATTCAATGATTCGAGGTGGGAGTCTGTCAGGAATAATTTTTTTGTCGTCACAAAAAAATTTTCACGACCCTGGCTCGGCAATTTTTTCTGCTGAAAAAATTATGCCTGCGCCTTTCGAATCCCACACGCAAGACAAGCAGTTGTCTTGCTCTCGTGTGTCCCTATTGTACCAAGCTCGAACATTTTTTCAAAATCGTAATCACTAGCGTTCCCCGCGCGCTACGCGCCTCTGTGCGAAGCACAGAGCTTTCCAAAATGGAAAGTGCGGGGAAACGCTAAATACAAAGCGGACGAGA
>CAITGV010000002.1 GCA_903892035.1 uncultured bacterium | reverse complement strand
TAATAATTATATTTTTATTATTATTTGCTATTATAGGCTTTATTATTTTCACAATTTATCATTATTATCATGGTTTAAATAAAAGAAAATTATTATTAGCGCATGTGCTTGCAGCAGAAGAATCTGTACGCCGTGGTTTTGCTTTGATTCGTCATGACATAGAGTCTGAACTAGCAGTGGTAAGACATGCAATACATTCTGGTTCGGCATCTAGAGAGCAAAAAGAAAAAGAAGAAAGACTAATTACAGACTTAAATGATGTACAAAAATATGTTGGTAAAGAATTGTGGGATATGGAGCATATGTAGTAATACGAATATATGAAAAATTTTAAGTACAAATTTCTTTCAATAGTTACAATATTTACTGTTATTTTAACAACTTCAGGATTTGTAAATATTTTAACGGCACGCGCAGCTTCACTCACTAGTATGTATGACACAATGTCCCGATTGAAGGTGTCTCTTCCGGCTACAAATACTATAGTTTTCCGTTCACCATCAGCAATTCATACCAACGGAAATACAATAACAATAGATTTTCCTACAGGTTTCGATTTCACTGGTTCTGTGGTGGGGGATTTGACGGTAAAAATAAGCGCATCAACCACTTTTACAACTTCTGAAACATTAGTTGCTGGTGCTCCGGGAACTACGACGTGGGGCACGGCTTTTTCCGACGGTTCTTGTTCAACAAATCAAAAATGTCGCCTCGTCTTGACTGCACCTACTTCTGGTGTCGGAGCAGTTGATTTTATTGCAAATGATTATATGCAAATCACATACGCAAGTACTCACGAATTAAACCCTGCATCAACTGGTTTAAAAATAATTTCAATAACAACCCCCGCTGACGCTGGAAGTTTTGCTGTGGCAATTGTTGATGACGATCAAGTGAGTGTCACTGCATCTGTGGGTGTGTCACTTACTTTTGATATAGATACTTCAACTACAAATAGCTCGACTTCCAATCCTTATTCAGTTGCACTTGGACCTTTGACAACAGTAAATGGAAGTAATTCAGATGGCTCAACAATAAACTCTATTTGGATAAGTCTGACTACTAGTTCATCTGCAGGCGCCACTGTAACAGTAAAATCTGCAAATGCAGCACTTAAATCTACTGCAGTTTCTACAGATTCTATTCCATCAGCTACAGGAACAATTACACCTGGAGTCGCAAATTACGGACTTTGTGTATTGAGTGTAACTCAAGCAAGTGGTGGAACACTGACTGCTTCATCTCCATTTGCTAGTTCACCTTGTACTCATGGACATGTGGATGCAGTTGGTGGAGTTACAACGTCAACTCAAAATATTCTTTCTGTTGGTTCTCCTATGTCGTCTGGAAGAAGTGAAATCGTTGTGGCGGCAGAAAACAATGCAGTAACTCCAGCTCATAATGACTATGGTGATACTTTGACTTTCCTTGCGACGGCTACTTTTTAATTATCCAATTTGAGCCTTGTTCGTAATATATGGTATAATACACATATATTTTATGAATTTTCTGAATAAAATTTTTTCAGCTGTTTTAATTATAGCAACACTTATTTTTATTAGTTCTATCGTTGATATTCAGTCAGCATTTGCGGCAAGTCTATCAAATATTTCTGATAAAATGTCTCGAGAAAAAATCGGCACTCTTTCTACTCACTTTTTTAAATTTAAAGTTCCATCTGGTATTGCACTGGGTACCGCTGGAGTAACTCTTAGTTTTCCTGCGACAACTTCTACAACTTTTACAATAACAACTCCTGTAATTGGTGACATTTTGGCTATTTGTCACGGACCAACAACTGGTTTTGAATGGGGAACTGATACTTCTACATACTGTACTTCTGGAGGTGGGGGAGAAACTGCTGCAGCTGGATCTCCTGCAGCAAACAAATGGGGCTTCACAACATCTGGAACAAACCCTGTCTTGGTAGTTCTTGCTGCTCCAACTACAACATGGACTCACCCCGTCGCAGTAAATGATTATGTAACAGTTTTTATTTCAAATGCGCATTTTACAAATCCAGCAAATGCCTCAACTCCAACAATCACTATTACAACGACAAGTGATTCAGGTTCGTTGATGGTACCAATTATTGATGACGATCAAGTCACAGTTACTGCAACGGTTGCTCCAGCAATTACTTTCAATATCGATACATACAACACTGCTGTAACAAGTACAAACACATCTGCACCGTATTCTGTTGCACTTGGTAACTTATCAACTGCGGCTGTAACAGGTACAAACGAAACAGGAAGTGGACCAAACGGTATTTGGTTTGACCTTGCCACAAACGCAAGTGGAGGAGCTATTGTTACAGTTCTTTCTGCTAATGCAGCTTTAAAGTCTACAGCTGTACCAACTGATACAATTCCTTCAGCAACAGCAACAATGGTTGCAGGAACTGCAAACTATGGAATCTGTGCAAATAGAAATGCTGCAACCACAGGTACACTTACCAAGGCTTCTCCTTTTAATGGTACTTGTACAACTACGCCAGCAGGTAATGCCGTAGGTATCGTCACAACTACAGCTCAAACAATTTATACCAGTACTGGTGCACCAATAGCAGGAGGTCGTGGAGAAATTATGGTTGATGCCGCTATTAGTGGTGTCACACCTGCTCACACAGACTATACCGACACATTGACTTTTATTGCGACTGCGACGTTTTAGTTATCCACAATTTATTTAATATACTGTAGTTGTAAATTATGGGTATGATATAATAAAAGGAAACAAATTATTATTATTATTATCTAATATGAAATTTATAAAACAAAAATTCATCTCGTCGGTTTTGATTCTTGCGACTCTTTTGCTTATGTGTGGAGCGCTAGATATTCAATCCGCACATGCAGCAAGCTTGACTAGTATTTCTGATACGCAATCTCGTCTTAAGGCAAGTACTCTTTCGTATCATAAAATAGGTTTCACTTCTACTTCTGCAATTGGAGTTGGTGGTACTATTGCTGTGGCTTTCCCTGCAGGTTACACTACTACTGGTTTGGTAATTACTGATTTACAAATTTGTCACGGTGTTTCAACAGGTCTTGAACACGGTACAGCTACAATTACTGCAGGAACGGCATGTTCTTCAATTGACGAAACGATTGCTGCTTCTCCTAGTACGGCTACAGTCTGGGGAGCTGTAATTTCAGGTACGACAACCATTACATTTACTGCTCCATCTACATCATTTACGAACACGATTTCTGCTGGACATAAAGTTATTATTCAGATTGCAGCTGCTCATATGCAAAATCCTACAGCTTCAACTCCTACAGTTACAATCACAACAACAACTGACTCCGGTTCATTTATTGTAGCAATTATCGACGACGATCAGGTCACAATTACTGCAACAGTTGCTCCATCAATTACTTTCAATATCGATACATACAACACTGCCGTAACAAGTACAAACACATCTGCACCGTATTCTGTTGCACTTGGAACTCTAACGACAGGTGCCGTTACGGGTACTACAGAAGGTGGATCGTCTACTCCAAACGGTATTTGGTTTGACCTTGCCACAAACGCAAGTGGAGGAGCTATTGTTACAGTTCTTTCTGCTAATGCAGCTTTAAAGTCTACAGCTGTACCAACTGATACAATTCCTTCAGCAACAGCAGCAATGGTTGCAGGAACTGCAAACTATGGAATCTGTGCAAATAGAAATGCCGTAACCACAGGTACACTTACAAAAGTTGCTCCTTTTGCTTCTACTTGTACAACTACACCTTCAAGTAATACGGTAGGAGCAGTTACAACTTCTGCACAAACAATATACAATACATCAGGTGCACCAATAGCAGGAGGTCGTGGAGAAATTATGGTTGATGCCGCTATTAGTGGTGTCACACCTGCTCACACAGACTATACCGACACATTAACATTTATCGCAACAGCTACTTTTTAAAAAAATATGACAAAAAAAATCATCGCATTATTAGTTTTAGTTTTGTGTTTGGGTTTTGTTTCAAATAAGGCTCTAGCTCTGACTATCTCTCCTGTACGCGTTGAAATTTCTGGAAATCCTGGTCAAATTGTAAATGGTCAGATGACTCTCATAAATGAACAAAAAGTTGCTGAAACTTACTATTCTTCATATTTAAATTTTGAATCACAAGGCGAAAGTGGTACACCAAATTTTGTTCCTGCGAAAGATGATCTTGGTATATGGATGTCTACACTTTCTTCTGTTACTGTTCCGCCAGCTGCACAGAAAATTGTTGACTTCAGTATTACTATTCCTGCAAATGCTGAACCAGGTGGTCACTTTGCTGCAATTTTCTGGGGGGTAACACCTCCAAATTCTGGTGATCAGGTTGGTGTTGGAGCTAAAACTGGAATGCTTGTTTTGCTTACAGTGAATGGAAATATTAGTGAAAATGGTGGTATAACAGAATTTGGAGTAAATAATCATCAAAATTTCTTTACTGCATTACCTGTAAGTTTTTATACTCGATTTACAAACAATGGTTCTGACCGAATTAAACCAGCAGGTGATATAGTATTGAAAGATATGATAGGTCTTACTGCTGCAAAAGTTGATGGTAACCCTGTTCAAGGAAATATTTTACCAAAAAGTACACGTCGTTTTGATTCAGTGTGGAAAGGTGAAGATGGTGCAACTCCTCCAGACCAAAAATCACAGGGTAATTTCTTTGATAAGGTAAGTTATGAATGGAGAAACTTTGCTTTTGGTTATTACAGTGCAAATATTTCTCTTGCTTATGGATCTAAAAATGAAATTTCTACAGCGCATACAAGCTTCTGGGTATTTCCATGGCATTTAACATTGTTTGTCATAATTTCCCTAATCCTTTTGTTTATCATATTCCGTTTTGTCGCAAAGAAATACAATCACTGGGTAATTATGCAAGCAGAAAATATGCTTAAAATGGAAGAGCACAAAAAAGAGCAAGAAAAAAATGTTAAAGAGGAAACTCTAAATAAAAACTAATTTTAAATAATAAGCTTTTCTATGCTTATTAAAAAAATAACTCTAACTTTATTCCTACTCCTGACTATATTGGGTGTAGGAATAAAGTATGTATCTGCTTCAAATTTAATTAGTGCGAGTGATACAATGTCGCGTGAAAAAACCAATTTTCCTTCAGATCATAAAATCTTATTTGTTACACCATCGGGAGTTGCCTCTGGGCAAAATATTACTTTAACTTTTTCTTCTGGTTTTTCAGGAATTGGAAACATAAATAGTGCGGACGTTGATTTGTCGGAGGGTGACACAAATGATTGTTCTACTTCTGTATTTACTCAAAAAATTATGAATGATACTCCATCTTCAAGTGAGTGGAGTGCTATTGGATCAGTGCAGACAATAACGATAACTTCTGGCGGGTCTTTAGCCACAATTTTACCAAATCATTGCGTAGAAATTGACATAGGTTTAAATGCAACCGATGTATCAAATAGTTCAGCAGGACCTGGAATTCATCAAATATTAAATGGTCCAGTTTGGGTAGAGTCACTAAATATTGCTGGAACTTTTGGTGATGTGATAAATATTGCTGAGCTTTATATTATTGATAACGATCAAGTTACAATTTCAGCAACGGTACTACCGGCGGATAGTGGGGGTGGAGGTGGAGGAAATATTCCTGTACCAACGTCTGTTAGTTTCAATGGCTGGGCATATCCGAATTCAAAAGTATATTTACTTGAAGATGGTCAAGAAATTGCAAATACCGTTTCAGATAGTTCAGCAAAATTTCAATTTTCAATAAATAATATTACCGCAGGAACATATACCTTTTCAATTTTAAGCGTAGATAATAATGGAAATCAGTCAACAATTTTTACGCTACCGCTCCTGATTGCAGAGGGTGTTGCTACAAATGTATCAGGAGTTTTTTTAGCCCCAAGTATATTTTTAAATAAATTACAAGTATCCCAAGGAGATATGATTGAAATTTCTGGTCAAACAGTACCAAATGCAACAGTCGATATTGAAATTGATACAAATCCTCAAATAAATGAACAAGTTGTCTCAGATGTAAATGGTAATTATTTTTATAATTTAAGTACACTGACAATTGGTTATGGAAGTTTTGGTGTAAAGTCAAAAGCAAATTTTTCTACTAACTCTTTGCATCAAAGTTCATATAGTAAAGTTCTAACTTTTGGTGTAGGAGCAGTAAATATTATTAATAAAAAAACTTGTGATTTGAAAGCTGATTTGAATAGTGATTGTAAGGTTAATTTGGTAGATTTCTCTATTATGGCGTACTGGTATCATAAACCAAATCCTCCCTCAAATATAGATTTAAATGGCGATGGAGTTGTTTCATTGGTAGATTTTAGTATATTAGCGTATTATTGGACAGGCTGATATGAAAAATTTTAAACAAAAAATTTATTTAATATTTTTTATTATTGTACTATTTTTTAGTGTTGTACATTTTTCTTATGCATATCAAATAAATTTTATAACTCCCGAAAGTAATGTCGGCAGAGGTGATGAATTTTCAATGCCAATCGAGTTAATGAGTGATAGCGGAGATGGTAGTGTAAATGCAATTTCAGGTGACATTGTTTTTGATGACAATATGTTTACTGCTGTGCGAGTTTTGTCTGCAAATTCAATAGTATCATTTTGGATAGATACACCTCATATTTCTGGAAATGCAATAGTTTTTTCTGGTATTATGCCAAATGGTTATCAATCTGTCACAAACCCAGAAACAAAAAATAATTTTTCTGGAACAATTGCGACTATTGTTTTTAAAGCCAAGGATGTTGGCATAGGTCATATTCAATTTACCGATCAACATTTATATAAAAATGATGGATTGGGAACTGAAATTCCTGTTAAAACTAGTATAGCCTCAATAAAAATAATTCCAAGTGACGTGCATCTTACCTTGCCAGTAATAGATGATATTTCACCACTTCCTTTTACTCCACAAATTGTTAATAATAAAAATTTATTTGGAGGTAAGTATGCCGTTATTTTTTCAACTACGGACAAACAATCGGGAATTAATCATTATGAAGTGAAAGAGGGAAATCTCGAATGGACGAGAGCAGAAAGCCCATACATGTTACTCGATCAAAGTTTACCTTACGACGTGTATGTAAAAGCAGTAGATTTAAATGGAAATTTTGTTATTGGTGTAGCACAAACTACCCACATAAGAAAAAGTATAATATCTTTGATAATGGTATTATTGTTACTAGTATTCATTGCGTATTTAATTCATCGTGAATATATTTTTTTCCATAAGAGAAGATTAAAAAAGAAATGATTAAGAAAATTTTTCTCACAATTTTTATATTTTTTGTTTTTATTATAAATGTTCCAAATGTAAATGCGGCAAAGCTTTTTTTCAGTCCAACCACAGGCGAGTATAGTATTGACGATACATTTTCTGTGGATGTATATATGGACACCGAAGGAGTTTCTGCAAATTCAACACAAGTTTGGGTAGCTTATCCATCGGATTTGTTGGAAGTAATTAGTACTTCAACTTCAGGAAGTGTGATGCCACCAATATCATATTTTGGTGCACCTGTTGATACTGGTGGTGTAGTAAAGTATGAAAGCGTGATAGTTACCCCAGGTTTTAATGGCTCGAATGGAAAAGTTTTAAGTATTGCATTTAAAGCAAAAAAAGATGGTACTGCAAATGTGTATTTTGCAGATTCTTCTATACTTGCAAATGATGGCGTAGGCTCGAATATTTTAACAAATAAAGGTATAGCAAAATTTACAATTAAACCCGCACCAATTATTCCAGAAATAACGCCCCCTTCCGATGTTCTACCGGTATTACCATCTGTTCCAATAAATCTTTTACCAAATGTTCCCAAGATAGTTCCTTCCGTCATTCCATTGGTGGTAGTAAAGCCTGCACCAGTCATTATTGCGCCAAATGAAACAATTACAATTCAAATTCCAACAGTAAAATCTGCAGTCAAAGATGTAAAAGATTTTTTAAATAAACAGAGCGTGCAAACCGCCGAAAAAGCAGTAGCTGCTACTGGTTTTTCTTTTAGTATAATTTCACTGTTAATGCAAGTTTCTCAGCTACGTTTGTGGTCAATAATTATTTCAATATTTGGTTTAAGAAAAAGAAAACCATGGGGAGTAGTATATGACTCAATTACAAAAAAAGCTCTTGATCCTGCTTATGTAATTTTGAAGGATGAAAATGGAAAAGAAATTTCTACATCAATTACTGACCTTGATGGTCGTTATGGTTTTACAACAGGAAAAGGTACATATTATATTGAAGCAAATAAAACCCATTACATTTTTCCCTCGGCGAGATTGAAAGGTTATGCAAAAGATGAATTGTATACTGATTTATATTTTGGTGAAGCATTTTCTATTTCTGAAAATGGCCAAGTAATTGCAAAAAATATTCCAATGGACCCAGAATCTTTTGACTGGAATGAATATCAAAAAAAGCGATTAAAATTAAATCGTTTCAATCGTTTGCGTGATTTGTGGATTTACCGCGCATCGAGTTTCTTTTTATACTTTGGATTCTTTATGTCCACTATAGAATATATATTTAATCCAAGCACCTTCAATACTGTGATAATGCTTGTATATCTTGCTCTACTTATTCTATTTCGTACTCTATTTAAAGTTCGAACAAATGGAGTTGTTATTCGTCGTGAGACAAAAGACCCGGTACCTTTCACTATCGTTCGTATTATGAGTGTTGAGTTTAATACTGAAATTTCTCACAAAGTTACAGATGAGCGCGGAAGATTTTATGCTTTGGCTCCAAATGATTTGTATTATGCAACTGTGGAAGAGAAAATGTCGGATGGTAAATATGTAAAAATATTCACCTCAAATACCTTCAAAGTCACCGACGGTGTAGTCAAAGAGCATTTTGAGGTGTAATTTTGCTAAAAATCTATAGGGCGAGTATAATGGTGCTAGTCGCCAATTTTATTATATTTATCTTTTTATATGCAAAATCCATTTGAGAATGCGCTTTCACAACTACGTCGCGCTGATGCTGTTCACAAGTTCCCAGAGGCCTTTATGAAGCAGATTTCAAACCCAATGCGTGAGATACGCATTTCTATTCCTGTAGTGATGGATGACGGCCGTACAGAGGTTTTTGAGGGTTATAGAGTGGAACACAACAATGCTCGTGGACCTTTTAAGGGTGGCATCAGATATCACCACGATACAGATATTTACGAAGTGAAA
This sequence comes from uncultured bacterium, assembly GCA_903892035.1. GTDB lineage: Bacteria > Patescibacteriota > Minisyncoccia > Phycocordibacterales > UBA9973 > CAITGV01. Next base: position 148,538 of record CAITGV010000002.1, on the reverse strand, counting down.
GCTTTAGCTCTTTGGATGGCTCTAAAATGCGCAGTGGCAAATATTCCAATGGGTGGGGGAAAAGGTGGTATAACAGTTGATCCTCGAACACTTTCTAAATCAGAACTTGAAAAACTTTCTCGCGGATGGGTGAGAGGGCTCGCAGATGTTTTGGGACCGAAGAAAGATGTTCCAGCTCCTGATGTAAATACTACTCCAGAAATAATGTCATGGATGAATGATGAATTTATGAAAATTACAGGCGAGACAACCGGCGCAACCTTTACAGGTAAACCATTAGATAAAGGTGGTAGTGAAGGACGAACTCCAGCGACAGGCTACGGAGGTTATTATGTTTTTCAAGCAATTGCTCCAAAATATAATTTACCACTTTCATGCAAGGTTGTAATTCAGGGTTTTGGAAACGTAGGTTCATATGCAGCTGAAATATTTGCAAAAAATGGACATAAAATTATTGCTGTATCAGATTCTCGCGGAGGAATTATGAACCCAGAAGGAATTGATATTCCTGCTTTGATGGATTATCACAAGCAAAATAAAAAAATTACAGATTTTCCAGGAACTTCATCAATGACAAACAATGAACTACTTAACATCGAATGTGATGTTTTGATTCCAGCTGCACTTGAAAATCAAATAACAAGTGAAAATGCAGGAAAAATAAATACTAAAATTATCCTAGAACTTGCAAATGGTCCTACGACACCTGAAGCAGACGACATTTTATTTGGAAAGGGTATACCAGTTATTCCTGATATTTTGGCTAACTCTGGAGGTGTGACAGTTTCAACATATGAATGGGAACAAAATCTAAAAGGTGAACACTGGAGTGAAGCTGATGTTCTTACTCGAATGAATAATGAAATTTCTGCTGAGGCAAATGCGATTTATGATAGAGCAGGGGTTGCAAAGACAGATTTGCGTCGCGCAGCATTTATCCTAGCGATGGAGCGCATTTCAAAAGCAATGGGTTATTAAAATATGGCGCAAATTCCAAAACTGAATGTATCAGGTTTTAGGGGTATTTGGGGTGATACTTTAACTCTTTCAATTGCAGAAAATTATGCAAAAGCTTTTTCTCTGTATATAAAAAATCATGGTGGTGGCACTGTTTTGGTTGCTCGTGATGGGCGTGAAAGTGGAAGTGAAATTGTAAAAAAAGTTTGCAGTACTCTTGTAGATTACGGTATAGATATTATTTATGGTGATATTTTACCCACACCAACAGTTTTAATTTCTGTTCGTGATATGTCGTATGCTGGTGCAATTATTATTACTGCTTCACACAACCCAATTGAATATAATGGTCTAAAATTTGTGCGCAAAGGTGGAAGTTTTGCAAATGGTGATGATATAAACGAAATCAATAATGCTTTAGAAATTGAAATAAAAGAAAGTGTTGAAAAAGGAAAAGAAATACAGACAGAAGATTTTATGAATTTACATATAAAAAAAGTTCTTCAAAATGTTGATGTAAATTTAATTATGCAAAAAAAATTTAAAGTCGCTCTTGATCCTGTAAATGCTTCTGGGTGTGTAATTACTCCAAAAATGTTAGAACAGTTAAATTGTGATGTAAAAATAATAAATGGCGAGCAAAATGGAAAATTTGGCCGAGTACCAGAACCTACACCCAAAAATCTTACTGATTTATCACAAACTACAAAAGATTTTAATGCGGATGTTGGTTTCGCACAGGATCCAGATGCTGATCGACTTGTAATTGTGGATGAGGAAGGTGTTGTTTTAGACCAGCAATATACCTTAGTTTTAGGAGCAATGAATGTTTTACAAAAAGAAAATGGTGATGCTGTGGTAAATCTTTCTACTTCACATATGACAGAAATGATAAATAATAAATTTGGTGGTAAAACTTTTTATTCAAAAGTTGGAGAACCAAATGTTGTCGCAGAAATGATTGCAAGAAAGGCTGTCGTTGGTGGAGAGGGAAGCAGTAGTGGAATTATTTATCCACGCGTCCAGTATGCTCGTGACAGTCTTGTGGGTATAGCACTAGTTTTAGAGTTGATGGCAAAAGAAAATAAAAAACTATCAGAAATTGTTAAAAGTTTGCCACCACTTTTTATGGGAGCAACGAAAATACCAGTTTCAGGAGATATAAATTTACTTTTTGAGAAATTTAAAAATACATGGCCCGACGCCTCAATAAATAATTTAGATGGTTTACGTTTCGACAATAACGACGGCTCTTGGGTGCAGGTCCGTGCATCAAATACTGAATCTATAGTTAGAGTAATGTACGAAGCAAATAGCAGTGAACAATTAAAAGAAATCACTAAAACACTTGAAAGTTTGATATAATAAGCATATGGCTTTAGGAAAACCAAATAAAATTCAAATAATTAAATACGCTCCGCCACCACCCGAGCTTCCAATTTTTGGACAGTTGGATCCGGCCGAGGTTTCTTTTATTGGGCGCACAAATTACGTCGCAGCTTTAGAAGAGAAAAAATTTATTTTTGGTATTAAGCGTGAAGACCGCCGTCGCCACCTTTACATTATTGGAAAATCTGGAGTAGGAAAATCGAAACTTCAGGAACTTATGGTACGCCAAGATATTGCATATGGGCAAGGTATTTGTGTGATTGACCCCCACGGTGAATTTATTGAGGACATTTTAAATTTCGTACCTGAAAATAGAATAGAAGACGTATGTATTATTGATCCGTCAGATTATGAATTTCCTTCATCATTCAATCCATTGGCAAATGTGGACCCAACATTCAAACACCAACTCACTCAGGGTTTGATTGAGGTTTTGAAAAAACAATTTGGTGCAAATTGGACACCTCGCTTGGAACACGTTTTTCGTTTTACTGTACTTGCACTTTTGGATTATCCGCACGCAACAATGCGTGGAATGATTTCAATGCTTACAGATAGAAATTATCGTCAGAAAGTCGTGGAATATATTGAAGACGACATGGTCAAACGTTTTTGGGCAATAGAATTCGCCGATTGGTCAGAGAAATTTGATACAGATGCTATCATCCCGCTCGTGAACAAGCTCGGTCAGTTTCTTTCTGACCCGATGCTTCGAAATATTTTTGGACAAAAAGAAAATAAAATTGATATTGAGCAATTGATGAATGAACAAAAAATTCTTCTCATCAATCTTTCAAAAGGTAGAATTGGAGAAGAGAATTCAAGTTTCTTTGGTTCAATGTTTTTGACGAAAATTAAACAAGCCGGAATGGCGCGCGCAAAAATGGATCCAAAAGATCGCAAGGATTATTATTTGTACGTGGACGAGTTTCAAAACGTTGTGACTGATACTTTTGAAAATATTCTTTCTGAAGCTCGTAAATATGGTATAAACCTCACTGTTGCTCACCAGTATGTGGGTCAGATTTTACCAAAGGTTGAGGCAGCTGTGCTCGGTAACGTGGGTTCCATTATAGTCTTTCGTGTTGGAGGTGAGGATGCTGTGAAATTAAAGCCAGAGCTTGCTCCTATTTTTGATGTGAAAGATATGATCAACTTAGGAGTTGGAGAATTTTTTGTCAAAATGACAATTGATGGAGAAAGTTATGATCCATTTTCTGCTGAAACTTTGAAAGTTCTTCCACCAACTCACCGTTCATTTCACAAAGAAATTTACGAAGCTTCACGACGCAAATATGCAATACCAATGGAGATGGCACAAAAACTCATTGAAGAAGAAGAGTCACAAATTATTCGTAGCGCTCAAGAAAAAGCCGCTATTACAAAAAAAGGAAAAAATGAAGCAACTGATTCATCGAATAATTATTCTACACCTTCTGCTCCATCCAAAGACGACAATGCTGAACCCCTAATTTAGTAAAAACATATTATGATATTACTCTCGAAATGTTTGGTTATCAGAAAGAGGTCATATAACATTTTTATTTTAAGGACTCTTGTTGTATAATTGTTCTAAATGGAAGAAGTAATATTACCTCACAATAAAGACATCACTTATTTTGCCAAGACAAATTTTCGCAACTCTGAACAACTTTTTGGCATAAAAAGAAAAGACCGACGTCAGCATATGTACGTGCTTGGAAAGTCTGGTACAGGTAAATCTGTATTGCTTTCAAATATGATTGTTCAAAATATTCGTAATGGCGAAGGTGTTTGCGTTGTCGACCCTCACGGAGAACTCGTGGAAGAAATTCTTGAATCAATTCCTGAGAGCCGAATGAAAGATGTCATTTATTTCAACCCTGCCGATACTGACTACCATATTGGTTTCAATGTACTCCAGCTCGATGATCCAAAATACAAGCACTTGGTCGCATCGGGACTTATGGGAATTTTTACAAAGATTTGGGCAAATGCGTGGAGTGCCAGAATGGAATACATATTAAACAATGCCATCTTGGCGCTTCTTGATACTCCAGGAACGACTCTTTTAGGAATTCCAAGACTACTCGTCGATAAAGAATATCGCCAGATTATTATCAACAATTTGAAGGACCCTGTGGTTAAAGCTTTTTGGGTCCATGAATACGAACAGTGGCGTGACCAGTTTAGAAATGAAGCCATTGCTCCGATTCAAAACAAAGTTGGACAATTTCTTTCAACATCAATTATTCGTAATGTCGTCGGGCAAGGAACAAGTACGATTGATATTTTCGATGTAATGAATAGTGGAAAAATATTTCTCGTGAACGTTTCAAAAGGACGTATTGGTGAAGATAACTCTGCACTTTTGGGAGGAATGCTTATTACAAAAATCCAGCTTGCAGCAATGGAGCGCGTTCGTATACCAGAAGATGAACGTAAAGATTTTTATCTATATGTCGACGAATTCCAAAACTTCGCTACAGATGCTTTTGCGGGTATTTTGTCTGAGGCTCGAAAATATCGCTTGAACTTAACATTAGCTCACCAGTACACGGCTCAGCTCGTGACAGAATCAGGAAGCAATATTCGTGATGCGGTTTTTGGAAACGTAGGAACTATGATTGTTTTTCGAGTAGGTGGAGATGATGCAGAATTTTTGGAAAAAGAATTTGAACCTGAATTTACACCACAAGATATCGTGAATTTACCAAACTATCATATTTATTTGAAATTGATGGTAGATGGTGTTACAAGTCGACCTTTTTCTGCAAAGACTTTGCCACCACTAAAGCCAGAAGGAGGAAAAGAGGTTGCTTTGAAAATTATTGCTTCTTCTCGTGAACTTTACACTCGCCCAAGGCAAATTGTTGAAGAGGAAATAAATAAATGGAGCGGAATGAGTATGGAATATTCTCAAAACGATGAAGGAAAATTTCCAGCCGAATGTTCTTCTTGTAAAAAAAGTATAAAGGTTCCTTTCGAGCCAGCACCTGGGCGACCTGTGTATTGTCGTGATTGTTTAGCAAAAATTAAAAGTGGGGAATTGCAACCAGCAAAAGGTTTCTCACCAAAAAGACAACCAGAACAGCGTTCAGTAGAAGCACTTTCAATTTTAGGAATTGAATTTACAGAACCAAAAAATAGCAAAAATATACAGAACAATCATGTTGCACCACACACTTCACGACCACAAACTATTGTTCCACCAAAAGTTGTGCCTGTAATTCCAAAAAATAATATTCCAACTCAACCACCAGTTGTAAGGGCACCAGTAGTTAAGCCTGAAATTCCTAAAATAGTTCAGCCAGTAAAAGTATTTGGCATACCAAAACCCCAAATGGTAATTGCCCCAAAGCCACCAGTCGTTGTACCAAAAATACCAGTTATTAACCAAAAGGCCGATAATGAAGATTTAAAGTCTATATTAGCACAAGCGGTATCGAGCGTTCTTGATGTAAAACCTGAGCCAGTAATTGCAAAAGCACCTGAGGTAAAAGCTATGCCACTTTCTGATTTAAAGAAACCAGAACCAGTAAAAGTACCTCAACCATTACCTTCCAAAAAAGATGCAACTCCCGAACATCTTTCTGGTCTTCGTGAAGCTATTGCAAAAGCTACAGAAAAAAAACAAGAAAATATAATAAAAGAAAAAGTAGAAGAAAAAATTGAGGAAGAGAAAAAAGAGGAAAAACCTAAAAAGAAAAAAGAAATACCCGAAGATGTTTTGAGAAAAGTTTTGGAATAAATTATTAGCTTAATTTAATACTATGAATTATAAAAGGTATATTTCATTTATTGTTATGGTGTTTGCATTCTATGCAATACCAGTTTTTGTGCACGCAAATGTTGTTATTACAGAAATAATGTATGCACCGAGTACTACCGACGCGGATCATGAGTGGATTGAGGTATATAACAATGGTGCTAGTGCTGTGGATTTATCAACGTATCATATTCAAACAGACGGAGCATCTGGTTCGCATCACGCGTTAGTAGCGCAAGATTCTTCAAGTTTGGCGCCACTTAGCTATGCAGTCATTGTGCAAAAAGTTGATACTTTTAAAACAGACTATTCAAATTTTACTGGCCAGATATTTGATAGTAGTTGGAGTGAATTAACAAATAGTGTAGGTAAAAATATTATTGTTCTTGATGGAGATGGCAATGTTTCAGATCAGATTACGTATGATCCAACCATTGGCGCAACAGATGATGGAAATAGTTTACAGAAAAAAGATGATGATACTTGGGTCGCAGCAGTACCAACTCCAGGATCTGCAACAATTGCTTCAGTCAATCAAAATTCTGGAGGAGGTGGTGGAGGAGGCGGAGGTTCATCACAAAATATTATTTCAACAACAGATACAATAAAAAAAGATACAACTCCGCCACCTCCGCCCAAAATTACAGCTCATATTATTGGAAAGAAAAACATTGTTGCTGGACTTGCGGTTCACTTTAAACCACAAGTTATTGGTCTCAGTGGTGAAAATCTATATTATGGAAAATTTGCTTGGAGTTTTGGTGACGGTATGAATAGGGAAGATACGAAACCAAATGATTTTTATTACTATTATCAATACCCGGGTGATTATGTCGTTGTTCTAGATTATTATGCAAATTCTTATACAGATATTCCTGAAGCAAGCGACAGATTGATTGTAAGTGTTACACCAGTTGAAACTCAAATATCTTCAATTATGCCTGATGGCGGAATTGAAATAAGTAATAAATCATCCTTTGAAATTGATTTATCAAATTGGAATTTATATACTACAACAAATAAGAAATATACATTACCAAAAAGTACTTTTGTAATCTCTGGAAAGAAAATAATTTTGAGTCCAAAAATTACTCAATTTACAAAAGATGATGAAGTAAATCTCAGCCTTTATAGTCCTAGTAATGAATTAATTTCTACATACCCAGAAATTAAAAACGTAGGTGTGGTAAATGCAGTTGAACAAATTCCAATTACTACTCCCGTAACTTCAAATATCATAAAAGATGATTATATTCAACCTGTTGTTACTCAAAGTACACAGGAAATTAACAATCAAGATTCTGTACAATCGGGTGACAATTTATTTGCGTCGGTAGATGCTGCGTTGCCATTATCAGAAAAAAATAATCAAAGAAATTATTTAGGAATATGGGTATTAGCACTAGGAAGCTTGGTAGGAGTTTCAAGCTTTAGTGTTTTTAAAATTAGAAAATCAAAAAACGTAAAAAAAGATAATATAAATTCTACTGATTTTGAAATTACAGAGTAATTATCGAATTCCAGTATCAATACTAAAATTTAATATTGTATTTGAATTTGCAGTAATAGTTACAATCTTAGGGAAATCACTTACTCGATCCATTCCACTTGGTGTTTCTTCTATTTTATAATTTCCTACTGGAAGAATTACATTAAATTTTCCATTTACATCAAAGTTAACTTTTTTTGCAATTATGTTTGTATTCATGTCTGTAATCGTAATACCTCTTGAAGTGTAAACCGCAGGGTTAGTTTTACATGGCACACCGCCGAGTACATCTACTGGGCAAATTGGCCCAATTGTAACAGTTCCTGAAAGAACTCCACTATCAGTTGCAGGAAGAGCACTATTGCCCCCACCATCATCCTCTCCACCACTTTCACTTCCTTCATTTCCATCTTCACTTCCACTATCGTCACCCCCACGATTTCTAATACCAAGATTTCCAGTATCTTTATTTGTTTTAGGATTTGCACTTTTTCTTATTGTTACAGGATTTGTATTTTGATTTGGATTTTCTGTTACTGGTGAGCTAACTGTGTTATCTTCACTTGGTGCACTTAGTGTAGCTACTTGGTTATTTCCAATATTTAAATCTTGTGCAATATTCATTTTTTCTGTGTCAATTCTTGCAAGAAGGTGGTCACCACCTTTGTTTTCTATATGCATTGCAATATTGCCTGCCAGCATTGTTTTATTATTTTCAAATTTTGGAATTAAATCACTTTCAACTTGAGCTATGGTTGCTACGGGAACTTGATTGCGGTTATTTGCTATTGTAGTATTTAATTCATTGACTTGCTTACTTAAAGCAAGCTCGGCTTCTAGGCTATTTGTATCTGAAAGTTTACCAGCACTTGCTAGACTTTCCATTTCACTCATTCTGCGTTCGACAAGAGTTTTTTGATAAATAATTTTTTTCTCCGGTGTATTTGCGGTAAGAGCGCCAACAATTTTTTCTGTAACATTTATTTTTAGAGGGTAGAGGGCATCTCCAGGGAGAGCTTGTTGTGATGCAAAAGTAGCTGTACCTCCACCAATCACTACTGCAATTAAAACAAAAGCTAGTCCCTTTATTAGAAGTGGAAAAATATTAAAGTGGCTTTTTACTACATATGGAGATTTTGTTGGAGTCTTTGTGTTTTTACTTTGATTTATAAGAGGAGTACTTTCCATATGTTCAGCCACACGTAAGCGAATAGAAGCCTTCTCAAAAGGTGTCATTTTTACTTCTTTCATTTCTTTAATTTTTTCTTGTGATGTTTTCATATATAAATTAAACTTCCTGTTCTCCAAAGATATTTTTTGCTTTTTCTAATCCTCTGTGAATTCTTACTGAAATATTATTTTCTGATTCACCGGTAATTTCAGCAATTTCTTTAATTGATAAATCATCTATATATCGCATGGTCAGGACATCACGATATTTTTCTTCTAAATCCTCAAGTCTTTCGACTAAATTTGATCCATCGATCCTATTTTCTAAATGTTCTTGTTCGCTGTGACTTACGTCAAATCCTTCATCCATCATTTTATCAAGAGAAACACTTTTTTTCTTTCTTCTGTAATCAATAATTAAATTTCTTGCAACAGTGTAAAGAAATGCTCGTATATTGTCGACTTGTTTGCCTCCCGCTAGGTATTCCCAGACTTTAATAAAAGTATCTTGGGATAGGTCAAGCGCTACTTCTCTATTTGATGTTTGAAAAAAACAGTATCGAAAAATTGCGTCACTATGAGCATCATAGCTTTCTAGGAATTTATTTTTAATTTGACTAGGATCATTTTCCATATATTTAGACGAATCAACACAGAAAACCTTACAAAGCAACATTATATCATTATGCCTTTATTTTTGCCATATTTTTGCTACAATATAAGTATGGGAAACAATATACCTAGAAAAATGAACCGCATCCTTATTTTGGGAGGGGGTTTTGGTGGTGTGGCTACTGCCAGAAAGCTTGCAAAGGATATGCCAGAAAATTCGTCTATACAAATGGTTTCAATGAAAAATTATTTGGAATATTATCCTGCCTTATACCGTATGATTACGAGCTCAAGCCCGATTGAGGTTTGCGTACCACTTTATGAAATGTTACCAGAAAGAGTCGCCGTTGACATAGACGAAATTATTGAAATAGATGTGGTTGAAAAACACGCAATAGGAAAAAGTGGAAGTAAATATTTTTACGATACTTTGATAGTTGCAATGGGTAGCGAAACAGCTTACTTTGGTATAGAGAGTTTAAAAACAATGGCACTTGGTTTTCGTTCTGCAAGTGAAGCCATAAAATTAAAAAATCATCTTGCTCATCTTTTTGCTTCTCATTCACATCAAGATAAAAATGAATTAGTTTCTCATTACCATATTGTAGTTGTGGGCGGAGGTCCTACTGGCGTAGAGGTCGCTGGAGATATGGTTGCACACATGCGATCGCTTGCAAAAATTCATCAGACTGACCCATCGTTGGTGACCGTGGATCTTATAGAAGCCAACAATAGACTCCTTTCTATGATGAGTGAAGATGTTTCAGATAGAGTTATGGCTCGACTTCGAACTCTCGGAGTAAATATTTTTTTAAATCGCCAATTAGTAAAAAATGATATTGAAGAAGTATTTCTGAAAGATATGACGCTTGAAACAAAAACTTTAATTTGGACAGCAGGTACTCAATTAAATAGTGTTTGTACAAATACAAAAGGTTTTACTTTTACTGACCGTAAACGTATTGCAGTAAATGAATACATGGAAGCAGTAGGTCTTTCAGATGTTTATATAATAGGGGATGCTGCTGGTACAAAATATTCTGGTCTTGCACAGACTGCAATTTATGATGGAAAATATGTTGCTAAAACAGTTGTTGGTAAAGCAAAGAATAAAAAAATTGAGAAATACAAGGAAAAACCTGTTGCTTTCTCGATTCCTGTCGGAGATAGTTGGGGGGCATTTAAAATGGGTAAATTTACAATATATGGCTACCCAGCATATATGATTCGTCACGCTATCGACTTCATATATTTTTCTCAAGTTCTTTCTTTTAAAAATTTCATCTCCCTTTTCCTCGAAGGTTTCAAATATCGTAAAGTTTCAGAGGAATAGTTTTACTTTATTAATTTTTCATCTATAATATGGCTATGAATACAAAACATTATGTTTGCACAGGGGGTTGTGAAGGGGTTTCTGAGAAGCCGGGGGTTTGCCAAGCGCCAGGCTGCGTAAAGCATGAACATCCATTAATAGAATGCAATTGTACCGATGGCGTACACGCAGAAGCTTACGAAAAAGCTGAATCAGAAGACGCAGTTATTAAAGAATAATATTAAATTTTATGTCTATAAAGAATTTTTTCTTAAGAAAAATGTTGAAGTCACAAGGAGTACCTGAAGAGCAGGTAGATATGGTTATTGCTATGATGGAAAAAAATCCAGAATTATTTAAAACTATTGCAAAAGAAATTGAAGAGCACGTAAAAGGTGGTATGGATCAGCAAGCTGCATCAATGAAAGTGATGATGAAATATCAAGATGAATTGAAAAAGCTTCGTTAAATTATTTTACCCAAACAGTTTTAATATTTACGAACTCTTTAATTCCATAATTCCCAAGCTCTCGTCCGTAGCCAGAGCGTTTTATTCCACCAAATGGTACTCGTGGATCAGATTTTACTTGCGCATTTATAAAAATATTTCCTGCATTGATTTTTTTTGCGAATACTTTTGCTTTGTCTATATCACTTGTCATTATCGTGGCACCAAGTCCATAAATTGTATCATTTGCAATTTCCAATGCTTCTTCGTCATTTGAAAAAGTAATAATTGGTACAACTGGACCAAAAACTTCTTCGTCGTATACAGGCATTCCTTTTTTAACATTAGATAAAATTATTGGAGGATAAAAATGACCTTTCATTTCTGGAATGTTTCCTTTGTATAAAATTTTAGCACCCATATCGATTGATTTTTCTGTTTGCTTTTTTACATCAAGCATTATTTGTTCTGTGGCAAGAGGGCCCATTGTTGTATTTATTTTAGATGGGTCACCAACAATAATTTTAGAAAAAAGTTCAATAAGTTTTTTTGAAAAACTTTCAAAAACATCGTTGTGGACTATGAATCTTTTTGCTCCATTGCAAGCCTGTCCTGCGTTTGCTGACATTCGTGAAGCAAGAGCAATTTCAGCAGATAAATCAATATCTGCATCAGCAAATACTATAAATGGGTCACTACCACCAAGCTCGAGAACGCATTTTTTAATTTCACTTCCTGCAATACTTGCCACACTTGCTCCAGCTTTTTCACTTCCAGTAAGAGCTACTGCTACAATTCTTGGGTCACGAATTACTTTTTCTACGCGAGTTGAGCCGAGAAAAATATTTTGAAAAACTCCTTCAGGAAAACCACAATCAGTAAAACTCTTTTCAATCATTTCGGCGCAGGCTGGAACATTTGAAGCATGTTTAAGTATTGCAGTATTGCCAGCCATAAGCGCTGGTGCCGCAAAACGATATACTTGCCAAAATGGGAAATTCCAAGGCATCACAGCAAGTAGAACTCCAAATGAGTCATAGCGAATATAGCTCTCACTTGCATTTGTTGTCACTTTTTCAGAATTTAAAAAATTCACTGAATTTTCAGCATAGTATTCACAAGTGAGTGCGGATTTTTCAATTTCACTTTCACCAGCCGAAAGAGTTTTACCCATTTCCATTGTTGCCAACTTTGCCATTTCACTTTTATTAGTTTTCAAATAATCAGCTAATTTTAAAAATAATTTTGCACGTTCTTCAAAGCTAGTATTTTTCCATTTCAAATATGCTTCTTGAGCTTTTTTAAGTTTTATTTCAAGTTCATTATCAGAAATTTCTTCATAAGTTTGAATGATTTCTAGTGTTGCTGGGTTTTTTGATTGTATAGCCATAATTTATTTTATATTTATAATTTACAAATTTTATCTTGTAATTCTTTACCTAATACAGTTTTATTCTCCGAATAATCAACTGGACATTCGATAACATAAACTCCACCATTATCTAATGCTTTTTCGATTGCAGGTTTAAGCTCATTTGCATTGTTAATTTTAATTCCTTTTGCTCCAAAACTTTCTGCCAATTTCACAAAATCTGGATTATTAAAACTTAAACCAAAATTTGGAAAATTCATATCCTCCTGTTTCCATTTTATCATGCCGTATCCATTATCATTTACAATTACAATTACAAGATCAAGCTGGAGTCTAACTACTGTTTCAAGATCAGCGACATTCATCATAAAACCACCATCACCAGCAAGCACAATTACTTTTTTATCTTTGTTTAATAATTTTGCAGCAATACCTGACGGAAGTCCACCCCCCATCGTAGCGAGAGCATTGTCGAGCAATACTGTATTTTGTTCATATGCTTTAAAATTTCTTGCTACCCAAATTTTATACATTCCGTTATCGAGTGCCAATATTCCGTCGCGCGGTAATGCATTTCTTAAATCTGAAATTATTCTTTGAGGAATTAAAGGAAAATTATTTGAATCAATTTTTGAATTAATATGTTCATTTGTATATTTTTTTAATTTTTCAAAATACGCAAAATTCCAATTTTCATTTATTTTAATTTTTTCTGTTATTGACCAAAGTGCATTTGAAATATCACCTACAACTTCCAAGGAGGGAATATATATAGTATCTACTACAGCTTCATAAAAATTTATATGAATAATAATGTGTTTATCTGGTGTCATTATAATCGGAGGTTTTTCTGTAATATCGTGTCCAATTACAATTATTACGTCAGCAAAATTTAAAGCGCAATGTGCATAATCGCCAGATGAAAGCGCAGTAGTACCGAGATAATTTTCACTCGATTCATCTAAAACTCCTTTTCCCATTTGAGTTGTAATAAATGGAATTTTTGTTTTATCTATAAAGTTTTGCAATTGTTTACGAATAAGTTTTCTATTTGCTCCAGCAGCTGCGAGCACTATTGGGTGCTTTGCGTTTTCAATTATTTTTACTGCTTCATCTATTGCTTTATTGTCTGGCGCAGGACGACGAAGTTTTTTTGGAATTATTGGCTCCATTTCGGTTTCTTCTTCGGCAATATCTTCGGGTAATTCTATGTGCACAGCACCAGGGCGTTCACCTTCAGCAAGTCTTATTGCCTCTCTTATTATAGAAGGAATTTTGTCACCACTTATGATTGTTGTCGTCATTTTTGTAATTGGTTCCATCATACGAACAACGTCAATTATTTGAAATTGACCTTGTTTACTTTTTTTGATTGGTTTTTGGCCTGTGATAACAAGCAATGGCATTCCACCAAGTTGTGCGTACGCTACACCAGTTACTAGATTTGTAGCTCCGGGTCCAAGCGTTGAAAGTGCTACACCAGTTTTTCCAGTCAAACGCCCGATTGTTGAAGCCATAAAAACAGCTGCTTGCTCGTGTCTTGTAACAATAAATTGAATAGAGGATTCACGAATCGCATCAAGTAAAGCCAAATTTTCCTCACCCGGCACTCCAAAAATATATTTTATACCTTCTGTTTCAAGGCATTTTATAAATAGTTTTGCGGATGATATTTTATTTTCATTCATAATTGTATATTAGCATAAGGGTTATAATTACTGTTAAAAATGCATAAAGGCCTTTGCTTGTAGCGTATTTGCACCAAAAGTAAAATTTAAACGTATGTATAAAGGTAATGAAAAAATTTATACTTTCAGTAATAATAATGCTCTCGTTTGGAATATACGTTATAACTAACGGCGGTGGTGCTTCGGGTGCCTCATTTGTGGCTTCACTTGGTCAAAATTCATCCAACTCAAATAACACTCAAGTTGCTGTTGTTACAAAAAAAGTTCCTAAAAGTACACCCGTAAATAATACACCTACTGTAAATCCAACTCCAATTGTAGTGCCTAAAAAAACTGGTCAGTATGTCGACGGTACATATACAGGGTCTGTCGCAGATGCATATTATGGAAATGTACAAGTTGAAGTAACCGTAAGTGGAGGAAAAATTTCAGATGTTAAATTTTTAGATTATCCACAAGATCGTAATACTTCGATACGTATAAACTCTTATGCAATTCCAAATTTAATTGCTGAAGCAATTTCTGCACAAAGTGCAAATGTAAATCGAGTTTCAGGTGCTTCTGATACAAGTGCAGCATTTAAGCAATCACTTGCAGATGCTCTTTCTCAGGCTAAAGCATAATATATGAAATTCATTTTAAATAAAATAGATAATTTTTTAAATAAAATTACAATGTATAAAGTTGTATTATATTATTTAATTTTACTTTGGGTCGTTGCACTCATTTTTAGTTGCGTTGGAATTTTGCCATATGCGCCACTTTTGCTTTTATTTTCAATGCTAGCAATTTTAATTATATCTTGGGGAGCAAATGCATTGTTTGCTTACGTGTTTGAAGTTCCAGCAAATACAGAATCAATATATATCACAGCATTTATTTTGGCACTTATTATTACACCTGCGACTACAACTTCAGAATTTATTTTTCTTGGTTGGGTGTCAATTTTGGCAATGGCATCAAAATATATTTTTGCAATTAAACATAAACATGTTTTTAATCCTGCAGCATTGGCAGTAGCAATCACAACTATAGCTATAAACGGAACTGCAAGCTGGTGGGTTGGTACATTGTGTATGGTTCCTTTTGTATTGATCGGTGGATTTATGATAATTAGAAAAATTGTTAGACAGGATCTTGCGTACGCTTTCTTTTTTTCTGCCTTCGCAAGTATTTTAGCTTTCAGTATTTTTAACGGTGGTGATATTTTAAGTACGATATCTCGAGCATTGTTATATTCTCCACTTTTATTCTTTACTTTTGTGATGATTACAGAACCACTCACGACACCACCGTCGAGAGCTTTGAGAGTAATGTACGGAATTTTAGTTGGTTTACTTTTTGCACCACAAGTACATTTTGGATCATTTTACCTTACTCCAGAACTTGCACTTTTAATTGGAAATATTTTTTCATATTTAATTAGTCCAAAAAGTCGTTTAACTTTAAAATTAAAAAAAGCTATTCAGATTACTCCCGATACAGCTGAATTTGTTTTTTTACCAAACAGACAAATGAAATTCAAACCAGGGCAATATTTAGAGTGGACTTTGGGGCACGATAAAACAGATAGTCGTGGCAACCGAAGATATTTTACGATATCGTCTTCGCCAACAGAAAAGGAGCTACGTTTGGGTGTGAAATTTTATCCAAATTCAAGTACATATAAAAAAGCTTTAGCTGGAATGAAAAAAGGAGACACTCTTATAGCATCTCAACTTGCTGGCGATTTTGTTATGCCAAAAAATAAAAATAGAAAAATGACATTTATTGCAGGAGGTATTGGGGTCACGCCATTTAGATCGATGGTCCAATACTTGGTTGATATGAAAGAAAAGAGAGACGTGAATATGATTTATGCAAATAAAACAGTCGAAGATATAGCGTACAAAGATTTTTTTGATTCTGCGTCACAATCACCATTAAATATAAAAATGATTTACACAATAAGTGATACAAAAAAAATTCCTGAAAAATGGCCAGGTTATGTGGGTTATGTGAATGAAAAAATGATAATACAAGAAATTCCAGATTATGAAACCAGAATGTTTTATATCTCTGGTCCAAGAACAATGGTTTCATCTACTGAAGAAGTTTTGAAAAATCTAGGCATAAGAAATTCGCATATTAAGACTGACTACTTCCCGGGTTTTGCATAATTGTGATATAATTGTGGAATGAATGATAAAATAAAAATTCATCAGGAGCCTCATAAAATAAATAATGATAAAAAATTAAATTGGCTACGAGCTGCCGTTTTGGGTGCAAATGACGGTATTGTGTCTGTCGCTTCTATTGTTGTGGGTGTTGCTGGGGCATCCAACTCTACTAGTTTTATTTTTACCGCAGGAGTTGCAGGTCTTGTGGCTGGTTCACTTTCAATGGCACTCGGTGAATATGTTTCAGTGAGTAGTCAGCGAGATGCTGAAAAAGCATTAATTGAAAAAGAGAGAGTTGAACATTTTGCAAATCCTGAAAATGAATTAGAAGAACTTGTTTTACTTTTTGAAAAAAAAGGTTTATCAGAAAATACCGCAAGAACAGCAGCATTGGAATTAACTGCAAAAGATTCATTTGCTACACACCTTGATATGGAGCTTGGATTAAACCCAGACAATCTTACAAATCCTGCTCATGCAGCGTATGCCTCAGCACTTTCTTTTGTAGCAGGAGCAATTATTCCACTTATAATTATATTAATACTACCAAAAGATATTCGCATACCACTTACATTTGTCAGCGTCTTATTTGCACTTATTGCCACTGGCACAATCAGTGCTCACTATGGTGGTGCAAGTAAAAGGACTGCTACACTCCGAATTGTAGTTGGTGGAATGCTTGCAATGCTTATTACATTTGGCATAGGAAAAATCTTTGGCGTAGTGGGAATATAAAAATAAGTTTATCCACAGCATAATAATAATTAATCTTGATATAATATATTTTGCTATATTATTTATTTAATTTATTATTTATGAAAAAAGAAGCCCCGAGAATATATTTATTTGCAATTGTTTTTTTATTTGGTTTGTTTCTAAATACTCATAGTGCATTTGCAGCAGCACCCGCACTAACATCGACGGTATTACAAAATACAACAGCTACAACAGTTGATTTTTATATTACGGGAAGTAACTTCAATAGTTTTTCACACGGATATACTGGCACTCAAATAATGTCTGCAGACAGTACTGATTTAAATAATATTACTTATAATGGCACACTTCATCCAACTAGTGCGACTATCGTTGAAAATGGAGTTATAAAACATCTAACTGCAACTTTCAATGTTTCAGATGTGACGTCAGGTAAATTGGGGGGAAGCATAACAATTGCAGCTGGTACTATTCGAAATTCTACTACTCAAAATGGATTGTTTACGGTTGTTGATGGAAGTATTACCGATAGCGCATCTCCGTATCTAGTGCAGACCTCTGCTCCAACAACTAGTGATTACACACCAGATTATGTTTTTACATCCACTGAGGCTGGAAATATTACATATGGTGGAGATTGTACTTCAGCAACAGGTACAGCAACTGTTGGAACAAATACAATAACTTTTGACACACTTGCTGGTGGTACTCACAACAATTGTACTATTGTTGTGACGGATTCAAGTACAAATGCATCTTCGACATTAAATGTTCCATCTTTTGTTCTTGGAAGTCCACCATTACTTGTTTCTGCAAAAATCACAGGTGCAAATGAAGTAACTGTCACATATTCAGTTGGAGTATCAAACAATTCATCAGGCAATTACACAAACTTCGGTGGAGTTCTTTCTGGAAGAACAATCACCGGTCAAGCAGATAATTCAGATGGCTCGGACCATATTGTATTCACATTTGATGGTGATCCAATGACCGATACTGATAGTGGTACATTAGATATTTCTTCTACTGTAACAAATGTGGGTGGTGATCATTTTACTGGAGCTAGTAGTGTTCCTGTAACTTGGGGCGGAAGTTCTCCGGTAATGAACTCTGCGGTTTGGAAAGATGTTGACAATTCTGGAACTTTTTCAAATACTGATACATTGACTGTGACTTTCAGTAAAGCAATGGATACAAGCACGATCGGAGGTTTGAATGTTGATTCAAGATTAGGTCTTTCAAATGGGCATACTTTTGGTGTTACAAATGACTCAATGGTTGTGTGGAGTGTAGGTGATACTGTACTTACTATTACGTTTGGATCAGGTGTAAATGTTTCGGAAAATGACACTTTAAATCCTTCGCCGTATATGACAAGTGCGTTGGGAAGTTCTGATAAAACCATAAGCAACAGTACTCTTGTTTCAAATACTTGGTACGCTGAATATTGGAATACTGGATATGGCTCATCACCTAGTTTTGATTTTTCACAGGGAAACCCTGTATTTATAGAAAATGTTAATGGAACTGATTTGAGCATAAATTGGGGTACTGGATCTCCAACTCAAGCGATAAATCAGGATGGTTTTGTTGGACGATTTACAAAGACTGTAAACATGGCACTCGCAGGACAACTTGCGTTTGCTGTAAGTTCAGACGATGGTATAAGAGTTTATGTTGATGGTGTTCGCATTGTAAATGGATGGCAAGATACATATTCGACAACTGTAAATACGGATGATTTAAGTTCTGGAAATCATACTATTGTTGTTGAATATTATGAAAATGGAGGCTATGCGAGTCTTTCTGTCGTGTATGCATATCAAAGTACTTTGACTGACGTTTACGTTGATAGCACATATACTTCAGAAGGGGCAAATGATGGTCACACTTGGGGTGTAGATGCTTTTGATAACGTAGCGAGTGGAATTGCAGGTGTAGGTACTGGAGGAACTGTACACGTAGCGGGTGGTACATATGTAGATTCAAATACCCTAACTATTAGTAGGGCAATAAATATCATAGGTCCTGGAATAGAAAGTGGTACTCCCGCAATTGTTATAAATAATGATAATTGTAATTATGTTTTTTCCATTGAAGCTAGCTATTCGACAATTTCTGGATTGTTTATAAGGGAAACTACTGGCGATAATGAGACATATTGTATGGGAAAACCAGTTATTCGTGTTGCTGGAGATGGTGGCAATGCGACACATACAACAATTACTGCGAATGATATTTCTGGTGGGAAAAGAGGAATCCAACTTCGCGGAAATTCTGATACTTCAACAATTTCAAACAATATAGTTCATGACAATACTGACGGAGTTTCGCTCACAAGTTCAAAGCACAATACAATTACAGGCAACACTATATATAATAACAGTGAATCAGGTGTTCATTTTTGGTGGGGAGATGGTTTTGATGGAAATTCAAGTGACAATACGGTTTCGAGCAATATAATTCATGATAATGGATTTGACGGTATTCTGATTGAAGCTAATGATTCAGATAATATTTTTAGTGGCAATACAATTTATGCAAACTACAAACATGGAATTGCTATAAAAAGTAATAGTCAAAGTCCGGGACATGAAAATATAATTAGAGGTAATACTATTTACGACAATGGTTTATATGCTGATTCTGGTCCATATGGCCCATCTGGTATTGAGGTAATGACAAGTTATACTCAAGTTTTAAATAACATTGTTACTCACAATAGAAGAAATGGAATTCAAGTTGGTGGTGATGGTTCTACTGATTATGTGATAGTTAGTGGTAATACGATCGGCACAGCAACAATTGGAGAAACATCCTATGAAGGAAATACAGAGAGAGGAATATATGTTCTTTCTGGAAGTGGCCATCAAATTCATAACAATATTATTTCCGGGAATATCGACTATGGTGTTTTGAATAATAGTGGTTTTGAAGTAGATGCTGCATCAAACTGGTGGGGAAATGCTAGTGGACCACTTGAAGTAGATACAAACTCAGGCGGTACGGGTGATCAAGTAAGTACAAATATAATATATAATCCGTATCTTTCTTCCGAAGTTTTAACTAGCCATTTTTATGTTGATAGTACCTACACGTCAGAAGGTGAAAACGATGGTCACATATGGGGAGTGGACGCATATGCAGATATTTCTAGTGCGCTTATAAATATTACGTCAGCAGGTACTATCACTGTGGCAGGAGGAACGTATACTTCGGGTGGTATAATAGCCATCAATATTCCGGTGATTATTAATGGTCCAGGAAAAGACAATGAAAATCCAGCAATAATTATTAACAATAGTTGTGGTTATGTATTTAGTGTTCAAGCGAGCGATACGACATTATCTGGAATGATAATCAAACAGCAAAACGGCGATGAGATTTGTACGAGTGGTCCCGCGGTCCGAGTTGCAAGTAATTCTTCTGGTGATGATGGTCCACACACCTCTATAAGTAATGTAACAATTACCGATAATGAAATCGTAGGTGGAGGACGTAGTATAGTACTTCGAGGAGATTCTGGGTCAAATATAGTTACGAATAACAATATGCACAATAGTGGTGATGGAATATTTATAGCAAGTTCAAAGCATAATACTGTGTCAGGAAATTATATTCACGACACAGATGGTGATGGTATTAATATTTCAGATGGAGGGTGTGATTATTATTTTTGTGATGGGAATCCAGATAACAACACAATTTTAGAAAATATAATTTATAATAACGATAGCAATGGAGTTTTTGAGGATCGTGGAAAAGATAATACATTCTCTTCAAATATTGTTCATGATAACTATCGAAATGGAATAACTATTCATATTAACAGTACTATTGCTGAGGGTCACGGAAATATCATAGATGGTAATACTGTATACAACAACGGTCTCATTTCTAATACCGGAGGTCCTGGGCCAGCAGGAATAGATGCAGGTGCTGATTATACTCAAGTTACAAATAATATAGTTGCGTATAATAAATGGACAGGAGTAAAAATCGGTGGTGGAGATTTTGATTCAGATAATGTAACTATAACGGGAAATACTATTGGCTCTGCAATTATAAATGATATTGTTTATAACGGAAATATTGGCTATGGAATATATGTGTATAGGGGTACTGGGCATGCAATTCATCTTAATAATATTTCTAGAAATGCATATGGAGCTTATAACGATACAGGTATTGATGTCGATGCTACTGAAAACTGGTGGGGAAATGCCAGTGGACCGCTTGAAGTAGACACAAATCCAAGTGGTACGGGTGATCAAGTGAGTGCGAATGTTTTATATGGTGATTATGTGTCCACAGCATATGGTAGTTCAACCACCGCCCCAACCCTCACCACTTCTACCACCACAAACATCACCCAAACCTCAGCCACCTTAAATGGTTCTGTGTCTTCAACCGGCGGAGCAAACTCTACAGTTCACGGTTTCAATTACGGAACAACGGGCTTCTATGATACAAACACAACAATAACAGCAGACTTTGGAGCAGATTCTTTCTCATCAAACATCACAGGACTTTCTTGTGGCACTACATATTACTTCAGAAGCTATGCTACAAGTACAGCAGGAACAGGAACATCTAGTGGTTCTTCATTTACAACGCAATCATGTCCTCATGGAGGAGGATTCGTATTCATATCACCACCTAAAATTACTCCACCCACGTTGAATATTCAAAATCAAATAACTAGTGGAATAAATGCAAACCCTCTCACATCACTGACAAATCCACTTTCTTTTGGAAACTCAAATCTCACAGTAAAGGCACTACAAGAATTTCTAAATGCAAATGGCTTCGTTATCTCTAGTTCAGGTTCAGGTTCTCCAGGCAAGGAAACTAACTATCTCGGACTAAAAACTGTGGCAGCTATAAAGAAATTCCAAAAAGCAAATCATCTTCAACAGACTGGTGCACTTGGACCTCTTACTAGAGCATTGATTAAGAAAATGTTGATGGGGAAGTAAGATAAATGACTTATTATCAATATTTTGCTATATTGACTTCATGTTAAAAATAGGAATTGTTGGATTACCAAATGTCGGAAAATCGACACTCTTTAATGCACTTACTAAAAAAGGTGTACCCGCTGAAAATTACCCTTTTTGTACTATCGATCCTTCGGTGGGTATAGTTCCTGTGCCTGATGAGAGGGTTGGAAAACTATCTACTTTTTCAAAATCAGCAAAAACAATTCCAGCCGCAATTGAATTTGTGGATATTGCAGGTCTAGTTGCTGGAGCAGCAAAAGGTGAAGGACTTGGAAATAAATTTCTTTCAAATATTCGCGAGACAGATGCCATATTAGAAATGGTGCGAATTTTTCCGTTGAAAGCCGGAGGAACAAATGATGTGATGCACGTATATGGTGACATTGATCCGCTTCGCGATATTACTGTTATAAATCTTGAACTCATTTTGTCTGATTTGGAAATGGCATTGAAACATAAAAACACTATTTCAAAAGATGTTCGTCGTGGTGATAAAGAAGCAATTATTGAAGATGGTGCACTTGCAAAAGTTATTGCAACTCTCGAATCTGAAAAAATGGCATATGCAACTGTGCTTGATGAAAAAGAAATTCCAATGATGAAGCATTTAAATTTTCTTACAATGAAACCATTTTTATATGGATTAAATAAAAGATCTGGTTCAAAAAATTTGGATGAGACAAGTCCAGAAGTTTTCAAAGAGCTCACTGACTATATAGAAAGTACAGGTTCACGCTGGATTGTTATCGATGCAAAAATTGAAGATGAATTGAAGGATTTTGAAGGTGAAGAAAAAGAAATGTTTAGAAGTGAAATGGGCGGTGAGAATGATGGCATCAACGCTCTTATTTCTGAAGGATATAAACTTCTCGGTTTAATGAGTTATTTCACAACTGGTGAAGACGAAACACGCGCCTGGACTGTAAAAATTGGCTCTACTGCACCAGTCGCAGGTCAAGCAATTCATACAGATTTTAAAGAAAAATTTATCCGTGCCGAAGTTGTATTTTGGATAGATCTCCTCGATGCTGGTTCATATGGAGAGGCTCGCGCAAAAGGAAAAGTAAGAACTGAAGGAAAAGAATATATTGTAAAAGATGGCGATGTCATAGAATTTAAGATTTAATATGTTGGACTATAAAATACTTGAAATAAATGATGAAAATATTTTTTCATTGGAACCTTTAAATGAGGAAGCTTTGCCAGATGGATATAAGCTTGTTCAAAAAGGTATAAGAGAGTGGAAAGATGGAACAAATAAATTTTCCAAGCAAGGTGAAAAATTTTGGGGTTTATTTATTGGAAGTGAATGCATTGCAATTGGTGGATTAAATATTGATCCATATTTAGAAGGAAATGATGGAAGTGTTGGAAGAGTAAGGCATATATATGTTGCAAAAAAATACAGAGGACTTGGTTTATCGAAAGTTTTAGTTAATATGGTATTAGATGAAGCAAAAAAGCATTTTAAATTGGTTAGACTTTCAACTAGAAATCCAATTGCAGCTTCACTCTACGAATCATTTAATTTTATCAAAAAAGATAAATTAAACGATGATGGACGAATGGACTATGAATTAAAATTATAGTTATGAAAGAAGAAAGAAAAGGTGAAATAATAATGTATATTGCGGCATCGATTTGGTCCTTTTTTCCTGTCATTACAATTTTGTCATACGGAAGATTACCAAGCCTACTTTCGCTTGCATGGACAACTATCATTGCTTCAATTTTTTTCTTGGCGATAGTAATTTATAAAAAAACTTGGAATGACTTTAAAAATATTTTACTTTGGAAATATGTATCTGGGGTAGTAGTTTTTATTGGAATATTTTATTACGCACTATATTATATTGGATTAACTAAAACTACAGCAGGTAATGCAGGCATAATTGCGCTTTTTGAAATACTTACTTCTTTTCTATTTTTTCACATAATAAAAAAAGATCATATATCGAGAACACACTCAATAGGAGTATTCTGCATGATTGTGGGAGCAGTCATAGTTTTAGCGCCAAATTTTCATGGAATACAAGCAGGTGATTTTATAATTCTTTTAGCTACTTTTTTTCCTCCAATTGGTAATATGTTTCAGCAAAAAGCAAAGAATATTGCTAGTACCGAGTCTATTCTTTTTTTGCGAAGTATTCTTTCTGTACCAATTATCTTTGCTATTGCATTTATAATGGGTAGTCATGTTGCATTTCATCAAGTTATACTTTCATTACCCTACTTACTAGTAAGCGGGGTAATTATTTTTGGTCTTGATAAGATACTTTGGCTTGAAGCTATTAATCGTATTTCAGTAACAAAAGCACTAGCACTCAATAGTATTGCACCGTTACTAACTCTTGTTGTTGCGTTTGTAATTCTTCATCAAGCACCAACTTGGTGGCAGATAACATCACTTATACCAATGACCTTTGGAGTGCTATTACTTACAGATAATTTAAAATTAAAAAATGTTTGACATTATACAAATTATAAAAAAGGGAGGAGTGGTGGTGATGCCGACGGATACTATATATGGTATTTGTGCTGATGCTCTGAATAAAAAAAGTGTTGAGAGGGTATATGAAATACGAAAAAGAAATCCTGATAAACCTTGTATTATATTAATTTCAAAAATTACTGATTTAAAAAAATTTGGTATTAGTGAAAAATTTATTCGTACAAATGGATTAACCCTAAATACGTATTGGCCAGGGAAGGTGAGTATTATTTTGCCTTGCACTTCGAAAAAATTTACATATTTACATCGTGGCACAAATTCTTTAGCATTTCGTTTACCAAATAAAAAATCATTAAATGATATTCTTAAAAAAACTGGTCCACTCATTGCACCATCTGCAAATATTGAAGGGTTAAAACCTGCTGAAAGTATTGATCAAGCAAAAAAGTATTTTGGAGATGAAGTAGATTTATATATCGCAGGAGGCAGGCTTTTAGGTAAACCATCAAAACTCATCCGTATAAATGAAAACGGAAGAATAGAAGTTTTAAGAAAATAATTATTTCTCTTTGTTTTTTAGAGCTTCGACGTCTTTTGCAAGCGCTTCGAGAACATGTTGAATTTTTTCTAGTATTTCTGGGTGGTTATTTTTTTCACCTTTAGGAGATTTTTGGTCGTGCACTTCCTCTATGTCTTCGACGTCTTCTTGAATTTCGTCCACATCTTTTTGAATCTCGTCCACGTCTTGCTGAATTTCATCAACGTCTTTTTCAATACCTTCCACATCTTCCGCAATGTCTTCGACATCTTCTGCAATTTCTTCCACATCTTCCGCGATGTCTTCGATATCGGCAGTATTTTTATTTACTGTCATTTGGATAAAAATTGAAAGATAAATTGCCTCCAAGGATACAATTGTTGTCAATACTAGGAGAACTTTATCCATATCTACGCCAACTATTGAGAGTACTGCCATTATTGCAAAAAATATTGTATGGAAAATAAGCGAGTTTGAAGACCCGATCCATTTTGTGGCTCTGCTTGAAAATTTCTCTATTTTTTCTGTACGTTTTTTAGGGGACATTGTATTAAAATATAAGTCTTTAAATAATAGCATATATTTGCTATTATTGTAGTATGAATAATCCACAAGAAGTACCAGTCATAAAAAAAGACAAAAGGGTATTAAAATGGGCATTAATATTGGGCATTGTCATTGTTTTCAATTTATTTGTAAATTACTCAATTTCTTTGGTTTACAAGCAACCTCAGTATGATGCTTTTTGTCCAACTGAAAAATATAATAAACAATATGTAGACAAAACAGCTTGCGTCGCTGATGGGGGAATGTGGACAGAAAATACAGTACCTCCAGTACCAGACAATCAATATTCAAAGCCAGTACCTGCACAACCTGTAGTTTCTGGTTACTGCAACCCTACATACACTTGTGGAAAAGCATTTAATACTGCAGAGAGTTTATATAACAGAAATGTATTTATTATTTTAGTAATATTTGGAATTCTTGCTCTAGTCATCGCAGTTTACCTTTCGGGTATAAGTGTTATCTCACTCGGCTTTTCATTTGGTGGAGTCATATCATTATTTATTGGTTCAATACGATATTGGAGTGATATGAATGATATTTTGAGAGTTGTTGTTCTTGGTCTGGCGCTTGCGATTTTAGTCTGGCTTGCAGTAAAAAAATTTAATGATAAATAATGAAAATTTACGATCATAAAAAAATTGAAAAAAAGTGGCAGAAGGAATGGGATAAGAAAAAAATTTATTCTGTAAAAAATACAAAAGGTAAAAAGTTTTTTGGCCTCATTGAATTTCCATATCCATCTGGAGATGGTTTGCACGTGGGCCACATCAGAAGCAATACTGCGATGGATATCATCACTCGCAAACGACGCATGCAGGGTTACAATACTCTTTATCCAATTGGTTGGGATGCTTTTGGTTTGCCTACAGAAAATTATGCAATTAAAACAGGTAAACAACCCGAAGCAATTACAAAGAAAAATACTGACACTTTTCGCCGACAATTAAAAGAACTTGGTTTTGGTTTTGATTGGGATAGAGAAATAAATACCACAGATCCAGCGTACTATAAATGGACGCAATGGATATTTTTGCAATTCTATAAAAAAGGTTTGGCATATAAAGCTCGCATTGCTATCAACTGGTGTCCGAAAGACAAAATTGGCCTTGCAAACGAAGAGGTAATTGCTGGTTGTTGTGAAAGATGTGGCACACCTGTAGAAAAGCGCGACAAAGAGCAGTGGATGCTTGCAATAACAAAATATGCAGACAGGCTCGATAAAGATCTCGACACTGTGGACTATTTGGAAAAAATTAAAATTCAACAAAGGAATTGGATAGGAAAAAGCGAGGGAAGTGAAATTGATTTTAAAATTAAAAATAGTGATGAAAAAATTACCACTTTCACAACAAGAGCCGATACTTTATTTGGTGCTTTTGCGTTAACTTTGGCCCCAGAACATCCGATGATTTTGAAAATTAAATCACAAATTTTAAATTTAAGTGAAATTGAAAAATATATTAATGATACAAAAAAGAAAACAGATATAGAACGTACTTCTGAGGATAAGGATAAGACCGGTGTTGAGTTAAAAGGAGTAAAAGCTATAAATCCAGTAAATGGTGAAGAGATTCCAATTTATATTGCAGATTTTGTGCTTGCGCAATATGGCACAGGAGCAATATTTGCAGATATGCATGATGAGCGGGATTTTGCTTTTGCAAAAAAATACAATTTGCCAATGAAGCAGGTTTTAAATAACCCACAAGGAATTGAATCCGAATGTTTTACTGGAGATGGAATACTGACAAATTCTGGAAAATTTGATGGAATGACTAGTGAATATGCCCGAAAGGAAATTACAGATTTTGTCGGTGGAAGAATTGTTACAAAATACAAACTTCGTGATTGGGTTTTTTCAAGACAAAGATATTGGGGTGAACCGATACCAATGATTCATTGTGAAAAATGTGGAGTAGTACCTGTGCCTGAAAAAGATTTACCAGTAGTACTTCCAAAAGTAAAAAAATATGAGCCGACTGATAATGGTGAAAGTCCTTTGGCTGAAATTACAAAATGGGTAAATGTAAAATGTCCAAAATGTAAAGGTAAAGCAAAAAGAGAAACCGACACAATGCCAAACTGGGCAGGAAGCTCTTGGTATTATTTACGATATACAGATCCAAAAAATAAAAAAGAATTTGCTTCGAAAAAGAATTTAAAATATTTTACACCCGTCGATTGGTACAATGGTGGTATGGAGCACACAACTCTTCACTTATTGTATTCAAGATTCTGGCATAAATTTCTTTATGATTTAAAATTGGTTCCAACAAAAGAGCCATATCAAAAAAGAACATCTCACGGTTTAATTTTGGCTGACGGTGGAGAGAAAATGTCAAAATCAAAAGGCAATGTTATAAATCCTGATGCAATTGTGAAAACTTTTGGGGCAGATACTTTGCGAGTATATGAAATGTTTATGGGTCCATTTGATCAGCATGTATCGTGGAGTACAGATTCGATGGTGGGCCCTAGAAGATTTCTAGAGCGCGTTTGGAAAATTTATAATAAAATCGTTGCGCAGAATATGCTGAAGAATAAAAAAAATCTGAGTCGTGTCGGAGCCCCCGTAGAGAGGGTAAAGCGCGAAGATTTTATTTATTCTTCAGCATACCTAACGCTGCAAGCTACACTGCACAAAACTATAAAAAAAGTTACAGAAGATATTGAGACGACGAGTTTTAATACTGCAGTTTCAGCTATGATGATTTGTTTAAATGAAATGGAAAAAGCTGAATCTGTAGACGAGAAGGATTTTAAAATGTTTCTGCAAATTCTCGCACCTTTTGCGCCACATATCACAGAACAACTTTGGAGTGAATTGGGCGAAAAAAAATCAATACACCTTTCTCTTTGGCCTAAATTTGACCCTAAAAAAGTTATCGACAATGAAATTACTATTGCTGTATCTGTAAATGGAAAAGTACGAGCAGAAATAAAAATTTCAAATGAAATGAATGAAGAAGAAGTAAAAGCAATGGCAATGAAAGATCATGCCGTGGTGAACTGGATAGAAGGTAAAGAAATTAAAAAGGTTATTTACGTAAAGGGGCGTTTGGTTAATATCGTATTTTAAGTATATAATAGATAAATGAATTCACGAATAAAAAGTTCAATGCCAGATAAAATTTCTTTCTATATTTTTTCTTTTACTATTTTTCTTTTACCAATATTTTTTATTCCTTTTACTCAAATAGGTCTTGGGGTGGTAAAAGGTTTTATTCTTTCACTTGGAATTTCAATATCCTTACTTATGTGGGTAGTTGCAAGGCTTTTTGAAGGAAATATTCGAATTCCTAAAAATAAATTATTCATAGGAATATCTTTAATTCCATTAGTTTTTTTAATAACCGCAATATTTTCCCCAGTATTTATAAAATCATTTCTTGGTCTTGCTTTTGACGTTGGAAGTTTTATTTCCATTCTTGTATTATATTTTACTTTCTTTTTAGCCTCTGACTTTTTCACTGACGAGCACAAGTTTAAGTATTTATTAAAAGGTATATTTATTTCTCTAGCTACTGTTTTAACGTTTCAAGTAATATTTTTTTGTTTACATCTTGGCACTCATTTCCCAAAATTTTTCTCTAGTATTTTTGATCAAAATATAATCGGTAATTTAAATGATTTGGGAATCCTTTCAGGAATTCTTATTTTGTCTTTGATTTCTGTAATGGATTTTGGTTTTTTAAAAAGAAAAATATTTGCTTCAATTTTACTTGCGCTTTCTCTGTTTGTTGCCATTGTTGTAAATTTTGTAATCCTTTGGGTAATGCTCGCTTTGTTTTCATTGATTATTTTTATTTACTCTCTATATAGAAGAAATGGTATACATAATGAAATTTCCAAAAAGAAATTTCCAGTAGCTTCTTTTACTGTATTATTAATTTGTTTGTTTTTCACAATAGGTCAATCTTCTTTTGCTGGTATTCCAGCGTCGAAACTAGGTATTGCCTCAAATGATGTACGTCCATCTTTTATTTCAAATATAAACTTAGTAAAAAACACTTTGATTAAAAGTCCTATTATGGGTTCAGCTCCAAATCGTTTTGAACATAGTTGGTCTTTATTTAAGGATAATGCTGTAAATAGCACTCAGTTTTTCAATGTACCATTTAATGTTGGTTTTGGAGTTATAGAAACTTTCCTAGTTACTACAGGTTTACTTGGTTTAATATGCTGGTTATGGTTTTATTTTGTATATCTTAAAGCATCATTTAAAAGTTTGATTCGCAAAGATGTTGAACATTCAGCTGTAGATTTTATTGTAATTATTTCATCACTATTTCTTATATTATTTTTACTACTAACTTTTTCTAGTTTTGTAATTTTATCTTTAACTTTTGTTTTGCTTGGAGCATTTATGGTGACTTATTATGGTGATTCACTAAAATACAAAGAAGTATCATTACTAAATAAATCTAAAAAAAGTTTATTTTTAATTGTAATCTTGGTTATCGTAATGCTTCTAACAGCTGGAAGTATGTATTTATTTGTTGCTCGATTTACCTCTGTTGTTTACTATGAAAAAGGGACATTGGCATTAAATTCTCCAGATGGGATTGAAAAAGCACTTTCATATACTAGTAAAGCTGTTGCATTACATCCAAATGATCAATACTTGAAAGCTTTGTCGCAGGTTTATGGAGTTCGTATTCAAAATATTGCTTCTTCTGGAAATAACCCAGACGAAGCAACGAAAGCTGAATTTAGTAGAGACGTAACTCTTGGAGAAAAATTTGCTCGAGATGCTGTTGCTTGGGACAATACAAATTATACAAACTGGGTAGCACTTGGTGATTATTATGCTTCACTTATGCCATTCAATATTCCAAACGATTTTACGAATTCACTTGGTGCATATCAAAAAGCACTTATGCTAGCTCCAAATAATCCTAGTGTCTATCTTTCGATCGCAAATCTTCAATATAAACAAAAAAACTATGTCGAAGCTCGAAATAATGCAGAAAAAGCTCTAAATTTAAAAAATGATTATGCCCAAGCATTCTTTTTAGAAAGTTTGATTGATTATAGTCAAGGAAAATATAGTGACGCACTTACTAAATTGAATGCTTTGAAATCGTATAGCCCAAATGATCCAGATATTTTACATATGATTAGTTTGGTTCAAAGTCAGAACAATATCGCAAATACTCCACCACCACCCCCAACTCCAGATATTAAAAAAGGTAAGGTAATAAACAAGAAATAATTTATACCAAAAAATGGTAAAAAAAATCCTTACTATACTAAATAAAGAATTTAGCTCTATACACCAAGCTGCTTTTTTGTTGGGCTTTTTCGCACTATTTTCGCAAGTTTTAGGTTTACTTCGAGATAGACTTCTCGCAAGTCATATTGGTCTTTCTTCAAATCTCGATATATATTATGCTGCTTTTAGAATTCCAGATTTTATTTATGTTTCTGTTGCATGTCTTGTTTCAATTACAGCACTCATGCCTTTTTTGACAGAGAAAATGAAAGGTGACGGTGATCATGCTGAAGCTCACAGATTTTTAAATGACATGTTTACAGTTTTTTTATATGCGATGATTGCTATATCAGTAATTCTTTATATAATTATGCCTTATATTGCAAAATCAATTACTCCTGGATTTTCCCCAGAAGCAACTTTGCTAACAATTAAAATATCAAGGTTAATGTTACTTTCACCAATATTTTTAGGACTATCAAATTTATTTGGAAGTGTCACTCAATTTTATCGAAGATTTTTTTTATATTCACTTTCACCAGTTCTGTATAATGTTGGTATTATTTTAGGAATATTTTTATTTTATCCTAGTATGGGTGTGGTGGGTCTTGCGTGGGGTGTCGCACTTGGGGCAATGCTACATATGTTTGTTCAGCTTGTGGTAATGGTGAAATATAAATTTGTTCCTAAAATTTCAAAAGTTATAAATTGGAATGAAGTATTGCGAGTGCTTGCGATTTCTCTTCCTAGAACTGCAGGTTTGGCATTTAATAATATGGCAATCATAATTATTATTGCTTTTGCATCACTGGTGGGTGAGGGAGCAATTTCAGTTTTTAAATTATCTTCAAATTTACAAGCTGTACCACTTGCAATAATCGGAGTTTCTTATGCTGTCGCAACATTTTCAAATTTAACAAAATACATATCAGAAAATCAACGTGATAAATTTATTGACCAAGTAACTCTTTCTGCAAGACAAGTTATTTTCTGGTCAATGCCAGTAACAGTACTATTTATTGTATTGCGTGCGCAGATTGTAAGAGTTATTCTGGGTTCAGGGCATTTTACATGGCAAGATACAAGGCTCGTTGCTGCATCGCTTGCTATATTTGCTCTATCAGTTGTTGCACAAAGCATGATTTTACTTTTTGCACGAGCATATTATGCAGCAGGCAATACTAGAAAACCGCTAATTATGAATTTTATTTGCTCGTTTGGAATTGTAATTCTTGCTTATGTTCTAGTTCATTTTTTCAATCAATTAGCTCCTTTGAAAAATTTAATTGAAACACTTCTACGCGTTCAAGGAATTCCTGGTACTGCCGTGCTCATGCTCCCACTCGCTTATTCAATAGGTACAATAGTGAATTTTATTTTGCACTGGGTACATTTCAAAAAGGATTTTGAAAATAATCAACCATTCCTTCGCACTGCATTTTTTCAATCAATCTTCGCATCAATCGTTATAGGTATGGTCACATACATTGCTTTAGGGCCACTAGCAAAGATATTTGATTTAGATAAATTTATAGATTTTTTATTGCAAGGACTTATTGCCGGAATAATAGGAATTATTGCTGGTGGTATTGTTTTGTCACTTATGAAAAATAAAGAAATGCTAATGATTCAAGAAACTTTCAAAACCAAATTTTGGAAAACAAGCCCAATTTCTGCAACAGGGGAGGGAATTTAATATTTAATAAATTCAAATAAGCCTTTGATTTTAAGGTATTTTGTGTTATAATTTTGTAATGTTTAAAAAAATATATAAATACATATGGCCACAAATGCGAAAATATCGTGGCTCTTTTTATGCAATATTTATAATATTTGGAATTAGAACTACACTTGAATATATAATAAGACCCTTTTATTTTAAGAAAATTATAGATACATTGTCTGAAAATGTTACAAATAAAGCTGACTTATCTCATGGGCTACTAATTTTGGTTGTGACTATTATTTTTATAAGTTTGCTAACTACAATTACTGCTAGAGTCTGTAAGTTTATTTTTTTCGCCTTTGAGATAAATGTAATAAAAGAATTACGTAATTTTTCATTAAAAAAAATTCAATATCACTCACAAACTTTTTTTGCAAATACTTTTTCTGGTTCTTTGGTGACAAAGTCACGTCGATTTGTTGGGTCATTTGAAACAATGTTTGATATTTTGCTTTTTAATTTCTGGTCAACATTTATAGTTTTAGTTGGTGTTTTTATTGTTTTAGGTAAGACTTCAGTAATAATATCCTTTTTCTTTTTAATATGGGTATTAATTTATTTTAGTATCATTGCTTTCTTTTTACGTAGAAAAATTAAATATGATGTGATTGAAGCAGCATCTGATTCGAGTATAAGCGGACGCCTTGCTGATATATTTGGAAATATTCTTGCTGTTAAAATATTTTCTGCAACCAAATCTGAAACCAATTCATTTAAAGAAATTACTGAGGATGCTTCAATTAAAAGTAGAAAAGCTTGGTTTCTTGCCGGGAAAATTGAAGTCATTCAGGCAGTTCTAGCATTTATTGTTCAAGGTTCACTTTTATATGTAATGGTTCATCTTTGGCTAAATAATAAAATTACTACAGGAACTATTGTATTGGTACAGGGTTTTATTGTTGTTATTTTTGATAAACTTTGGGATTTTGGTAACTCTCTTACAAAATTTATGAAAGCTGGTGCAGATATGAAAGAAATGATTGATATTTTTGAAATTAAGTCTGATATTGAGGACCCAATAAATCCGGAAGTATTAAAAATGCAAAAAGGTAATTTGCAATTTAGTGATGTATCTTTTGATTATGGAAATAATACTGAAATATTTTCAAATTTTACTTTAGATATACCGCACGGACAGCGAATTGGAATTGTTGGGCACTCCGGTGCTGGAAAATCTACAATTACAAATTTAATTTTGCGTTTTATGGATGTGACCAAAGGAAGCATAACTATAGATGATCAGGATATTCGTAATGTATTGCAGGATGACTTAAGGAGTATGATTTCGTATGTACCACAAGAATCAGTTTTATTTCATCGTACAATTCGTGAGAACATTGCATATGGAAAACCAGATGCGACAGAAGAAGAAATTATTGAAGTTGCAAAAAAAGCTCATGCTCATGATTTTATTTCTAAATTACCAAAAGGTTATGAAACTTTTGTAGGTGAAAGAGGTGTAAAACTTTCAGGTGGTGAACGTCAGCGTGTAGCAATTGCGCGTGCAATGCTCAAAAATGCTCCGATACTTTTGCTTGATGAAGCAACAAGTGCACTAGATAGTGTAAGTGAATCATATATCCAAGAAGCATTAGTTGAATTAATGAAAGATAAGACTGTTATTGTTATCGCACACCGACTTTCAACAATTCAAAAAATGGATAGAATAATTGTTCTTGAAAATGGAACTATTGTCGAAGACGGCAATCACAAACAACTACTAAAAAAGAAAGGAGTTTATGCCGACCTTTGGGCGCACCAAAGTGGGGGATTTATCGAATAAATTTGGGAGCTAAGCTCCCAAAAGGAATATGAAAGATATCATTACAACAATAATTTTAGGATTTATAGGTGGGCTTACTCCTGGTCCGATACTTTTGATTGCTCTATCTGAAATATTAAGATCACCTAAAAAGGGTCTTGTGAATGGGGGAATGTACATTATTGTGGCAGGGCTGACAGAGTTTTTTATCGGCCTTTTACTTGTCGCGACTTCTTCTTGGTTAAAAATTCCGCATGTTGTTTTTCATATTTTTGCTTTTGTTGGTGTGGTGATGCTTGCGTATATTGCACTACAGCTTTATAAAATTAGAAAAATTGATTATACGAAAGAACAAAAGAAAGTTGGCATAAAACATATTTTTCTGTTAATGATTTTTAATGGCCCACTATGGTTGTATTGGACTTCCGTATGTCTTCCTATTGCGTTTAGTATGGGTAGCAGTATTCATTACGGGGAGTATCTATTTGTAGCAATATTTGAAATTTCAATGGTTGTGGTGATAACTATTATCTTTTTTGGTTTTAATGCACTAAGGAAATTTTTGCTGAATGAAAGAGTTATTAGAAAAGTATTTGTGGCCCTAGCTATTTTAGTATTTTTGCTCGCCTTAAAAATACTATATACAGAGATAATTTATTTTCTCAAATAAATTTGGGAGCTAAGCTCCCAAATGGTACAATATTGTTATGAGATACACAGTATTTGAAGAAGGTGAGTTTTATCATATATATAATCGTGGTGTTGATAAAAGAAATATTTTTGAAGACAAGGAAGACCTTCAACGATTTCTTAATAGCATGGAGATGTTTAATACAGTAGATATAATTGGAAGTATTTATGAAAAATCAAGAGAAGATGACAAATTTGGGAGCTTAGCTCCCAAAAAGTTGGTGAATATTATTGCGTACTGTCTAAATCAAAATCATTTTCATTTTATTCTTGAGCCTTTGGTTGAAAATGGTGTACAGAAATTTATGCACAGGATTTCTACCGGGTATACGAATTATTTCAATGAAAAAAATGACCGTTCCGGTTCGCTTTTTCAAGGAACATACAAAGCCAAGCATATTTCTTCAAACGAGTATTTACTGTATCTCGGTGTTTATGTGAATTTGAACAATATGGTTCATGAAGGAATGAACAAGTTGTGGATGAGGGAGTTGCCATTTTCTAGTTTTGCAGAATATAGTGGTGAGCAAAAAAATGGAATATGTAAGAAAGATATTATTCTAGATCAATTTAAAAGTTCTTCTGATTTTATTAAATATTCCAAAGACACATTACCCTTAATTCGAAAAAGAAAGGAAGATTTAAGTGATTTTAAATCAGTGTGCATCGACTAACATTTGGGAGCTAAGCTCCCAAAAAAGTTAGCTTTTAATTTAAGGCATTTTTTGCTATAGTGAGGCTTATGGAACTCCAGAATATACGCAATTTCAGCATTATTGCTCATATAGACCACGGAAAGAGTACTTTGGCAGATAGAATGCTTGAGGTTACAAATACCATTGAGAAGCGCAAAATGCGCGCTCAGGTGCTAGATAACATGGAACTCGAACGTGAACGCGGTATCACAATAAAAATGCAACCTGTGCGTATGAGCCATAAATTTGATGGTATTGATTATGAATTAAATCTTATCGATACTCCTGGGCATATTGATTTTTCTTATGAAGTTTCGCGAGCACTGAAAGCTGTCGAAGGTTCAATTCTTCTTGTGGATTCAACTCAAGGTGTTCAAGCACAAACACTTACTACTCTTGCAATGGCGCGCGAATCTGGGCTTGTGATAATTCCAGTATTGTCAAAAATCGACTCACCGCTTTCGCGTGTAGATGAAGTACGTATTGAAGTTGCGTCACTTTTAAATTGTTCACTTGATGAAATTCTTTTAGTTTCAGGAAAAACTGGTGAAGGTGTTCCAGAACTTTTATCTGAAGTTATAAAAAGAGTTCCACCTCCAACAGAAACTTATACAGGAAAAAATGATGTTCGCGCTTTGGTTTTTGATTTTAAATATTCTGACCATAAGGGTGTTATTGTTTACGTGAGAATTCTGGATGGTTCTGTGGCACGAAATCAAGAATTGATGTTTAAAGTTGCAGGTGAAAAATTTATTTCTCTAGAAGTTGGAACTTTTGCACCAGACGAATCACCTCAACCACTTTTATCATCTGGGGAAATTGGTTACATAGTCACTGGAATCAAACGTCCAGGTATTGCATCTGTCGGAGATACAATTACAGGTTGGAAAAGTGACCTGCCCGCATTTCCTGGATATTTTACACCTACACCAGTTGTTTGGGCCTCAATTTATCCTGAAAGTCAAGATGATTTCAATCAATTGAAAATGGCTTTGTCTCGCTTGAAACTTTCTGATTCAGCTTTTTCTTTTGAAGAAGAATCCTCAGGCTCTTTGGGTCGCGGTTTTCGTGCTGGTTTTCTTGGAATGCTTCACTTGGAAATTGTCACAGAGCGTTTGCGCCGAGAATTCAATCTTGAGTTAGTTGTTACAACTCCATCTATTACATATTTTGTAAAACTTCGAAATGGAAAATTACTTACAGTTTATTCGCCTCATCTTTTTCCAAACGATGGAGAAATGGAAGAAGTATTGGAACCTTGGGTTTCTATTACGGTTATCACTCCAATAAAATATTTGGGTAGCATGATGCAACTTTTCTACGAGCATGAAGCAGAAATTGGAGAGACTGAAAACTTTGGAGCAGACCGTTCACAGATACACGTTGCAATGCCACTTCGTGAGCTTATGCGAAACTTTTTTGATGAAATGAAAAGTACTACCGCAGGTTTCGCTTCGATTTCTTATGAAATGGCAGAACTTCGAAAAGCTGATGTGACACGTTTAGATATTTTAATTGCCGACGAAGTTGTTCCAGCATTTACTCGTGTCGTGTCACGCAGGAAAGCCAATGAAGAAGCCGAGCAAGCTGTAGAAAAACTACACGGTGTTCTACCAAGACAACAATTTTCTACAAAAATCCAAGGCTATGCTTTAGGAAGAATTCTTTCATCACGAACTCTTTCAGCATTTAGAAAAGACGTGCTTATGCACGGTAGTAAGGTTGTCGGAGGTGGAGATATTTCTCGAAAAAAGAAACTCTTGGAAAAACAGAAAAAAGGCAAAAAACGTATGCGTGAAAGTGGCAAGGTAAACATACCTCACGAAGTGTTTTTGAAAATGATGAGAAGTGGGGGAAATGAATAGCTATCTTGGAAGTGCGTAAAGCAAAATCATTGATACTATTACAAGACCACATAAAATGGTCCAAAAGATTTGTATTTTTTTCTGGTGTTTTCTGTTGAAAAGCATATTTTTGTTACATTATTATATAGGCTATACTATAACATATAAACTGAAATTATAAAATGGCTCAATTAAATCACAAAAAAAGCTTTGAAAAGATATTTTACTCCAGATTTGTTTTGGTGTTTTTTATTGTTGCTTTGATTTTTTTTGTAAAAAGCGTATATTCAATTGCAAAAAAAGATCATGTTTTAAATAATGATAAAAAAAATGACGAAGCCACACTTTCTGCATTGGTTGATCATAAAAATTCATTGACCAATAACTTAAACAAATTAAGTACAAATGCAGGTATTGAAGAAAATATTCGAGATAAATATAGAGTTGTGAAAGATGGTGAGGGATTGGTGGTCATTGTTGATAATGACCCAAAGACAGACAATACAGCAACTGCCTCAAATGCTCTACCACAAAAAACATTCTGGCAGTCTATAAAAAGTTTTTTTGGATTTTAAGATTATAATTTAAAAATAATGCGGAATTAGTTTAGTGGCAAAATGTGACCTTCCCAAGGTTGAGACAGGAGTTCGATTCTCCTATTCCGCACAGATTTTGCGCATATGTTTTGTGTGCTATAATGATAGTCCAATAAATTATTAATTAATGCCTTCGGGCGAAAAATAATATGAAAAACGTTTCAATATATACTACAAATACATGCCATTTTTGCCATATGGCGAAGGATTTTTTTCAAGAAAAGGGAATTGAGTTCAAAGAATTCAATGTTTCAAATGATATGACAAAAAGGAAAGAAATGATTGATATGACGGGACAAATGGGAGTACCAGTAATAAAAATTGATGATGAAGTTATTATTGGTTTCAATAAACCACGTGTTGCTGAACTCCTTGGAGTTGAAATGTAAGCCTCTCTGGGCTTGCCCTCATAGTTCAATGGATAGAACAGTTCCGTCCTAAGGAATAGATGCACGTTCGATTCGTACTGAGGGCACATTGAAAAAAACCTTGTCTTTTGCTATACTGGGC
The DNA here is from genome assembly GCA_903892035.1 of uncultured bacterium. GTDB lineage: Bacteria > Patescibacteriota > Minisyncoccia > Phycocordibacterales > UBA9973 > CAITGV01. Next base: position 109,876 of record CAITGV010000002.1, on the reverse strand, counting down.
AACATGGATCCTGAATTAAAAAAGCTTGTTGAGGAAAATCTTGCTTTAACACAAGAAAATAACAAGATGCTTCATTTAATTCGTCGATCACAGGAAAGGGCTAAATGGTTTCGAATTTTCTATTGGGGAGTGATTATCGCTCTTTCTTTGGGTTCGTATTACCTTATAGCACCTTCTCTAGGTAAATTGACTGCAATTTATGGAGGTGGGGGGATAGATGCACTGGATAAATTGAGTAATTCAGCAAATTCTTTGCCTGATGTAAATCATCTAAAAGATCTGATAAATACAGTTAAATAATTTTTTTCAAAAAATTAAAAAAAGTTTTAAATGCCTAGATAGCTCAGTTGGTAGAGCGCTCCCCTGAAGAGGGATAGGTCCCCAGTTCGAGCCTGGGTCTAGGCACATAGTTTTGTGTGTTAATTATTATCTAATTATTTATTATGGAAACAAATATAAAAATCGATTCTATTAAAAAAATTTTAGTTGACTCATGGGCATTTTATAAAGAAAATCTAAATAAGATTTCATCAATGGTAATAAAATTGATGTTGCCACTACTCGTCGCTAGTTTTATTGTAATGGCATTTTTTACTACACAAGACCCATCTGATTTAATGTCAGCAATCATAAATGTAATTATTTCAATATTGATAATAGTACTTGCATATGGACCAATGATATACATAGCTTTTCTTTTTAAGGCTAAATACGAAAATAAAGAAAAATCTGAGTACAGTCTAAAAAATAATTATCGTAATACAGTAAATTTTTTAAATAAAGTTTTTACTACTGCTTTTTTGCAGACAATTTTTATTTTTATACTTGGTTTTGTCACTGGTATTGTATTAGCTGGTGCAAAAAATTCTGGAAGTGACTTACGTTCATTAAAATCAACCCTCATGTTATTTATAGTTTTATATTTAATTCCTGCAACTATATACTCAGTTTATTGGAAATTTGCAGCTTCTGCTGTCTTTTTAAATAAAACAGAACGTAACAAAAAAGCATTGGCTTACAGCAAAAGTATCGTTAAAGGACGATGGTGGAAGACTGTTTGGTATCAATTGGCTTTAGGATTTATAATTTTTGTAGCGATTTTTGTAGGTCAATTAATTATTTCTGTATTACTAAAAGGCACATTCATCGGTATCACTGTTACTGGAATCTTTGCTGCACTTTGTTATTCATTTGCAATGATAGTAAATCTAAAAACATTTTTGACTTTTGACGCAACAAAAGCGCAAGATGAGAATCTTGCGTCAGTTGTCGAAATTATTGAAGTTGTAGAAGTAGTAAACTAAACAGATTTAACTTTAATATTTGTCTTTTTCTCTTTATCCACTTTTGGAAGCTTTATGACAAGCAGTCCGTGTTTTTCTATTGCTTCAGCTTCTTCAGGATCAATTTCTTGAGGAAGTAATATTGTTCTAGAAAATGATCCCCAGTACAATTCTTTTGTAAAATAGTTTTCTTGATTGATGGTTTTATTTTCTTCTCTTTTGCCTTTTATGGTGATCATGTCGCGAGTAATTGTAACCTGAAGGTCTTCGGGGCGAACTCCTGCAACCATTGTAGAAACTACAATTTCACCGGCAGTTTGGTACACATCGACTGTGAGCTCACCCTCTTCTTGCTCTTCTTCAGCCCAAGAAGTTTTATCTTTTTCTTTATCAAGAATTTGCTTACCGTTTAATACGACAGCTTCTGTATCTTCATCTAGTTTTGCTTGGCCAAGCATTCTTTTAAAAAAAGATTGTTTTTGTGACATAATTTTATTTTAAGCTTAAGCAAATTTACGAAACTGTTTCGGTTTCATACATCGCTGTACTCATTCTTCTTAATTTTTCGAAAAGCAACATTATAATAATTGTGATTATCCAAAGAAAACCAAAAATTTTGAAAAAATCTTTTCCGTTACTATCTATTATAAAAAAATTAAAGACACTATGCAAGGCTGTAGCGATAATAATTCCCACAATTACAGCAAAAAATTTTGAAATTTTATCTTTAAAGAAAACTAAACCAAGAGAAATTCCAATTACCGCACTAGCTGTAGCATGAAGCAATGTCGCACCCAAAAAACGCAAATTTCCTGTTAGTAGTGACACTGTTGTGCTGTGACTTGTAACTGGGTGAAGAATAAAAAGTGTATTTTCCAATGCAGCAAAACCTAAAGCAGAAGCCATAAAGAAAATTGGAAAGTCTACGGGCTCATCGATATCGTTTGATCCAAGTGTAATAAGCAACACTGCAGCTAATTTTACCAATTCTTCAAGTCCAGCCCAAATAACGGTAAGGTACTGAGCATTTGAAATATGGTCATGAAAAAATTTTTCCATCGGCAATACAACTATTACCATTGCCATACCGATAAAAAAAGTGATAAAAATAAGTTTTGAGGGTGGGGGATTTATATCATCTTCACGCATCCAAAAACGTAACCATAAAAGCGAAGGTACAATACCAAGTAAAAGAGCTATAACAAATTGATTGTTTAGGAAGGCCATTTTTCAATCATTAGCAAACTGTTGTTTCCAGTAACTTTCCAAATTTCTTCTGTAACGTAAGGCATAAATGGATGCAATACTACTAAGCATTTCTGAAGTGTTTCTTGTAGGAAAGCTTCTCTTGAAATTTTATCATTTTCACTACCATCTGTAAAAATAATTTTACTATCTTCGAGTATTTTATCTGCAAACTCATGCCAAATGTATTGATAAATTTTTTCAGTTGCAATGTGAAATTTATATTCATCAAGTTCATTTGTAATTTCTCTAAATATTGTGTCACGAGCGAGCGTTAGAGCTCCATCCTTTTCATTTAGAGTTGCGTGAATATTTTTAATATCAGAATTTGAAAGTACAAAACGTGTAATATTCCAAATTTTATTTGCAAAATGTTTGTAGCCTTTAATTTTATCTTCTGAAATTTTGCTATCAGTTCCAGCGGCTGTTCCTACTATTATCGCCATTCGTCCTGCATCTGCTCCGTATTTATCTGCAATATCGAGTGGGTCTATACCATTTCCAAGTGATTTACTCATTTTCCTACCTTGTCCATCGCGAACTGTACCGTGTAGGTAAACATTTTTAAATGGAATTGTGCCCAAGGCATATCCAGACATAAGAATCATTCTAGCAACCCAGAAGAAGAGAATTTCGTAACCAGTTTCAAGCACATCTGTCGGATGGTAAATTTTTAAATCTTCTGTTTTGTTTGGCCAACCAAGAGTTGAAAACGTCCACATACCAGCTGAAAACCAAGTATCAAGAGTATCTTCATCTTGAAAAAGCCCCTCTTTTTCTTGATCAGGAAGACGCATGAAATGCAGTGATAAACATGAACCATTTTTCATTGCGCCCATCACATTTCTATGTTCAACAAATTTTTCTTTTGGAAGTCCATCATGCACAGCTTTAAGTATTGAATTAAAACCTCCGTGACCCACAATTAATACTTCACCTGGGTTACCTAAATTTATAATTTTTTCAATTACACCTCGAGCTCTATCTTCAAGTTCGGTTAAGCTCTCTCCCATTCCGTGCGATACAGATTCATCGAGGGGATTATAATTTTTTGATTTTTCTTTTCCCGCAAGCTCATCTGGGAAACATACTTCATGCAAATCGTTCCATGTTTCAATTATTTCATCAGAATGCCCCAAAACTTCTGCCACTATTTTTGCTGTGTCTTGTGAACGTTTCATTTTAGAACAAATGATACGAGTAATATTTTTATCTTTTAAGGATTCACCGAGAGCTTTTGCTTGTTCTTTTCCTAGGTCAGTTAATGGAGAAGTGTCTGCATCGTTTTGTGTCGGAATAATATTACTAACATTTGCTTCGCATTGACCATGTCTAGCAAGATAAATTGAACGTTCCTTTGGCATTATTTCAGTGCCCACACCGTCGTACCATACAGGCACTCTGTGGCCATACCAGATTTGTCTTGAAATACACCAATCACGAAGATTTTCTATCCAATGAAAATATGTTTTATTAAAATAGTCTGGTAAAATTTTTATCGATTCGTTTTCAACCGCTTTACGCATAATTTCTTTTAATGTGGTTTTATCTCCAGATTTTATTCCAGGAATTTCAGAATAGGGAATAGTAAATTCTTTATTTACAGCGATGAACCATTGAAGTTTTGGAAGTGGCTCGATGATGCCACCAGTTCTTTCTGCTGTACCGACATTTTGCGAGACCTCTTCTTCTGCTTCTAAAAGTCCCTCATTTCTCAACCACTCGACAATGACTTCTCGTGCATCGGTGGTTTTTTTACCTTTTATACGATCGTCGCCCACCATCATTTTTGCATATTCATTTATTACTTGTGGTCGAGGTAAGTTGTGTCTGTCGGCAATTTCCCAGTCAGTCATACTATGTGCGGGAGTCACACCGAGAGCTCCTGTACCAAAATCCTTTTCAACAATTTTATCTGCAATGATTACTATATCAAGAGCAACTCCACAAAAATCATCAATATGAAAAGTTTGACCGATGTATTTAGCATAGCGTTCGTCTTCGGGGTGCACTGCAACTGCGGTATCACCAACTTTTGTTTCGGGGCGAGTTGTAGAAATTGAAATTGGAAAATCTTTTGAGTATTTAAAAGTATAAATTTTTGCTTTACGTTCTTCGTAAACTATTTCATCATCGGCAATTGTCGTCTGACCTTTTGGATCCCAGTTTACAGCTCTATGTCCGCGATAAATTAGCCCATCATCATACATTTTTTTAAACATTGTATTTACGGCCAAATTTCGGCTATTGTCGAGAGTAAATGCTTCACGACTCCAATCACAAGAAGCGCCCATTACTTTTATTTGGGAGACAATTGTATCGTGACTTTTTTGTGCAAATTCAGACGTTCGACGAAAAAGTTCATCGCGACCTAAATCGTGCCTACTTAAACCTTCTTTTTTCCAAATTTCTTTTTCAACTTTTGATTGAGTAGCAATTGCTGCGTGATCTGTACCAGGGAGCCAGAGAGTGCGGTAGCCTTGCATTCTTTTATAACGAATCATAATGTCTTCGAGTGTAATCATCATTGCGTGTCCCATATGAAGTACTCCAGTGACATTTGGTGGTGGCATCATTATTGTAAATGGCTTTGCATCCTCTTTTATTATTCCGGCTTCGATGCAATTTTCTGGGTTAAAAAAACCACTCTCTTCCCAGAGCTTATATATTCGAGATTCAGTCGCTTTTGGGTCGTATGGTTTCAGTAGTATTTCTGGTATTTCTTTGTGTGGAGGCATAGAAAAAATATAACATTTTTATTGAATTTTTGGAAGTTAAAAGCTTATAAACCAAGGTTTCCAGAGGCTTTGATTTTTTTAGTATATTTTTTTCCTTGAACTGAGCGAAAATATCCAGCGAGGGCTATCATAAGGGCATTGTCGGTGGAAAGGTTTTTTATTGGCAAATAAAGTTTTGTGGAAAGTTTTTTATTTTTTATTTGTTTTTTTAACTGATTTTGTAGTTCATTGTTTGCGGAAACTCCACCACCAACAATTAAACTTTTGGCTTCATATTTTTCAACTGCACGTAAAGTTTTTGTAACAAGTACTTCTACAACTGCATCTTCAAATTCTTTTGCTATTTGCATTTTTCCCTCCCTTGATAAGGAGAGGGCTAGGGTGGGGTTGTATTTGTCTCGTATGTAATATAAAACCGCAGTTTTAAGTCCTGAAAATGAAAAATCAAAATCTTTACTATTGATCATCGGTCGAGGGAAATGAATATCGGAAGAAAAATGCTTAGGGAGACCCTTGCGCAAAGCGACGGCTTGAGCAGAGCAAAAATCGAGCACGATTTTATGTGTGGTCGAGTCAAGCATTTTTCTGTAGATTTGTGCTAACCTCGAAATCTCAGGCCCTCCAGGATAGGGAAGGTCAAGCATTCGTGCCACTTTATCAAAAGCTTCTCCTGCAGCGTCGTCGCGAGTAGCACCGAGCATTTTGTATTCCATCCAATTTTTTACTAAAACAATTTCTGTGTGTCCTCCAGAAACAAGCAGTGATATCGCAGGAAATTTCACATCCACCTTTTGAGTATTTTTTTTAGAAATTAGAAATTCTGATTTAGACATTTTTGTCGGTTTTTGTATCAAAACCGACATGACGTGTCCTTCCATGTGATTTATTGGTCTCACTGGTATTTTCCAAACTTTGCCAAGTGCTTGAGCAAAATTAATTCCAACCCAAAGTGCAGGCTCAAGTCCTGGACCGGCAGTTACGGCAATTAAATCAATTTTTGGAATTTTAATTTTAGGAATTTCACGCAAAAATATTTCAAGCATTTCGGGTTCACGGACGAGGGCTTTTTCAAGAACCCCTCCTAACCTCCCCAAAGGAGAGGAAGAATACGACAACATTTTTGCTTTCTTCAATGCTTTAATAAAAAGCGGAACAATATTTTTACTATGCTCGCGCTTAGCCATCATTGGAAAAACTCCTCCGTATTGTGTATGAAGTTCTATCTGTGAAGCAGTCTCGTGCGCGAGCACCTTAAATACTGGATTTTTAATTCCACCTTTTGCGTCGACAATTGCGATAGATGTCTCGTCGCAACTTGTTTCAATAGATAATATTCTCATTATGTATTACAGATTACCATTAAATGCTTATTTTGCAAGTCATTTTCTCTTTGCCATTATTGTTGGTATAATTGATAAATGGAAAATCAAGGAAATTTTATGCCTAAACAAGAAAATCTAAATATTGCTATTCGCTTAGCTGAAGAGAGCGATGTTGAAGATTATAAAAAAATTCGTCTCGAGGCAGTAGATAAGGAGCCAAAAGCTTATAATATTACTGAAGAAAAAGCTAAAAAAATAAATGAACGCAAAGATGGAGAATGGTTGGAAGATCTAAAAAATAAAAATGGTTTTGTTTATCTAGTAAAAGAGGGAAATGAAACCGTCGGTATGGCTGCAGCAGAATTAGATAAAAAAATAAAAGATACGTGGCTGATACGAGCTGTTTATTTAAAAGAAGAATTACAGGGAAAGGGAATTTGAGAAAAACTTATGGCTCAAGTATTGCAAGAAGTAAAAAATAAATATGCAAAGAAAGCAATACTGAATGTAATAAAAGGAAATAAGGCTAAAAATACATATGACAGAATGGGTTTTAAAGTTACAAGTGAGGGAAAAAATGGTGATATTGAATATTATTGGATGGAGAAGGATTTATAGTATTTTTAACTTTTGAGATTGAAAAAAGACTGTAAATGTTGTATCTTTATATTTATTGACTATATACACGGTTATGCTGTTTTGGTATGTATCGATGGTGTTTGAACGGTTATGCTGTTTTGGTAGGTATCGATGGAGTTTGCGCGGTTAGCTCAGTTGGTAGAGCGACCCCTTGACGTGGGGTAGGTCAGAGGTTCGAATCCTCTATCGCGCACAAAAAAAATATATCTATTGACACAAAAGACTATTTGTGATAATTTTATTGTGAAATTCATAAAGTAATTGTTAAACATTAAAAAATAAAAAAGTGAGAAAAACAGTAATTCGAGCCAAAAATGGTGAAGGCACCATCATTCTCTCTAATAACAAAGTTATTGGTGGGTTTAAGTCCTTAATAAGTATGAGTAAAGAGATTGCTCATCAAATGGAAATGGGAAATATTCCCGAATCAGAACTAGAATCTATTACAAAAAAATTTGCAAGTTTAGCAAAAAACAAAGAAATGCCTGTTTATTTCAATGAAGAAGAAAGAGAGGATACTATTAATAAAATTATTCGATATGTTGCTGATAAAATTGATAGAATTTCTGTAACAAGTGAAGAAATTCTATCAATGACTAAAGGTCATATTATGCCGAACTTTCCAGTTGAAGAATCAGTTCTTGTTGTTTGTAAACATTGTCATTGCGCCAGAATTGTTACCAAGAGCGGTAGTGTAACAGGCGAGTTGGAAAATAATACACAAGCAGAAGAATTTGTTGATATTTTTTTAGAAAATGATGTCATAAATGAAACTGAAGCTATTGTTTTACGCTCGCAAATTAAGGATTGGCAAATTCCAGTCGATCCAATTTTAAATTAGTGCAGATTGTATTATCAGCACATTGAGACCCTTTACGAAAGTAGGGGGTCTCTTTTTTTTGAATTATTTAAATTCCCCGACACTTTTTCTAAAAATTCGTGAAGCGAGAGTGGGGGAGTTTAGGAGCGAGCCGATTTCTTCGGCGAGGACGCGCATGTAAGTGCCGGAAGAGCAGGAGACTTTTATGGTGAATTTTTGAAAAGTTTCATTTTTGGGAATTTTTTGCCATGAGTCGAGAATTTCTTTTTGTCGAAAGTCGCCAGTGACAAGAGTGGTGATATTTTCAACTTGTTTAAATATTTCAGAAGAGGAAATATTTTCATCTTTCAATATTGAAATTTTATTTATCGTAATTGTGTGTGAAGGAATTTCTACATTATTATTTTCTCGCATATGCGACCAAAGGGGAAGGCCATCGACAGGTTTTGAAGAAAAGGAATGAAATTTTTGTTCGCGCGTGCCAGAAAGTTTTGCAAGTACACTATTTAAATCTTCTTCTGTAATTTTTGTTACACATCTGACTTGTGCACTTTTTAGTACACCAAGTAAGTCTCCTGTATCTGTCGAAAGTCCAAAAATTAAATCAACTTCGTAAATTTTTTCTAAATTTTTATATTCATCTTTTTTGTGTACATCGTCGCCCGATAGGATTATGAGAAATCCTTCTGCTGCTGGGTCCAAGCGCCCAGCGTAAGTCATTGGAATCTCTTTTCCAATATTGTTTTTCGCCCGCACTCCTTCAAGCGCTTGAAGTGGCGTTTCCCCTAATTTTTTATGTATAACAAAAAATGGCACCTTTTAAAGGTACCATTTTTACGTGACGAATTCTATATATTAAACTTTCGCTTGTTCTCCCGTGCCATTATTTTTCCACGGAGTTCCAAGTAGTGGCAATAAATAGTGATCAACTCCCAAAAGTCCTGCAACTTTCCAAGCAAGAATCAAACCAATACTTAATGTAAATAAAATTGGGTTCACACTTACTGTGCCAGCCAATAGGTAATTTAAATTCATAAAGAGTCCAAAAAATGCTGCGATACCAGTAAATGCTCCTATTATAAGAGCTACACCAACAAGTACTTCTCCATATGCAACTGCGTGTGACCAAAGATTTGGATGAGGTAGTACTACATTTTGTAAAAACCATCCATACCAACCTTGTACATCTGGGTGAGCTCCACCAGTTTTAGCAATTGCTCCATTCACAAAACCAGAAATTGCTCCACCAGCATCGGGTCCTACCCATACGCTTTGGTGGATTTTACCCCAACCAGCTTCGAGCCATTGCCAGCCCACATATATACGTACAATAAGCCAAAACCAGCTGGCCTTAGAACTAGTAAAGAAAAACTTTGCAAACGGTGAGTCCTCAATAATATGATGCTTCATAATTATATCTATTAACTAATAATGTTTTGACACTGTCTTCAAAAAGTTTTCTTACCACTAATTTTTTGGGTTATCCACAATGTTTAGTGGAATTTTTTTTGTTATACTTGATTAGTAGTTTTGTAAATTCTTAACTGCAAATATTATACCACTGTGCTTGAAAACCTTGCAAGCGTTTATTTTGACCCCTAAATATGAAAACGAATCAAAAAAATTATCTTAAATATATTGTCGGATTTATTTCTTGTCTTTTAATTCGTCTTATACCATTTCGTCCACCAAATATCGAGCCAATCCTCGCGACTCAAATGCCATTTTCAAAAGCATTTGGAAAGTTCGCAGGATTTTCTTTTGCTTTTATTAGTATGATTTTGTACGACATCATTACAGGACACGTAGGAGTATGGACTTGGATTACAGCACTCTCTTACGGCCTTTTGGGACTCTGGTCAGCATTTTATTTCCAAAATAAAGAGAGCAATGCATGGAATTACGCAAAATTTGCAATTATGGGTACCATCGCTTACGACGCAGTTACGGGTTTGACTATCGGTCCATTGTTTTTTCATCAAAGTTTTGAAGTTTCTTTAGTCGGACAAATTCCATTTACGCTTGCACACTTGCTAGGAAATCTTATATTTGCGATAATGTTATCCCCAGTTATTTATCGTTATGTAATTCTTAACAAAAAATTTGAAAATTTTTCTATTATTAATATTTTTAATCCACAAAAAGCATGAAAAAAAACAACAAAAAGTATTCTGCATTACAAAGCATACAAAAAAGAGACAGTACAGTAGTACCACTCGATGAAAAGCGCATTACTCGCGCTATTTTTCGCGCAATGCAATCTGTCGGTGAAGGTAATGAAGAAAGTGCAGAGACAGTCATGCTTAAAGTTTTGGATATTCTTTTGGAAGTTAAAAAAATTAAAAAATTGAAGGCATATATTCCTCATGTGGAAACAATTCAGGACACAGTAGAAAATGCACTCATTGATACTGGTTTTCATCAGACAGCAAAAGCATACATTCTTTACCGAAAAGAACGTTCAATGGTTCGTCAGAAAGTTGGTTTTGTGCCAGAGAAAGTCAAAGCACTTGTTGCAGAAAGTAAACAATATTTCCGCAATCCTTTAGCTGAGCTTGTGTATTATCGTAGTTATGCAAAATGGATTCCCGAAGAAGGTCGCCGTGAGACATGGATCGAGACAGTCGATCGCTACATGGATTTTATGCGTGACAATGTCGGTACAAAATTAACAAATGTTGAATATGAAGAAGTTCGCCAGGCAATTTTAAAACAAGAAGCGATGCCTTCAATGCGTTTATTGCAATTTGCTGGTAAGTCGGCACGACGTACAAATGTTTGCGCTTACAATTGTTCATTTATTGCGCCAAAATGTTTTCAAGATTTTGCAGAAATAATGTATATATCAATGTGTGGAACTGGTGTGGGCTGGTCAGTTGAAAGTGAAAATATTCAAGCACTTCCACAAATTCAAAAACAATCTGGTAAAAAACTTCCAGTATATATGGTGCCAGATAGTAAAGAAGGTTGGGCAGATGCATTGGCATATGGCATGAAGACTTGGTTTGATGGTGATGATGTTTCTTTTGACTACGGAGCAATTCGTCCAGCTGGATCAAGACTGAAAACAATGGGAGGAAAAAGTTCTGGTCCTGCTCCACTTCAATCTCTTCTTGAATTTACTCGTGAAAGAATTTTCCGCAGACAAGGACGCCATCTTTCAAACCTAGATGCACACGATATCATTTGTAAGATAGGTGAATGTGTTGTCGCTGGAGGAGTTCGCCGAAGTGCAATGATTTCACTTTCAGATCTAGACGATGAAGCAATTCGTGATTCCAAAAAAGGACAATTTTATATGAACGAAGGTCAGAGAATGCTTGCAAATAACTCTGCTGTTTACCACACAAAACCTGGTACAACAGAGTTCCTCGATGAGTGGATTGCTCTTATTAAAAGTGGTTCGGGCGAACGTGGAATATTTAATCGTGGTGGTCTTGCCGACACTTTGCCAAAACGTCGTCTCGAACAATGGCCAGATAAAAATTATCCATCATGGGGAACAAATCCTTGTGGAGAAATTATTTTGCAATCAAAACAATTTTGTAATCTTTCAGAAGTAATTGCACGTGCCGAAGATACAGAAGAGACACTTATGCGAAAAATTCGTGTAGCTACAATTTTAGGAACATATCAATCATCACTTACATATTTCCCTTATCTTTCAAAAGAATGGAAAAAGAATTGTGAACAAGAAAGATTGCTCGGAGTTTCTGTCACTGGTCAGTGGGACTCAAGTCTAGCTAGAGACCCAAAAATTTTAGAAAAGATGAGAATTCTTGCTGTTGAAACAAATAAAAAATATGCAAAAAAATTGGGAGTTAGTGCTTCAACTTGTGTCACTTGTGTGAAGCCATCTGGAACAGTATCTCAAACCGTAGACTGTGCTTCTGGAATGCACCCTCGCCACGCTCCATATTACATTCGTCGTATTCGTATCTCATCCACAGATGCACTTTTCAAAATGTTGAAAGATCAAGGAGTTCCTTATTATCCAGAAGTAGGTCAAACATTGGAATCTGCAACAACATATGTTTTGGAATTTCCAGTGAAAGCTCCAGAGGGTGCAATTTGTAGCAATGACATAAATGCAATTGCACAACTTGAACATTGGAAAGTTGTAAAAAAACATTATACAGAACACAATCCTTCAGTTACTATTTCTGTTGGTGACGATGAATGGCTAAAAGTTGCTCATTGGTTGTATGAAAACTGGGAACTTGTCGGTGGACTTTCTTTCCTTCCTCGTTCAAATCATGTGTACCAACTTGCTCCATATGAAACTATTTCAAAAGAGCGCTATGAAGAAATGAAGGCTCGTCTTGGTGATTTAGATTTCTCAAAGATAGTTACTTACGAAAAAGAAGACGAAACAGAGGTTAAAAAAGAGTTGGCTTGCGTCGCAGGTCTTTGTGAAGTCTAAAAAATATGCTCTACACTAGAAAAGGCGACAATGGAACAACAAAAACTTTTTCTTGTGATCAAAGAATATCCAAGAGCTCGGCAATTGCTGATTCTTTAGGGTCAATGGATGAAATAAATTCATTTCTTGGTTTAGTAAAAGTAAAAGCTAAGGATGTAAAATTTGTTTTACACGATAGGGAATTGAATATTTCCGAAACCATTGATCGTATTCAACAAGACCTTTTTATTATTCAAGCCGAACTTGCAGGAGCAGATAAAAAAATTACCGAAGAAAAAGTAAAATGGCTGGAAGCTATTGTAGATGATATTGAAAAAATGCTCCCACCAATAAAAAGCTTTTTTGTCTCAGGTGGCACAGAACTCGCTTCACTCTCCGACATTGCCCGTACTATCGCTCGCCGTGCGGAGAGGCGAGTAGTCGGTGTAGCTCAAGAAAATAACACTCAAATAGGTAAAGATACTCTTGCGTACCTCAACCGCCTTTCTAGTGTCTTGTACGCCTTTGCACGAGGTTTTAACCATGTAGCTGGTATTACCGAGGAAGCTCCAAGGTATGATTAATTTAGGGGCATTGCATGAAAGTTTTATAGGTGTATAATGTTGAAGCATTTAAAAAAATAATATTCATATTAGGGAAGCAGGTGTGAATCCTGCACAGTGCCGCTACGGTGATTCCAATAAAATGGAAAAGTCCGATTACTAATATGATGTAAGTCCCGAGCAGGAAACGTATTGCATTAGCATGCGCAAAAATTCCTCTCCGAAGGAATTTTTTTATTTCGGCAAGCGAGAATCGAGTGAAAGAGTATTCTTTTTCACATCGTTCGAGTCGAAGACGAAATATTGTATTTAGTTATATTTTGTACCATTTATTTATGTCAAAATTTTTAAAAAAAATTATTATATTAACAATTTTACTTATAATTTCAGCAGGAATTATTGTATTTTTGTCTGCAAGAAATAAAAAAGAAACAGTAATTAAAAGTACTCCAACAGAAAATCTATCTGTAAATATTCCAAATCAAAAAATATTAAATAATATAAATTTAGCACAAGTGATTTCAACAGGTATTAATACTATCCCTGAAAATATTACTTTTAAAATTGAAAATAAAAACATAAATCTACCTTTTATTTCTGGGGACAATTTATATAAAACAATGCTAAATGGACAGAAAAATAATTTATTAAATTTTAAGGGAAAAGAATATTCAGGACTAGGATTTTTTGTTACAGATATTGGTGATATTCATCAAGGAAATGGAAAAAATATTATTTACTATATTAATGGCAAAGAGGCGTCTGTCGGCATCTCTTCATATATTCCTCATATTGGTGATATCATCGAGTGGAAATTAGAATAATGAAAAAGTTAAAAGTATTTTTATTAATTGTTATATTTAGTTTTGGTTTTAAGGTTTTTGCTGACGACATTGTCCCTCCACTAGACCCAACTCTCTCAAGTATCACTATTACAACTCCTGAAAATAAATTAACATATAGTGTCGGAGACACTTTGGACATCACTGGACTTGTTGTGACAGGAACATACAGTGATGCAAGTACTAAAGTTGAAACAATTACCGCCACAAACATAACTGGTTTTGATAGTTCTGCACCCGCAACGAATCAAGTTCTAACTATTACAGATGGAACGCAGACAACCACATATACAGTGAATGTAAATGCAATTGTGACACATTTAAATATTTCTGCAGATGTGGATGTACCAACAAGTTGTAGTGCCACAGATAATGACGGAGTAGTACACAATTATTCTGAAGATGGCACATATTTTGCAATTTGTGCCCTTGAAACAGCAATTGCAAATGGAGCGATTTCCAGCGTAAAACTTTCAAATCAATATCCAAGTATGGGTTTATTTATTACTCAAATCAATAATGTTACAGCTGATCCAAATAGCCAATATTGGACGATTTTACAAAATGGAAATTCTGCGCAATTGGGTATTGTAATGCTGCCAGTAAATACAGGTGACAGTATTGTGATACAACTTCATGATTTTTCTGATAATAATATTGGTGACCAAGTCACATTAAATATTCATTCTCTAATTGCTCCTGTTTCGGGTAGTGGGGGTGGAAGTGGTGGCGGAAATCCACCACCAATTTTTTCTGTACCAAATGCAATTTCATATTTAAATGGCGTACAGGGAAGTGATGGATCATTTGGTGGTGCAGATTTGTATACTGACTGGGTAGCAATTGCTTATTCTTCAAATAATTCATCAAATTCAAATATTTTAAATTATATGACTACTCACAATACTGTTAGTGGAAATCTTACAGATAATGAACGCCATTCGATGGCACTACTTGCATTAAATCAAAACCCGTATTCTTTTCACGGTGCAGATTTTATTTCTCCAATAGTAAAAGCATTCGATGGTACACAATTTGGGGGCGCATCTTTAATAAATGATGATATTTTTTCTTTAATTCCATTATCAAGTGCAGGTTATAACTCTAATGATGATATTATTTCAAAAGATATTTCATATATTATTTCAAAACAAAATTCCGATGGTTCGTGGGACGAAAGTGTAGACATGACTGGAGCTGGAATTATGGCACTATCACAATTTAGTAATGTTTCCGGAGTATCGATCGCTCTCTCGAAAGCAGGAAATTATATTTATTCACAACAAGCAAACGATGGTGGTTGGGGAAATGTTTCTTCGACAAGTTGGGCATTACAAGCACAATCAGCACTTTCAGTAAATTGGAGTAAAAATGGAAAGACGGGTTTGGATTATTTGGCAAGTCAGCAGACGAGTGATGGCGGTGCTTTGCCAGCAAATGAAATTATTTCAAATCGTATTTGGGCGACAAGTTATGCAATACCTGGAGCACTTGGAAAAACTTGGGCACAAATAATGCATTCAGTTTCAAAACCAATTGAACAAAATATTACTGGCGGTGGCGGTGGCGGAGGGGAAATAATTAATTCAACAAATATTAATTCTGGAACAAATATAATTACCACACCACCAGTAGATCAAATTATAGTAAAAGATGTCATTACACCAAATATGAATCAAATATTACCAATTGTAACTCCAATTAAAACAGTAGTAGAAGCAAAAAAGAAAATTACTGCCCCACTAGGAAGGACTGTCCTTGCTAGTAAGAATGAAGAAAAACCAATTGAAGAAAGTATTCCTAAAAGTACTCAAATTGCCACAGTAACTAAAACCGGAGCAAAAATTCCAGTAGCAGTAAGTGTATTTACGGTAGCTTTAGTGGGTGGAGTACTTGGTTTTCGTTATAGGAGAAAATAAATTATTTTTATGATAAAATATGGGAATGGAAAAAATAACCTACTTAAATGCAAGGGAAATTATAGATTCTCGTGGCAATCCGACCATTGAGGTAAATATCGGTGTGAATGGAGTAAATGGCACAGCGTCTGTGCCTTCTGGGGCAAGTACAGGAATACACGAGGCTTGGGAGCTTCGTGATGGTGATAGTACTCGATATGGTGGCAAAGGGGTACTAAATGCAGTTGATAATTGTAATAAAGAAATTTCAGAAAAAATTGTAGGGCATGATTTTGACCAAAGGAGTTTAGATAAATTTTTAATTGAGCTCGATGGAACAGTAAACAAAAAAAGACTTGGAAGCAATGCAATACTTGGTGTGTCCCTTGCTTTTGCTCGTGCTTCTGCAAAAAATAAAAATATTGAATTATTTGAGTATCTTGGTTCTCTTGCTGAAAAAAATCAATTTAAAATACCAGAACCAATGTTCAATATTTTAAATGGTGGTGCTCATGCTGACAGTGGTATTGATATTCAAGAATTTATGATAGGTGCAGTAGGTATTTTAGATTTTAATAAAAAAATTCAAGCAATTTCAGAAATCATTTTTGAGTTAAAAAAAATATTAAAGAAAGACGGTTATGCAGTAAGTCTGGGTGATGAAGGTGGTTTTGCCCCAAAACTTGCGACAAATGAAATAGTTTTTGACTATATTGAAAAGGCAATTAATAATGCAGGTTATAATACAAATCTTATTAAAATTGGAATTGATGCAGCAGCCTCGAATTTTTACAAAAATGGTAATTATGAAATTAAAATTAATGGTGAAAATAAAGTCTTGGATGAAGATAAATTAATTGAATGGTATGTGGACCTATGTAATACAAATCCAATTATTACCATTGAAGATGGTTTAGCAGAGGATAGTTTTGTAGGTTTTGCAAAGTTAAAAAATAAATTGTTAAATAAAGTAGAAATTGTTGGAGATGATTTATTGGTCACAAATGTTTCAAGGATGAAAATTGCAAATGAAAATAATTCAGTCACTTCTGCTTTAATAAAACCAAATCAAATTGGAACACTATCTGAAACTATAGATGCAATTTTATTTGCAAATGAGGTTGGATGGAAGACCTTTATCTCGCACCGATCTGGTGATACTACTGATACATTTATTGCTGACTTGGCAGTAGGTTTGTCTTGTGATTTAGCTAAATTTGGATCACTTGCGAGAGGTGAACGAGTAGCGAAATACAATAGACTAATGGAAATTAATAATATAATTTTAAATTATGGAAAATAAAAAAGTTAAAATTATTGCTACTATTGGTCCAGCATCAAGTAGTATTGAGGTTTTTTCGAAAATGGTTGAAGCTGGGCTCGATATTGTTCGCTTCAATTTTTCATGGGTAGACGATGAGACTCGAATGAAGCAAATTGAAATGATTCGAGAAGTTGAAAAAAAATACAATAAGAAAATATTTTTGTTACAAGATTTACCAGGTCCTCGAATTCAGTTAGATAGTTCACATACATACGACAGGACAGAAAGTTCTACTATAAATGATGAAGATAAAAAGCATTTGGCTTTTGGTATAAAAAATAATTTTGATTATGTAGCTGCATCATTTGTTGGTTCTGCAGATGATGTAATTTCATATAAAAATGCCATTAAGGAATTTGCTGGAAAAATTAAATTAATTTCAAAAATTGAAAGAAAAATTGCTGTAGATAATATAGATGAAATTATTGCGGTTTCAGATGCTATAATGATCGCAAGAGGGGATTTGGGTAAAGAAATACCACTTGAGCAAATTCCATTTATTCAAGCATCTATAGTTGCAAAAACAAATATAGCAAAAATTCCTGTAATTGTCGCAACAGAGATGATGTTATCAATGACAAATAATTCTACACCGGAAAGAGCTGAAGTTTCTGATGTTGCTGACGCTATTGTCGAAGGTACAAGTGCTGTGATGCTTTCAGAAGAAACGGCAATTGGGAAATATCCAGTTGAAGCAGTAGATATGATGAATAAAATTATCTTAGAAAGTGAAAATCATCCCAATAAAAAACTGACGATTTGTTTTGAAGATAAATGTGAAAATATTAAAAAAATGGGTAAATTGTATGTGGCACGACACCAAGAATCGGAGTGGAATGAAAAGGGACTTTGGACTGGCTCACGAGACATTCATCTTACCCCAAAAGGTTTCGAGCTTTCTGAAGAATTGGGAAAATTAATTAAAGATGTAAAATTTGACTACGCTTTTGCTTCTATGCAAGTCCGCTCTATTGAAACTCTAACATGTATTTTAGATGAAGATTGTCAGTATGATGTACCTACTGAGCACGTAAGTGCACTAAATGAAAGAAGTTACGGTGATTATACTGGGAAAAATAAATGGGAAGTAGAGAAATTAATTGGTGAAGAGGAATTTGAAAAATTACGTCGTGGCTGGGACTACCCAGTACCAAATGGAGAAACTTTGAAAATGGTTTATGATCGCGTAGTTCCATTTTATTTGGAAAAAATACTACCTTTGCTGAAGGACGGTAAAAATGTATTGATGGTATCTCACGGTAATGCGATACGAGCATTGATGAAATATATTGAAAATATTTCAGATGAGGAAATTCAAAATGTGGAAATGATTTTTTGTAATATTTTAATTTATGATGTAAATGAAAACGGTCATTTATTGAGTAAGAAGATTTGTACTTTAGAAAAATAATTTAATTATATAAATAAAAAAGCAGCTTTATTATTTGACATATACCCTATGGGGGTATATGCTTTTAGTATGGATAAAAATAAATTGAAACTCGTGCGCAGATTAAAAATTATTGAAGGGCAGGTGAGAGGACTTCAAGAAATGATTGAAAAAGATATTTACTGTATTGACGTCATTACACAAACGTCTGCTGTAAAGCAGGCTCTTTCTGGTGTAGAAGATGTGCTTATGGAAGAGCATCTCGGATGTTGTGTTGTGGATCAAATACGTAAAGGCAAAGAGGTAAAAGCGAAACAAGAAATACTAAAGGTCTATCGTTTGAAAAGAAAATAGTTCGACAATCTCACTATAAATATATGAATAATACAAGAATTTATAAAGTAAAAGGTATGCATTGTGCTTCTTGTGCAAGCATTATTGAAAGAACTGTCAAAAAAATCGATGGTGTAGAAAAAGTTGAAGTTAATCCAGGGACAGAGAATGCAAAAATTTATTCAAATAATAATGTGAATATAGAAATTTTAAATAATAAATTAAATCCACTTGGTTACTCACTTTCGTCTTCGGAAATTAATATTAAAAAAGATGACAAATATATAGAATTGAAAAATAAGAAAGTGAAAGTTTTTTCTGTTATTCCACTAGCTATAATAAGTTTTTTTATTATGGGTTGGGATATTTTTGCGCAATTAAATATTGTTTCTCCTATGTCACTACTCTGGAGTGAATTTTTTCATCATTTAATGCCAGTAATGGCGACTTACACTCTTTTTGTTGTTGGGAAACCTTATTTACTTGGAGTTTATAGATTTTTGCGATATGGAAAAGCAAATATGGACACATTGATTGGTATAGGAACTTCTGTTGCTTATATTTATAGTTTTATAGTTGGTGCCTTTGAAGAAACACTTTTGAAAAATTTTCCAAATGTTTCTAATACATATTTTGATGTAACTATTATTGTCATAACTTTTATTGCCCTTGGAAAATATCTTGAAACAAGATCAAAATTAAAAACAGGAGATGCAATAGAAAAACTTTTAAATTTACAAGTAAAGACCGCTCGTGTGGTTAGAGATGGCACAGACCCCGAAGGAAAGAGTACTTCCTACTGGGCAGGAATTGAAATTCCCGTGAGTGAAGTAGTTCATGGAGATTTGATAATAATAAAACCCGGCGCAAAAATTCCTGTTGATGGAATTATGGTGGAAGGGTCATCATATATAGACGAATCAATGATTACAGGCGAGCCGATGCCTGCAGAGAAAAAAGTGGGCGACAGTGTTGTGTCTGGAACAATAAATACAACTGGCAGTTTTATTTTCAAAGCAACAAAAGTTGGAGACGAAACAATGCTTGCACATATCATAAAAATGGTTGAGGAAGCGCAAAATTCAAAAGCCCCAATACAAGCTCTTGCTGATAAAATTTCCGCAGTTTTTGTGCCAGTTGTTTTAGTAATTGCATTTTTGACTTTGGGTATGTGGATATTGTTTGGAAGTGGTTCAATGGGTTTTGCTCAAGCGTTATCGTATGGACTAAGTTCTTTTGTTGCAGTTTTGGTTATTGCTTGTCCTTGTGCTCTTGGTCTTGCTACACCTACCGCAATTATTGTGGGTGTCGGTAAGGGTGCGAAAGAAGGA
The DNA here is from genome assembly GCA_903892035.1 of uncultured bacterium. Classification (GTDB taxonomy): domain Bacteria; phylum Patescibacteriota; class Minisyncoccia; order Phycocordibacterales; family UBA9973; genus CAITGV01. The sequence continues at coordinate 89,746 of CAITGV010000002.1, read as the reverse complement.
ATTTTAATAAAAGATGCTTCTACTCTGGAAAAATTACATAAAGTAGATACGGTAATAGTAGACAAGACAGGAACAATTACAATCGGTAAGCCAACTGTTGTTGAAGTCAAACTTCAACAAGAATATTTTTCTATACTAGTGTCACTTGAAAATAAATCTGAACATCCAATAGCTCATGCAATTTTAAATTACGCAAAAAAAGAAAATATTCAAACAAAAGAAATTTCAAATTTTGAAAGTATATCTGGTAAAGGATTAAAAGGAACTATTGAAGGCGTAGAATATTTCGCAGGAAATGTAAATTTGATAGAAAGTTTGGGAATTAATTTTGATAAAAAACAAATTGAACAATTTACATCTGAAGGTAAGACTCCAGTAATTCTTGCAACAAAGAAGGAGGTTTTGGGTTTTGTAATGGTTGCTGATGAGATAAAAGCTGAATCAAAGCAAGCAATCACCGATCTGCATAAGCTTGGAATTAAGGTAGTTATGGTTACAGGTGATGATGAAAAAAATGCAAAATATATTGCAGGGCTTGTTGGAATTGATGAAGTCGTGGCACATGTAATGCCTGCCGATAAATTGAAAAAAATTAAAGAATTACAATCAAAAGGTCATGTTGTTGCTATGGCAGGAGACGGCGTAAATGATGCACCAGCGCTCGCTATAGCTGACGTGGGTATAGCAATGGGCACTGGCACCGATGTTGCAATAGAGTCAGCAGGCATTACGCTTTTAGGAGGGGATATTTCCAAGCTCGTAAAAGCAATCAAGCTTTCAAAGATAACTATGCGTGGTATAAAGCAAAATCTTTTCTGGGCTTTCATATATAATATAATAGGTATACCTTTGGCCGCAGGACTTTTCTTCCCGATATTTGGTTGGCTTTTATCGCCAGTATTTGCAGGACTTGCAATGGCGTTTAGTAGTGTAAGTGTGGTGTCGAACTCACTTAGAATTAAAGGAGTGAAAATATAATTTATGAACAAATACACATTTAATGTTTCGGGGACACATTGTGCGTCGTGTAAGATTTTGATTGAGGATATAGTTCCGAATTCAAAGGTGGATTTGAAGAAAGAAATTATTGAAGTTGAAAGTGAAAAAAATGCTGAAGAATTACTTTTACTACTAAATGGTGAATTAAAAAATAATGGATATATTGTTTCATTTAAGAAAAATATCCAAAAAGAAAACGACAATACTATTTGGACAGCTATACCTGTAGGTCTTGGTTTTCTTATTTTATTTTTTCTTTTACAAAAATCAGGAATACTAAATCTTGGCATTGGTGGCACTACGACTCCTGTAACCGCATTTATTATCGGACTTATTGCTTCGCTCTCAAGTTGCCTTGCAATAGTTGGTGGGCTTATACTTTCACTTTCTACAAAAATTTCTCAAGATGAAAATGCAAAGACTAGTAAAAGACAATTTGTTTTATTTCATGCGGGTAGACTTTTGGGTTTCGCTGTCCTTGGAGGAGTGCTTGGTTTTATAGGTAAAGCAATTGGAGTAAGTTTTATTTTCTCCGCAATACTAGGACTTCTTGCATCTATTGTAATGATAATGCTTGGGCTTAATCTTGTCGGAGTATTCAAGAAAAATAAAGTTACATTACCTAGTAATATTTTTGGATTTTTTAGGAAAGTTGAACATGCAACTCTTGCACCAATAATAATTGGTATTGGTACTTTTTTCTTGCCCTGTGGTTTTACTCAGTCAATGCAAGTCGCAGCCCTTGGTAGTGGAACATTTACTTCAGGATTTCTAATAATGCTCGCTTTTGCTTTTGGGACATTGCCAGTTCTTTCTTTGTTGTCATTTGGATCTATGTCCTTTGCGCATTCAAAATATGCACCAGTATTTTTTAAATCAGCAGGTATAGTTGTAATTGGTCTTGGATTTTTTGCTTTACTCGGTGGTCTTGCAGGTATTGGTATTATTAATCCATTATTTAATATTTAGTATGAATAAAACAACGTCAATTATAATTTCTAGTGCGTTGGTAATAGTTATAGGCATTATTTTTATTGGTGGAGCAAAGTTGAATAAAAAAAATCCAGCTGACACTGCCAATACTCTTCCAAATATTTCAATGAAAGATGGGGTTCAATATATAAATATTGAAGCAAAAGGAGGTTATTCACCAATAGTCACCGATGCGCAAGGTGGAATACCGACAAAATTAATTGTTAAAACCGACGGCACATATGACTGTTCTGCATCACTAACAATAAATTCAATCGGATATAGAAAGGTTTTAAAACAGACTGGTGAAGAAGTCATTGATTTGGGTATACCAAAATCCGGAGTACCTTTAAATGGAACCTGCGGAATGGGAATGTATAGTTTTATAATAAACTTTAAATAAGTCGCCTACAATAAATTTACTGCAATCAAAGGCGGAGAGAGAGGGATTTGAACCCTCGAGGAGCTTTCACCCCTGCCGCTTTTCGAGAGCGGTGCCTTCAACCACTCAGCCATCTCTCCAGTATGCTTCAAATTGTCACCTTGCGTGATATTACCATTTTTATTTCAAAACTAAAATGGTATGATATTTGAATGAATTTGAAAAATATTGATTTAAAGCTTATTTATTTTTTTAAAAAGGTCTCAGAACCTATTGCACGTTTTGGAATTTTTGTTGTTTTCTTTTGGTTTGGGATTTTAAAAGTTGTCGGACTTTCACCAGCAAGCGGTCTTGTTGAGGAGCTTTTCAATAAAACTATTCACTTTATTGATTTTCCAACCTTCTTAATTCTTTTTGGTGTATATGAAATACTTATTGGTATTCTATTTTTAGTAAAAGGTGCTGAACGTATTGTAATGCCACTTTTATTGATTCATATGATTACTACCTTTATGCCTCTTATTTTTCTTCCAGAAGTTACATGGCAAGCATTTGCGGTGCCAACTCTCGAAGGCCAATATATAATTAAAAACCTCGTTATTATCGCCGCTGCAATCGGTATCTCTGCGCATCTGCATCCACTTTACGAAAATGAGGAATAAAAATGACACCCAGGATGGGTGCCATTAATGATTGTGGGTGGAAATTTTACTTCGAAAATAAATCCGAAGTGTGAATGTCTGATTGAGCAGGAAATGTAATTACTTCCATGTCTTCTCCAAACAATTTGATCATTGTTTTCGGACTATTTGCGTAGTCTTTTGTGGTCTCTGATACTGCCAGTATATCTGGTTTAATATCATCAATTGTCGTGTAAACGTCTCCTTGACTTGGAATGATAAAAACATAATCAACGCAATCCACAGACAAAACATTTCTAGCCCTAATATTTTCATTAAGTAGGGGACGATTTAATCCCTTCCTTTCTTTTGTAAGGTTGTCGGAATGTATTCCAACAAAAAGTATTCCCCCTAGCTCCTTACAAAGCTTGAGGTACTTCAGGTGTCCTTCGTGCAATTCTGCATCGAAGACGCCCGTGGTAAAAATTATTTTTTTACCTTCTTGTCTTAATTTGGAAATAATGAGCCACAGCTCACTATAATCCGGAATAATTTTTTTCATTTTCGAGTAGTATTAAATTTTTTTGAACTTTAACATACATTTAAAATGTAGTCAAATTTTGTGACCCTACAGAGAATCGAACTCTGATTTAATCCTTGAAAAGGATCCGTCCTAACCGTTAGACGATAGGGCCAAAATTGCTTAAAAACACTCGGTGGATTATAACATTTTAACAGAAAAATGCAAAAAGGAACCCGCGCAAGCTTAGGGTTCCCTTGTTGTTAATTGTATTGGGTTAGTTAGAAATACCCAATAGTTTTTTTGTTGTTTTTAGGTCCACTGCATCAGGGTAACCCTCACTTCCGTCAACAATTGTAATTTTAAGATTATTATCTATTTCAATAATTCCTCCAAAAATTACAATTAAAGTGTAAGCACTAGTGTAGAGACCAAAACTTTCAAGTTCCACCATGAATCTGTGAACAATATCTCTATGTTGTTCACGAGTGAGTGAATTGTCACCTCTGAAAATTGGATTTTCAGCTAATCTAAAGAAAATTTTTTCATCACCATGCCAGAATACTTTCACGGTAACGCATTTTCTAGTTTCAAGTGGTGAATCTGGCAATTTACCAGTTTCAATTTCACTTAATGTTTTTATAATAAGTGGATTTCTTATTACACTTTTTTTAATCTGGGTTTCGGGTGTTTTCACACTAAATAGTCCAAGGACTATAAATTTCAATTTTTTAATCATATTTTTTGTTTTTTTGTGAAAGAATTTTATTTAACGAATTGATATAATAACACAAAAGTGGGGGATTTGTAAAGAGGTGAGAGTTGAGGAAAAATACTTCTAAAATTTGGCAAAAAATGCTAGTATTTAGGAATTATTTATGGAAAAAGTACAAATAGTAATTTTGGCAGCGGGGCATGGAAAAAGGATGCAATCTGACATTCCAAAGGTACTTCAACCCCTAAAAGGTAAAACTCTAATTGGTCATTTATTGGAATCTGTCGAAGCTTCTGGTGTTTGTGAGACGCCAGTCATCGTCGTTGGACAGAAAAAAGAAATGGTTATGAAGGCTTTGGGGGAAAAATATATTTACGTAATTCAAGATGAGCAACTAGGTACAGGACACGCAGTACTTTCGACAGAAAAAATTTTAAAAGATAATGCAGATAATATTTTAGTTCTTTATGGCGACCAACCATACACATCTGTCGAGACAATTAAAAAAATGGCCGAAACTCATCTATCAGAAGGAAATGAAATGACAATGGCGACAGTGCCACTACCAGATTTTAATGACTGGAGAAAATGTTTTGTAGGTTTTTCGAGAGTATTACGAGATGAAAGTGGAAAAATTTTACGCACAGTTGAAGTAAAAGATGCCACAGATGAACAAAAAAATATTACAGAAGTAAATCCTTGTTATTTAGTTTTTAAAGCAAAATGGTTGTGGCCAAATTTACATAAAATAAGAAATGAAAATAATCAAAGCGAATACTATCTTACTGATCTTATTGGTGCGGCATGTAGTGAAGGAGTGAAAATTGGTTCTGTTGCAATTGATCCAAAGGAAGCTCTAGGGGTGAATACACGAGAGAATTTGGAATTATTGGAAAATCTATGATAATCACAGGCAAAGTCGTAAAAGGTGTTGGATATGGGCGTAAAATAGGCTTTCCGACGGCCAATATCGATCGTAAGCAATATTCTCGTACGAAAGGCACAAAGCTTGGCATTTATGCTGGCACGGTCAAAATAGAAGGTAAAAAGGGGGAGTGGAAAGCGGGTATTGTGGTGGGGCCAATTGATAATAAAGGACTTCCGAAAATTGAAGCACATTTGATAAATTTTTCAGGAAATTTGTATGGTAAAAAAATCATTTTGACACTTAAAAAATATCTGCGACCATTTAAAAAACACAAAAATGAAGCAGATCTAATAAGTGCTATTACAAAAGATATTAATTTGATACAATCATTTAATGAAAAATAAATTTTTAAATTATGGGACGTGGATGATTTTCTTTGCGACGATTTTGTGGGCGACAGATGCACCTTTTCGTTCTCAATTAGTTTTAGATTTACCTAGTAATTTAATAGTTTTTATTGAGCATGCAATAAATTTACTTTTTGCTCTACCAATTTTAATTTGGAATTGGAAATATATTAAAACTTTATCAAAAATGGAGTGGCTCGCTGTAGTCGCGATTGGCGTCGGTGGTTCTGCTCTTGCTTCAATTGCTTTTACTCAAGCATTTCATTATGTAAATCCTTCAGTTGCAATTTTACTTCAAAAACTTCAGCCGATAGTTGCAATTCTTCTCGCTGGTTTTTTACTTTCAGAAAAACTTACAAAGAAATTTTGGATTTTTGCTTGTGTGGCTCTTGCGGGAGCATATGTAATTTCTTTCCCAGATTTGATTCCAAGAGTTTATGTCGGAGAAGTTTTCAATCCAAACTTTATTGGAGTTTCTTTGTCTCTCATCGCAGCAATTCTTTGGGGTGCGGCGACAGTCTTTGGTAAATATGTATTGAATAAAGCAAAAGTGACCTTCAAAGCTCTCACAGCACTTCGCTTTTGTGTCGGCGCAATATTTCTTTTAATCTTAAATATTTTTCAAAATAATTTACCAAAGCTCACAAAAATTACTTCTCACGATTGGCTTTTCCTAGTAATTATTGCTTTGGTGTCTGGATTTTTCTCACTTCTTATTTATTACAAAGGTCTTACGACCACAAAAGCTTCTGTTGCAACTATCGCCGAGCTCGGCTTCGTATTTGCTTCGCTCATCATCAACCGCATCTTCATCGGTGGAGTTCTCACTTTCTCTCAAATCATCGGCATGTTGGTCCTCCTAGCTTCAATCCTAGGCCTTTCATATCTACGTAGTAAAGACGAAACAAAAAACACTACTGAAGTAGTAGTGTAAATTTGAGAAAAAAGTTAACTATTCTGATGAATATAGATATATAAATCTTCGAGGGCTTTGACGGCGTCGCCGGTGGCGATATTGTTTTGGTGATATTTGCCATCAGTGCAGTCGCCTGCAGACCAGATGCCAGGAATTTTTGTCATTTGAGTGCGAGGGTCGACGGGAATTTTGCCAAATGCATCTAGCTCGATAGTACCTTTTATAAAATCTGTATTTGGAATTTGACCAATCTCCACGAAAATACCGGTTGTTGGAAGTTCTGTAATTTCTCCTGAAGTTCTATCTTTGTAAACAATAGCATTTACAAACTTGTCACCTTTCACTTCTAAAACTTCAACATTTTTTATTGCTTTCATTTTAGAATTTGCTAAAACTTTTTCAACAGTAATTTCATCAGCTTTAAATGAGTCGCTTCTGTGAAGCAATGTTACACTTTTACAATACGCTAAAAGTTGAGCAGCACTTTCAAATGCAGCATTTCCACCACCAATAACTACGACATCTTGGTCAGCAAAAAGAGGACCGTCGCAGGATGCGCAGTAGGTGATGCCTTTATTTTCATAAACATCGGCATTTAAAGCTTGCAGTTTTCTGCGTCCAGAACCACTTGCAATTAGAGCAGTTTTTCCTTCCCAGTTTTTTCCATCTTCAGTAGTTGCTTTAATCGTGTTACGAACTTTTTCTAATTTTGTAACTTTATATCCTTCGTGAATATCTAAATATTCACCTTTGTAGTATTCTGCATGTTTTTTTAAATTTGATCCAAGTTCTGCACCACCAATTTCAGGAGTTCCAATCCAGTTGAAAATAGTTTCTGATACTGTCGATTGACCTCCAAATTCCACAGTCAAGAAAAGCGTTTTTAGACGCTTTCTTGCCGCATATACAGAGGCAGCAACTCCGGCGGGACCCCCGCCAATGATAATTAAATCGTACATCAATTATTTTTTATTTCTTCTTAAAAATGCAGGAACAGCACTCCAGTCGTCGTTGTCATCGATAATAATTTCTTCTGTGTCTATTTTTATCTCAGGCTTCTTTATAAAGTCCATTGAAGGCATTGGAGTTTCTGGCATTTTTCTTTCTTCACGAACTTGAACTGGACTAGGTGATGATACAGGGGCTTCAATTTTTAGTGATGATGCTTGGCTCTGGAAAAGTGAACGTTTTGATGTATCGATAGGAAAACCAGTTGCAATAACTGTAATTTTAATTTCACCTTTCTTCAAACGATCGTCACGAATTGTTCCAAAAATAACTTTTGCATCTTTGTCGATTGATTCCGTAATAATTTTTGAAGCAGCATCAATTTCTTGGATAGTAAGATCTTCACCACCAGCGATTGCAAATAGAACTCCTTTTGCACCGTTGATTGAAAGGTCAAGAAGTGGGGAATTGATTGCCATTACTGCTGCTTGTTCTGCGCGAGCTTCACCAGATGCATTTCCAACACCCATAAGTGCGCTACCAGCATTTGCCATTACAGCTTTTATGTCAGCAAAGTCGACGTTGATGATTCCAGGAGTTGTAATCAAATCTGAAATTCCTTCGACAGCTTGTCGCAAAACTTCATCACACATTGCGAATGCTTGTTTGAAGCCCGTGTCTTTTGGTGCTGTTAGAAGAATGCGATCGTTTGGAATTACCAAAATAGCATCAACTTCAGCAGCGAGTTCCTCAAGACCTTTTTCTGCTAAACGCATTCTTTGGTTTCCTTCAAATGAAAAAGGTTTTGTAACTACAGCTACTGTGAGGACACCTTGTTCTTTTGCAGCACGAGCCACAATTGGAGCTGCGCCTGTGCCTGTTCCTCCACCCATTCCACAAGCAATAAAGACCATGTCTGAACCTTTTAGCATATCTTGGATTTCTGATTTAGTTTCTTCAGCTGCACGTTTACCCACATCTGGATTCATTCCAGCACCTAGACCCTTTGTAAGATTCTTTCCAATGTGAATTTTTTTGTCAGCTAGAGAGTTGTGAAGATCTTGAGTATCAGTATTCATACTGATAAATTCAACACCCTTAACCTTAGAATTAATCATATGGTTTAAGGCGTTTTTTCCAGAGCCACCAACACCGATGACTTTAATTCTGGCAAATGTTTCGATTTCTGGATTTACTTTTGGCATATATGTGTTCTCGCTTTAAGCGAATTGTGATTATGACTAATATACCTATACTAGCAGAATAAAAAGAAATGTCTATGGTAGCAATTGTCTGCCAATTGAGCCAAAAAATTTCTTAATTTCTTTTGTAACTTCTGAAATAGAACTACCTTCTGTATATCCTTCTTTGTTCATCATGCAAAGTCCACAAGCGCTGTACCAAGAAAAATCTCTCGGCTTATTTTTTGCTGAAAGAAAAGGAAGTGGACTTCCAATTCGCGCTGGAAGACGTAAATAATCTTTTGCCATTTCTTCAATGAGTGGAATATTTCCTCCACCACCAATAATAATTATTCCAGCTGGTAAAAGTTCGCTTCTTTTTATTTTTTTTAAATGACTATCAATTAATTCAAAAATATCTGAAAGTCTTGCTTCGATAACTTCGTCAAGTTTTTTCTTTGGATAATTTCCAAGAATACTACCGATCTTCACACCTTCTGCTTCATCGAGGGGAATTTTTAAACCAAGAGCAATATCGTTTGTAATATTTACTCCACCGATAGGAAATACACGTAGCGACACCATCATGCCATTTTCAAATACTCCGATCGATACTGTCTCAGCTCCAATGTCAGCAAGCACACAGCCAGCACTTTTTTGGCGGTCAGTGAGAGTCACATTTGCAACAGCAATAGGGGAAGCGACGACATCGATAACATCAATACCAGCTTCTGTGACTGCCATTACGAGGTCGTCGAGGTGCTGGGTAAGGCAAGTGACAAAAAGGCATTTTGTTTCAAGTTTTACACCTCGCATACCTTCTGGTTTTCCATGAATTTCTTTGCCATCAAGTTTATATGCAACAGGAATCATATGAAGAACTTTCCGATTCATAATTTCCAAACCTTCTTCACTATCTGTAAAAGCTTTCGCAATATCAAAATTTGTAACTTCACCATCCGCTTTTGAAATAATTGCACTACCGATACCAATTTCGGAAGAAAGACTTATTCCACCAATTGAAACAAATGCTCTTTTGATTTTTATACCAGATGCTTTTTCAGCTTCAGTAATTGCCTTTTTTAAACTCTTTACTGTCTCAACCATATTTACAACATAGCCGTGGTGAATGCCTTTTGATTCAGCGTGACCAGATCCGATGATAGTAGGTACTGTGTCGTCCTTGCTGTACTCAGCGACGACCACACGTGTCGAGTGCGTTCCAATATCTATTCCTACTGAAATGTTGCGTATCATAATAATTATTTTTTAGAGAGAAAATTAAAAACCAAATTTTTTGCAAAACTTTTTCTCTGCCTTCTCCATTGTACTACCATGTTGCATTCCTTTCAAATGCAGTAAACCGTGGATAAACAGAAAACCGAGAAAATCTGCTGGTTTTTTGTCGAAATTTTTTGCATCTTTTTTTGCAGTCGAAAGACTGATTAAAATTTCACCAGAATTTTTTGATAGGGGAAATGAAAGAATATTTGTCGGTTTATCTTTTCCACGAAGTTTAAAATTTATTTCATGAGATTTTTTTTCACCTATAAAAGCAACTGACAATTCGTATTTTTTGCCCAATATTGTGTCCTTCATATAGGCAAAAGGCAAGCTAGGAAGCTCGCCTTTTGTTTCTCTTATTATGCTGATAGTAGGAGCAGAATGAGATAAATCAGAGTCGTGTCGGAGCCCCCGTAGAGAGGGTAAAGCGCGAAGATTTCTCTTATTCTGCATATGTTAATTTAGCGTCGTCCGCCTTTCTTGCGTTCGATTACTTTTCCAAGTTTTCGTAATTTCTCGTTATCTTTCCAGCGAGCAAGACGCTTTAGAGCACCTTTCTTTGTAGTTAATTTTGATTTTGCGCGTTCATTGTAACGAGCACCTTTAACCTTTGGAATCATTCTTGTATCTTGCACTTTGCGAGAAAAACGACGCAACAATGTGACGTTGTTTTCATTTGGACCCTTTTTTACTTCAATGTGTACTTTTGGCATATGTAAAAAGATAATACCACTTTCTTTTTAGAAACGCAAATGCGAGAACCTCTCCCTAGCCCTCTCCTTGTAAAGGAGAGGGAATTATCTGATTATTTCTACGGGTTCAATATTTATATCAAAATTTGGAGTAAGGGAACGAAGTTTTTGGGAAAGGGTGGGGGAAAGAGAACCAGAAGGGTGAATTTCGGGAAGGGACCAGTCGGAGCGTTTTATTTTCATTATAAGTTTTGTAGTGTAAAGTCCGCCAGAAATATTCATAAAACCGTTTACGAGGTCTGGATTATAATCTTTAAATAAATCAGTCAGTTTCTGACGAGCTTCATTTGCTTGATCTTTTTTCCCTGCATGCGTAATTTTAATAAGTGTAGAAAATGGCGGATAGTTGAAAATTTTCCTTTCCTTCAACTCTTCATCATAAAAACGCATGGCACTTCCGCCACGCAAACATTCCCAAACTAGAGAATCTGAATTTCTCGTCTGAGCAATAAAATTTTTTTCCGTAATTGAAAGCATATCAGAAACAAGGCAAAGCATTTGATTTCCAGAAGCAAAACTTGGTACTCCAAACAATGTATCAAGAGAAAGAATGACAGAGTTTTGAATTGGTTGTTTTAAATATCGAAGAGCCATCTCAGTTCCAACCATAATAGAGCCTTTTGTTTTATAAAAATTTTCAGCAATTTTTCGAGCTTGCACAGAAGTCTTCGCTACTGTTTTATCAATTTGAAAAATATTTTCATCAGGTAAATTGAATATTTCTTTAACTTTTTCTGTGACAAGATCTGTTCCAATGCCTAATGTTTGCATATTCCAACTTCCGCATTTTTCGCAAGAAGTGTCGGAAGGTTTTTTTTCTTTACAGAAATTACAAATAAAAAGTCGAGCTGGTTCACCGTCAGCTTTTTTTAAATTGTATAAAGCAAAGAGATGGCCACATTTTTCACATTTAAGAGTATTTCCGCAATGACCGCAAACTGTCACAGGAGCTAGACCTTTTCTAAGTGTAAAAAGGAAAACATTATCACCTTTTAAAATTTGCTTTGTAATCATTTCTTTTGATTCTGTTGAAAAAATAAAATCTGTATCTAATATTGAATTTTTTTCGTCCACAGGCATCTTATTCATATCCACAAGCTTTACTTTGTCTGGTTTTGTTAGACGAAATGATGGTGGAAGGGCATCGCTAAATTCTCCATTTTTGAGTCGCGCAATTGTTTCTGGTCGAAGCAATCTGTCGCCCAGTATCAATTTAATTTTAGCTTCTCCTGAAAATAATTCTGCAAAAACACGCACATCTATATGTGGTCGAGAAAATAATTTATATTCATCGCTATTTTCACAGTCGAGAATAATTGTTGAAATATTATTGGTAATTAAGTGGAAATATTGACCCGTAGAAATAATGATATATGGGTGATTTTCATTTTTTAATTTTGCATAGCGTTTCAAGATCTCTTTTTCTGAAATTTCACTATGAAAAATGTATGAATAATCTTCAATACCCTTAGTTAGTTTTTCAGAAAAATAATTTATATCTGCGATGGTTGGTAAGCATACAAAAATTGATTTTTTTTGCGCAAAACCTTCACGAATAAGAGATCGATAAAAAGAAAAGCGATCCTCATCAGCATCTTGAATAATTAATTTTTGATTATTTTTATTTAAATTTTCTGTATATTCAACAGCATCCTCATTTAACTCAATAATTTTTTCACAATTTCTCATAAATACCGCTGGTACTAGCGCAGATACTACTTGGCCTGTGCTTCCAAGAAAATATTTTGCAGACTTTTCACAAGCGATAAGGAAACTTTTTGAAAAAAAAGCTTTACCGTGAACACTTTGAATTTTTCTTAAATTAAAATCTGCGTCTTTGATTTCTGATTTAATATCACCAACATCAGCTACAGCCATCACGATGCCGTGCTCTGTTCTTTTTCCGATAGGCATTCCAACCAGCTTTCCAACCTCAACGGGAAGCGAGGTGAAATATGTGAGCTCATCGCCACCTGGGGATTTTGTAATTGGGAGGACTGTAACTATCTTCATATATATAGACTAGCATAAAGTCACATAAATTTGGCGACTAAGTCCACCATTTGGGGACTTAGTCGCCAAATTTATATGACTTCCTCTGAATGTTTTTCTGTGCTATATTTGCGCATATGAGTTTTTTCTCGAAAAAATTGGGTATCGACCTAGGAACAGCAAATACGCTAGTTTTTGTGCCGGGTAAAGGAATTGTTTTAAATGAACCATCTGTCGTTGCAGTTTCTGAAATTGATAATAAAGTATTGGCAATTGGCATTGAAGCAAAAGAAATGGTTGGCCGCACACCTGATAGTATTATTGCTTATCGTCCAATGAAAGACGGTGTAATTGCAGATTATAGAATCACCGAAGCAATGCTCCGATATTTTATCCGCAAAGCTTTGGGAAAATGGAATTTATTTAAACCAGATGTAATGGTTTCGGTGCCCGCAGGTGTCACTTCAACTGAGCGTCGCGCTGTAGTTGAAGCTGCAATACGCGCTGGTGCTCGTAATGCTTACGTAGTCAAAGAACCAATTCTTGCAGCTATTGGTGCGGGAATTCCAATTCAGGAACCGCATGGACATATGATTGTTGACATCGGTGGAGGTACGACAGACGTTGCTGTAATTTCCCTTGGAGGAATTGTTTCTTCGACATCTGTAAAATGTGCAGGAGATAAAATTGATGCAGCAATTGCAGATTACATTAAAAAAACTTTCAACTTAGCAATTGGTGACAAGACAGCAGAATTTGTGAAAATGAAAATTGGCGCAGCTATTCCACTCGACGAAGAAATTACGGCGACAATAAAAGGACGAGACTTTGTGCAAGGGCTTCCTCGTCAAGCTCAAGTTTCAACAAATGAAATTGTTAAAGCAATTGATAAAGAATTGAAGCAAATGATAAAAGCTATCAAAGACGTTCTTGCAGATACTCCACCAGAGCTTGCTGCCGACATTATTGATCAAGGTATTACGATGACTGGCGGAACATCACAACTTCGTGGTTTTCCAGAATTGGTTTTTCGTAAAACTGGTGTGAAAGCTCGTCTTGCCGAGGACTCACTATATTGTGTCGTAAAAGGAACTGGAGTTGCATTAAACCACCTCGATGTCTATAAAAAAGCTATTATAAGTAAGCGCTAGTGTTATAATATTTTGATGCAAAATTTTTTTAAAACACTTTCAGACAAAAAATTACCCCTGCATCATTTTTATATTATTGAAGGAAAAAAAGAGGATATTGAACCAGAGCTTTTAAAATGTTTAGAAAATAGGGGAATACCTACCGCTGGAAATCCAGATTTAACTGTGGAGCATTATGAGTCCTTTACCGTTGATGAAGGAAAACTTTTTCGTTCACGTCAAAATCAAAAATCATTTGGAGAATATCCTAGAATTTTTATTTTTAGTGCAGAAGCATTTACTCGCGAAGCTGAACAAGCGCTTTTGAAAATGTTTGAAGAGCCAGAACAAGATATTCATTTCTTTCTTATTGTAAATTCGCTTGGTAGTGTCGCAGATACGATAATTTCTCGTGCAAACGTTGCCAGAAAAGAAAATTACAAAGGGGAGCCCTTTGTAAAAGATAATTTTCTTCAAGCTGTAAATTTTTTGAATTTAAAAAAAGCCGATAGACTTTTGGAAATTACAAAAATAGTTAAATCTCACGATAAAGACGAGAGTGGCGCGCCCCTTCGCTCAAATGCCACCGAGCTCGTAAATGAAATAGAACAATTTTTATTTTCCAAAAAAACTCCCGACAAATTTACAAAAGATGATGTTTTTATTTTCCAAGAAATTTCCCACTCTCGCGAACTCCTCCAAATCCGCTCCGCTAGTGTTAAAATGATTTTAGAACACATTGCGGTAATTATCGATTAGCTGATATAATACTCACATGTCATATAATTTTTCAAAAACAAAAACTGAATTTGATAAGGTTTGCGAGTGGTTGTCGAAAGAATTTTCTGGTATTCATACAGGACGTGCGGCGCCTTCTATACTTGATGGTATTTCAGTGGAAAGCTACGGAGCATTTCAACCGATAAAAAATTTGGCTTCAATTACTATCGAAGATCCAAAAAGTTTGCGTGTGGTGCCTTGGGACAAAGGTCAGATTAAAGATATTGAGAGCGCTATCAATATGGCGAACCTCGGACTTTCTGTTGCTTCCGATGATATGGGTCTGCGTGTAATATTTCCAATGCTTACGACAGAAAACAGGACAAAGCTCGTGAAAGTTTTAAAAGAAAAACTAGAAGATGCAAGAATTTCAATCCGTAAGGCTCGTGAAGAAAGTATTGATGATTTGAAAATTGCAGATTTACCAGAAGATGAAGATTATCGAGCAAAGGAAGAACTTCAAAAACATGTCGCAGAAGCCAATGCAAAATTGGAAGCAATTTTTGAAAAGAAGGAAAAGGAAATAATGAATTAAAAAGCATTTCTTACTTTCGCAAAACATATGTCAATAATAATTTTTATAATAATACTTGCAGTGCTTGTTGTATCTCACGAATTTGGGCATTATATTGCTGCAAAAAAATCTGGAATAAAAGTTACAGAATTTGGTTTTGGATATCCACCACGCATTTGTAAACTTTTTACAAAAGGTGAGACAGAGTTCACACTAAACTGGCTTCCATTTGGAGGTTTTGTGAAAATTTTTGGTGAAGATGCTGATGATGAAAACACAAATGGTCCCGAGCGTGATAGAAGTTTTGTGCACAAGCCGGCTCGAATAAAAGCTATGGTTCTCGTAGCAGGTGTATTTTTTAATTTTATTCTTGCTTGGCTTTTGATTTCAATTGGTTTTATGTCTGGACTTCCGACTTCTACTGGAGCGGAGCCCGCAGGTTACACTTTAAACAATACTGCTCTTGTCATTACTAGTGTTCTTCCAAAATCACCAGCAGATATTGCAAAACTTAAAGCAGGAGATAAAATTATCTCACTCGCGGAAGGAAAAGATTTATTGAATAATCCAAATACTGATACTCTAAAATCATTCATAACTTCGCATTCTGAAAAAGAAATAAATATTCTATATACTCGTGCTGGAGTTTCAGAATCTGCGACAGTTACTCCAAAAGCAAATTTGCTTTCAGGTACGCCGGGTATCGGTATTGGGATGGATATGATAGGCACACTCAAACTTCCAGTTCATATTGCAGTTTGGGAAGGTTTGAAATTGACTTGGGATTTGACTAAGCACACAGCTGGCTCACTTTGGAAACTTGTGCACGACGCTGTAGTCGGGCACGCTGATCTTTCTGGTATTGCAGGACCTGTCGGAATTGTGGGAATAGTCGGCGACGCGTATCACTTTGGTTTTATTTATTTGCTTTCATTTACTGCACTTATTTCAATCAATCTAGCAATCATAAATTTACTTCCATTTCCTGCGCTCGATGGGGGACGATTACTTTTCCTCATTATTGAAAAAATAAAAGGCTCGCGTATAAATCCAAAAATAGCAAACGCTATCAACACCATAGGTTTTGCTATCCTCATCATCTTTATGCTCATCGTGACCTATCACGATATAATAAAGCTCATATAGTAAGATTTGGTAAAAAAAAGATTTTATGGTATAGTATAAGTACATTCGCCTTCGGGCGTTTTACTTTTACTTATTTATTAATATTCACAATTTTATTTATGGAAATTCGAAACATTGCAATTATAGCCCACGTGGACCACGGAAAGACAACTTTGACCGATATGCTTATGAAGCAGTGCGGAATGGTGGAAGAGGGCGTCACAATGGACTCAAATGCGCTTGAACAAGAGCGTGGTATTACTATTTACTCAAAAAATACTTCTGTAAATTACAAAGGAACAAAGATAAATATCGTGGATACTCCGGGACACGCGGACTTCGGTTCTGAAGTTGAGCGTGTGCTTCGCGCTATCGATTCTGTGCTTTTACTTGTCGATGCTCAAGAAGGACCAATGCCACAGACACGTTTCGTTTTGAAAAAATCTCTAGAGCTCGGACTTCAGCCAATCGTAGTTATTAATAAAATTGACAAACCAGCCGCAGATCCAGCTCGCGTGCACGATGAAATTTTAGAATTGTTTATCGAGCTTGGAGCGACAGATAAACAAATTGACTTCAAAACTATTTATGCAATAGGACGTCAGGGAATTGCAAAGAAAAATCTAGCAGATGAATCAAAAGATTTAACTCCACTTCTTGATTTAGTTCTCGAAGAAGTTCCAGAAGCTTCAAAAAATGCAGAAGGTGCTTTTCAGGCGCAAGTATTTAATCTTGGTTATGACAATTTCCTTGGCCGTCTAGCTATCGCTCGTGTATACGGAGGAAGTGTAAAAATGGGGAGTCAGATATTTGTGAAAGATCACAATGGTGTTGCTCGTTCAACTAAAATTACAAAACTTTTTGTTTTCGAAGGAATTACAAGAAAAGATGTACAGGAAATTACAGTAGGTGATATCGCCGTTATTGCTGGAATTCCAGACGTCTTCATTGGTGAGTCAATTTCTCTCGATGCAGATATGCCACCACTTCCATCTATCGCAATCGATGAGCCGACAATTTCCCTTAACTTCTTAGTTAACGATTCTCCTTTTGCAGGTAAAGAAGGTAAGTTTGTTAACGCTAGGCAAATTCGTGAACGTCTAGAACGCGAACTTGAAATAAACGTTGGTCTTAAGGTTGATTTCGTACCGCCAGAAGGTGAGACACATGAAGGTTATGTCGTTTACGGACGTGGAGAACTCCATATTGCAATTTTGCTTGAAAATATGCGTCGTGAAGGATATGAACTTCAGGTTTCTCAACCTCAAGTAATTATTAAAATGGTTGACGGAGAAAAAAGTGAACCTTATGAAGAAGTTACAATCGAAACACCGACAGAAACTTCAGGTGCAGTTGTAGAAAAAATTACAAAGCGTCGCGGTATGATGCAAAATATGCGTGAGAAAGATGGAATTGTCAGAATGATTTTTGAAATTCCAACTCGTGGACTTTTGGGTTATCGTGGACAATTTGTTATCGATACAAAAGGTGAAGGAATTCTTTCATCACGCGTTATTGGTTTTCGTCCTTATGCTGGAGAAATTAAAAAAAGAGATGTTGGTTCTATGACATCAATGATTTCAGGAAAAGCTGTTGCTTTTGCACTTGGAAATTTACAAGAACGTGGAGTCCTTTATATTGGTCACGGTACAGAAGTATATGAAGGAATGGTTATTGGAAACGTCACAAAGGGTGACGACCTTTCTGTGAACCCAATTAAAGGAAAACAATTAACAAATATGCGTGCATCTGGTACAGATGAAGCTATTAATCTAAAGCCACCATTTACTCTTACAATTGAACGAGGTTTGGAAGTAATGAGTGACCACGAATACCTCGAAATTACACCTAAAAGTGTTCGTTTACGTGACAAGTATTTGACTGAACTCGACCGTGTGCGTGCTGGACGCAAGTCATAAACCCTTATTTTACAACAGTTTTTTAGTATCCCATTATAAAATTTGACTATTTTATATGATATGCTAATATAAAATAGTAATAAAAAATATTTTTATCAATTAATCATTTTTAATTAAATTTATGGCCACAATTTCATTCAAACCAAAACAAGTTACAAAGAAAATTTTATCTCCTTTACAGGACCGCGCTTTTGAAGTGGTCACTGGACGTTTTGGTTTGGGTGCAGATGCCGAAAGAAAGACTTTGGAAGCAATAGGTCAAAATTACGGTATTACTCGTGAACGTGTTCGCCAAATTGAAAATGCAGCACTTACTGCCATCAAAAAATCTGATGCATACAAAAGTGAACAAAAAACTTTTGATGAATTGAAAAAAGTTATAAAAACTCTTGGTGCAATAGTTGCTGAAGATGATCTACTTTCGTCAATTTCAAAAGACAAATCGACTCAAAATCATATCCACCTTTATTTAGTTCTTGGTGATGATTTCAAAAAATTCAAAGAAGATGATCATTTTAAAACTCGCTGGAGTGTAGATGATGCTATTTCTGATTCTGTGCACATTTCACTAAAAAATCTTTATGCAAGCTTGAAGGATGAAGATTTAGTTTCTGAATCTGAAATGATTGCGAAATTCCTCGATGACGTAAAAGGTCTTTCTGAAGAATACAAAAACGAGGAAGTTGCACGACGTTGGCTTTCACTTTCAAAAAAGCTTGATAAAAATCCTTTGGGTGAGTGGGGAAATGCAGAATCTTCAAATATAAAAACACGTGGAGTAAAAGACTACGCCTTCTTAATGATGCGAAAACACGGTTCACCAATGCACTTCCGTGAAGTTGCAAAAGCTGTAACAAATACATTCAATAAAAAATGCCACACTGCTACATGCCACAATGAGCTTATTAAAGATAAACGATTTGTGCTTGTTGGACGCGGAATTTACGCTTTGTCAGAATGGGGTTATGAATCAGGTGTTGTGCGTGATGTCATAAAGAAAATTCTTAAAAAAGAAGGACCACTTTCAAAAGAAGATGTTGTGGACCGAGTAATGAAAGAAAGATACTTCAAGAAAAATACTATTTTAGTAAACCTACAAAGTCCAAAATACTTTAAAAAGAACAAACAAGGTCTCTATTCTGCAGTCTAAATAAAATGAATAAAGGATTTATTGGAAATCTGATATTGATAGTAGTTGGTCTAATAATTGCAGCCGCTTTAATTGGGTATTTTTCTCGTACTGTAATTCAAAATACAAATTCCACATACACAGTCTCTCAATAACTTTCATATTGAATATTTTTTTAGTATAATAAATGCATGGACACAGTAGGTGCTGATGCATTGAATTGGATTGTAAATTTTATTGTTACAATTTTGCCTTATTTTATTCCAATTATTTTGGGATATTTTGCTGTATTTTTTTGGCACCATTATGTAAATGAACAATTTATCGAAGGTGTAGAATGGGTCCTTCTTGAAATAAAAGTTCCTAGAGAGGTTACGAAAACTCCGCTTGCGATGGAGCTTATATTTACAAATGCCTTTTACCACTTATCCGGAAAAGGTTTTTGGGAAACGCATTGGCAAGGTGCAGTGCACTTCTGGTTTTCTTTGGAATTAGTCTCACTCGGTGGAAATGTTCATTTTTTTATTCGAACACCCTCTAGAATTAAAGATTTGATTGAGACGCAGGTTTATGCTCAATATCCTCAAGCAGAAATTTCTGAAGCAAAAGATTATACAAATTATATTACTGCAACTGCTCCAGATGATAAATGGAATTTATGGGGTTGTGAGTTTAATTTATTAAAGGAAGATCCATTACCAATTCGCACATATGTGGACTACGGACTTGATAAAGCAGGAGACGAGGAAAATGAAAAAGTTGACCCTATAACACCCGCAATTGAATTCCTCGGTTCAATAAAAAAAGATGAACAAGTTTGGATTCAAATAATAGTTCGTCCTTCAAAAAAGGATTACCATACTCACGGTACGGCTTTTAAACACCATAAATTTAATGAAGAGGCAATGATTTTTTTGAATAAACTACTTTTGCCTTATACTAAAAAAAGTGTAAATGCTGACGGCACAAAAGCTAGTGAAATTCGTGCTCCAAAACATTTTGATGATTTAGTGGAGGGTATTAGAGGGAAAATGAGTAAGATCGCTTTTGATGTTGGTATACGTTGTATTTATCTTGCACCTACTCCAATTTTTGATCAAAATCAAAGACGTGCACTTCGTCTTATTTGGCGCCAATATGCTTCTCCTTATGCAAATGAATTCAATCGTATTCACTCGACACAGTTTGATACGCCTTGGGTAGATCCAAAGGGTTGGCGTTTACAACGTATGAAAAATAGAATGCTTTTCCGTTATAGGACACGATTGATGTTTCATCCACCCGTTTGGCAATCTTTTAAGTATCCCTGGCCGTTTAAGGTTATCTTTGATTCTCACAATCCAAAGCCTTTTGTGCTTAATACTGAAGAGCTTGCTACTATTTTTCATTTCCCTGGTATGGTTTCAGAAACTCCAAGCTTCAAGCGTATAGAATCAAAAACTTCAAAACCTCCATTCAATCTTCCTACATAATATGTATTTTCCAAGAAAATTTTATTATTTTTTTGCTATTTTTGTTGTAGCATTTTTTTTATTTCTATATTTAATTTTTATTCCAGCACCTTCAAATTTTCCAAATAATTCTGTAATAAAAGTTTCAAAAGGGGATTCACTGTCGTCACTATCGATAAAACTCAAAGATCAATCTATAGTAAGATCTAGGTTTGTATTTCAAACACTAGTTGTATTATTGGGTGGTGCAAGAAAAATTAGTTTTGGAGATTATGTATTCGATAAGCCGATGAGTGTAATTCGTATTTCGTATATGATAGCTCGAGGGGATCACAATTATATTCCGATAAAAATTACAATTCCTGAGGGTTATACAAATAAAAAAATCGCTGACATTTTGCATGAGAAAATTCCACAAATTGATTCATTAAATTTTCAAAATATTGGATATTCTAGTCAAGGATATTTATTTCCAGACACATACTTTTTTTCGCCGTATGTCACAACAGATGAAATATACTCAACGATGAAAGATGATTTTATTTTTAGAACTCAAGCTTTTAAAAATGACGTAAAAAAGTCTCCTTATAGTTTAGATCAAATTGTTACTATGGCTTCAATCATTGAAGGTGAAGCAAAAACAGATGCGGAGAGACCAATAATTGCTGGAATTTTATGGAAAAGGATTGATATGAAAATGCCACTTGAAGTTGACGTTGCACCAGAGACATATAAGACTTTGGGCTTACCAGCAGACCCAACATGCAACCCAGGACTTCCGTCGATTGAGAGTGCACTTCACCCAAAATCAAGTATATATTTATTTTATTTACATGATAAAAATGGAAATATTCACTATGCAACTACCTATGCAGAACATATACAAAATATTAAAAAATATTTAAAATGAATAATCATAAACTAATTTTTATCGATATAGAAACGACTGGGTTGGATTTCACACAAAATGAAATTATTGAAATTGGTGCGGTGCTTGTAAGTGACGGGGAAATTATTAAGGAATTTGAGTGTAAGGTTAATCCAATAAGTATTCAAAATTCAAATCCAATATCGCTTAAAATAAATCATTATAATAAAGAAGATTGGCAAGATGCCGTATCTCTACCTGAAGCTCTGGAGAAATTGTTAGAAATTTCAAATGATGCAATAATGGTTGCGCACAATGTGGCATTTGATTCACAATTTCTTGACTATGCTTTTTTAAATACAGGATTAAAAAACAATATGCATTATCATAAGCTTGATACGATATCTATTGCATATGCGAAACTTCACGGTATGGGTGATATGCAGAAATATTCTCTTCGTTCTCTTTGTGAACAATTTCAAATTGAAAACAAAAATGCTCACTCCGCCCTTTCAGACGCCCGCGCCACCTACGAGCTTTACAAAAAATTGATGCTGATGTAAAAACCCAGTGGCTTAGCCACTGGGTTTTGTGGTAGAATACAAAGTAATATGAGGAGAGAAAAAATAGTAACAGGAGAATATTTTCATATTTACAATAGAGGCGTAGACAAAAGGGACATATTTTTAGATACCCAAGATCTTGAGCGATTTAAAGAGAGTATTATAGAATTTAATACTTTTGAAAATATTGGCAGTCTGCGGGATAAACCAAGAACAGAGGCTAAGCCACTGGAATTGGAAAAGAATGAACCTATTGTTGCAATTGTGGCATTTACGCTTAATCCAAATCATTATCATTTTATTTTAAAACAACTTATTGACGGTGGAATAGCAAAATTCATGCATAAATTAGGTGGATATACATATTACTTTAATGATAGGCATAAACGTTCAGGATCTCTTTTTCAGGGAACATTTAAATCCAAACTAATTGATGATCAAAGTTATTTTGATAAGATTTTTCCATATGTAAATCAAAATTATCTTGTACATGATATTCCAGAAAATAAAAAACACCTAATTTTTTCAAGTAACAAAGAATATGATAATGAAGTATTTGATTTTGTAGCACAAACTGAGGGACGTAGGATATTAAGTATGTTTGATAGTAAGATGAAGTTTAATAAGCACTGCACAGAAATTATTTCGATTATTCGCAAAGAAAGAAGAAAAATTTCTCTTGAGGATCCTGATGATTTACCCATAAACCCAGTGGTTTAGCCACTGGGTTTTGATATTTGCATATTTTGAATTTGTGTGGTACTTTTGACTCGATAATAATTTAATAAACAAAAATATAAGCAATGGCAAATAAGAAAAGACAAAATCCTAATTACCATTGCGAAGGCGTGGTTCACAAGGTTTTTAAAGGACTTAGATGGAACAGTGACGTTAGTCAAATTCTAATTAAGTCATTTAAAAGAGTAAAAAATGATACTGGTGTGTATCAAATCAATATTGAATTATTTAATAATTTAATATTGAAATTCTATTTTTTTCACTCAAAGAATTTCAAAGGTGAGTGTTCAGTTTTAAGAGAACACGCTAGAGAGGTTCATTTTGTATTAGGCCCTGGTGTAGAACAGGATTTAATCAAAAAGAAAATTGAACAACAAATAATTTTAAAAAGTCACGGTTTAGTTTGTGAGCAAACATTTTTACTAGATATTAAAAATTGTCAGTTTAAAAATATTTTCATTCATGAAGATATAATTAAATCAAATTCCAATGATGATATTCTTGGTGTCGATATGTGGTTTCCATTTGAGACTAAAATTGATACAAAGATGGTAAAATTTGTAATGCCAATACAAATTAAATCTGACACAAAAAAATTACATGAGCATGCTATTAAGTTTCCTGAGGTGCCTTCAATATATTACTTTCCTAATGCGTATTCAATAAAGGAATTAAGTAAGTGTATTGAATTTATGGCACTGGACTACGCCAGAGGAAATGTAGTAAATCTTGCCTCAATAAATGAGGTAAAGAAAAGAGCGGAAAGTGTGAAATAATTCATATTTTCCGCTTTTCGTTTTTATGGTAGGGTAAGTATAGTTATGATAAAAAATAAAAATAAAATTAAAGTATTTGTTGGAGTTTCGGGTGGGGTAGATAGCTCTGTGGCTTTGGCATTGCTAAAAAATGAAGGTTACGATGTCACGGGGGTATTTATAAAGACGTGGCAACCCGACTTTATTGAATGTACGTGGAAAGAGGAGCGCAGGGATGCAATACGGGTCTGTGCAGCATTAGACGTACCATTTCTCACCTTCGACCTTGAAAATGACTATAAACGCGGTGTGGCAGACTATATGATAAGTGAATACAAGCTTGGAAGAATTCCAAATCCAGATGTCATGTGCAATCGCGAAGTAAAATTTGGAGCATTTTGGAAAAGAGCTAAAAGTATGGGAGCAGATTTTATTGCGACAGGTCATTATGCGCAAAATATTTACAATAAAAATGATGAAAGTTTTGAATTGGTAAAAAGTATTGATGAGACCAAAGATCAAAGTTATTTTTTATATAGATTAAATAATAAAGATTTGTCTCATGTTTTATTCCCTATTGGAAAATACAAAAAAAGCCAAATTAGAGTTTTGGCAAAGAAATTCAAATTACCAACAGCAAATAAAAAAGATAGTCAGGGTATTTGTATGCTTGGAGATTTGGATGTAAAAGATTTTTTATCGCATTATATTAAAAATAAAAAAGGTAATGTATTGAATGAAAATGGTGAAGTTATTGGAAATCACGATGGAGCATATGTTTTTGCTCTTGGTGAACGTCATGGTTTTACTATCACAGCAAAAAATAGTAATTCAAAACCATATTATGTAATTAGTAAAGATATGAAGAAAAATACAATAACTGTTGGACTCAAATCTCAAAATCTTGTGCCCGCCAATAAAGCGGGTATTACGATTTCAAACTTATCATTTGTAAATGAACCACCCGTATTAGGAAAAAAATATACTGCACAGATTCGATACCATGGTGAATTTGAAAAATGTGAAATACTTGAAGTTAGTAAAGAAAATATTAAAATATTTTTTAAAAATAATGTTCTAGTTTCCCCGGGGCAATCCGTGGTTTTATATGAAAATATAGTGTGCCTAGGTGGGGGAATTGTGATATAATTTTCGCATATAAATTAATTATTAAAAAATGAGTACATTACTTGGACCTGAAAATATTGAAATTTTAACAAGTCTTTTTGTGGCTATGTTTCTAGGGATGATTATTGGAACGGAGAGAATATATGCTCACAAGACAGCTGGAATGCGAACATATGCACTTGTTTCGATGGGTTCAGCCTTATTTGTCATTATTTCTAAACTTATGACTACGGTTTATGCTGGAGTTGGTTCTATTGATCCACTTCATATGCCTTCTCAGATTATTGCTGGTGTTGGATTTTTAGGTGCAGGACTTATTGTATTTAAGAATTCAAAAGTTAAAGGTTTGACCACAGCTAGTAGTCTTTGGGTTTCAGCGGGTATTGGTATGGCTGCTGGCTTTGGTGAGTATGCTTTGGCATTTATGGCTACAGTTTTAACCTTATTTATTTTTATAGTAATGTGGTTTATTGAACAACAAGTTAAAAAAATTCCTGGATACTTAAACGAGGAAGATGAAAAAGATGGAGAAAACTAATATGCAATCACAAGAAATACGCACCAGATTTATAGAATTTTTTAAAAAGCGCGGTCATGCCGTGATTCCATCTGCGTCACTTGTTCCAGAAAATGATCCTTCTGTGCTTTTTAATACTGCTGGAATGCAACCACTCGTTCCGTATTTATTGGGTGAGCATCATCCAATGGGAAAACGACTTGTGGATGTGCAGAAATGCGTTCGTACTGGTGACCTAGATGACATTGGTGACAATAGGCATTTTTCTTTTTTTGAAATGATGGGCAACTGGTCTTTAGGTGATTATTTTAAAAATGAAGCTATTAATTGGAGTTATGAATTTCTTACCTCAAAAGACGAAGGTTTAGGCCTTGACTCAAAGCGTTTATATATAACAATTTTTCAAGGTGATGAAAATGCCCCTTTTGACCAAGAGTCGAAAGATATTTGGATGAAAGCTGGTATTCCAGAAAATCGTATTTATGCATTGCCTGCCGAAGACAATTGGTGGAGTCCTGGAGACAATGGTCCATGTGGACCATGTAGTGAAATGTTTTATGATATGAGTGGCGACATTGGCGAACTTACTCATGAAGAATTCTTGAATGCAGTAAAAAAAGAAGATGTCATTGAAATTTGGAATGATGTCTTTATGGAATATGAAAAAAAAGACGGAAAAGTAATTGGTAAACTTTCACAAAAAAATGTCGATACAGGTGCAGGTCTCGAACGCATCACAGCAGTAATGCAGGGTAAAAAAACGGCATATGATACTGATATGCTTGCAGATGTTATTGAAAAAATAAAATTGCAGTCCAAGAATTATAATGAAAATTACGCTCGTGTGATAACTGACCATCTTAGGACTGCACTTCTATTGGTTTCTGATGGAGTAATGCCTTCAAATAAGGATCGAGGCTATATATTACGAAGATTGATTCGTCGCGCAATTGTTAGAAGTCTAAAACTTCAATTTTCTGCAACATTAACAGAAGAAATACTGAAGTTATTTATTGAAAAATATAAAGTTATTTATCCACAAGTAAATTCTCAAAAAAATATAGAGATAATTATTTCGGAAATTCATAAATTTAGAAATACTGTTGAAGACGGAATGAAAGAATTTAAAAAGGAGATTGATCCATTTGTGCTTGCGACGACATATGGTTTTCCAATTGAACTTACACAAGAGTTGGCAAAAGAAAGAGGAACGACAGTTGATTTGGAAGATTATGAAAAGAAAATGGCAGAACATCAAAAACTTTCTCAGACTGCTTCAGCAGGTATGTTTAAGGGCGGACTTGCGAATCACAATCCACAAACGATACGTCTTCATACAGCGCATCATTTACTGCTCTCTGCACTTCAAGAAGTGCTTGGAAAAAGTGTAAAACAACGTGGAAGTAATATCACCGAAGAGCGCCTTCGTATGGATTTTTCTTTTGATCGAAAAATGACAGACGAAGAAAAGAAAAAAGTGGAAGATATTGTAAATGTAAATATTGCTAAAGGATTAAATGTTGTCCGACGTGAAATGCCATTTGTAGAAGCCGAAAAACTTGGTGCAGAAATGGAATTCGGCGCGAAATACCCTGAAATTGTGAGTGTGTATTTTATCGGAAGTGGTAATCAAGAAGAACCTCTCCCTAGCCCTCTCCTTGTAAATGAGAGGGGAAACTCATGGGTCAGCATCGAATTCTGTGGAGGTCCGCATATAACAAATACATCTGAAATCGGACACTTTAAAATCCAAAAAGAAGAAGCTTCATCTCAAGGTGTAAGAAGAATTAAGGCAATAATAAATTAGTAATATACCCAAAATCGCGATAGCGTAAAACGGGTATATCAAAAATTAATGAATTCAGAAATAAAAAATTGTCAAAACTGTAAAATAGATTTCACAATCGAATCCGATGACTTTGATTTTTACAAAAAAATTGAAGTACCTGCTCCGACATGGTGTCCGGAATGTCGAATGGTTAGGAGAATGAGATTTCGAAACGAAAGATCATTGTATAAAACTGCATGTGTTCTTTGTGATAAAAAAATGATTTCCATGTATAGTGCCGACAAGCCACTTGTTGTTTATTGCAATGAGTGCTATTCATCTGACAATTGGGATGCTATGAAATATGGAGTTGATTATGATTTTGAAAAAAATTTCTTCGCTCAGTTTAAAGAATTAATGGAGAAAGTTCCAAGAAGAAATTTGTATCAAGACTTTGCTGTGAATAGTGAATACACAAATCAATTGGTTTATGTAAATAATTCATATCTATGTTTTGGTGGTAGAAATTACGAGGATTGTGCTTACTCTGCTCAAAATTTTGATATGAAAGATTGTGTGGATGTTGATTTTTCAAACAAATGTGAATACTGTTATGCATCAATGCATATAAAAAGATCTAGTCGACTATTCTTTAGTAGTTATTCTGAAGATTGTGTAGATAGTTGGTTTTTGTATGGATGTAAAAATTGCTTTGATTGTATTGGTTGTACAAATTTACGAAATAAATCTCACTGCATTTATAATGTTCAGTATTCAAAAGAAGAATATTTAAAAATAAAAGATTCAATGAAACTTGATACTTTGCAGGGGATAGAAAGTGTAGAGAACAATTTTATTACACATTCTCTACAATTTCCTCGAAAATATGCTTGGGTTAAAAATATAGATAATTCAACTGGAGATGATTTAGAACATACAAAGGATTGTAAACATTGTTTTTCTGCAACAGATGATGAAAATTGCCGTTATTCATTTTTTGTTCCAACTGGTGCAAAAGATACATATGATGTTGACCACGTTGGTGTAGGAACTAGTGAAAGTTATGAAATACACAGTGGTTTCGGTGATAATCGTGTGGCATTTTGTAATCGCGTATATTTTAGTCATGATGTTTATTATTCAGACGATTGTTATAATTCTGAGTACCTATTTGGGTGTATTAGTTTAAGAAAAAAGTCATATTGTATTTTTAATAAACAATACACAAAAGAGGAATATATTATTTTAGTTCCCAAAATAATAGAACAAATGAATACTATTAGGTATGTTGAAAATAATAGAGAATATAAATATGGAGAATTTTTTCCAAATATTATTATTCCATTTGCATATAATGAAACAGTCGCACAAGAATATTTCCCACTGAATAAGAATGATGCTGAAAATAAACATTATTCATGGAGAGTTGAAGATAGTAAATCATATAATATTACGCTTCAGCCAGACACTATTCCAGAAATATATGATGTTGAGGAAAAAATTATGAATGAGGTGATTGGATGTAAAGACGAAGGAAGTTGTCATCACCAATGTGCCACAGCTTTTAAAATTATTCCACAAGAATTTCAATTTTATAAAAGATTTAATCTGCCAATTCCAAATAAATGTTCAAATTGTAGACATTTTGAACGTCTTGAAAAAATCAATCCTATTAAACTTTGGCATAGACAATGTATGAATGATGGTTGTATGAATGAATTCGAGACATCCTATTCGCCAGACAGACCAGAGATTATTTATTGTGAAAGTTGTTACCAAAAAGAAGTTTTATGGTTATTATATTGTAAATAAAAAATTTATAGTATAATAAACAAATGGGAATTTTTTCGTCGTCAAAAAAAGAAAAATCTGTTTTACTTTTTCATATTGGTACTGGAAGTATCGGTACATCGCTTGTGACAAATTTAAAACAGTCCGATAAATACATCAAACCAAATGTAATTTATTCATCTCGCACACCTTTTTCTTTTAAAGAAAACCTTTCCTTTTCAGAATTTGTGGAAGAGATGGTCAAATCCTTGGAGACTTCGCTTAGAAATTTTGAAAAAGCAAAATTGCCACCACCCGATGCTATTCATTGTGTATTGGCTTCACCGTGGTATGTATCTCAAACTCGAGTTATTCAAATTGAAAAAAATGTGCCATTTGTATATACAAAAAAATTTGAAGAGGATTTAGTTAAAAAAGAAATTGAACGATTTGCAACTGAGAGAAATTTGGATACAGGTGAAAAAGATGGAGGTGCACAGGTCATTGACAAGCAAATTATTCAAATAAAATTAAATGGCTATTCATATGTTGATCCATATGAAAAAAAAGCAAAAAAAGCAGAATTGGCAATTTTTTTAAGTGTTAGTCCAACTTTTTTGATTGAGAGGATAAGAAATACTATAAAAAAGACATTAAATGCAAAAAGTGTATTTTTTTCTTCTTTTGTATTTATGTCATTTATTGTGTTTCGAGACATATATAAAGAAACAAAGGATTTTCTTATTATAGATGTTGGTAGTGAAGTTACCGATATCGCATTTGTGCGTAATGACCTTTTGGAGGGTTCAACTTCATTTCCATCAGGAAAGAATTTTATTTTACGAAGGTTAGTTGCAGGACTCAAGATGAGTAATGATGAAGTTGTTTCGCTTATGCAATTGTATCAAGATGGAAATATTGAGACAGGGATGAAAGAAAGAATAGATAAATTTTTGTTGCCTGCAAAAAATGAATGGTTGAAACATTTTCAAAATTCTCTTTTTACCCTTTCAAATAATCTTACTCTTCCAGATGCTATTTTTCTTACAGCAGGGGAGAATCTTGTCCGCTGGTTTCAAGATACAATTACAAAAGAAGAATTCAATCAATACGTTTTAACAAAAAAGAAATTTTTAGTAGTTACAGCCGATAAAAGTACCTTACTCTCATTTTGTACTCCAGGTTGTGAAAATGCCAATGATCCTTTCATGCTTCTTGAGTCAATATTTATTAGTAGAATGCACAACATAAACCATGCCTAAAAAAAATTTTTCTGACATCATTCATATTTCAACAGATAAAAAAATTCCAAGGAGTAGTTTCACCTTAGATCTTGAGAAAAATAATAACGAAGATGATAATTTACCCGTAAACGATAAAGTAAAGCCAAAACCTCTGCTCTGGGTTTTTGCAGTAGCTAGTGTTTTGGCCTTATTTTTTGCTATTTCAGCAATTTTTGCAAAAGCTGAAGTTACAATTACACCAAAAACAAGAGATATTTCTCTTGAGAATACAGAATTTACTGCCAATTTAAATTCTAATGATGGCAGTTTGTCTTTTCAGATAATGAAACTTTCAGGAGAAGAAACTACTGACGTGCAGGGGGTAAAAAGTTCAAAAATTTCAGCTGCAGCACGCGGAAGTGTAATTCTTTATAATGCATATAGCGCAAGTGTTCAAAAATTTTCCAAAAATTTACGCCTTCAGTCAACTTCAGGAAAAATTTACCGCACAGAAGCAAATGTAACTCTTCCAGGATATACAATTGTTAATAAGGAAATCGTTCCGGGTTCTGTTATTGTGGCCGTGCATGCTGATACGCCCGGAGAAGAATACAATTCACAACCTACAGATTTTATACTTCCTGCATTTACGGGTACTGCAAAAGCTTCAAAGTTTTATGCTAGATCAAAAGGGGATATATCTGGTGGTTTTTCAGGATTACAATATTCAATTACGCCAGATCAAGGTGCAACTGCACTTTCAACACTAGGTGATAAATTAAAAGAAAAATTATCTAATCAAATTGGAACTCAACTTCCCAAGAACTTTATTTATTTTAGTGATTTTACTATTTTTAAACCAATAATTGCAGACCCAGTTTTAAATTCTTCAAATGAAAATATTTCAGAAAAAGTAACAGGAGATTTATATGTGATAATATTTAATACAGATGACCTTACACAAGCAATTGCAAAACAGGAAGTTTCTGACTATGATGACCTACCTGTCACACTAAATGGTTTGAAAGATATTAATTTTTCTTTGAATGATAAAAGTAATATTGATCCGATAAACTTAAATACAATTGTATTTAATGGAAATGGCCAATCAAAATTAGTTTGGAATGTAGATATTTCGAAAATCAATGATTCATTGATTGGAAGACCAAAAAGTGATTTCAAAGACATAATGGCAAATTTCAAAAATATCGATAAAGCAGAGGTGGTTATACGTCCTTTTTGGAAGTCGTCATTTCCAGATAATTCAACCAAAATCAGTATTATTAATACCCTTAAATAGCTTTCCACAATAGATATTTGACTATATTTTAAATATTTGTTAAGATACTACCACAAGAATGAATAGCCAAAATAATGAAAAAGATTTGACTTTACCTGGCGTGGTCACAGAGGCCCTACCCAGTACTTTGTTTAGAGTCGATCTCGATAATGGTGAGAAAGTTTTGGCATATTTGTCTGGTAAAATGCGAATGAATCGCATCAAGATTTTAGTAGGAGATAAGGTGATGGTCCTGATAGATCCATATGGTGGAAAAGGAAGGGTTGTCAAAAGATTATAAATAGTGTATGATAGCGTTTAGTTAAAAAAAGGAAATATTCCTTTGAAAATAAGGAGTATATTAATTTATTATTTTATTATGAAAGTCAAAGCTGCAGTCAGAAAAATATGTGCTAAATGCAAAATGGTCAAAAGAAAAGGCCACTTGCGTGTTATCTGCAGTACACCTAAACATAAGCAAAAGCAATAATTTCTTATTATATAAAACGATTGAGTTATGAGAATCATAGGAATTACAATACCAAATGAAAAGCATCTAGACATCGGCCTAACCGTTCTTTACGGTATTGGTCTTTCTCGTGCTAGAAAAATACTAGATGAAGTAAATATCCCATATACAAAAAAAGCAAAAGAAATTACTCCAGATGAAGAAAATCAAATTCGTAAAATTGTTGAAGAATTGAAAATTGAAGGAAACCTAAAGCGTGAAATTTCTGCAAACATTAAGCGTTTGAAAGATATCAAGGCTTACCGTGGAGTACGTCACACAAGAAAGATGCCAGTACGAGGTCAGCGTACAAAAACAAATTCACGTACAGTTCGTGGAAATGTCCGAAAGACAATGTCATCAGGAAGAAAGAAAGTTGAGAAGAAATAAAATTTAAATTTATGGCAAAGACAAAAATAACAAAAGAAGAGGTTACAAAAGATGAAGTTAAAGCTCCAGTTGTAACTTCAAAGGTCCCAAAGAAGAAAGTTACGACTGCTATTCTAAATATCGAGGCAACATTTAACAATACTAAGGTTGTGTTGGCAGATAAAATGGGTAATGCTATATTTTGGTCTTCAGCTGGCTCACTTGGTTTTCGTGGGGCTAAAAAGGGAACACCATTTGCTGCATCAAAGGTTGGAGATATTATTGGTGAAAAAGCTCAAAATATCGGAATCAAAGAT
The DNA here is from genome assembly GCA_903892035.1 of uncultured bacterium. Taxonomy (GTDB): domain Bacteria; phylum Patescibacteriota; class Minisyncoccia; order Phycocordibacterales; family UBA9973; genus CAITGV01. Next base: position 57,339 of record CAITGV010000002.1, on the reverse strand, counting down.
GTTGAAGTTGTTGTAAAAGGAGTTGGAAGCGGACGTGAGCCAGTTATTAGATCTTTTATGGCTCGTGGTTTTGAACTTTTAAGTATTAAAGATCGAACACCTGTGCCACACAATGGCCCAAAGGCTAAGAAGCCACGAAGAGTATAATTTTTAAATATTTATGATACACGGACCAAAATTCAAATTATGTCGTCGCCTAGGATCTGGAGTTTTTGAAAAATGCCAGACTGCGAAATTTACTTCATCTGAAGCTCGACACAAGAAAAAAGTAGGAGGAAAGCGCCCAAAGGCTCTTTCTGAATTCGGATCACAGCTTGTAGAAAAACAAAAGATTCGTTTTTCTTACGGTGTTTCTGAAAAACAATTTTCAAATTATGTAAAGAAAGCTACTGAGGTAAAAAATGGTTCTGTTGCAGATGCACTTTTTGAATCATTGGAACAAAGACTAGATAATACTGTTTACCGAATGGGATTTGCTCATACACGCGCTCTAGCAAGACAAATGGTTTCCCATGGACACTTTTTGGTAAATGGAGTACGCACAACAGTTCCATCATATGCGATCAAGCCAGGAAGTAAAATTTCAGTTCGAGAAGGAAGTCGTGGAAGTGTTATGTTTGCAGATTTAGCAAAGAAATTAAATAATTACACTTTTCCAGTTTGGCTCTCAGTTTCTCCAGAAAAGATGGAAGCAGAAGTAAAAGATAAACCAAAAAACAAGGAAGGATTTTTAGATTTTAACACTGTGCTAGAGTTTTATAGTCGATAATTTTAAAATTAATTTTTATATAAATATATATGTCAGACTATAGTATAATTTTACCATCAAAGCCTCGTATCGTCTCAGAAGAGATGCATAAAGGCGTGTATGAAATAGATAACCTTTATCCAGGGTATGGTCATACTTTGGGTAACAGTCTTCGCCGTATAATCCTATCATCTCTTTCTGGCGCAGCTATTACATCACTTAAAATTGATGGAGTGCAACATGAATTTTCAACAATGGACGGAGTAAAAGAAGATGTTATTACAATTCTTTTAAATTTAAAGAAAGTTCGTTTCAAATTAACAAGTGACGAGCCTCAAATTGCAACTATCTCTATAAAAGGATTGAAGTCTGTAACCGCTGCTGATATAAATGCTGGTGGTCAAATAGAAGTACTTAACCCAGAACTTTACATCGCAGAAGTTACTGATAAATCAAAGAACTTAAATATTGAAATCAATATCGAAAAAGGCCTTGGTTTTGTTTCGAAAGAAAATATTCAAAAAGGAAAAGTAGATATTGGAACTATTGCAGTTGATGCAATTTTCTCTCCAATCCGTCGTGTTTCTTATGAAGTTGAAAATATGCGTGTTGGTGATAAAACAAATCACAACCGTCTACGCATGATCATTGAAACAGATGGAACTATTTCTGCACGTGAGGCTCTAGAAAAATCTATCGAAACAATGATTGCTCAGTTGAGTGCTATCGTTGATTTCAAGCCAGCAGAAGTTGTTGAAAAAGAAATTAAATCTTCATCTAAAGAAGTTGAAAAAGATTCTAAAGATGGAGCAAAGACAGAAGAAATTGCAGATTTTCTTAAAACTCGTGTTGATACTCTTGATCTTTCTACTCGCACATTAAATGCTTTGACTGGTGCAAACATTCGCACAGTTGGTGGTATTGCAAGAAAGAAAAAAGAGGATCTTCTTGAGATTGAAGGAATTGGAGAGAAGGGAATTGCAGAGATTAAAAAAGTATTAGGCGCGTATGGCATTACGCTAAAATAAAATGAGACATCATAATTCAACAAGAAAATTTGGAAGAGAAAAAAATGTAAGAAGCGCTTTGATGAAGTCGCTTGCACTTTCTCTTATCAATCACGGAAAAATTACAACTACAGATGCGAAAGCACGAGAACTTCGTCCATATACAGAAAAGCTTGTTACTAAAGCAAAGGCTGGAGATATTGCTTCTAGAAAACTTGTTGTTGCACAAATGATGAACAGTAAAGAAGTTGCAAAGAAGCTTTTTGATGAAATCGCACCAAAATACAAGGATCGAAAAGGTGGATATATTAGAATTACAAAGTTGCCAAAGCGTCTTTCAGATGCAAGTAAAATGGCAGTAATTGAATTTGTTTAATTTATGACAAAATATACTATTAATGCAGAAGGAAGAACTATTGGTCGTGTAGCAAGTGAAGCTGCGAAGATTTTGATTGGTAAAAATACACCTGCATTTGAAAAAAATAAAATTACTGGAGGGCAAGTAACTATACTAAATGCATCAAAGGTAAAATTGAGTGAGAAAAAACTTGGAGCAAAAACTTACGCTCGTTATTCTGGATACCCAGGCGGACTTACTCAAGAAAAAATGGCTCATGTAATCGGTAAAAAAGGTTATGCAGAAATTTTTAATTTAGCAATTTACGGAATGTTACCAAGCAATAAATTGCGTGCAAAAATGATGAAAAATTTAACAGTTAGCGAATAATAATATGGCAGAAAAGAAAACAAATTCATATATAGAAACAGTTGGTCGCAGAAAGACTTCTACTGCACGCGTACGCATGACTCCATCTACAAAGATGAGTATTTTGATAAACGAAAAAGAATACGATGCATATTTTCCAACAAATGAATTAAAGGGAATAATAAATGATCCTTTTAGTGAATCAAAAATTTCTGATAAATTTGAAATTACTGTTCATGTAAACGGTGGAGGTTCTCACTCACAAGCAGAAGCTGTAAGACACGGTATTGCTCGCGGTCTTGTTGAATTCAATGCAGAACTTCACGATGTTGTTAAAAAAGCTGGTTATTTAAAACGTGATCCTCGAGCAAAAGAACGCCGTAAATTCGGTCTCAAGAAAGCCCGCAAAGCCCCACAGTGGTCAAAACGTTAAAACAAAAAGCAGAGAACTCCGAAAGGAGTTTTTTGTTTTTTTAGTAAATTTCCGCTATAATGCACGTTATGAATGAAGAAGAAATAAAAACTGAAGATATAATTCCAGAAGAAGAAGATGTTGTTGAATTCGTCTATAATGCTGACGGTGAAGAAGATTTAAAAGCAACTCTAAAGAAAGTACGAAAAGATTTAAAAGAAGCAAAAAATAAGGAAGGTGAATATCTCACAGCACTTCAGCGTGAACGCGCAGATTTTATAAATTACAAAAAAGATGAAGCTGAAAGATTGAAAGGTGTCCGTAGTTACGCTGAAGAAAATTTTATTTTAGATCTTTTACCTGCGCTTGATTCGTATGATATGGCTTTTTCAAACCGTGAAGCATGGGAGAAAGTTGATAAAAATTGGCGTATCGGTGTGGAATATATTCATCAGCAAATTTTAAAAGTTTTAGCTGACTACAATGTCTCACAAATGACAACAAAAGTTGGGGACACTTTTGATCCAAATTTACATCAATCAATGGAGACTATTGAAACAGACGACAAAGAAAAAGAACATACTATTGCTGTGATTGTTCAGTCTGGTTATAAACTCGGCGACCCTTCAAGTCCTTCAGGGCAAGCTCGCATAATCCGCCCTGCTGGTGTAAAAGTTTTTGCTATAAAATAGTTGCACCAAAAGTTATTCACAGTGCGTATAGTTTATGTAAGAATGGTGTGTGTGATATAATCTACATATCGTTTGTAAATTTATTATTAGTTTTTAAATAAAAAAATCATATGTCAAAAAAATATTTAGCAATTTCGTTTTTAGTTTTGTCATTTATGTTTTTGGGTGGTGTTGCACACGCTGCGACAGATACTCAACAAATAGCAAAAAATCACGTCCCAATGGTAATGGGTAATGTGACAGCAATAAGTGGAGCAAGTATTACAATTACAACAATCGGAAAAACTCCAACTACTTATACAGTAGATACTTCAAATGCAAAGTTTGTTGGTAATAAAACAAAATCAGCTGCAGATATTACATCTGGTGCAAGAATTGCAGTTCAAGGAACAATCTCGGGTAACAATATTTCAGCAACTCGTGTCATTTCAATGCCTGCACCAAAAGGTGGTGATTTAGCAAAAAATACAATGGGACCTGTTCGTGGTACTGTAACAGCAAATGACAATGGCACACTTACAATTTCTACAAGTGAAAGAACTGGTCATGGAAAAACTGCAACTTCTACATCAAAGTCAATTACAGTTACTCCTGATGCAAAAGCAAAAGTAAGTATGTCTGGTAAAAAGGGTGCAAGTTTGTCTGACTTAGCTGTTGGTGCAAATGTAATGGTTATTGGTGGAACAAAAGATGCAAATGGAAATATCACTGGTGCAAAAATGATTAGTGTAATACCAACTCCTAAAAAGAAATAATTTAATTCTATATTAAATAAAAAAACAAATAGCGTGGCGGGGAGTACCCCGCCACGCTATTTGTTATCCACAGAAAATATTGCATAAATTTTTTTTTTTTGGGGGGGGTAAAAGTGGTATACTATATTTACTATGAATTACAAAAAATTCTCATCTGTTTTGTTTATCACATTTTTATCAATAATTGGTTTTGTTTTATTTAATATTAATAGCACAAAGGCTGATGGGCCGATTTCTATTTCTACTTGTAACGATTTCCAAAATATTAATAATGATTTAGCTGGCAGTTATATTCTTGCAAATGATTTAAATTGTGGGCCAGCTGGTGAGGATTTAGGCAATGATATTGAAGTTGCAACAACCGACCCGTTTACGGGAACATTTGATGGTAATAATCATACGGTTACTGTTGATATAAATATTAGAGATTGGTACGCTAGTCTGTTTGGTCAGACAAATGGTGCGACAATTACAAACCTTACCGTTGCTGGAAGTATTGTGGGTGGTGGTATGTCCAACACCGGTGGACTTATTGCTACTGTAAATGATGGAGGACTTACGCTTACAAATGATCACGTGACAGCAAATGTATCAACCACAGATGCACCTTATGTCGGTGGTCTTATTAGTTACTTAACGAATACAAATAATAATATTGTTAACATTACAGGCTGTTCAACTACGGGAATTATTTCAGGTTACGGTAGTGTGGGAGGACTAATTGGGCAAATATATGATTCTTATCAACAATCTGAAAGTAGTACCACTGCTGTAAATATAACAAATAGTTTTCATACCACAGGAGCCATAAGTTCATTTGATAATAATGTGGGTGGGCTTATAGGTAATTTGTACGTAAATAATAATGCTAGTTTTACTTTAACCAATTCATATGCAGAAAGTGATATTACGTCTGACCATAGTAATGTCGGAGGTATTGTGGGATTGGTCAACAATGGAGAAACTGATGACACTATAAATATGACATTTACAGGTAATCACTTCTCTGGAAATATAACATCAGATGGTAGTAATGTTGGTGGAATTTTTGGAGACTTTGATGTAATCAATTATATTCAAACTGCTGATTTAAATATAAATATATTAAATAATTATAGTTCTGGTTTGATACATGGTTATAGTGGTGTTGGAGGTCTCTCTGGTTATATGGATATATGGGCAGATGGTACTTATGATACAAATGTAGTAGTTTCTACTAACCATTCAGACGCGACAGTCAGCGGAGTCGATTCGAGAGTGGGTGGACTGATTGGTGATTTAGAACTTAGTACTTTGGGATCGGTTGGATTAAATTTTAACTTTAATAAAAATTATTCTACATCAACAGTAACTTCTGGAGCTAACAGTGCTGGTGGACTTATTGGGTATTATTATTCTGATGATGAAAGCGGAAGTAATTTATTAAATGCAACGCTAGACCAAAACTATTTTGCAGGTGCATCTGTTGTTGGAACTAGTTATGTGGGTGGCTTGATTGGACAAACTTATATTACAAACACCCCTACAATTATTTCAAATTCTTATTCCACAGGTAATGTTAGTGGTAGTAGTGGTGCTGGTGGTTTTGGTGGATACATTCAAGATAGCACAATAACCAATTCATATTCTTCTGGAAATGTAGACGGAATAAGTGCTGGTTCTGATATTGGAGGCTTTATAGGTCTATCAGATTTGAATAATATATCAAATTCATTTTCTTTTGGAACACTAACAAATCTTGATACAGGTGGATCATTTGCTGGTGGTGACTTTGGTGATTATGATTCAGTTAATAATTTTTATGACCGAACAAAAAGTGGTATACCGGGTTGTGTTTCAGGTGTTGATATTTCTGGCTGTACCGCAGTCAACACCGACGGACACTCACCAAACTATTTCAAAGGCAACTTTACAAACGCTCCACTCGATCAATGGAATTTCCAAAACATTTGGGATGCAGACGGAGGTCACTTGCCAACGCTTCACAATCTAACTTCTGATGATGTTGCTCAAACTACAGTCCAATCCTCAATTGCAACTTGTGCAGATTTCGAAAACATCAACAACAATCTTTCTGGTGACTATGTTCTCACCACAGATTTGGATTGTCGTGGTGAAGCAAACAATATAATGGTTGGTGTTAGCACTCCGTTTTCTGGAAGTTTTGACGGACAAGGACACACAATACAAATTGCAATAAACGATGTAAATGATAATTACAGTAGTGCTGGTCTTTTTAATCAGACAAATAATGCAATAATTCAGAATCTAAATATTACAGGAAATATAACGGAACTTTACGAGCAAGTCGGAGCTCTTTCTGGATATTCACAATATTCAATAATTTCGAATGTGAATTCTTCGGTTATTGTAACAGGTGGAACTTCTTATACAGGTGGACTTATTGGATCTACTATTAATGACGTAGTTTCAGGAAGTAGTGCCACTGGAAATGTAATCAGTTCTACGGACGATATTGGTGGATTTATTGGTTATGATTCAAATTCAGTTATAGATACAAGTTTTGCAACTGGAAATGTAACGGTAGGTAATGATATGGATACTGCGGGAGGCTTTATTGGTGGCGCAGACAATACAAGTATTTTACAAAGCTATGCATCCGGTAATGTGTCGATAACATATGGTGGCGGTGGTTTTATTGGTTATGCTGATCATGTAAATTTCCAAGATGTATATGCATCAGGGAATGTGACGAGTTCATATGAAGCAGGTGGGTTTATTGGATATGGTGGAAGTTATAATACATACACAAATACATACGCATCTGGAAATGTAGATGGAGTTAGCGGTGGAGATAGTGGTGGAGGGTTCGCAGGTCAAAATGGTGATGATACATATGTAAATTCGTTCTCAACTGGTTCTGTAATTCATTTCGACAGTAGCTACGGTGGATTTGCTGGTCACGACTACGACAGTGGCAATCATTATACCAACAATTTCTACGACCAAATAGCTTCAGGTCAAACTGGTTGTGTTGGCACGTCTGATATTTCCGGCTGTAACGCCGTCAACACCACCGACTCACCAAACTCAACCTACTTCCAAAATACTCACTCACAAGCACCACTTTCAGCTTGGAATTTCACAGATGTTTGGCAAACAAACACAGGCACTCTTCCAACACTCCAAGCTTTTGGCACAAGTAACCACGCTGTCACAATCACAGGTTATGAAAGTCACGATGTGGAAGTTTCTCCTACAAATCCAGGAGTTCTCTCAGGTAACGTAAGTAAAACATTTACAAAAGATGGTACCTACTGGATCACAGCACTCTCTGGTGGAGGTTACGATTCTCAAGTCTACAAAATATCAAAAGACCTAACAGGTATAGTCAATCCAAAATACACAATCAACTGGACAGGTCACGGTGATGCAAATAATACAATGCACACATCACTATATATCTGGAACTTCGATACAAGTGCATGGGAAACTCTTCAATCTCAAGTAGGTTGTACTGGTTCACCATCTGACTGTTCACTATCTGGCACAAAGACAGGAACCAAATACAATGACGGCTCTGGTAATACTTGGGTGTGGGCAAAGGCAGAGAAAGCAGGAGAGCCATTGATATCAAATATTTATTTTGATGGTATTGGCAATTTTAATTGGAATACAGACGTTGCTTCAAATAGTGAAGTAGTTTATGACAGTCGTCCTCATGCGACATGGCAAGAATTTCTTGATGCGACAAGTCATCACGATGGAGCGAATCCACGAGATGCCTTGGTTGAAGTTAATGGAATTTTTTATGGAACGACAGAATATCAGGGACCAAATGGTTACGGTACTATTTTCTCTTTCAATCCTGCAAATTCAACATATACTGTAGTGCACAATTTTGATCTAACTCACGGATCAAATTCTCAGGCTACAATGATAAATGTAAGTGGAATATTGTATGGTAATACTGTATATGGTGGAGCATATGGTTATGGTACTATTTTCTCTTTTGACCCTTCAAATAATACATATACCGATGTTTATGACTTCGACAACACTCACGGTGCAAATCCTTACAATGCTCTCGTTGATGTGGGTGGAATCCTATATGGTTCTGCGTATGCTAGCTCAAATAATTATGGTGCAATATACTCATTCAATCCCTCAAATTCAACATACACAGACATTCATGATTTCGATTCGACCAATGGTGCAAATCCTTATACCGAACTTCTAAATGTAAATGGAGTTCTCTATGGTGGAACTGTAAATGCAGGTACAAACGGCTACGGCACTATCTTCTCTGTCGATACCACAAATGGAAATGCATTCACAAAACTTCACGACTTTGACAATACAAGTGGAGCATATCCTTATGCAGGATTTACGGATGTAGGTGGAATTCTGTATGGCACAACACAAAGTGGCGGAGCAAATGGTCAAGGTATCATCTTTTCATTCAATACTTCCAATTCTACATTCACTGATATTCATAATTTTAATGGTACGGATGGAAACTCTCCCCAGGCTTCGCTATTAAATGTAAATGGAATCTTGTTTAGTACAACAGTGTATGGAGGGGTAAATAATCAAGGTACCGTATTTTCGTTCAATCCTTCAAATTCTACATTCACCGACATTCATGACTTTGACGGTACGCATGGTAGAAATCCTAATGCTCCATTCGTCGAATCAAACGGAACCTTATACGGAACTACGTACGGTGGGCAAGGTTCGATATATTCAATTAATCCAACAAATAATGTATTCACGCTAAAATATTACATTAATGATTTCAATGCAGGGTATCTTTCTGCTTTAGGTGATTCAACAACTTCTCACAATTTAAATAACGGTGGTATGTCTGCCTCATCTCTATATTTCATGGTTCGCTCTACAACTTCTGATAATCATACGAACACAAGCCCACTCCAAGGTCCATTCTCAGCATCGTGTCCATATTTGTTTACATGGGATGGTCACGAATATAAATTCATAACAGACGTTTCAACTTCTGGAGCACCAGACCTAGGAATGAGTGGAGCTCTTTGGAAAGCAAATCCTTGGTATCAGGACCCAAATGCAAATAGTACATATGCGCAACCCCTAGCTTACGCACAAATGCCAAGCGGTTCACTTGTACCTCATACAGTAAATGGTGAGACATACTACGATATAAAAAATACAACAGAATTGAACGAAGTAGATTACTACGACCAGGCACAGTTGCAAATCATTGACCACAGTGCAAATGTAAATGTGTATCCAGACTATCGTGACAATGGCACGATTCACACAGTCTCAAAAAATGCCTCTGCTCCAGTGTCAGTCACAGATGAAAATGGTCGCGATGTAAAAAACCTTGTAGCTCAAGATGACAATATGTATTGGCACAGTACTGTGACTCCAAATGCAACTCCATCATATTTGCAGGTAAAACTTTCAAATGATTCTACAACCCCTGCAAATCTCAAGCTTGTTATAAAGCGTGGTAAGGAAGGTCCATATCCAACAAAGCCATCTGATATCAGTCGCGATAAATTCCAGTACAAAAATTCAAGTGGTGTGTTTGTCGATATGCCTGCTGACAAAAATCCATTTATCACAACTCGTGCTGATACTACTCATGCATCTCGCAACCTTGTAAATGCTGAAGGAACACAGACAAAAGTCATTGACCTTTCTGGAATGAATATCAAAGACAATACTATTCGAATAATTTCGATGAGTAATATTCGCCAATGGGACATTGACTATCTCGCAGTCGACACCACTCCAGACGAAACAGTCACTGTCACAAATGAACCAGCATATTCTGCGAATCTTGGTTTTCGTGGTGTATCACAAAAAGAATTAACAAATCCATCTGATCCAAAAATGAAATTGGAGCAACCAGTATACGACACTCTTACAAATGCATTTGTTGGAAATCAAATCACTGGTAATGCTACAAAATATGGTGATGTCACTTCGCTACTTTCTGATGTAGATAATAAATTTGTCATCATGGTGCAAGGTGATGAATTGTCACTTAAGTATGCAGTACCAACACAAGCAGATGGTACAGTTCGTGATTTCATATACAAATCTTGGGACTATCAAAAGAACTACGGCCGTCCACTTGGTGATACTATCCTCCCACTACCATTCAATGAAATGAGTAGTTATCCATATCACGATACAGAAAGTTATCCAACAGATGCAGACCATCAAGTGTACCAAGATACATACAACACTCGCGTAATCAAATTCTCTGGAAATGGCGCAGACATTGTTCCAAATCAAATACACCACTCATTAAATACTGACATATTCTCACTAGCTGTAACTGCAGGTCCAGTATCTCAACCGACAATTGCAACTCCAACATCATCGAGCGTTACAATTTCAGGTGCAGTATTGAATGGAAATATTACAGCAAATGGTGGCGAGAATTCTACCGTGCATGGATTCTATTATGGACCAACAAATTCATATGGTTCACAAACAACAATTACCGCAAGCTTTTCAACTGGAACATTTACTTCAACAATCACAGGGCTTGCGTGTGGTACTACATTCCATTATCAGGCTTATGCAACAAATTCTGCAGGAACTGGAGTATCTCCTGATGCAACATTTATTACAAGTACTTGTCCAACAAATACAAATATAAGCCACGGCGGTGGTGGTGGAGGTGGAGGATATATTGCACCACCAACAACAAATCAACCACCTGCATCAAATACAAACAATAATTCATCTATTGGAAATGGTGGTAGCGGAGATACAAACCCGTTACTCGTTCTAAAGAAAACACTTTCATATGGAAACTTAAATCTCACTATAAAAGCCCTTCAAATATTCTTAAATGCAAATGGCTATATCATCTCAAAGACTGGTGCAGGTTCACCTGGAAATGAAAACAACTATTTGGGACTAAAAACAGTAGCAGCTATTAAAAAATTCCAGAAAGCAAACAAGCTTCAACAAACTGGTGCACTTGGACCTCTGACAAGAGCATTGATTAAGAAGATGATTTTGGCAGGGAAGTAAAATTATATAATTTGAATAAACAAAAAAACTTTTATAGAAATATAAAAGTTTTTTTGTTTTCCCCAGTTTAAAATATTTCGTTATTCATTTCATAATTGATATAATATATTTACTTTATGAAAAAAATTTTATTAGTTGGTGGAAAGTTTTTATTATTAAATTTATTAATTGTTATTTTTACAGTCGCTCCAGTATCTCAAGCATTGATTTATATTGCTAATGCGGATGATTCTATTCCCCCGAGTATAGATCAGAATTTGACGCCGGCACCTGATCCAACTCCAACTCCAACACCAAATCCTACACCTGATCCAAATCCGATTCCGACACCAACTCCTGATCCATTGCCTGACCCTGCTTCATTGCCAACACCAACTCCAACACCAAGTCCGGATCCTACACCAGCACCAATTTCTACACCGCAAGATTTAAATCAAAAACCAACTCCTCCGCAAAATAAAATCGCTCCACAAATTTCTCAAGGTGCTGGTATTTCTAATAATCCTTACGTAATAAATTCTTGTTCTGATTTAGAAGATATGGCCAACGATCGTTCTGCGTACTATGTACTCGGAAGTAATATTGATTGTAATGTTGATCCATACAATACAGGTGATGGTTTTATGCCGATTGGAGATATTAATAATACTTTTGTTGGTCACTTTGATGGAATGGGGTATAAAATATCTGGTCTTTTTATCAATCAACCATTAGTAAACAATGCATCTCTTTTTGGGGGATTATCGACAGGTGCTGTTATCACGAGGGTTTGGTTGGAAAATGTAAACATTACTGGTGGCGGAACCACGGGCGCAATTTCAGCATATATGGGTGGCGGAACAATTTCTGAGACATATGCAACAGGTATAATAGTTGGTACTTCTCAAGTAGGAGGACTTATCGGAGAAGCGGATGGAGGAAGTATCGATAATTCTTATTCGGGTGTAAATGTTACAGGAACAGTTCAGGATGTCGGAGGATTTGTCGGTTATTCAATTGCTAATATTTCAAATTCATTTAGTTATGGAAGTGTCGGAGGTGGAGCAACATCCACAGGAGCTTTTATGGGACGAGGAAATGGCGGGCAAATTTTTTCTAATTCATTTTGGGACAATCAAACAGCTGGCCAGTCAGATGGTTGTGGAGGTGGAAACTGCACGGGCCTTACAAGTGCTAACACAAATACTCTAAAAACAAAAAGCACGTTTGTAAATGCGGGTTGGGCTTTTGCACTACCTTGGAGTATTAATGGAAATACAAATAATGGATATCCTTTTCTACAGATTGCAACACGTGTTACTACTTGTGGAGAATTTGAAAATATAAATAATAATCTTTCTGATGTTTATATTTTAGATACTGATTTACATTGTGAAGGCGACGGAAATAGTGTAATGATTGGAAATTTACGAAATAGCATTCCTTTCACTGGAAGTTTTGATGGTGGAGGTCATACTATATATATAAGTATTGATGATGAAAATGGAGATTATGACGGCGCTGGACTTTTTCAATATGTAAGTGGTGGAACAATTCATGATTTAAATATTTCTGGAAGCATTATTTCTCCTCATACAATAGGTAGTTTGGTATCTTATGCTGATAATAGTTCTGATTTTTATAATGTAAATTCTAGTGTAAACATTACTACATTATTTAATGATAATTATTATCCAGAAATTGGTGGGCTTATTGGTGAAATTGATAATTCAACTTTAGAAAATAGTTCATCAACTGGAACCATAAATGCGTCAGCAAGTGATACACTTCATACCGTTGGTGGTCTTATAGGTTATTCATTTCTATCAACTGTAAGTCAATCATACGAGACTGGTAATGTTACAGCGGGAGATTATTCCAACGCGTCAGGATATGGTGGACTTTTTGGTGTTTCTGATAATTCAACGATAACAGAGAGTTTTGCTTCTGGAAATGTTGATGGTGGACTCGGAAGTAATTATGTCGGAGGTTTTTCTGGTGCGTCACAAAACGGAGGTGTATATATCAGCGACTCATACGCAACTGGTACAGTTCACGCAAGTGGTACTGCCGGAGGATTTATTGGATACACAGATGGTGGAGATATAATAGAACACTCATATGCATCGGGGAATGTAGATGGACTTGATGGTGGTTCATATGCTGGAGGTTTTATTGGTTACACAAGTAGCAGTGATCAATTTAATGATGATTTTTCAAAAGGAAATGTAATAAGTTTTATTGATAATTTTGGAGGTTTTGTTGGTTACGATACTGGCGCGACATATACAAATGTGTATTTCGACCAGATTAATTCACAAATAAATACTTGTACTTATCAGCAAGGTATAAATGGTTGCAAACCTGTAGACACTGAAAGTTTTCCAAATTCAAAATATTTTATTACGAATCTTTCAGCAAAACCAATGGATGCTTGGGATGGTGATATTTGGAATCAAACTGTTGGCTTTTTGCCAAGACTTGTAAATATTTCGGCAGATGATGTTGTTGTTCCTTCGTACCGATATTTGAAATGGGATATTACAAAAAGACGCGATGCTGGTCCAGATGCAAATTGTTCAAACAATTGTATTCAAGTCGGAGAATTTTTTCCTGAGGTTGGGGGACAAATAATTTCTCCAGAAATACCTTTTGTAGCGACTAATCCTAGTGGAAATAATCCAAAAGAAAATATTCCATTTATGGCTATAGATGGAAATAATTACACAAAGTGGCAAGATAATAATTTTGGAGTTGGTGGTGGTGACAATCAGACAGGTCACTCTATACTTCATATTGATATGGGTGAGGGTGTGAATTTTGATGGCTATAGATGGAGGACAGCCGGTGATAATACAGCAAGAGATCCAATAAGTTGGAATCTATACGCAAGTAATGATGATTCAACTTGGACTCTTCTAGATTCTCGTGTAAATGAAGACATTACACAAAATAGAAATTCAAGTGTTGGTACATATTATTTCAACAACGGAGTTGTTTCAAACTTTGCTGGTGGAGACGGTTCTTCTGGTAATCCATATCAAATCACAACATGTCAGCAATTTGAAAATATAAATTTGAATCTTGGCGCGTATTATGTATTGAATAATAATATTGATTGTTCCTCATTTGGAAACAATATAATGGTAGGTTCGAGATGGACATCGTTGCCATTTTATGGAAATTTTGATGGACAAGACCATACAATCACGATTGCTATTGATGATACTTTTGGAGACGAAATTAGTGTTGGTCTATTCCAATACATTGATGGTGCTTCGGTTCAAAATCTAAATATCGCAGGCACGATTACGGCTATGAACAATGTCGGGTCATTTTCAGCAGATATTGAAAATTCTTTAATTGGAAATATTCACTCAAGTGTAAATATTATAAATGTTGCAAACAATGGTTCATGGCCAAATATCGGTGGACTTGTTGGATATTCTGATAGTACATATTTTTCAAATACATCCTATTCTGGAAATATTATTTCTCCAGAGTTAGATAATGCTTCAACTGTTGGTGGTCTTGTGGGTGATTTGGTTACGTCAACAATTGATAAAAGTTATGTAACAGGAAATTTGAATATTAATCCTTTGCTTGATATTGATTATTCTATAGGTGGAATACTTGGATGTTCAAACGCATCAGATATGATTGAAAGTTACTCAACAGGTAGTCTTTCGGGTCCTGGGTATATGGGTGGACTCGCGGGCTATTTTGGTTACGGTGATATTGATAATTCATATTCTACAAGTAATGTTACAGGGCAAACATCGTTAGGAGGTGTAGCATTTTATACTGACCATGTAACTATTTCTCATTCATATGCTTCAGGAATTATTGATGGCGTAGATTCTGCTTCAAATGGTGGGGGATTAGTAACTGCAAGTTTAGATACAACTTTTAGTAACTCTTTCTTTACGGGAAATTTGAAAAATTTTGCAAGTTGGTATGGCGCTATTGATGGTGAAGATATGGGTGGTAATACATTTACAAATAGTTATTACAATCAAGTTGCGTCAGGTGTTATGAATTGTACAAACAATGGTGACATTTCTGGTTGTTCACCTGTGAATACTATCGGAAGTCCTGATCCTAGTTATTTCTTAAATAATTTTGATAATGCTCCGCTTGATGCTTGGGACAGTACAACAATATGGACCACAGCCTTTAATCATCTGCCAGTGCTGGATCGTTTGGCTTCGGATTCCATTGATACTTTTGCAGGAGGTGTTGGTACATTGGGAAATCCGTTTCAGATTTCTACTTGTTACCAATTGCAAAACATCAACCTTGGTTTAAATGCAAATTATGTTTATGTTTTAAACAACAACATTGATTGTAGTGATACAGTAAGTTGGAATGATGGTGCTGGATTTTTACCAATCGGACCAGATGCTGGAAATAAATTTTTTGGTACTCTCAATGGAAATGGTTATGTTATTTCAAATCTATATGAACACGATACAGACCATCAATTTGCTGGACTTTTTGGAATTACTGAAAATGGTTCTTTGATAAAAAATGTTGGTTTAGAAAATGTAAATATAATTAATACAAGTGGAGGTTGTGATGTTGGTGGGCTTGTTGGAAGTAACTATGGAAGTATTTCAAATACCTACACAACTGGTACAGTAACAAGTAATTCTTGTGACACTGGTGGACTTGTGGGGAGTCATGATTACTCGGATACAATTATTAATTCTCATTCATCTGTAAATGTTACGGGTACAGAAGGTGCAGGCGGACTTGTTGGTAGAAATGAAGCACAAGGAGTAATTGAAAACTCTTATGCTACGGGTGATGTGATAGGAACTTATAACGTTGGTGGTTTTGTTGGTTTAAATTATTTTATAATTGAAAATTCTTTTGCAACAGGTACAGTACATGGCTATAGCACCGTTGGAGGTTTTTCTGGTTACAATAATTCAATAGTTGATAAAAGTTATTCCTCTGGAAGTGTCATGGCTGAAGGAATTACATATCCATTTAACAACACATACATTGGAGGTTTTTCTGGTTACAATTATGGACCAGTGATGGATTCATTTACTACTAGTGGTATTTATTTCAATAATGGTTCAGGATACACTCAAACTCCACTTGCAAGCGATACATATATCGGAAATTTATTCGGCCGAAATTCTGTAGGTACAATTGTAAACAATTACTACGACAAAACCGTTGGTGGTCAGGTAAATTGTGAAGGTGATGGTGCTTTGGGTGGTATGGGCGGAGGCGAGTGTGCTACTCCGGTAAATACTGATGGCGCTGATCAAAATCATTTTGTAAATACATCAAGTACTGCACCACTTGATAAATGGAATTTTTCTACGCTTTGGAAAACAAATAATTCAACACTTCCAATACTACAAACATATTCAACGGGATTTTCAGGTGCTGGAGATGGCACAGATTTGTCACCTTATCTTATTACTTCATGTTCTCAATTTGAAGAAATAAATAAATATGATTTGTTAGATAAATATTTCAAACTAATAACAAATCTTGATTGTACAGCTGAACATAATAATATTATGGTTGGTACTGTTGATCCATTTACTGGATTGTTTGATGGGGGCGGACACACTATAGCGGTAGACATAAATGATTACACATCATTTAACGTTGCTTTATTTCAAAACACAAACGGAGCAATAATAGGAGATGCTCATATTGCAGGAAGTGTCACTGGTTCTTCTTTCTTTTGGCAAACAGTAGCAGGGCTTGTTGGTTATGCAAACAGTTCTAGTGTTTATGATAGTTCATCTTCGGCCAATATTACTGGTGGAGATAATGTGGAATCAATAGGCGGACTTGCTGGGTATGTAGAAAATAATTCAGAAATAGGTGGTAGTTTTACAACAGGAAATGTTTCAATGCAGGGTACAAATATTGATACAGGTGGTGGTGGTCTTGTGGGGTATGCAGGTGATTCTAATTTTTATGAAGATTACGCAAAAGGAAATGTAAATATTGTTTATGATGCAGGAGGACTTATAGGAGATGCAGAGTTTTCAAGCATTACCAATTCATACGCACAAGGAAACGTAGTAAGTTCTGATACAGCAGGAGGTCTTGTCGGCTACAATTATTACACAAATATTAATAGTTCATATGCAAGTGGAGATGTAACTGGAAATTTGGGTGGTCAAGATGCCGGTGGTCTTGTTGGTTTTTTTGACGGAGCAATGGTTGATAGTTTTGCTACTGGTTATATAACAAATTATAATCAAGATACTGGAGGTATGGTTGGTTATGATGATGGCGATACTTATTATGAAAATAGTTATTATGATTTCTTTGGTTCAGGTCAGTCGGGCTGTACAAACAATGGTGATCAATCTGGTTGTTCGCCTGTAAATGATCCAATATCTGTTAATACTTCTTACTTCAAAACTAATTCTACAAATGCTCCATTAAATAATTGGGACTTTGAAAATATTTGGCATTTAAATCCTGGCACTTACCCAACACTTTCTGCAATAGTGTTTGGCAGTATTGATCCCACACATATCTCAACTTGTCAGCAACTTGTAGATATAAATAATAATCTCTCTGGTAGTTATGTTCTTGATGCAAATCTTGACTGTGCATCACTTGGTAATGGTGTGATGATAGGTGATAATAATAATTATTTCACAGGAAGTTTTGACGGTGGAGGTCACACAATAAATATAAATATTAATGCTGAAAATTTTGATGTAGGTTTGTTTACAGATGCACAAGGTGCGACAATTGGAAATGTAAATATAACTGGTAGTGTTGTATCAACTTCAAACAATGGATACTATCCAGGCATTGGCTCACTTGTTGGTTACGCAGATAGTACAAATATTTACGATGTCACTTCATCTGCAACAGTTACTTCTACAACTGATGATAATGAAGAAAGTGCAGTTGGTGGTATTGTGGGCTATATTGAAAACAGTAGTTATATAGTTAATAGTGTTTCATCAGGCGCCGTTACAGATAATTATAGTGCTGGAGGGATTGGTGGTCTTGCTGGTATTGTCACAGGTGGGTCACTTATTGATACAAGTTCTAGTACTGGAGCTGTGACAAAGAACACTCCAAATGGTTTGGTTGACTATGGTGTCGGAGGACTTGTTGGTTACATGGAATCTTTTTCAACTATCAATCAAAGTTTCTCTACGGGAGATGTTAGTTCTGAAGTATATACAGGAGGTCTCGTTGGTCAAGCAAATGGTTTTATACTAATAAATAATGCTTACTCAACTGGAAATGTTCTTGGTCACACGATGGCAGGAGGTCTTGTAGGGCAAGCAAACAATATTATTGATATATTTAATTCATATTCTTCTGGAAATGTTACAGGAGATGGTAGTGGAAATGTTGCTGGTGGATTCGTTGGTTGGACAGATTCAAATGTAAATATTTACAATTCATTTTCAGCTGGAGCTGTTTCAAATTTCTTGGATACTTATGCTGGTTTTGCTGGTTACTATGGATATAATTCCGTAGATTTTGGAAACGACTACTACGACCAATTAAATTCCAATTCAGATAATTGTACTAGTAATGAAGGTGATTTCCCTGGATGTGAACCAGTAAATACAATTGGTTCACCAGATGCGCATTACTTCTTCAATAATACTTTTAACGATCCAATATCAAGTTGGGATTTCTATATATGGCATACACAACTCGGTACATATCCGAAACTTACAAATGCACAATCAGCACCACAGGATTTTGATGGCGGAACAGGAACAGTGAGTGACCCATATAAAATATCGAAGTGTACTCAGCTCTCTGATGTTGGAAATTATCAAAACGACAACTTCATTCTGACAAATAATATTGACTGTACTGATACAATAAATTGGTCAAATAATTTTGGTCAGGGCTTTTCTCCAATTGTAGATTTTAGTGGAAGCTTTAATGGTCAAGGTTATACAATTAATCATTTGTATGAAAATCTTTCCGGTGCAAGTGCGGGGTTGTTCAGCAATCTAAATAGTGACGGAAAGGTCTATGACTTAAATTTAGAAAATGTTAATTTTGCGACCAATCAAGACAATGTGGGTGCAGTCACAGCAGTCAACTACGGACATATTGAAAATGTTTATACATCAGGTACTGTTTCTGGGGCACAATGGATAGGAGGTATTGCTGGACATTCGATGAGTAGTGGACATATTCTTAATTCTTATTCATCTGTAGCAGTTTCAGCTACTGATGCGGTTGGTGGTATTGTTGGTCAAAATGAAGGTATTATTACAAATACTTTTGCAACTGGTTCTGTTGTAGGGTCTCAATATGCCGGAGGTCTTTCTGGCTTGAATTATGGAACAATATCAAACTCTTATGCCACTGGTAGTGTTACTGGATATAATAATGGAGATGATGGTGCTGGTCTTTCTGGCTATAATGCTGGAAGTATTTCAAATTCTTTTGCTACTGGATTTGTTTCGAGTTTCTTAAACAACACCGGAGGAATCACTGGAGTAAATGGCGGTACGCTTACAAATAATTTTTATGACTATACAAATACAGGGGTTGTTGGGTGTGCACACAATGAAGATGTGTCTGGATGTTCACCTGTAAATACAGATGGATTTGACCCAAATTATTTCAAAGATACAAATGCCAATGCACCACTTGCTTCTTGGAACTTTACATCAACATGGCAAGCAAATGCAGATAATTTACCAACACTAAGGTCAAATCTATTCTCTTCAACTTATTCTGGTAGTGGAGAGGGAACAGCAAATAATAAATATCAAATTTCCACTTGCGCTCAATTTGAAGAAATGGATAATGTTGGTTTACTTGATAAACATTATTTATTGATGAATAGTTTGGAGTGCGCTGATGAGGGCAATCATATAATGATTGGTACAAAAATTCCTTTCAGTGGAGTACTTGATGGTGGTGGAAATAGTATTGACGTAAATATTGATGACTCATTAAGTTATGCAGTGGGCTTGTTGCAAAATACCAATGGTGCTTCTATTTTAAATCTTGTTGTAAATGGAAATATTAATTCAACTAATGCAAGTAGTGGCACTGGTGCATTATTTGGTAGTGGAAATAATTTAACGCTTACAAATATTGTAAGTAATGCAAATGTTACTTCAAATCAATATTATACAGGTGGTATTGGTGGATATGTGCAAGCAACAAATAACTATTCATCTGTATTCAGTAATATAAATTCAAACGGAATTATTAGTGGAATATATTGCGTGGGTGGACTGTTTGGTTATATGGATAACGTTGATCAATCTGGTGCCAGAATTACACTTTCAAATTCAACATCTACGAGTATGATAAATAGTAGTTCCAATCAGATTGGTGGACTTATTGGCTCGGCTACTATTTCAGGAAGATATCAAAGTAACGACACAGCTGGACTTACTATTTCAAATAGTTCTCATACAGTCGGACTAATAAGTGATGGATATGATGTGGGAGGACTTATTGGTCAATTAATTCAAAATAATAGTTCAGTTGTAAGTATTACAAATTCGTTTGCTGAAAATGATATTTCGAATGGTCAAAATAGTGACACTGGTGGACTCATTGGAAATTACAATAACTACGAAGGTACTCTAACATTTACTGGTAATCATTATTCTGGAAATGTTACAAATATTGATGGAGATGATTACACGGGAGGCTTATTTGGATACTTTTATCTAGACCAAGAAAATGGAAATATTGATATTTCAGTAAATATTTCAAATAATTATTCAACTGGCACAGTAGAAGGTTATAGTAATACTGGTGGATTAATTGGAAATTTAGATCTTGAGAATTGGGTTTCAAATCGTTCAGTAAATTTCACAATGGAAAATAATTATTCGACCTCTAATGTTTCAGCGGAGGGTGGTGCAATTGGTGGACTTGTTGGAAATTATTATCTTTACAATGAAAGTAATACAGGATTCACCAATAATTTTAATTTGAATTATTTCTCTGGTGATGTACAAGGAAATGCTGATGTTGGCGGATTAATTGGTGTATATGATTCAACAGATAACAGTAATGATCAATATATACTATCTAGCTTGATGGATCAAAATTATTCCACTGGCCATGTTACAGGATATTATACAGATTCATACGCTGGAGGATTTATTGGTGAATATGCATACTCTGGTGGAATACCACTAATATTGAGTAATTCATATTCGACTTCAACTGTTACTGGAATAAATTATGTAGGAGGACTTATTGGTTCGATGGATGAATACGGAATTCTCTCAAGTGTGTATTTTGCTGGTAATGTTGTGAGTACTGACTCAGGATACAAAGGTGGTGGACTTATCGGAGAAACATTTAGCTCTGCATTGATTACGGATTCATTTGTGAAAGGAAATGTTTCTGGTTTTAGTCTTGGTTATGCTGCACTTGTTGGCGATATGAAAGGCGAGCCAGTTATTTCTTCTAATAATTATTATGACAAAACAGCAAGTGGTGGACTTGATTGCGCAGGGTACTCTGATGTAATGGAAAATTGTACTGCAGTAAATACAGATGGAAGTGATGCAAATTATTTTGTGGCAAATGACTCAAATGCACCACTTACAAGTTGGGACTTTTCTGGTGAGCCGATTTGGGATGTGAATACAAGTCACTTGCCTACACTTCACGCTCTTGTCTCAGATGACCCAATCGGTGCTTACACTGCAGAATACTGGTCAGGAATAGTATCTGATTCTGAAATAATTATCCCAGATCGACCAGCTGACCTAACCACAAATACTGATTCAGTAAACTATGATTGGGGTTATGACGGAGATCCTGTGGGTGTTGGAAATTCAGTATTTACTGCTCGTTATACTGAAACTGTAGATCTTTCAGCGGGAAATTATATATTTACTGTGGGGGCAGATGATGAAGCAAGGGTTTATGTAGATGATAATTTAATTTTGGATCACTGGTACTATCAAGGTAGTAGTACAAGTATAAATGTAAATCTCGATGGTGGTAATCATACAATTCGTGTTGAATACCTCGGTGTTGGTGTGCCAGACTACTTGCACTTCGGTTATGTTTTGAGCCCATTTGATGGAGGTACTGGTCTTTCTGGTGATCCATATCAGATTTCTACTTGTCAGCAATTTATGGATATCAATGATTTCCTTTCATCAAATTTTGTACTTGAAAATGATTTACATTGTGCTGGAAATGGAAACAACATAATGGTTGGAAGTTATAATCAAGAAACTGGATTTCATGGAGAATTTGATGGAGGTGGACACACTATTGATTTTGCAATAGATGACAGTGCTGGAAATTCAGATGGAGATGGATTATTCCAATATGTATTTGAATCATATATTCATGATTTGAATCTTACTGGTACTATTAGTTCAATACATAATGTAGGCGCACTTACTTCATTGGCTGTTTTTACAGAAATAGTAAATGTGAACTCAAGTGTCACTGTCACAGCTGGACCTAATGGAGGTTTTTATCCTGACATTGGTGGACTTGTTGGTTTCGGATTAATGGTTGGTATAAATCTCCACACTACTGGTGATGTTAATGCCTCTACTTCCGATACTATTCATAGTATCGGTGGTCTTATTGGAGCAATAAATGGAAGTCCTTATATTGCAGAAAGTAGCTCGACTGGAAATGTCACAGCACCAGACAACGATGATCAAAGTGGAGCTGGTGGTTTAATAGGAATTGATGATGACTCGCACTTATATAGTGATTTTGCAATTGGAAATGTTCATGGTGGAAATGGCAATTCATATGTTGGAGGATTGGTTGGTGCTTCACAAAATGGTAACCTAGATGCTGAAAATTCATATGCTCGTGGAAATGTAAGTGGAGCAAATTATGTTGGAGGATTTATTGGATATTTAGATGGTACTGATCAAATTACAAATTCATACTCAACAGGAAATGTTGATGGTATAGATGCAGGAGGTTCTGGTGGTGGATTTGTGGGATATTCTAGTGGTAATGATTCTCTTACAAATCTTTTCTCTGTAGGAACAGTTTCGAACTTCACAACAGATTATGGAGGATTTGCAGGATATTTAAGTGGTGATGATACTATTTTAAATGATTATTTCGACAAAACAAATAGCGGTCAAAATGACTGTGTATTTGGTCAAAGTATCAATGGTTGTAGTGCGGTAAATACAGATGGTAATAGTCCAAATTACTTCAAATACAATAATTACGTAGCACCATTATCATCATGGTCATTTACTAATGATGGTGTGTGGGGAATTGTTCCAAATGATTTCCCTCAACTTACTTGGATGTTGGATATAACTGGTCCGACTGTTACAAGTTCAGTTTCAAATGTTACAAAAACATCAGCGACATTAAATGGAAACATAACAGACACTGGTGGTCAAAATGCATCAATACGAGGATTTTATTGGGGCACAACTGGAGACTATGGTCAGACCATAACTCAAAATAGTGGACCATACGGTACTGGTGCATTCTCAACAAATTTATCAAATCTATCGTGTGGAACTACATATCACTTTGCAAGCTATGCAGTAAATAGCTACACACAAATGACAACAGAGGATAGTACATTTACCACATCGTCATGTTCAAATGGTGGTGGAGGAGGAGGTGGGGGCGGAGGTGGTTGGTATGTAGCTCCAACACCAACTCCAACAACGACAAATACATGTCAATCTGGCTATGTATTAGATAGTTCTAATAAGTGCGTAATTGTAAATGTAAATAATACGCAAAATAATACTACGGTTGATCCATACGGCGTAAAACCAATTATTGCCGGTAGTTTAACTGGTTATAAATTCCCAAAAAATCTTGCACCAAATTCAACTGATATTTCTGTAAAAAGACTTCAAATATTCTTGAATGCAAATGGTTTTCTTGTAGCAAAAACTGGACCTGGTTCGCCTGGGCAAGAGACAAATCTGTTTGGTCCAGCAACAAAAAAAGCCTTAATTGCTTTTCAGGAATATCACTTCAAACAAATTCTTGCACCGCAAGGTTTGAAAAAAGGTACAGGTCTTTTCTGGACTTATTCCAGAAAAGTGGTCAATGAAATTTTGGCTAAAACAGTTACAACTAGTAAAAAATAATATGTTATAATCCTAAAATGCTTAAAAAGATATGTATAGGAATGTTTTTATTGTTAATTGTATTTGTTATTCATCATAAAGCTAGTGCGGCAGGTGAATTTATTACGACATGGAATACTGCAAATATTAGTCCTGGTTCATCAAATAATAAACAAATTACTATTCCAACAAAGCCTCTTGAAACTTACAACTATGATGTTGATTGGGGTGATTCGAATACAGATATCGGAGTCACTGGAAATATAACTCACACATATGCATCAAGCGGTATTTATACAGTAAAAATTACAGGAACTTTTCCGCAAATATATTTCAATGGTTCTGCTGATTCAACAGACATGTTGAAGATTCTTTCAGTTGAAAATTGGGGAAATATTCATTGGCTTTCAATGAGTCACGCATTTGATAATTGTGCAAATTTAGTAGTAAATGCTGTGGACGCACCAGATCTAACATCTGTTGAAACTCTTGATAGTATGTTTTATGCTGTTATATCGTTTGATAATTCAAATCATAGTATAAATACATGGAATATTTCTAATATCACAGATATATCAAACATGTTCAATTCTTCAAACTTTGATCAACCATTAAATTTATGGAATACATCAAATGTACAGTATATGCAATTTACTTTTGCAATGTCACCATTTAATCAAGATATAAGTATGTGGAATACAGATGGTTTGGTGGGAATGAGCGGAATGTTTTATCAAAATACTGATTTTAATCAGAGTCTCGCATATGACCAAAATCATGATTACTGGAATGTCTCAAAAGTTGTCGATATGTCTTTTTTATTTTCTGGCGCTACGTTATTTGATCAACCTTTAAATTCATGGAACACTTCATCATTAAATATTGCTTATGATATGTTTGATGGATCTGCTTACGATCAACCGCTTAATATGTGGAATATGTCACAAGTAAATAATACTGGCTATATGTTTTACAATTCTGTATTTAATCAGCCTTTGTCCTCATGGAATCTTATTTCGGACACTGATATGGATAATATGTTTAATGGTGACATTGTGTTTGATCAAGATTTGAGCACGTGGAATGTCGCAAATGTTACAGACATGACGGACATGTTTACAGATGATACACTTTCACCAGAAAACTATTCTTCAATATTAAATTCATGGGCAAATCAAACCTTACAAAACAATGTAACTTTTGATGCTGGCAATAGTCAATATTATTCATCTGCTTCTAGTTCACACGATATTTTAACTACTACATACAATTGGACAGTTAATGACGGCGGATTATTAGTACAAATTCCACTAGTTGATGTAAATACGATTTCTACGATTACACAAAATTCTGCTATTTTGAATGGAAATATAACCGACACTCGTGGCGCGGATGCGACAGAGCGCGGTTTCAATTATGGAAATACTGCAAGTTACGGAACAAATGTTTCTGAAACTGGTACATATAGTACTGGATCATTTTCAAAAAGTATTTCAGGTTTATCTTGTGGAACAACTTACCACTACCAATCATATGCAATAAATACTGCTGGTACTGGTTCTAGTCCAGATCAAACATTTTCAACAGTTTCGTGTCCACATGGAGGCGGTCATCCACCACTACCAACACCACAACCAATAGAACAAATTATCCCGAGCATATCTCCAATAGACTCTTCTCATTCAACTTTGGGTAAATCATGTCCTTATTTCACAACTTATGTAAGAAAAGGTGAGAGTGGTGCGGAAATAATTAAAATTAAAAAATTCTTAAATGATACACAGGGTGAAAAACTTGATACTACGTCTAAATATTTTGATAACAAAATGTTCCTTGCAGTTAAAAGATTTCAAACAAAATATTTAAATGATGTCATTTCTCCATGGGTCTTGAATAAAGCAACAGGTCGCTGGTATCAATCAACAACCAAAAAAGCCAACGACATAATGGGTTGTGTGGCTCCTGTGAAGCTCGATAATGGTAAAATTTTAAATTAGTTTTTCCAAAAGTTCTCCTTAATTATTTTTTCCGTGTCTTCGTCGAGACTGTCTGTTGTGATTATCATAAACTCAGTTGTGAGTCCTAAATCTTTTTTGATATTCTCAAATAGATGTTCAAAAGGGTAGGGGGAAATCCATGCTGAATTTTTTAGACAAACAAAACCTGCCTTTTTCAATAAATAACGTAAACTCTCGCGTTCGTTTTTTCGTGACTCTGGTAAATCAAGTAAAATAATTCTCCATTTTCCATCCCACGATGGATCCACAAGTGTTGTATCATTTTCCAATTTCAAACTATGTGCCTTCTTTTTCCCTTCTTTGGTCATTCGTACATAGTCATTTTGCCCCGATGAAATATGCTCTACTAGCCCAGCGTCTTTAAGACCTTTAAGTGATCGGGTAATGGCATATGAAGGGTTATAACCCCCTTTGTCCCCCTTATCAGGGGGAATGGAATACATAGCAGTTTGGCCTCCCTTGATAAGGGGAGGTCGGGAGGGGTTGTATAATTTATCAGTCAATTCCTGCATAGAAATCGCCTTCTTTTCTCCTAAAATCCTCATTATTTTTCTTGAAAATTCTTGTTTTTTCATTGTTTTCCTTGTCCCGTGGCGGAAATCCACTCTACGGGATTGACATACATATAGACTATCATATATACTCTATTTGACAAGCTTTCAGCGGTCACGAAATACTTGTCAAAATATCTGCAAATGTGATATATTTGATGAGTAAAATAAATTATCAATCTTTATTAATTAACTATATATAAAAATATATGTCAAAAATAATAGGAATCGATTTGGGTACAACAAATTCAGCTGTCGGAATAATTGAAGGAGGACAGCCGAAGATTATAGAAAACATTGAGGGCAATCGCACGACGCCTTCTATTGTCGCTATTGCAAAAAATGGCGATCGTTTGGTGGGACTTCTTGCGAAACGCCAAGCAGTGACCAATCCAGAAAATACGATTTACGGTATCAAACGCTTTATGGGCCACATGTTCGACGATCCAGAAATTCAAAAAGCACAAAAGACAAGTCCTTTCAAAATTCAGAAAGGAACTGATGGTGGTGTCGAAGTGAAAGTTGGAGATAAATGGTATCGTCCGGAAGAAATTTCTGCAATGATTCTTGGAAAAATTAAAGCTGATGTGGAAGCAAAGCTTGGTGAGAAAATCACAGAAGCCGTCATCACAGTGCCTGCATACTTCAACGATGCTCAAAGAAAAGCAACAAAAGATGCTGGCGCTATCGCAGGACTCGATGTGAAGCGTATCATCAATGAGCCAACAGCAGCTGCACTTGCATACGGATTCAATACAAAGAAAGATGAGAAGATTGTCGTGTACGACTTCGGAGGCGGAACATTCGACGTGTCAGTATTGGAAGTTTCTGGCGACGTTATCGAAGTGAAATCTACAGATGGCGACTCTCACATGGGCGGACGCGACATTGACCAGAAAATCATCAATTGGCTCGCGACAGAATTCAAAAAAGAAAGTGGAATTGATATTACGAAGGATCCTCTTGCTCTTCAGCGTCTCGATGAGGCTGCTGAGAAAGCAAAGATTGAACTCTCAACTGCTGTAGAAACTGAAATAAATATTCCATTTATCACTTCTGGTGCAGATGGTCCAAAACACTTGCTTATCAAAATGTCTCGCGCAAAGCTCGAAGAAATTGCCGATGAATTTATTGCTCAATCAATCGCTATCACAAAGCGTGCTCTTGAAGCTTCACCATTCAAAATGGGTGAAATAAATGAAATCATAATGGTTGGAGGACAAACAAGAATGCCAAAGATTGTTGAAGAAGTGAAGAAGCTCTTTGGCGGCAAAGCTCCAAATCTTTCAATCAATCCTGACGAAGTCGTAGCTCTCGGAGCTGCTGTGCAAGGTGGAGTTCTAAAAGGTGATGTACGCGATGTGCTACTCCTAGATGTTATTCCACTATCACTTGGCATAGAAACTCTAGGCGGTGTGTCTACAAAGCTTGTAGAACGAAATACAACTATTCCTTCATCCAAGTCTCAGACTTTCTCAACCGCTGCGGACAATCAGACCTCTGTGGAAATCCACATCACTCAAGGTGAACGCCCAATGGCAAGCGACAACAAATCTCTCGGCCGATTTATTCTCGATGGTATTCCACCAGCACCAAGAGGAATTCCTCAAGTTGAAGTTACGTTCGACGTGGATGCAAACGGAATTCTAAACGTGAAAGCAATGGACAAAGCTTCTGGTAAATCTCAGACTATCCGTATCGAGGCAAGTTCAGGTCTTACAGATGCTGATATAAAGAAAATGCAACAAGATGCAGAGCTTCACGCTGAAGAAGATGCGAAGAAAAAAGAAATAGTTGATCATAAAAATACTGCAGATATGATGTACTTCACAGCAGAAAAATCTTTGAAAGATTACGGTGAAAAAATTTCTCCAGAAACAAAAAAAGACATTGAGGATAAAATGACAACATTGAAAATGACTAAAGAAGGAACTGACATTGAAGCAATTAAAAATGCAACGTCAACTCTTTCTGATGCGCTTTCAAAAGTTGGCGAAGAAATGTCAAAGGCTGGAGAAGCTCCAAATCCAGATGCAAATCCATCACCAGAAACTCAGGGTGAAGAAATAAAAGATGCAGAAACTGGTGGTGAGCAACCAAATAAATAAAATTTATGGAAAACAAAATATCAAATATTAAAAAAAGCGCAAGTGTTGTAAAGAGGGAACTCCGAGAGCGTACAATGGGTTACATTTTTACCGCACTAGGATTAGTTGCCGGTCTTGCATGGAATGAAGCAATATCATCACTAATAAAATATTTCTTTCCACTTGATGGAAATGGAATTTTACCAAAATTTATCTATGCAATCGTCATCACTGTATTTATAGTAATTATATCAAGTTCACTCATGCGAATGTTCGCAAAAGAGGATAAAGAGTAATACAAAATCTTGAAAAAACGCCATATATTATGGCGTTTTTTCAATTGACATATATCAATAAAAATGTTAAAGTTTCTTTGGATATGGATAGTCTATATTCTTTAAAACAATCAAATAATTATTATTTTGAAAAAAATTATCATGGGAGTTTGTCTCCTACTGTTAACATGCCCAGTAATTTTTGGGCAAAATGAATTCAAACCAAAAGATTACGTTATTGACAAAACGTACAAAATCGACTCAATGGAAATCCACTTACTTCATCTGAGGACACAATCTTCAGATGAGGATTCAATGAGTTTTTCCATGTATTTTTCTAAGTACTTTAGTATAGAGAATGATACTCTTTATGCTAAATTACCAAGAAATTACAACTTCTATGCTGTGGATGACATGCTCTCAGGCAGAAGAATGACTTTTGAGAAAAAAGTTATTTCTGTAAGAGAGTACGTAAGTGATTCCAATTATGTAAGTAGCTGGTTCTACGGAAACACATTATTAGGAAAGAAAGTTGCAATATGTCCTAGTAAAAAATTCAGACATATTTCTCTAAGCATGTAGATTTTTAGCTGTCGAACAAAAAGCCTTCCGTTTTTATGGAGGGCTTTTTTTATATAGGTAATTTGCCGAGGTAGTGGCGGAGGGTATAAATCCAATCTTCTTCGTCGCCTTCATTTTCCATTTTTTGTTTAAGAAGCCAATCGAGGTAACCAGCATCAATTTTTGCAACCTCAGCGACAGTTTTACCATTGTGTTTACCAAATTTGAAAGATTTTATAAGTGATGGAGTAGAAGATATTTCAATCATTTTTTCAATTGCTTCATCGGCAGAAATATTGTCAGTTTCCATTATTTTTTTCTGAAGTCGTGCAAAAAGTTGCTCAAGCACTAGCACATCACCAAGTGCATCGTGTGCGGTACCATCTACTTCTATTTCAAGTAAATAACGAAGATATTGCAGTCTATAAGATTCAATTTTTTCTTCCGGATCAAGGTGCCTTGCGACTCGAAGAGTACAAATATATTTTTTTACATCAAGACCTTCTTTTTTAATCATCTTAATATCAAACATTGCATTATGTGCAACAAAGATATTTGATTCATCAGCCAGTAAATTTTTGATTTCATTATATTCAGGACTACCAATAAAAGGTCCGCGGTCTTTGACCATTTTATTTGTAATATGGTGCACAGCCATAGAACCCACTGTTATAGGAACCTGAGGCTTAAACATTGCCTCTTTCTTAATATCACCACAAATGTATGCGATTTCACATAAGTAATCCTTTTCTTCATTTCCCGTTGTCTCTGTATCTAAAAATAGTAATTTTTTTTGCATATAGGAAATTATAACATATTTTGCTATAATGGTATCGTGTTACAAGAAACAATTAAAAATCAAATAAAAGAGGCAATGATGGCAAAAGATGCCATTAAATTGTCAGTTGTGCGTGGAATTTCAGCAGCAATTACAAATGAATTGGTGGCAAAAGGCAAGAAACCCCAAGACACGCTTTCCGATGAAGAGGTTTTAGCTGTGATCTCTCGTCTTGCAAAACAGCGCAAAGACTCCATTGAGCAATTTACAAGTGCTGGTCGCCAGGATTTAGTAGATGAAGAGAAAGCCCAATATGCATATATCGAAATTTATCTCCCAAAGCTCATGGATAAATCTGAAGTCATAAGCATTGCAAAAGTTAAGCAAATTGAATTGGGAATTACCGATACTACAAAAAAAGGCTTGCTTATGTCGGCTTTAATGAAGGATTTGAAAGGAAAAGCAGACGGCAGTGTAGTAAAGGAGGTAGTGGATTCATTGTTTTCATAATATGAATACAATTAATTTATTAAATCACTTTATTACATCGCACCAAACTTTTTCATTATTAATTTTATTACTTTGGATAATAATAGAGGGTGAGGTGGTTTTGATTTTCGCTGGAATTTTGACACACTTGGGGGCTGTGACTTTCTGGCAAGTTCTTTATATAGCAATTGCTGGTTCAATAATGAAAACAATAATTTGGTATTATTTAGGAATATTTTTATCTTCTCGTCGCATGCAAAATCGTTTATTTAGTTTTATTGAGAGGAAAATAAATTATGTTTTACCAAAATTTAAACAAAAACCATTTTGGTCAATATTTATTTCAAAGTTTATATACGGCATGAATCATTTCACACTTATTTTTTCCGGATATTCAAAAGTGAATTTTAAAACATATGCTTCAGCCGAACTTTCATCGTCAGCAATATGGCTTACCGCACTTCTGTCAATTGGTTATTTCTTTAGTAGTGAAGCAATAAAAATTAGTCACAACTTTAAATGGTTTACATTATTAATTGTTGCATTTATTATAGGGTTTGTATTACTTCAAAAATTGGCTAGTTTTATTTATGAATTGAGTGAAGAAAATTTGAATAAATAATATGAGTATATTTACAAAGAAAAAAACTATAGTGGCTCACAACGGAAGTTTTCATGCTGACGATATTTTTGCTTGTGCGACACTCTTAATACTTTTAGAAAATAAAGCAAAAATTATTCGCACGAGGGACAAAAATATTATTGATAGTGCAGACTATGTTGTAGATGTAGGTGGCGAACATAATCCCGAAAAGAATCATTTTGATCACCATCAAATTGGCGGAGCAGGTCTAAGACCAAACAGCATTCCATATGCATCTTTCGGTTTGGTTTGGAAAAAGTTCGGAGAGCAACTATGTGGTTCAAAGACAGTTGCAGATAAAATTGATGAAAAATTAGTTCAGTCAATCGATGCCGGTGACAATGGAATTAATTTATTCGACCTACGAATTCACCTACCACCTTATTTAATTCAAAGTGCTTTTTATGCTTTTAGACCAAGTTGGAAAGAAGGCGAAGACTACGATAAACCTTTTATGGAAGTTGTAAAATTTGCACAAGAAATTTTAATGAGAGAAATTTCTAGAATGATAGATGCTGTGCAGGGTGAAGCATTGGTAAATAAAATTTACAGAGAAACAACAGACAAGAAAATCCTCGTTCTCGATGGTAAATATCCTTGGGAAGAAATTGCCATAAATTACCCAGAAACACTTTTTGTTGTAGCCCCAAGACCAGACGGAAATTGGAAAGTTGAAGGTGTGCGTGTAAAACTTGGATCATTTGAATGTAGGAAATATTTACCACATGCTTGGGCCGGAATGAGGGATGAGGACATGGCAAAAGCTTCTGGTGTTCCTGATGCAATTTTTTGTCACAATGGACTTTTTATGGCAGTTACCAATTCACGTGCAGGGGCAATAGCCCTCGCACAAAAAGCAATTTAATTTTATGGCATTTATAGATGAAATCAATGTGAATCTTGAAGCAGGACGTGGAGGCGACGGTGTTGTACGATGGCGTCATGAAAAATTTATTGATAAAGGTGGACCAAATGGAGGAGATGGTGGACACGGTGGTGATGTATACGCCCTTGGTTGCCGTGATCCGTTTAAACTTGCAGAATACCGTCACAAAAAGGAATTTAAAGCTGGACGTGGTGAAAACGGAATGGGTGGAAGTAAACACGGTGCAAATGGCGTTAAACTTTTTTTTGAATTACCTGTCGGCTCTTTAATTACAAATAAGCAAAATGGAAATACTTACGAGCTTGTGGAAGAGGGTCAAAAAATACTTTTATTGAAAGGTGGATTTGGTGGAAATGGAAATGAACATTACAAAAGTTCAATCAATACTACACCCACAAAGGCCACAAAAGGTAAACCTGGTGACGATGCTGACTTTCATATTGAGCTCCGACTTTTTGCAGATATGGGCTTGGTTGGACTTCCAAATGCAGGAAAAAGCTCACTTCTAAATGCTTTAACAAATTCTCGTGCAAAAATAGGTGATTACGCTTTTACAACCCTCGACCCAAATCTTGGAGACTTTTATGGGCACATCATTGCTGACATTCCTGGTGTTATAGAAGGTGCAAGTGAAGGCAAAGGCTTAGGTGTGAAATTTCTTCGTCACATTATGAGAACTAAAAAAATTCTTCACCTAATTTCTTTTGAAAATGAAATTGAAAAGGGGGGAATGATGAAGGTTTATAAACAAATTCGAAAGGAATTGAAAGCCTATGGTAATGGTCTTGATGAAAAAGATGAAATAATTTTATTAACCAAAACAGATGTAGTTGAAGATGGAAAAACTAAATTAAATACTAAAGAAAAAATAATTGCCAAAAAAGTTGCGGAGTTTAAAAAACTCAAAAAGCCTGTTTATACAATTTCTCTATATGACGATAAAAGCGTCAAAAAATTTAGTGATGAATTAGTCAAGCTGATTCGCGAATAAATTTCTGCTATACTGAATTCATGGAAAAAAAGTATTACACCACAATAGGGCTCGAGGTTCACGCCGAACTTGATACAGTGACAAAAATGTTTTGTTCTTGTAAGAATGACCCAGATGAAGAGAGACCAAATTGGAATATTTGTCCAATCTGTATGGCTCATCCAGGTACTATGCCTGTACCAAATAAAAAAGCAATTGAGTCTGTGATTAGAGTTGGGCTTGCAATAAATGGAAATATTGCAGATTTTACTGAATTTGATAGAAAAAATTACTTTTATCCAGATATTCCAAAAGGCTACCAAATTACTCAATTTAAATACCCAATGGTGTCAGGTGGAGAACTAGCTGGTGTAAAAATTACACGTATTCACCTAGAAGAAGATACTGGCACAAATAAACACCCAGGTGGAGATTATTCACTTGTGGATTTTAATCGTGCCGGAGTGCCTCTTATGGAGCTTGTGACTGAGCCTGTGATTCACAGTGCAAAAGATGCAGGAAACTTTGGACGCGAACTTCAACTTTTACTTCAATATCTTGGAGTATCAAAAGCTAATATGGAAAAAGGTGAGATGCGTGTTGAATTAAATATTTCAGTATCAGCTGACCCTGTAAAATTTGGTACCAAAGTTGAAGTCAAAAATATCAATTCATTTAGAGCGGTAGAGCGTGCGGCAGAATACGAGATTGAAAGAATGACTGAATTATTAGAGTCTGTAAGGGGAGAGGAAATTGTGCAAGAGACTCGCGGTTGGGATGAAAATAAACAGATTACTTTTTCACAAAGAAAGAAAGAAAATTCAAATGATTATAGATATTTTCCTGATCCAGATATTACAAAATTTAAACTTTCCGAAATTTTTAATAATGCTGACTTAAAAAATAATTTACCTGAACTACCGAGTGCTAAACGTATTCGTTATGCAGAAAAATACTGTATTAAAGCTGAAGACATCGAAAGTTATGTGACTACACCAGAGCTTGCACATTGGTTCGAAGCTGTAGCTGATATTTTAAATGATAAAGAAAAAATTCGTATTGCTTCAAATTATATTACTTCAGATCTCCTTGGGCTACAGAAAGTAAATTTGGAAGCTAAGCTCCCAAAAGCTGGAAATTTTGCAGAATTGATTGATATGGTAATAAGTTCAAAAATAAACTCACGAAGTGCAAAAGATATACTTGCAATGATTGTGCTTGTCGATGATTCACCAATGAAAATTGCAACAGAAAAAGATTTACTCCAAAAAAATGATGAAGGGGCGCTAAAAGAGATTGCACAAAAAATTATTAATGCTAATCCAAAGGTTGTGGCAGACTATAAAGGGGGGAAAGAGACCGCAATCATGGGTCTAGTTGGGGCAATAATGAAAGAAACAAAAGGAAGCGCAAACCCCGCACTAGCAAGACAATTATTAATAGATTTGCTAAAATAGGCAGTACTAATATGAAGAAATTAATATCACCAAACATATCAAAAATAGTATTAACTATTGTTATGTTTTTTTCTTTGTACTTTTATAGCCACGGAGAGCTTCCAATTATCAGGCCACTGGGGTTGATAGCTGTTCTTATTTTATATATCATTTCTTGTATTATTTTTGCCACCCCAAAAGCACTCAGAATTACAATTATTGTTCTCGTTTGTGTTGCATTTTTAGGGACAACATATGCCGGTGTTTATATACAGAACCCTTTAAATGCTCACCCAAAAGAATTTTCTTATAAATTTCCAAGCGGATACTACTACTACAACAACAGGGAGGTTAAATTTATTAGTTACTGCTTCGGTGATGTTTGTCCTGAAAACGGTGGAAAATCTTGGGTGTATGTTGAACAGTTTTCACCGCAACAATGTCTTGATATTGGAGGCAGACCACTAATAGGATTGGGATTGACGTATAGCTATGCAGGATGTGAAGCAATTACCTATGACCTTTCAGCTAAGGAAAGAGATTCAATTAATTCTGAGATAAAAAATCTCTAAATTTCCAGATACTTTTTCCTCTCCAGAGTATCCGCCCAAGACTCTTTTGCAAATTTTAAATAGTCCTTTTTACTCTTAAATTGATCAAGTACGATAGATGTATCACAAATACCACCGCCAAAGTTCACATCAATATACTCCTCTAAACTAGACCTGCTCAACTTGGTACTCCGACTACCAAGTTTATCTAAATTATTCATATTCACATATGCACTCAAATGATTTAGATAATTATTGTATCCAACATGCTTAGATTTAAATTTACCTTGAAATAATACACCTGTTCGCTTATTTTTTTCATTAAAATATCTAGTATATCCAGCCATTCTTTGCATAAACTTTTCGATACCTTTTTCTACTAGTGGAGTAAGAATTAAATGGAAGTGATTTGTATTTATACAATACGCAATAATTGAAACTAGTTTGTTTTTCTTTAACTTAGTACTCCGACTACCAAGTTCTTGGAATGATAATTCATACAAACTACCTATAGGCTCAATTCTATTGAATTCTATTAAACTTTTCATAAATCTATGGAGATCATACTGATCTAAAATGATATCTCTTTTTTCCGTGCCACGATTATATATATGATAGTATTCACCTTCAGTAAATTTGTGATTTC
This sequence comes from uncultured bacterium, assembly GCA_903892035.1. Lineage (GTDB taxonomy): Bacteria > Patescibacteriota > Minisyncoccia > Phycocordibacterales > UBA9973 > CAITGV01. Next base: position 21,101 of record CAITGV010000002.1, on the reverse strand, counting down.
TCATAGATTAAGTTAAGTATATCACTTGGTAGTCGGAGTACCAAGTGAATGAATTATAAATTTCCTGATTTATATTTTTCTGATATAATGTCGCTATATGGAAAACAAAAAAATTCGTGTTGCGATAAATGGTTTTGGTCGTATTGGTCGTGCATTTTTAAAAGTTGGATGGGAACATCCTGAATTAGATATTGTTGCAGTAAACGATTTAGGTTCAATTGAATCTCTTTCATATCTACTTAAATACGATACGGTGTATCATAAATGGAATCACGATATAAAAAATGATGGGAAAGATATTTTTGTTGATGGAAAGCAAGTTCATTTTATTTCGGAAAGAGATACAACTAAACTTCCATGGGGCGCAATGAATATCGATATTGTCATTGAATCCACTGGACTTTTTACTTCATTTGAAAAAGCAAAATTTCATATTGATTGTGGAGCTAAAAAAGTTGTCATTTCTGCTCCTGCAAAAGGTGATGGCACTGTACCTGGAGAGACTATTCTTATCGGTGTAAATGAAGAAAAATTTGGAACTTGTGCTATTACTTCAAATGCATCTTGTACTACAAATGCTTGCTCGCCAGTAGTTGGAATTTTAAATGAAAGTATTGGTATTGAAAAAGCATTGTTAAATACTACACACGCTTACACTGGTACTCAAGCACTTGTCGATGGTCCAAGTAAAAAAGATCTTCGCGAGGGTCGTGCTGCGGCACAAAATATGGTTCCATCTTCCACTGGTGCTGCTATTGCGGTCGCAAAAGCTTACCCGACACTTGATGGACTTTTTGATGGTATTTCTATCCGTGTACCAGTTCCAGCAGGCTCTATTGCCGATATCACATTTATCTCTAAAAGAAATACTACAGTCGAAGAAGTAAATGATCTTCTGCGTAAGGGTGCATTGAATCCAAATTGGTCAAAAGTTTTTGCAGTTACCGAAGAACCTCTTGTATCATCCGACATCCTAGGTGACCCACATGCATCAATTGCCGACCTTGCAATGACTCGCGTTGTCGGTGGAAACCTTGTAAAAGTCCTAGCGTGGTATGACAACGAAATGGGGTATACCCACGCACTCGTTGAACACGTTATCAAAGCTGCGTCAAAATAACATATGAAAATCTACATCGGTACAGATCATGCAGGTTACGAAATCAAAGAAAAATTGAAGCCTTTTTTATTGGAACTTGGAAATGAAGTTATTGACAAGGGTCCATTTAGTTACGACAAAGATGACGACTACCCTGACTTGATAAAGCCAGTTGCAGAGGCTGTTGCAAACGACGCGGGAAGTTATGGTATTATTCTTGGCGGAAGTGGGCAAGGGGAGGCAATGGTTGCAAATAGGGTGGCTGGAGTGCGAGCAGCTGTGTTTTATGGACTCGCGCTCGCAAAAGGTGCTATCGATGTAAATGGTGCAGAAAGCACAGACCCATATGAAATAGTAAAACTTTCAAGAATTCACAACAATGCAAATATACTCTCTCTTTCAAGTAGATTTTTATCTGAAGATGAAATTAAAAATGCGATAAAGATTTTTCTTGAAACAAAATTTCCAGGAGAGGAAAGAAACATTAGAAGAATTAATAAGTTTTAGTAATATTTATGATTGAAATAATACCGGCTATAATGTCAGAAAATTTGGGTGATATTCGAGGAAAATTGTCTATGATAAGAGGTGGCATAATTAGAACTATTCAAATAGATCTTTGTGATGGTATATATGTTCCCAGAACAACATGGCCTTATAATGATACAGATACACAAGGTTTAACAAAAATTTTAAACGAAGAAGAGGGCCTACCTTTTTGGGAAGAATTTGATTATGAATTTGATCTGATGGTCAAAGACGCAAAAGATAAAATGGGTACATATTTGCAAATGGGTGCAAAGCGACTTATTTTTCACGTCGGCGCAGAGGATCAAGAAGATGGAGCTTTTAGAGATTTTCTAGAAGGCATTGATATGGCTGTACGCGACAATGTCGAAATTGGTATAGCAATTGGAACAACGACTGATATTGAAAAAGTTGTCGCACCACTCATTCCTTTTGTTGATTTTGTTCAATGTATGGGAATAGATAAAATCGGTTTTCAATCACAACCATTCGATCCACGTGTTTACGACCAAATTAAAAAAATTAAAAAACTATTTCCAGATATGACTGTTTCAGTAGACGGATCGGTAAATATGGATACAGCGCATGATTTGATCGAAGCTGGGGCAGATAGACTTGTAATGGGTTCTGCAATTTGGAAAGCTGTCGATGTTAGAGAAACAATTACTAACTTTCAAAACCTTGTGATATAATCACAGATATATATGAGCTTAACTGACGAACAAGTAAAAGATTTTCAATTAAAAGCTAACGATATCCGCATTAGTATAATCGAAATGCTTGCTGCTGCAAAAAGTGGCCACTCTGCAGGTCCACTTGGGATGGCAGATGTTTTTACTTATTTATATTTTCATGCTTTAAAACATGATCCGAAAAATCCAACTTGGGTAGAACGTGATCGTTTTATTTTATCAAATGGTCATATTTGTCCCGTGTATTACGCTACACTCGCACACTCTGGATATTTTCCTGTTGAAGAATTATTAACACTTCGCAAACTTGGTACTCGTCTTCAAGGTCACCCTCATCGTGAATGGTTACCAGTTGTTGAAACTTCATCAGGGCCTCTTGGTTGCGGACTTTCTCAAGCATGCGGAATGGCTTTAGCTGAACGGATGGATAATGGTGTTACATCAAAAAAGAAATTTTATACTTTTATGGGTGATGGTGAACTTCAAGAAGGAAACATTTGGGAAGCTGTAATGCTTGCAGGAAAATATAAACTTCACAATATGGTTGGAGTTGTAGACTACAACAATATTCAAATTGAGGGCTATCTTGATGATGTAATGCCTCTTTCTCCAATGAAAGAAAAGTGGGAAAGCTTCAATTGGCATGTGATTGAAGTCGATGGTCATGACTTTCGAGCACTCGATACTGCATTTGAGCAGGCAAAAACTGTTTTTGAAAAACCTACAGTCATTCTTGCTCGTACAATTCCAGGAAAAGGAGTTTCATTCATGGAAGGAAATTATAAATGGCACGGAAATCCACCGGGTATTACAGATGTCACAGGAGCTCCACCTAAAGCTGAGCAAGTAGCAATAGCGCTCGCTGATTTAAATAAAATTAAAGAAACACTTCAATAAAATGCTAAACCAAAATTTAAAATTAAATACAAAAGTTTTTGATGCTGATGTGGAACAAGTACCAATTCGAAAAGGTTTTGGTGAAGGACTTTTAATGGCCGGAGAAGAAGACAAAAATATTGTTGGTCTTTGTGCTGACCTCACAGAAAGTACACAAATGCATTTTTTTGCAAATAAATTTCCTGAACGTTTTATTCAAGTTGGAGTAGCTGAACAAAATATTGTGACAGTCGCTGCTGGAATGTCGGCGATGGGAAAATTTCCATTTACATCTTCATATGCAATGTTTTCTCCTGGACGAAACTGGGAGCAAATTCGTACCACAGTTTGCTACAATGACACTCCGATAGTGATCGTAGGTAGTCATGCTGGAGTTTCTGTGGGACCAGATGGAGGTACACACCAAGCAATAGAAGATATGGCGCTTATGCGTATTTTACCAAGGATGATAGTCCTCTCGCCGTGTGATGTAATTGAAGCTAAAAAGGCAACACTTGCAATAGCAAAATTAAAACAGCCTTGTTATTTACGTTTGGCTCGAGAAAAAAGTCCTATTATTACTACACTCGATACTCCTTTTGAAATTGGTAAGGCGCAAATATTTTATCAATCAGAAAAACCTGCAGTAGTTGGTATTATCGCTTGTGGTGCACTTGTACACAATGCACTTAAAGCTGCGCAAGATCTTGAAAAAGAGGGAATTGCAGTGAAGGTTATGAATGTAGCTACAATAAAACCACTCGATGTAAATGCAATTATTGACTTAGCCAAAGAAACTAGTGCACTCGTCACAGTTGAAGAACATCAAATTGCGGGAGGTCTCGGTAGTGCAATTTCTGAAGTACTCTCAACAAATCATCCAACATTAATCGAATATATCGGCGTGCATGATGAATTTGGACAATCTGGAGCGCCTGCTGAACTCATTGAGCACTACGGAATGGGAGTCTCTCACATAATCTCAGCTGTAAAAACAGTTTTAGACAAAAAGAAAACGTTTTAAGTAACAAGTACCTAAAACGTTAACCTTCTTTTTTTGATTAATAAGTTAAAAATGTGAAGCATTAACTTTTAATCTTACTCCTGACAGCCATGCATTTGCAAGCATATGGCCGATTCGATCTAGTTCATTAATGTTTGCTGTACCACAGGCAACAGCTAACTTTAATTTTTCATATCGAGTCTTTAGTCGTTTTTGCCTTTGCGATGAATTTTTCTTCATAGCAATAATGTTTTTCTTTTTCATTAGATATATTGTTTAATGTACAAAAACACTATACCATATATAAAATAAATAGCAAATTATTAGAGATTTATATCTTTTTTAATTTATAATCTTCAGGTGCATTTGCGAGATATTCTTGCAGTTTTTCCATTGAAAGAAGGCCTTTTTGCGCGCCGACTTGAAGGGTAACAGACATCGCATTTATTGGTGCCCAGGTGAGAGCCTCCTCGAGGGTTTTACCTAAGGCTAGAGCTGAAGTAAGAGTTGAGGAAAAAGCATCACCTGCGCCAGTACGCTCAAAAGGCTCGTGTGGATACACGGGCATAAAATATTGATTTGTGCCGTCGTCTGCATATGCACCATTTATACCATCGGTAACAACAGCAATTTTTGGTCCAAGACCACGAATCATATTCATCAACTTTTTTTTATCTGTTTCCGTTGTATTTAAAATTCTTTGCGCTTCTTCAAAATTACAGAAAAAAAGTTCAGTACAAGCATAAATATCTTTCAAAACATTAGTTCCCAATTTCATCTGAAAAGTCCCAGGTTGAAATGCCAATTTTACATTTGGATGAGCTTTCAAATATTGTGCAATTTCTAAAGTATAAGGAAGTGAATTTGAAGCTATTGAAGTAAAGTATATCCATTTTGGTTCAGGTATAGTTTTTGGAAATGAATATGGGTATTCATGATGATTTACTAAAATTGTTCTTTCTACTCCGTACCAAAGTACATAGTGATAGTTGGAAGGCATGTCTGGTACAGTCACTATAAAATCGGTATGGACATTATTTTTTTCTAATTCATCAATATCACCCTTACCTACAGAATCATTTCCAACATAAGCCAACAAATATGAGTTTAATCCAAGGCGAGCAGCGGAAACTGCTGAATTTCCAGCATTTCCTACAGCACGAAGTACTTCTGCTGATTCAAATGCAACTTTATCTCCATAGTTCACGCAAAGTTGCTGACCCTGGGGGCTTGGAAGAACGAGTGCTTCTGAAAGTTTAATAAAAGGCTCGGTTGTAATATCACCGATTGACAATACGTCTATTTTTTGTTGATTTTCCATACCTATATTTTAGCATATACAGTCAATATGATACAATTTAGGTATGAACAAACCAGAATACATAAAGACACAAATATTTCTAGATAGTGGTGATCCAGCAGAAACAAAAATTTTATTTGAAAAATTGGGTTTTCTTGATGGTCAAACAACAAATCCATCTCTTGTAGCAAAAAATCCTGAAATTCAAAAATTGAAAAATGACGGTGTACTTACAAATGAAAGTATTTGGGTAGAATACAATAAAGTTGCTAACGATATAAAAAATATTATTCCATCGGGTTCAATTTCTGTGGAAGTTTATTCTGATGATGCAACAAGTTTTGAAACAATGTGTGAGCAAGGACGAATACTTTCAAAATGGTTTTCTGGTATTTATGTAAAACTTCCAATAACACACACCGGTATTTCCGTGGCGAAGGTTTTAGTTTCTGAAGGAATAAATGTAAATATGACACTTTGTTTTTCACAAGATCAAGCGGCTGCAGTGCATTCTGCTACAAAGGGAGCTAAAAAAGGTCAGGTTTATGTTTCGCCATTTGTTGGAAGACTCGATGATATTGGAATATACGGCCTTGATTTAATTGGAAATATTTTAAAAATGTATAAGGAGTGGGGAAGTCACGTCAGTGTTCTGGGTGCTAGTATTCGTAGTATCGATCATGTTAACTACTGTTTGAAAAATGAAGCTGAAATCATAACTGCTCCACTAGCACTTTGGATAAAATGGGAGGAGGAGGGTAGATTATTAAAACTTCCAAGTGATTTAATTATTTCTGTTACTGATAAAAAACAAATTGATTACCTAGAACTCGAACAAAAAAATTGGGAAGAATATAATATCAAACACGACCTTACAGATAAAGGCCTCGAAAAATTTGCAACTGATTGGAAAAGTTTATTCTCTAAATAGAATTAAATACTTTGTAAAAATGTAGAAATCGTTCTGCGATTTTATCTATTGCTTGTGACTCTGTCATCTCTTGTTTTCTATATTTCATCAATGAATCTAGAAATATTGTTCGCCCAACAGCAAAACCTATGACTCCAGGAACTTTTGCGCCGACTTTGAGCCATGTCTCCACCACTTCGTCAGTCTCATTTCTTCCTAGTGATACGATGCCTACATTTGTGCGACCTTCTCGCTGTGCAGCCATGACACATTTTGCATAGTCATATTCAGTATACATTCCTTCAATTTTCCATACATCTGGCTCAACCCCCGCATCTTGCATTTCGGTAATCATTTTGACAGTTAGCTCAGGCCGGAGTTCGTGGTCATAACGTGCCTTATTATTTTGTAGAGTAGTCAATTGTTCTTGGGTCGCAGGAACCAAAGGTTCAATTAAAAATTTATATCCATTTGAATGAGCAAATTCACTTACGATTTTTAAATTTGCAATACTCTTTTCATTTAGACTTCTATCACCGGCCACATTGTAGCGCACTAATACTTTTACAAAAGTTGGTTTTACTTTATCAATCCATTCTTTCCAATTTTCTCCATGATCAAATTCAAAATGGTCCATTCCACTTACTTCAGTACTTTGCAGTGTGTTATATCCTTTTTGTTTAGCATCTAAAAGTATTTCCATTCCAAAAGCGTCATCTACCAGTATTGCAGTTGACTCAACGGTGGTACCCATTGTTAAAGATTTTTCATAACCTTTGTAAATAATTTTTTTATAATTAACCAAGGTTTCCTTTTGTTCATCTGTTAAAGGCTCTGTAAAACCTAGCAATTGCACAAAAAAAGATCTGTGGTCAAAAGGTAGAATGCAGAGCTTTTTTGTATAACCCAAACTTGCGTGTTGTATATTGTTTTCCATATTTTGATTTTACCATATTATGATATAATTCATAATATAAAAAATGAAAGAAGAAATACAAAAATTTTGGAAAGGGGATATTGAGGACGGAGATGAGGCGATTAAAAAATATTCTCGCGATGCAAGTCTTTTTGTCGTAATTCCTAAATTGGTTCTTTTTCCAAAAGATTCTACTGATGTTGAAAACCTTGTAAAATGGGCAAATGAAAATAAAACAAAATATCCTGACCTTTCTATCACTGCGCGTTCTGCTGGTACTTGTATGGCAGGCGGTCCACTAAATAATTCTATAATTATTGATTTTACTCGTTACATGCACCAAATAGTTGGCGTATCACCAGTTGATCCTTACAACATGAAGCCAATGTTTTTTGGAAGTGCTCCCGTTACAATATCTGGAGTCGCAACCGTCGAGCCAGGTTGCTACTATAGAGATTTCGAAAAAGCGACACTAGAACACGATCTACTTTTGCCTTGTTTTACAGCATCAAAATCTATAAATGCTCTGGGTGGAATGGTTGGTAACAATTCCGCGGGTGAGCTTACGCTTCGATATGGTAAAACTGAAGACTACATAAAAGAACTCGAAGTAGTTTTTTCAGATGGCCACAAATATGCAGTGCGACCACTCAATAAAAAAGAATTGTACGCAAAAATTGCTCAAGGTGATTTCGAAGGAGATATTTATAAAAATATTTTTCAATTGATAAACGATAATAGCGAAATCATAAAAAAAGCAAAACCAATTGTTACAAAAAATTCTGCTGGATATTATTTATGGAATGTCTGGGACGAAGAAAAAGAAATATTTGATTTAAGTAAACTAATAGTCGGCTCTCAGGGAACACTTGCAATTGCTACAAAAATTAATTTACGACTTGTTCAAGTAAAAAAAGAGAGTGCGATGGTTGTAGTATTTCTGAAATCACTCGACAATTTAGGAGAAATGGTTGACGATGCACTTCTTGCACTACCTGAGACAGTGGAAGCTTACGACGACAAAACCATAAAATTAGCTCTAAAATTCTGGTATGGTTTTATTAAAAAAAGAGGACTTTGGGGTGCAATAAAATTGGGTTTTTCATTTATACCTGAAATGACAATGCTTTTCACTGGAGTGCCAAAACTTGTCCTTCTTGTTGAATGCGCAGGGGACAGTAAAGAGGAAGTTCGAAATCGTATTGATGTGCTTTACCAGAAAATGAAAAAGTATCCAAATGCAAAAGCACGAAAAGTTTTTTCAAAATCTGAAGCAGAAAAATATTGGACTATACGCCACGATTCATTTGCACTATTACGCGAGCATTTTCAAGGAAAACAAACTGCTCCTTTTATCGATGACGTGATAGTGCCAGCCGAATCACTTCCTGAATTTTTCCCTAAAGTTAAAAAAATTCTCGACGACAACAAACTCATCTACAATATTCACGGCCATGCAGCCAATGGAAATTTCCATCTTATTCCACTTCTAGATTTGAAGCATAAGTTTGACCCAGATTTTATTTTAAATCTTGCTGACCAAGTTTACTCTCTTGTACTTTCATATCATGGCTCAATTGACGCTGAGCACAATGACGGCATAATTCGCACACCATTCTTAGAACAAATGTACGGGGAAAAAGTTTACTCACTTTTCGAAAAAACCAAACAAATTTTCGACCCACAAAATATCCTAAACCCCGGCAAAAAAGTTGGCGGAAGCAGGGAATACATAAGGGAACACATCATAAAATAGACTCTAGATATTGCGAATTTTAGCCTTTTGTGCTATTGTATTTCCCATGACAAACATAAACGCAACAAAGCGAAGTAAGACAGACTCACTTGCTAAAATCCGTAAGGATGGTGGCATACCGGCGGTCGTCTATGGCGCTCGTGTGGAAAACACATCAATTTCCGTACCGAGTTCCGACTTTGCAAAAGCATTTAAGGAAGCCGGTGAATCTAGCCCAGTAGTGCTAGTAGTGGGAGGTAAAAATATTGATGTACTTATTCACGACGTTGCAGTAGATCCTGTAAAAGGATTTCCTATTCACGTAGACTTTTTGGCTATCGACGTCAACATTGCAGTCAAAGTTAATGTTCCTTTGGAATTCGAAGGAATATCTGGAGCTGTTAAGGGTGGACTTGGAAACCTTGTTAAAGTTCTACACGAAGTTGAAATTGAAGCTCTTCCAAAAGAATTGCCTCATTCATTGACTGTTGATATTTCAAAGCTTGCAACACTAGAAGACAAAGTTCTCGTAAGTGACATCAAACTTCCAAAAGGAGTGACGATGATCACAGATGGCGAAGAAGCTGTAGCACTCGTTGCAGTTATCAAAGAAGAAAAAGAAGAAGTTCCTGTTGACCTTTCTGCAATTGAAGTAGAAAAGAAGGGCAAGAAGGAGGAGGAACCAGCACCTGCTGAATAACAAATACATATATGATATAATAAATATATGTTGAAACGTTGTTTCGGTATGTTTCTTATTATAGTAATACTGTTTTCTTGTCTGACTTTTACTCCAAAAGTATCGGCTGATTTTGACTGTTTGACCCTTACTCAAAATTCTACTCCTGATCAAAAAGCATTTTGTACAAATGAATTAAATCAACTCAATCAAGAATTGGCTACTTTAAATAGCCAGCTTCAAGCACAACAAGCACAAACTGGAACACTTAAAGGGGACGTAGCAAACCTCACCGGCCAAATAAATGCTCTAAAAACGAAAATCAAAGCTCGTGGAATTGCTATTGCTCAATTGAAAGCTGATATCACAAATAAAGTTCTTACTATTGAAACACTTTCAGAAAAAATTGACCGTGAACATGAATCACTTTCACAAATTCTTCGCAAGACAAATGAAAATGATAATTCTTCAATTACTCATTTGATTCTTTCTGACAAAACACTGTCAGAATTTTACGCAGATTCAAATTCTTTTCAGTCAGTAAACAATTCCATAAAAAAATCTATTGATACAATTCATGGAATAAAAAATCAAACAGAAGTACAGAAAAAATCACTTGAGACTCAGCAAAACAAAGAGCTTGATGCAAAAGCTCAACTTGAATCTGCGACCAAACAAGTTGCTCAAAATGAAGCTGATAAAAAACAATTATTAAATCTTAGCCAGAAAAAAGAAGGAGATTATAAAGCTCTTGCTGCAGAAAAGAAGGCTCGCGCGGACCAAATCAAAGCACGACTATTCCAACTTGCTGGTGGTACAGGAGCGATTAAATTCGAAGACGCTTTAGCTTATGCTCAAAATGCTCAAGCGAAAACTAGCATTGACCCTGCATTTCTACTTGCAATTCTTACTCAAGAAAGTGGCATTGGCCAAAATGTCGGTCAATGTTATCTTTCTGATACAAAATCGGGATATGGTGTAAATATTAAAACTGGTAAATCTTGGTCAAATCTTATGGCGCCAAATCGTGATGTACCAATATTTCTAAATATCACAAGTGCACTTGGTCTTGATCCACTAAAAACAGCTGTGTCCTGTCCTATTGCCGGTGTAAAAGGTTATGGTGGAGCAATGGGTCCTGCTCAGTTTATTCCATCTACGTGGAAGAGTATTGACGATAGACTACAAAATCTACTAGGAGTTCCTGCCACAAATCCTTGGGCTGCATCTCATGCTTTTATGGCTTCAGCTATATATCTCACAGACCTAGGGGCAATCGGCGATTCATATTCTGGGCAAATTAGAGCAGCTTGCAAATACTACGGAAGTGGAGGTTCAACCTGCTCATATGGACGTTCAGTAATGGGACTTAAGTCAAGACTACAGGGTGATATTGATTATTTGAAGCAATATGGGGTTTCAAAACGCTAATTTGCAAAGATTGTAATTGTGTGCTAAACTCGCTAAATATGAAAAAAGATATACATCCAAAATTTTCTGCAACAACCAAGGCGACTTGCGCTTGTGGAACTGTATTTGAAGTTGGCTCAACAATGCCAGAAATCAAAGTTGAAATCTGTAGTCAATGTCACCCTTTTTATACTGGAAAAGAAAATCTTCTCGATACTGCTGGACGCGTAGATAAATTCAAAAAGCGTACCGCTGCTTCAGCTGCTAAAAAAGCAAAGTAAATAAATATATTTATTATACCACCCCAACCCCTCCTGTATTTACCCAGTAGGTCAATGTGGTCATTGAGGATTGTTGCTACGACAACAGTCGAGTGGGGTGGTATAATCATTTTATGTCATTAATTGACCGACTCCCAGAATTAAAAAAGAATCATAAGACCTCGTACCTTGCTGAAAGTTATGAGAAGCTTTTGCGTGAAGAAGAAGAGGTCCGAAATATGCTCGAAAGCGACGGAACTCTTCATGACATGGCAGCCGAAGAATTGGCAAATATTGAAACTCAAAAACACGGCATAGAATCTCAGCTTACAGCGATTGAAAAATCTGAAAAGGAAGAAGAGGAATTTCCAAATGAAGTAATCATGGAAGTACGAGCAGGTGCGGGTGGCGACGAAGCCTCACTTTTCGCATGGCAACTTGGAGAAATGTATCAAAAATATTCTGAAAACCGTGGTTGGAATTGGAAAACAAATTACGAATCAAAAAGTGAAGCAGGCGGATACAAAGAAGCTTCATTTGAAATAAAAGGTAAAGATGTTTACAAATTATTACGTTTTGAAACTGGCGTTCATAGAGTTCAACGCGTACCAATAACAGAAAAAAATGGAAGAATTCACACATCAACTGCGACAGTTGCAGTGCTTCCAATGCGAAAAAAAGTTGCATTTGAAATTAATCCTGTAGATCTTGAAATGGAATATTCTCGCTCTGGTGGAGCAGGAGGGCAAAACGTGAACAAAGTTGAAACTGCTGTTCGCCTTATTCACAAACCGACCGGTCTCGACGTGCGTTGTACAAGCGAAAGAAGTCAGCTTGCAAATCGTGAAAAAGCGATGATGATTTTGACTGCAAAAATCCAAGCGATGAAAGAAGAGGAGGAAGCAAAAAAATATTCTGCAGACCGCAAGGGTCAGGTTGGGACAGGGGACAGAAGTGAGAAAATTCGTACGTACAATTTTCCTCAAGACCGCGTCACAGATCACCGCATCAAACAATCTTGGTCAAACATTCCAGCTATTATGCGTGGTGAACTAGACCGCATTATCGATACGATACAAGAGGGAACTGTGGGGGAGGCAGAAGACGAAGAATAGGTTTTCCACACCCAATTGCTATATATTAAAAAATATGATATAATCCTTTGAAGTGGTTTTGAAAAGAACTGCATTATTAGTTCCGACCTTGTGTCGGAATCCCGACGAGAAATTTTTTCTAGGTCGGGATTAGTTATTTTTGCGGATTGGTATTTTTTTAGTAACTATCCGTGAGTCACATTGTCATTTATGGCAAAGAAGTTATATGTCGGTGGTTTGCCTTACAGCACCACAGACGCCGAGCTCAAGGCACATTTTGAGCAAGCAGGTGCGGTTGCTTCAGCAACAATTATCATGGATAAGATGTCTGGACGCTCAAAAGGCTTCGGATTCGTCGAAATGGAAAACGACGGTGATGCTGATAAAGCAATCTCATCATTTAACGGTCAGGACTTCGGTGGAAGAAACCTTACAGTTAATGAAGCTCGCCCAATGGAAGCTCGCCCTCCACGCCAAGGCGGAAATGGTGGTTTCAATCGTGGTGGAAATGGAGGAGGCCGTTCTTACTAAGAACTTTCTCTTAAATTTTAAAAACAAAAAACACTCCCAACGGGGTGTTTTTTGTTGCATATAGAGCGTATTTTTGGTATAGTATCGGCGTGTCCTAGGAGGACGGCATTTTGTTTTAACACAAAATTTGAGCGTGTAGTTTTTGGTAGAACGAGTCGCTGATATAACGGGTACAATATAAACTGTTCGTTCATTCATAATAAAAATAAAGCATCAATTATTTCCTGTGTGAGCGTGTAGTTCAGTGGTAGAACGCTGTCCTGATAAGACAGAGGTCGATGGTCCGATTCCATCCACGCTCACACAGGGCGGAATAGCTTTATTTATATTTGAATTCGCTCCAGTTTATAAGACATCGGTCAATGTCCAATTCCATCCACAAACACATTTTATGAAAAATGATATAAAAAAACCTTACTGGCAAGAACCAATGATGGTATTTGGAAAAATGTCAGGCTGGGTTGCGGGTCCAGTTTTAGTTTCGCTTTTTTTAGGAAGATGGTTGGATAGTAAATTTCACACAGCACCTTTTATTTTTATCGGCATGACAGGCATCGCATTTGGTATTTCAATATACGGCATAATTCGTGAAGCGAAAAAAAGTTTAAATAATATTAAATCAAATGAACAATCAAGTGACACAAAATAATACTGCAATAATCCACGATTCAACTCTTTTTGCAGAGCCAATTGCAAATTTTCATGGCTTTCAAATTACAAATGCATTACTCACAAGCTGGGTAGTAGTCATCATCATTGCAATTCTTTCTATAAGTCTACGTAGAAGTTTGAAAAAAGTTCCTGGAATGCTACAAAATATTTTTGAAGTTGTGATCGACGGCGCACTAAATCTTGCAGACCAAGTCACAGGAAGTAGAAAAGTTACAGAAAAAGTTTTTCCGCTTGCTATCACTGTTTTCTTTTTTGTATTAATAAATAACTGGTTGGGCATACTGCCACTTGGTGGTTTTGGAATTCTTACTCACACACCCGAAGGTACAGCTTTTGTGCCATTTTTGCGTTCAGGTACAGCCGATATAAATACCACTCTTGCTCTTGCGGTCATTGCAGTAATAGGTTCAAATATTTTTGGAATTATAGCAATAGGCCTGTGGAAAGTTTTCAATAAATATGTTAATCTAAAGGCGCTTGGAAGTATTCCAGGCAAAATTAAAAAAGAACCAACTGTGCTTCTAATAGCCCCAATTACTTTTTTTGTGGGAATACTAGAGCTCATTGGTGAATTCGCAAAAATTGCATCACTCTCGTTTCGTCTTTTTGGAAACGTTTTTGCAGGAGAAGTTCTCTTGCTTTCAATGGGAGCAATATTTTCATATGGTCTGCCTGTACCATTTATGTTCCTAGAAATTTTAGTGGGAGTGATTCAGGCTTTAATTTTTTCAATGCTTGTTTTGGTTTACTTTACAATCGCAGCGCAAGATCACGATGCGCACGATGAAGAGCATGAAAAAGTTCTAATGACCAATACCTAATTTCTAAAAAATACGCATTTCATTTAGACATTAGATATTAGCAATTAGAAATTTATTAGTAATTATTATTAAGAGCTACATGCTCAATTTATAAAAATATGGATAATACAACAGTTAGTACAGTAGTAAATTTGGTTCCTTTAGCAAAAGGTTTAGCAATCGGCTTGGGTGCGATGGGTCCTGGTATCGGTATCGGTCTAGTCGGTGCAAAAGCCATGGAAGCTATTGGTCGCAACCCTGAAGCTGCAAACAAAGTTCTTGTTCCTATGCTTTTGGCTTGTGCCTTCGCTGAAGCTATCGCTATTTACGCCCTCGTTATCGCTTTCTCAATTAAGTAAGTAATGATTTGCTTTATAACTTTTTTACTTTTAACTTTTAACTAATTACATGGACGCACTTATTTCCACATTTCACATAGAATGGCACGCAATAGTAGCACAAGCGATCAACTTTGTGATAGTTTTTGCTGTACTTTACCTTGCTGCATTCAAACCTCTTCGCAAACTTATGGACGAACGCAGAGACACAATTGCTGGAGGACTTGAGGACGCGAAGATGCAGAAAAAAATTCTTGAAGATGCACAAGAAATTTTGGCGAATACCCACAAAGAAGTCCTTGTGATAGCAAATGATTCAAAAAAAGCTCTTGCAAAAGATATGGAAAAACAAAAAGAAAAGTCTATGGCAGAAATAAAGACTTTAGTAGAAGAATACAGAGTAAAAGGTACAAAAGACATGCTTGCTGAAAAAGATGCAATGCTTAAAGATGCAGAAAAGGAGGTGGCTGATCTAGTTTTGCGAGTTGTTACAAAAGTATTGGAAGAAAATACGACTCCAAGTATAAATCGTGCAATAGTTGAAGAGAATATTAAGAAATTAAAGTCCTAATATATGCAAAGAGTTAGCTCAAAACATTTAGCAGAAATACTACTTGATAGCACAGACAAGCTCGATGAAGCTATGTTAAAAAAAACTGTAAAAGAATTTGCTCTTTATTTAAAAAGTAAAAAAATGTTGCGACAAATTCCACAAATAATGGAAAATTATCGTAAACTTTACGACAAAAAACATAGCATCGTGGAGGCACAAGTATGGAGTCAAGATCGGATGAATGAAAATACAAAAAGTCACTTGAGAGAATCTCTAAAGCAAAGATACAAAGTTAAAGAAGCTCATATCCTCGAATTTTTAGACCAAAGATTAATAGCGGGATTTAAAATTAAAATAGGGGATGAGGTATACGATGGGTCGGTTAAAGCAAAATTAGAATCATTACGCCAAGCATTAATAGGATAAAATTTATGAATACAAGAAACTTAGTTATAGAAAATTTAAAAAAAGAAATTGCAAATTTTAAAAAGACTTCTTCTGTACAAAAAGTCGGTGTCGTGACCGAAGTCTTCGACGGCATCGTTCGTGTCTCAGGTCTGTCTGATATCAAATCATCAGAAATGGTGACTTTTCCAAACGGTGTCACGGGCGTTGCGCTCAACCTTGAAGAAGATTTTGTTGGCATTATCGTGCTTGGTGAATACAACAATATTAAAGAAGGTGATGAAGTCAAAGCTACAGGAAAAATTCTTGAAGTCGGCGTGGGTGAAGCCCTCATCGGTCGTGTCGTAAATGCTCTTGCTCTACCAATCGACGGTGCTGGTGCTATCAAGTCATCTGCAATGTATCCTGTTGAGCGTGTTGCATCTGGTGTTATTACTCGCCAAGGTGTTGACCAACCAGTGCAGACTGGTATCAAAGCAATCGACGCTCTTGTACCAATCGGTCGCGGACAACGCGAGCTCATAATCGGCGACCGTCAGACTGGTAAGACTGCTATTGCTATCGACGCAATCCTCAATCAAAAAGGTCAAAATATGAAGTGTGTTTACGTTGCTATTGGTCAAAAAGATTCTAAACTTCGCAAAATAGAAACACGTCTACGCGAAGGTGGAGCTATGGAATACACCACTATCGTTTCTGCTGGCGCTTCTGACCCTTCAGCTCTTGCATATATTGCCCCTTACACTGGCGTCGCTATTGCTGAATATTTTATGGACAAAGGTGAGGACGTGCTAATTATTTACGATGATCTTTCCAAACACGCTGTCGCTTACCGTGAAATTTCTCTTCTTCTTCGTCGTCCACCAGGTCGTGAAGCATATCCTGGAGATGTTTTCTATTTACACTCACGTCTTCTTGAACGTGCTTGTCGCAAGAACAAAGACTACGGTGGTGGTTCTATTACAGCACTTCCAATTATTGAAACTCAAGCTGGAGATATTTCTGCTTACATTCCGACAAACGTCATCTCCATTACTGACGGACAAATTTTCCTAGAAACTGATTTGTTCTACAAAGGTATTCGTCCTGCCATCAACGTCGGATTTTCTGTATCACGCGTGGGTGGTACTTGCCAAATCAAAGCTATGAAAAAAGTTGCTGGTACTTTGAAACTCGACCTTGCGCAATTCCGCGAACTCGAAGCTTTCTCACAATTCGGTTCGGACCTCGATGAAGCTACCAAAGCTACCATCGAACGTGGTCGCCGAGCAGTCGAGCTTCTCAAACAGCCTCAATACTCTCCCGTCGTTGTCGAACACCAAGTCGTCGCGCTCTACGCTCTCGTCAAAGGCTATTTGGATGACATAGCCGTCACAAAGATTTCCGAATTTGAAACAGGCCTCATCGAATATGCCGAAAACAACGCCAAGACCTTTATGAAGCAAGTCCGCGAAAAGCGCATTTGGGAAGACGACGGGGAAGCAGAAATCAAGACCGCGATAGCTGATTTCAAAAAAATGTTTGTTTAGTTAATTTATGGCATCCACGAAAGAAATAAAAAGACGAATAAAGAGCGTGAAGAGCACGAAGAAGATCACCAAGGCGATGGAGCTGGTGGCAGCTTCGAAGATGAAGCGCGCTATTTCGAGGACGCTTGCTTCAAGGGAGTACGCAAGATATTCATGGGAAGTTCTTTCTTCTTTATCACAACAAGCACAAGAAAGTAATCATCCACTTTTGAAAGTAAATAATAATGCAGAAAAATCTTTGATAATTCTCGTCACTTCAAACCGTGGACTTTGTGGCGCTTACAATTCCCAAGTCATTAAAAAAGTCTTTGCAATAATCAAAGAAAATTCCCACAGGCAAGGCCTAGGGGAAAGTGGAATTGATTTCATTTCCGTCGGCAAGAAAGGTGAAGTTGCTCTTCGTCGTCTTGGACAAAACATTGTCGCATCTTTCAACGATATCAGCGATACTGCAGGATTTACAGAAGCTCTACCAATCGTAAATCACGCAATGGAACTTTTCAAAAAGGGAAATTATAGTAGTGTTTCAATAGCATATACCGATTTCGTTTCTGCACTTTCTCAAGTCGCAACAGTACGACCAATTCTTCCAGTAAGTGGTGCAGAAGTAGCTTCATTTATACAAACGATAGGGGAAGAAAAAAATAAAATGAAGGTTGAAGACTTGGTAGTCGGAGTACCAATTGGTACTCCGACTACCAAGTCGGTGCAGTATACTTTTGAGCCAAATTATGAGATATTGATGAGTGTGTTGGTAGAGAAGCTAGCTCGAATGCAGTTTTATCAAATGCTTCTCGAGTCCACCGCTTCCGAACATTCCTCGCGCATGGTCGCCATGAAGAATGCATCCGAGGCCGCAGGGGAGATGATCGACGACCTGACACTGGTATTCAACAAAGCCCGCCAGTCATCAATCACCCAAGAAATATCGGAAATATCAGCAGGTATGGCAAGCGTGAGCTAGCTTTGCAAAAGTACAATTGTAAAAATAGAGTAAATGGTTCACGAATAGGTATAGTAAAACGCCGGAAAGAATAATTTTCATTCCCGACGTTTTTAATAACCTTAAGTTATAATTTTTGAAATACAACAAATCTTTTTGTCTCACCTTCAAAGTAAATCTCATTCATATCCACTCTTCTTTCGGACTCATAATAGGTTGCAGGGTAGTCCTCGAAAATCCTTGATAAATCTGAAATAGATATCCTATCATGATGAAATTTAATACTCTGAATGAAGTTGGAATTCACTTTGAGTAATAATGAATCAATTAAGACTTTTGAGCCAACATGGATGGCAATCTCCATACCCTCTTTACCAAGAGATAAGTACCCGGCATCATTAAAAGCACTAAAATACTCACTAAACGTCATGTCTTGTTGTGGCTCAATTATTTTAAGCAAGTACTTTGTACTTTTTTTAAGTGATTTGGAGTCCTTTTCAAGATTCCAGCTTACATTGCACTCTTTTTTACAAAAAAGCTCATGTAGCCAATTTCGATTTTTGTTTTCATCCCATATTTTATATGGGATATGTGATCCGTCGCATCCTCTGTACGAATCTGTGTTAAATTGAAGTTCGAACAAAACCTTGAATTTTGTTCTTGCAGAATCTACTTTGCTTTTCTGCCCTGTTACCGAAAGAGATAGCGTGATAATTATCACAATTAATTTTAACTTTTTCATTTTTTTTAATTTTAATTTATTTTTTATTATAGAATTATCTCAGAGATTAATCATTTAATCGCTAAAATAATTCTATAATATTAGGTAATTAAAATTTAATTTCAAAGATCTAGGCCTCTTACGTAGTGTATCATATATAGCGGAAAAGTCAAGGGCTTTGCCCTAACACTTGTAACCCATTTCTTTGTTTGCAAATTAGCCATTTTTACGATACTATACAAGCACAAATCGATTAAAAAATAAGTAGTTAAATTTATGCAAGGAAAAATAAAAACAATCATAGGGCCGGTTATCGATGTCGAATTTGAGGGAGCAGTTCCTGCAGTTTTGAATGCGCTTGAAGTGAGCATTGGAGACTCTAGAATAATTTTGGAAACTCAATATCACTTGGGTGGCAACAGTGTCCGTGCTATTGCGATGGATTCTACAGACGGTCTCGCTCGTGGAATGGAAGTACGCGATACAGGTGCACCGATTTCTGTACCAGTAGGCCCTGAGACGCTTGGAAGAATTTTCAACGTTCTTGGCGATGTTATCGATGGAAAGGAAAAAGTTTCAGGAAAAAAGACACTTCCGATTCACCGCAAAGCTCCAGAATTCAAAGAACAATCAACACAAGTTGAAATTCTTGAAACTGGTATTAAAGTCATCGACCTCATCTGTCCAGTTCTAAAAGGAGGAAAAGTTGGACTCTTCGGAGGTGCTGGCGTGGGCAAGACTGTCGTCATTCAAGAGCTCATCAACAACATTGCGAAAGCTCACGGAGGTGTGTCAGTCTTTGCCGGTGTCGGAGAGCGTACTCGTGAAGGAAATGACCTTTACCACGAAATGAAAGATTCCGGCGTCATCGACAAACTCGCGATGGTCTTCGGACAGATGAATGAACCACCAGGTGCTCGTGCTCGCGTGGCACTCTCAGGCCTCACAATGGCTGAATATTTCCGCGACGTCGAAGGCAAAGATGTGCTCTTCTTCGTGGACAACATTTTCCGCTTCACACAAGCTGGTTCTGAAGTTTCTGCCCTTCTCGGACGTATTCCTTCTGCTGTGGGTTACCAGCCAACACTCGCAAGTGAAATGGGAAATTTGCAAGAACGTATTACTTCGACAGACAAAGGTTCTGTGACATCAGTGCAAGCTGTGTACGTGCCTGCGGACGACCTGACCGACCCTGCGCCTGCGACGACATTTGCGCACTTGGACTCGACCGTGGTGCTAAACCGTTCACTCTCAGAGCTCGGTATTTATCCTGCTGTTGATCCGCTCGATTCAACTTCTACAATCATGGATCCACACATCGTAGGGAAAGAGCACTATGAAGTTGCTCGTGAAGTCCAGAGAATTCTCCAGCGTTACAAAGACTTGCAAGACATCATCGCTATTCTCGGCATGGAAGAGCTTTCTGAAGAAGACAAACAAGTCGTCGCCCGCGCCCGCAAGATCCAAAAATTCCTCTCCCAGCCATTCTTCGTCGCCGAACAGTTCACTGGTCGCAAAGGCGAATACGTCACCCTCGCCGACACCGTGCGTTCTTTCCGTGAAATATTGAGTGGTATGCATGACGATAAGCCAGAAGCAGAATTCTATATGCGCGGTGCTATGTAATTAATTTAAATTATAAATGTCAAAAACATTGAAACTAAAAATTGTCACTCCGGAGCGCACGGTGCTCGAGGAAGAGGTGGAACAAGTGACCATTCCGACGACGGAAGGGGAGATTACCGTCCTGCCCGACCACATACCGCTTGTAGCCGCCCTCAAATCCGGTGATGTTGTCGCCAAAGCAAATGGTGAAGTTATCCCTATGGCCGTCTCTGGAGGCTTTATCGAAGTTCGCGACAATGTCGTGGCAATCCTTGCAGACTTCGCTGAACACCTTCATGAAATTTCTGATGAAGCAGTTGAGAAAGCCAAAGCTCGTGCCGAAGAACTCAGAGTTCTTATGGAAAACAAAGAACACGTCGACTTCGAACACTTCGAGTCAGAACTCGAACGCTCTCTCACTCGTGTGAAAGTTGCAAACAAATGGAAAAGTAAAAAATACAGGAAATAGCCCAAATTTAAAATTTAATATATAATAGATTTA
>CAITGV010000001.1 GCA_903892035.1 uncultured bacterium | reverse complement strand
TTAGCAAAAATTCGTAAGAGTACAAACAATGCTAAGTGGTACGCTCCACGACCGTCGTTCATCCGAGTTCATATTACGCTCGCACTCTGTGCTAATTCTGTCGCCCGCTTCTCATCGGGAGTACCCTCACGATGTCCGCCCCTTTCCCGCATCGCTTTTCCATTCTTCTTTGAGTCGGCGGGGTTTCTTTTTGATTCGTATGGGCGATGCGGGAGGGGCGGGCGGTAATACTTGAGAAGCGGACGAAATTCAAAAATTCAATATTGTGCCTCTGACATTCTAGCATAGTCCGTCCATGTCTTCGGGGTATCATCCTCGGCATCCGCCTCGGACATTTCCGCTAGGGCTACTCGCGCCTATGTGTCTAGGTGCGGGCAGGAACACAAGTCAAACGGCTCAAATACCAGAAGATGAGCCGTTTGCTCGAATGCCCGCTCCTCTTGGGGAGAGGAAGTTTCCTCTCCCCGGGTCGGGCTGCTCCTCGCAGATGTTAGACAGAGTCTTCAGTGCTTTACTGTGTATATCTTTACCTAGAGAAAGTGTCTCCGTTTAATGTGCCTTCGGAGTTCCAGCCCTCGCCATCCCCACTCCACGTTTTGCATATTGTTCTTTGTGGTGTCGCTTTCGCTTCTGTACTTCCGTGACTTCGACAACGTCGGCGCTCATCCGTTCGCTATGGACGCTCCTAGCGGAAATGTCCGAGGCTCTGATGCGAACTGCTTGCCCCAGTGTGCTTGTGAGTACACAAGCACACTCCCTCCCATGCGCGCAGGCGAGAGACTCCCTAGCAAAAAACAACATTTTATGTTATAGTAATAGAAATTTAAAAATGAAATAAAATGGAAACAACACAATCATCCAAATCGTTCGAACAAGAAATTGAACGTTTGATTCAAATCAGTAAAGATAAACCCTTGCTACCAGAATCATTTATTCCTTGGGCAACTGAACTTGAAGACCACTTCGA
Source organism: uncultured bacterium (assembly GCA_903892035.1). Classification (GTDB taxonomy): domain Bacteria; phylum Patescibacteriota; class Minisyncoccia; order Phycocordibacterales; family UBA9973; genus CAITGV01. Next base: position 487,107 of record CAITGV010000001.1, on the reverse strand, counting down.
GTTGATGCCCAAAACACTACTTTCTCTCTATGGTCATGAGTTATTTAATAAGATGACAAGTGAGCAAAAAAGAGAACTAGCAAGAGCAGAAATTGCTCAAGTAATGTACTCCTATGCATGGTCAGAAGAATTAGCATGTTTATTCTTTTTTAGATATGTTAGCTCTTTAGAAAACATTACTTCCGCAGAATGTCGTTATGTTTTAAAGGAAGCAGAAGAAGAATGCCGACACATGCAAATGTTTTCAATGGCGGTAAAAAAATTAAATGTAGACCCTTTGCCACCAAGACGGTTACACAGATTCGCGGCATGGTTCGCAACTCGTTTTTTGCCATCTGACATAATGTTTATGTCCGTACTTGGAATTGAATTAGTCACTGATGTTTATGGTACTGAATTAAGACAACAACCAAACATTTATCCTGTACTTGCTAAAATTTCTCAACTGCACAACATAGAGGAAGGAAGACATATACATTTCACAGAATTGTTGTTAAAAAGGTACACAGAAAAAGCAGGACTATTCAGAAGGTCAGTTTATAGTATTGTTGTTTGTTTAAATATTTACTTTATGCGAACTATGTATGTTCGGAAAGAAATATTTAGAAAAATTGGACTCGATCCAAACATTTACTACAAGCCAGCCTACGCAGGATTAAAACAAAAATTTTCTGAACATTGCTTGGAAAGAGCAACAGAATTTGTTGGGCAATGGAATGGGTTTAATTGGTTTACCAGAATCATCTGGAGGAAACTACTAAAAGCAAAGGTTTAATTATCTGCTTGAGAAAGCAAAATCCCCAGTTATAATTATAACTGGGGATTTTTTTTATCACAAAAAATTATTACATTTCAAGAATTGTTTTAAGATTGTGCAACATGTGATCTGCTTCTTTGTCATTGATTGACATCAGTGCATCCGATTTTATTTTTGCCAAAATTCCATCTGGCATTTTATATTCTATCGTCAATGTAACTGTTGATTTGTCACCGTCGCCAGAAATTTCTTGAGTCCACCAACTTTCACTGCCTCCCGTCGTGTGCGCTTTGTAAAGTTTTGGGGATTCTATCTCATCAACTATCCATTTTCCGTCAAGCATTACTCCGTACATTTGATATTTGTAATCAAACTCTGCACCCGCTGTAAGAGGAAGTGCAGGAACATTGCTATTTTCAATCAAGCCAGGCAAGATCGAAGGAATTTTTGATGGGTCTGTAATAAAGTTAAAAATCTTCTCTGGTGATGCATTTATCTCTAAACTTTTGATTACTTTTATTTTTTCCATATTTTTTGTGGTCATTACAACCGTTAAAGCTAGTAATAATTTAAGTATAACGTTGATATTTGACAATAGCCCCAGTTAAATACCTACCTTGTACAGTATACACCTTTTCAAACTTAAACTGTAGCGTTGTAAATAGCCCGTAATTGACCACTTTAATTTGTACTTTTTTTGTGGAAAATTCACCTTGTATTTTTTGATACTCTAAGCTGAGTGATTTTAGTGTTTTTTCTACTTGCTCGGATACTCGTGGTGATTTTTTAGGAATTAGGTATTTATATTTCTGAATCAATAACAACACCGCTATGAGAAAACCAATAAATCCAGCAATTCTACAAACAAATAAAAATACAACAACAGATATTATTGCGAGCCATATTCCCATAAAGTGAAAAGAGAAACTTGAAGTGTCTATAGATATCTTCATATTTTGATTATATCATTTTTTACTATAATTCCAGAAACTAATCCACCGAGCATAGATGCAGATATTGCAATTAATAATTCTTGTAGTCCATACTGAATAGACGGAACAGTTATTAAATACTGGACAGAAAAATAGAATATTAACCCAGAAATTAAACCAGAAACAAAGCCCTTGGTTACGAATTTTGAAACAGGCAAAATTTCCAAACAAATCGCTGGTATGATGAATGAAAACGCGAATAGCCATATAGGTGGATTATAAAAATCATTCATAATTATTCCAACGGCAGGTTTAACTAGCGTTGGAGGTCCAAACAAACATAAAAAGCAGAAAATTATTGTAACCAATAAAGCGGTTCCTGGGCGGTTTATTTTATTTTGTGCAAGAATTACTAGAGTACACCATGTGAGTGTTACAAACCCTGCACCCCAAAAACCAAGGACATGGTAAGAGCCGAGTGGGTAAACTGGAGTCACAAGAATCAGAATCAAACCAAGTAGTGAAGCAAATAATCCGCACTCCGAAAACCATTTCAGAAGCGCATCTTCCTCGTAAGTAGCAATTTTTATTATATAAATGATTATGGTAAAAAGTAATAAAAAAAGTAAGACGTGTGGCGGAGACCAAATAACAAATGGGCTAAGTAGATTTTCAATTCCAAAAAAATGATGCCAGATTTGATCAAGAATACTTGAAATCGGTACAAAAAGTGAAAGAGTATACAAAATCTTGAATTCCTTAAGTTTAGTTTTTCTGTAGCCTATAAATGATGCAATGAATATTGTCACCAAAGAAAGATAAACTAGTATGTGTGGAGGAATCCAAAATTGATCACGACCGACCGCTACATGCCACCAACCATCCCAGAGAACTCCCATAGAAGACCCTATACCTACAAGCGATAACAATCTAGGATATAATTTATTCATAAAGATGATAGTATATAAATTTTCTTATTTAATCAATAAAATTTATAGGTAAAAGTCATCTGCAATACTTTTTGTCGGATTATATTTTAGTTCCTTTTGTGCTTTCGTAGTATCAAAAATATGATCGCTGGACATTTGATCCACAATATATCGAGTTAGTAATGGAGACTTTTTTATTTCAAACAAAGTATAAAAAAATTCAAGAATACTTCCGATAGTTAAGCATAATTTTCTTGGTATAAAAAATTCTTTGAATTTTAGATTATTAAGTTTCTTGACTTCCTTTAATGCTTCAATAAAAGTAAGAGATTCTCTGTCGGTAATGTTGTAGACCGATAAACCCTTTTTTGATATTTTAACCGCCTGCAAAATAGCTTGTGACAAATTCTCTACATTAGTAAAAGAAATTCTATTTTTACCATTCCCTGGTACAGGAAAATATCCAAATTTTATTCCATTTTTAATTCTAGGCGCAATAGTGGTATCGCCTACGCCATAAATAATATGCGGTCGCAAAATAATTTTTGAGGCGATATTAGATTTTTCTACTTCTTTTTCCCCGAGCAATTTTGTCTTACTGTAACTATTCAATAACTTTCCACCAAGACACTCATTTTCTGAAATAACCACTTGATCACAAAAGGCATTATAAATGCTTGCCGAGCTTATATAAATAAATTTTGATGCTTGGGGAAAGGATTTTAATACATTTTGAGTTCCTATAACATTGACTGCGTAAGATTCTTTGTATGATGCCCAGTCATCAACTGAAGCCGCGCAATGAACAACGCAGTCTACTTTTATGAAGTCAGTATAGATACCCCGCGCGATATCCCATTGCAATACTCCTTTTTTGTTTTTTCGTCCAAATCGAAAAACTTTATATCCGTTTGATTCGAGATAATCTGCAACAAAATTACCAACAAAACCTGTCGCTCCTGTTACGGCTATTGTATACATAATTTTTTACGAGCTAAATATTGTAATACTTTTTTATCAATTTTTTTACTTCTCCCCGATCTTGGCATACTCTCAATAAATATAATCTCATCAGGAATTGCATAACTATCAATCGAATATTGCCCAGTAATAAGTAATTTTTTTAGTTTGTCCCTGAAAGCTAACGCATCTCTGTTTGAAACCACAAAGAGTACAATTTTTTCGTCTTCTGTTTTGTCGTCATATACACCAACAATACTACACTCAATAATTTCAGGCATTTTACTAATACTTACTTCAAATAAAGTTGGATAGATGTTAAATCCTTTCCGAATAATCATATCTTTTTTCCGTCCTAATAATATGATGTTGCCCTCATTGTCAATTTCACCTAAATCTCCCGAGTAAAAATATTTCGCTTTTTCATTGTCGCCTAGATACTTAACAAATAATTGAGAGCCAGAAACAAGAATTTCTTTATCTTCTGAAATTTTTATTTCCACTCCTTTTGTTGGCTTACCAAGTAAATCTCCCTTGCCTTTATAATTTATTTTTTCCTGCATTTCCACTAGTGAAATTGGCAACATTTCAGTTGCCCCGTAAACACCGTAAACTTTTAATGATAGATTACATATATTTGAAAATCGTGACAAAAAACCTTTTGTAACTGGAGCAGAGCCGAATAAGATCGTTTTAAAAGAATTAGGAAGGATTATTTTATTTTTTGTGCAATATTTATAAATAAGCTCGCCCTCATACGGCAAAAGAAAAGCACTTGTTATCTTGAATTTTAAACCAATTTTTAAAAAACTTTCAGGACTAAAAGTTTTATTTTTTGGAATGTAAGTCCGAGCAGAAACCATAAGTCCAATGAGTAAGAAGTAGAATTGTGAAGCGTATAGAAAATCGCTTTTTGAAATTGATATTTCAGAAGAAATTATATTAAGTGCATTAAATAAAGATGAGTAAGAATGCACAACCCCTTTAGGTTTATTGACTGTCCCAGAAGTAAATATAATTACCATATCTTCACTTGCATCAACTACTTTTTCATCAATAATACCTGCGGTATTTCGTTGTAATATGAATTCAAGATTTTTTACCGTAATTCTATTTTGAGTAGGAATTGGTAAATTATCAGGAAACCATATATTTAAAAATCTAAGTAAAGGTTTAATAAAAGAATACTTTTCAATTTTCTCTAAAATTTTATCTTGTAAGATAAAATGAGCTTTTGAAAATTTGATTCGGCTGACAAAATTCTCTTGTCCCATTTCAGGGTCAACAAGAACAACAACAACTCCTGCACGCAGTAGAGCAAAAAAATAGATTATAGATTCTATAGACGGTCTAACTAAAAAGATAATCCTATCATTTCTTTTTATTCCTTCGCCAATAAGTTCTAGAGCAATTTTGTCTATAGATTCTAAAATTTGTACTCCCGTAATGTTCCGATTTTTATGATCAAAAATAAGAGCACTTTCTGTGCTTGAAAGTGTGGTTTTTAAACTATTTAAAATAATGTTCGAATAAAGAGTGTATTTCATATCGTGCTGTATGATTATAGCAATTTTGCGTAAAAAAATCTGCACCATTTCTGGTGCAGATTTTGAAAATTTTTCCGAAGGACAACTAAAACTTAACCAGCGTAAACCCAATACTGAAGCCACCTGCAAATCCGATAAACAACCCATAAGTTCCAGAAAAAATAATCTGGCTTTTTAAGCGTAAATCAAGGGCAAGTGGTAAACTCGCTGCCGCTACATTTCCATATTCTTTGATCGTAACCTGTATCTTTGCTTTTGGAATTTGTAAATCATTACAAATTCTATCTAAAACAAATTCTGCAACTTGGTGTACGAAGATATGATCAATGTTAGACAGAGAAATATTGTTTCGTTTCAAAAAGTCTTCAAGTAGCCTTTTTGTGTGGACGAAAAATGGTTCCATGAGAGCAGTTGCGTCTCCTCTAAAGAAATAGGCATCTCGTTGGTTTAAAAAACGTGATCCACCTCCTGGAAACATTGCGACATCCCAATTACTACTATCCGAAAAAAAGAAAGAATCTATTACAGTAGCAATCTTAGGTTTTTCTGTAATCAGTACCGCAGTACCGCAATCACCAAAGGTGTGTCCTACAAGATATTGCTGTAGTAAATCACGATCGGGGACTTCAAACTTTGCAGCTTTGCTTGGCACTTCACCTGTAGCAATTAGTACCTTTTTATGTCTACCCGTTTCAATAAGAGAAACCGCAACATCAAAAGCATCAATAAATCCATTGCATGCATTTTTAATATCCATTACTCTACAATGCGTGCCAATTTCTGCCTGCACAATGTGTGCAGTTGCAGGTTCGAGTATGTCTTGACCAGTTGAAGCAAAAATCAATAAATCAATATCACTTGGATTTATTTTTTCTTTTTCAAAAAGAATGCGACATGCTCCTATCGCCAAGGTAGAATTGTATTCATCTTCACGAGAAATGTGTCGAGTGATAATACCTGAAAGGCGTTCAATACTGCCAGTTTGTATTTCTGGCTTTAAGTGAGCATTAATCAACTTTTCTACATCCTCGCTAGTTCTAATTAACTGCGGAACGTAATGAGCTACGGCAGAAATGCCAGCGACTTGTTTATCTAATTTCTTATCTTCCATTTTTAATACGTTTTAAGTGAACAAATTTATTTTTATACATAATAACATTATTATATATTTTAGTCAAAATTTTCTAGATCTCGCCCGCCCCTCCCGCATCGCCCATACGAATCAAAAAGAAACCCCGCCGACTCAAAGAAGAATGGAAAAGCGATGCGGGAGAGGGGCGGACATCGTGAGGGTACTCCCGATGAGAAGCGGGCGACAGAATTAGCACAGAGTGCGAGCGTAGTGGTAACTCGGATGAACGACGGTCGTGGAGCGTACCACTTAGCATTGTTTGTACTCTTACGAATTTTTGCTAAAGTAGGTTCGAGCCTTGTTTAAGAGGGACTCCAGAATTAAAACGGGCGGGTTTTGAGAAAAATTTTGGCGGGCAGAGCGAAGCTCTGCCCAAGGATTTAAAGGGTTTCCGAATGCTTCTCGTTTTTGGAGGGTGAGGTTCAAAAATTCAAAAGCCCAAGATTTTTGGAGGGAAGATTTTTTTGGAGGGGAGGTCGTGCAATTCAGATAACACTTGCCCCACCCACCCGTGCGCGTGTTAAAAATTTTGCCGATTAGTAAATCGTCAAACTCCCTAATTTAAATATAATTTTTCAAATCATTAAAAATTTCCTTTACATTTTTGAGACTTTCTTTTACTAACCAAATTGCTGATACTCCCGTACCCTCAAACTGAAAATCTACCCAAGTTTCAATCGTTACTGTTTGAATATTTGAAGGTACTGGCATTTGCGTACTAGGATTTACAGGTACTCCAGCAATTGAAACACCCGAACCAAATCGAACGGAAGAAGGATTCCAAGAAACAGAAGCTCCGTTATTAGCTTGTACATTTATCCTCTTTGTTTCTGTTCTTTTTTGAGGAGTTAACTGCTCGTGTTTATTTTCGTTATTAATTTTATTGAAAGAACTGAGCCACAAATTTTCTGATTTCTTATATGGTTGAATATTTTCTAGGATACTATAAACTTTTATAGAATTTGTACTAAGATCAGGATATGATTTTTTCATTATTCCTTCAAACGAACTTTGGTCTGAACCAATAGGAAAATATAACCTATCTTTCGGGTCAACATTTGGGCAATTTTTTTCCACAATATCATGAGCTAAATAATCCAACACAGAGCGAAGATGACTAAAATAATCTTTAATATCAATTTTCAAATTATTTCCAATCGTTTTATCGTGAAGTGATTTGTTATATTCTTCAATAATCTTTGGTTCTGCTTTTCCTACTCTTTCTAAAAGAGCTTCTATGTCGTTTTTTCTTGTCATATTTTATTTCATTAACTCCCCAACCGAAACTCCGATCGCTTTCGCAATTTTTGCAATCGTTGCAAGTGTCGGGTTTGTCTTGCCATTTTCTATATTACTCACAAAACTTTTATCCACGCCGAGAATACGGCTAATCTCGCCTTGCGATATTTCTTTGGCTGTCCTGATACGCTTTAAATTTTCACCCAGTTTCTCTGATTCATTCATTATCCACGGATTATACTCTTTGGTTGTATTTTACGCCATCCGTTGTGGTATAATACAACCATGCTTAAATACTTTTTATACGCTCGCAAATCAACAGATGTGGAGGATAAACAAATCCTATCTATCGAGGCACAGCTCACCGAATTGCGCGAGCTTGCCAAGCGTGAAAATCTATCAATCGCCGATGAGTTTATAGAAAAGCGTTCTGCGAAAATTCCAGGCAGACCAATTTTTAATGAAATGCTTTCGCGTGTTCAGAATGAAGAAGCGCAAGGAATTGTTTGCTGGAAAATTGATCGCTTATCTCGTAATCCAGTAGATAGCGGAAAAATCCAATGGATGCTCCAGCAAAACATAATCCAACATATCCAAACTCACGGACAAAGTCATTTTCCAAATGACAATGTGTTGATGATGTCTGTGGAGCTAGGAATGGCTAATGAATATGTCCGACAACTCAGCGAAAATACCGCTCGCGGACTGCGACAAAAGGCACGAAATGGCGACTTCCCCAGTCTTGCTCCGTTCGGCTATATCAACAATCCCGCAATCAAGAAAATTGCACTTCATCAAAAAAATGCGAAACTCGTGAAGAAAATATTTGAACTTTACGCCACAGGAAATGTGCGACTTGAAGACCTCGCTGTGATTTTGGAAAACTCGGAAATAAAATCAAAAAATAATAATCGTGTCCATGTTTCGAGAATATCGCATATTATTTGCAACCCTATCTACTACGGACATTTTCGCCACGCAGGGGAAATATACGAGGGTAAACATGAACCGATTATTTCCAAAGAACTTTTTGATAAAGCAAACGCTGTATTGCGAGGTCGCGGTCGAACGCCCGACAAGAAAACTGACCCGAGACCATTTTGCGGGCTTATGTCGTGCGGGAATTGTGGCATGGGAATAACGGGAGAGCTAAAAATCAAACGACAAAAGAATGGCACAAAACATTTATACACCTATTATCACTGCTCAAAGAAATCCAAAACGCAAAAATGTTTTGAGCCTTGCGTGCGAGGCGAAGAACTGGATCGCCAGCTTTCAGCAATACTTGTTGAATATATGATGCCTAAAGCATGGGCGACAAAACTTTTTGAAATGTTGGATGTTGAAGAACAGAAAAATAAACATACTGCATCAGAAGCTGTGTTGGAATTGCGAGAAGAAGAACAAAACATTTCAAAAAACCTCACCAGACTTACAGATGTCTATGTTTCTCAAGATATCGAACGAGACGACTACCTCGAAAGGCGTCGTTCTTTCATGTCCGATAAAAAGTCTGTTGAGGAAAAAATACAGCGACTTTTGCGAACCCCCTCCGCATGGATCGAACCGACGCGAGAATGGATAAAAGACGCTTTAATACTGGATGAAATCGCCAATACGAACGACCTCCCCTCCAAAAAAATCTCCCTCCAAAAAATCTTCGGCTCGAGCCTCACCCTCCAAAAACGAGAAGCATTCGGAAACCCTTTAAATCCTTGGGCAGAGCTTCGCTCTGCCCGCCAAAATTTTTCTCAAAACCCGTCCTGTTTGATTCTGGAGCCATCAGTGAGAATCGGACTCACGGTCTCTCCCTTACCAAGGGAGTGCTTTGCCACTAAGCTATGATGGCTTGTATTTTACGCCATGCCGGCGATTTTTCCTGCGAGACCGATATAACTTTGTGGAGTGAATTTTTTCAATTCTATTTTAATATTTTTATTTACATCGAGTCCGTCGATAAATACTGCGAAGTCCTCCATTGTCACCACCTTGCCACGCGTGAGGCCTTTCAGTGCTTCATATGGTATCGGATAGCCTTCACGACGAAGCACTGTCTGAATCGCTTCTGCGACGACTTCTGGGTGAGCGAGTAAATCTTCTTTTATTTTATTTTCATTCACGCCGATTTTACCCAAACCTTTTTCCAGCGATACATATGCCAAGTATGAATGCCCAAATGCTGTACCGAAAGCACGCTCGACTGTCGAGTCGGAAAGGTCGCGCTGAAGTCGAGAAATAGGAAGCTTTCGTGCAAAGAATTCAAATAAAGAATTTGCGATTCCCAAGTTGCCTTCACTATTTTCAAAATCAATTGGGTTCACTTTGTGTGGCATCGTCGAAGATCCAACTTCCCCAGCTTTTGTTTTCTGACTCAAATACCCATCACTTATATAGCGCCAAATATCTTGATTCAAATCAAGCATTATCGTATTTGCTCGGCGCATCATATCGAAAAGCTCGGCATATGTGTCGTGACTTTCAATTTGCGTTGTAATTAAATTCGCTTCAAGTTCTGCTCCGGAAATTTCTGCGAGGTGCTTTGTAAACTTTTTTGTAAAACCAAGCCAGTCTGCTTTTGGATATGCGGAAACAAAAGCATTGTAATTCCCCGTCGCGCCATTTAACTTTATCAAAATTTTATATTTTGCCATTTGCTCACGCTGGCGTTTTATGCGCGCTGTGAAAACTGCAAATTCTTTTCCGAGAGTTGTCGGGCTTGCGCTCTGTCCGTGCGTGCGAGCAAGCATTGGAAGATTTTTATATTCTTTTGCAAAAGTGCGGAGCATGTTTTCAATGCCAACTATTGCGGGGAGTATTACATTGCGAGAACCAAGCGAAAGCATCAGAGCATTTGCACAGTTATTCGTGTCTTCCGAAGTCAAACCGAAATGCACCCATTCCATAGCGTCTTTTAAACTCGTACCTTTAAGTGCGTCTTTTATGAAATATTCCACGGCTTTTACGTCGTGATTTGTTGTGGCTTCAAATTTCTTTATTGCGTTGTAAGATTTCTCGGAAAAATTGTTGTAAAGGTTTCGAAGTAGAGCGATTTCTGCAGTACTTAATTTTCGTAGTGTTGTAATTTTAGAATCAGCCAAACATACCAAAAATTCACATTCCATCATCACTCGATATTTCATCAGAGCGTACTCGCCGAAGTATTCCGCCAAAGGTTTAACCTTATCTTTATATCTCCCATCCAGCGGATTTATCGCATCAATCATGTGGAGATTATAGTGGATTTAACCCCTTTTTGCAACGTTTTATATTTGAAAACTTTTTAGGTTATTTTCTATGCGTTCACCAATTGGTTGGTTGAAGTCGGCGGTGAAAGTTTTGCCGGTGATGGTTTCGTAGATTTCGATGTAACGGCGGGAAAGCTCGGCGATGAGGTCAGCTGGAGCTTCGGGTAGAACGGCGTCATTGTAGGGATCGCAATGCCCTTTGAACCACATACGGACAAATTCTTTGTCGAAATATTCTGGTTCTTCGCCTTTTTCAAAACGTTCATTGTATGTTGCGAGTTTCCAATAGCGAGAAGAGTCGGGAGTGTGGATTTCATCAATCAATGTAAGTTTACCTTTGTCGTCCAAACCAAATTCATATTTTGTATCCACAAGTATTAGTCCACGCTGTGATGCAATTTCCTGTCCACGAGCAAAAAGCTTTAAAGCTGTCGTGCGAACTTCTTGCCACAAATCTTCGCGCACGTGGCCTTCGTCCACAATTTCTTTTTCTGTAAGAGGTTTGTCATGTTCGTCAGATTTTGTAGTAGGAGTAAGAACTGGAGTTTCCAATTTTTGATTTTTCTTCATTCCTTCTGGAAGAGTGAAGCTTCCGAAGTCTCTCTCGCCTTTTTGATAAAGTGTCCAAAGTGCAGTACCAGTCACACCAGTGATGTATCCGCGGACGACAACCTCAATAGGAATCACAGAACATTTCTTTGCGACTACGACACTTGGGTCAGGACTACTGATGATGTGATTTTGAACAATGTCTTTTGTATTTTCAAACCAAAATAAACTTGTACCAGTAAGCACACTTCCTTTGTGTGGCACGAGGGCGAGGTTGCGATCAAAAGCACTGTAGCGATCTGTAGCTACTAAAATTATCTTGTCATTTTGTAAATAAATATCTCGAACCTTGCCGACTTTTTTCTCACCTAAATTAGTAAAATCTGTACTACTTATAACGTAGTCCATGTGGTCTTTTATTTCTTGTATGTTTAACATAGTCTAATATTACGGCAAAACTTATTAGAATACAACTACACCGTTTCCAGAGATAATTTCCCCTATTTCGTAAGCTTTAAACTTTTGTTCTGAGGATAAGATTTCCAATACGCGAGCTTTTTCAGACTGAGGGACGACAAGAATCATACCAATTCCCATGTTAAAAGCACGATAGCATTCATCTTCTGAAACATTCGCAATACGCGCAATTGTAGAAAACACTGGAAGCACAGGCCATGAGCCTTTGTTTATTTTTACATTTACATTTTTTGGCAATATGCGTGGAATATTTTCTACAAAACCTCCACCAGTCAAATGTGCAATACCGTTGATTTGTATATTTTGAGAAATTAAATTTAAAACTGCTGGAGAATAATTTAAATGTGCGCGAAGAAGAACTTCACCGACTGTGCCATCGAGTCCTTCTGGTGTATCATTCACACCAAATTTTCCAATATCAAAAAATGCTTTACGAGCAAGAGAATAACCATTTGTGTGCAGTCCCGAAGATGAAAGTCCAATAACAGCATCTCCGACTTCAATTTTTTCTCCTGTAATTATTTTTTCACGCTCCACAACTCCAGTGATAGCTCCTGCAATATCGTGCTCACCTTTCACATACACACCAGGCATTTCTGCAGTCTCACCACCAATGAGAGAAATTTTTCCTTCCACGCAAGCATCCGCCATGCCACGAATAATTTCATTCATTACATCTTTTTCCAATTTTTCATGAGCGACATAATCTAGAAATGTCAGCGGTTCGGCACCCATGCATACGATGTCATTTGCACTGTGGTTCACGATGTCGGCACCGACTTTAGAATAGTCATTTGCCATTTTCGCAACCATAAGCTTTGTACCCACACCGTCCACACTTTGCACAAGAACAGGGTTTTTATATTTTTTTAATACTTCGGATAAATCATACAAAGCGCCAAAACTTCCGATACCCACAAGCACAGAAGAAGAATGCGTTTTGGCAACGACGTCTTTTATATTTGCGACGACAGCATTTCCATCGTCAATCGAAACTCCAGATTGTTTGTAAAGATCAGACATAAATTATTGTCCGAGATATTTTTTATAACCCAACTTTGAAAGTTTTTCAGCTTTGTTTTCAATTTCTATTGCCATCTTTTTTTTATATTCAATCATTTTTTTTGAAAGTATCACATCAGAAAGCGCGAGAATTTGTACAGCAAGAAGGCCTGCATTTTTTGAAGAATTGATGCCGACAGTTGCAACAGGTACTCCGGGTGGCATTCCCACAGTTGAAAGAAGTGAATCCAAACCGTCGAGAGTTTTTGCTTTCACTGGCACACCAATGACGGGAAGAGTTGTGAGAGATGCACACACTCCAGCCAAATGCGCTGCTCCACCAGCACCCGCAATAATTACTTGCACACCTTGGGTTTTTGCATTTGAAATATGCTTATGCACAAATTCTGGACTTCGATGAGCAGAAGCAACGATTATTTCGTGTGCTACTCCAAAATCCTCAAACACCTTTGCTGCATCTGACATTACTTCTAAATCGGAATCTGACCCCATCAATATTTTAACTTGTGTTTTAATTTTTTTCATAAGTTTACTCTAGCATTTTCATCGCATTTTTTCCAATATCTTTGCGATATTGCATACCATCGAAATTAATGCTCTCAATTGCTTTATAAGCTTTCTCTAGGGCTTCAGGAAGTGTATTTCCTGTGGCTGATACACCGAGCACCCGCCCGCCATTGGTTAAAAGTTCTCCATTTTCTGCCTTTGTACCAGCATGAAATAATACAACCCCCTCCGCCTCTGGCACCTCCCCCTTATCAAGGGGAGGAAACTTCTCAAGTCCCGTAATCACTTTCCCCTTTTCATAATTCCCTGGATAGCCTAGAGATGCAAGTACAATGTTGCAGGCGAATAAAGGTTTCCATTTTATTTCTATTTCATTAAGTTTATGATCGAGTGTCGCTTCAATAATTTCAATCAGGTCAGTGTCGAGTAAACGCATAAAAGATTGTGTTTCTGGGTCGCCAAAGCGTGCATTAAATTCCAAAATCTTAGGACCATCTTTTGTCAGCATCAGTCCTGGAAAAAGAACACCTTGAAATGGGATTCCGTCCGCAACCATTGCGCGCAAAGTCGGAGCGACAATACTCTCTTCAATTTTTTTCATTAATTCAGTGGATGCAAATGGCACTGGTGCAACTGTACCCATTCCGCCAGTATTGGGTCCTGTGTCCCCAACACCTACTCTTTTATGATCTTGAGCGGAAGGAAATATTTTATAATTTTCTCCGTCACAAAATGCATGAATGGAAATTTCTGGACCTAATAAAAACTCTTCAATCACGACAGTCGCACCAGATTCGCCAAAAACTTTTTTCACGAGCATATTTTCCAATGCTTCATTTGCTTGATTGAGAGTCTCACAAATAACCACACCTTTCCCGAGCGCCAAACCACTTGCTTTGATTACGACTGGCAACGACCCATTTGCTACATATTCTTTTGCTTTTTCAAAATCAGTAAATGTTTCAAATTTTGCTGTAGGCAAATTGTGCCTTTTCATAAAATCTTTTGCATAAGCTTTCGAAGATTCAAGTTGAGCGGCAGCTTTTGTTGGTCCCCAGATTCGTAGACCTTCGGCATTAAACTGATCAACAATACCGAGTGAAAGTGGATCATCCGGCAAAGCCAAGGTTAAATCAATATTTTCTTTTTTTGCAAAATTAATAAGTGCAGGAATATCTGTAGCAGAAATAGGTACGTTTGTACCAAGTGTCGCAGTACCCGCATTGCCGGGCGCAAAAAACAGCTCACCCGCTCTCGGCGACTGCGCCACTTTCCACCCGACCGCATGCTCACGTCCTCCTCCACCTATTATTAAAATTTTCTGTTTTTGCATATATGTTGGTTAATCTAAATAAACTTCTTCGAAAGTTCAGCCATTTTATTATAGCCTGTTTCATCCATATTATAAACGAAGTTTTCTGCCTTGACTCCGCCTCGTATATTGCTACCAGCGCTGAAGATCTTGTATTTTTTCTTGAAGTCATTAAATGATACGAGTTCACCATCTTGGTAAGCATTTTTATTGAAATCTCTAAATGCATCCACCGCATCTCCACCATTTTGCAATATCCAGTTTTCAACGCCAATGCCACCCATTCCGCCTTGTTGTTCTCCATTACCAGTCATTCCTTTCTTATAGCAACCTGCTTCCTTCAACTCCTTTTTTGCAAATCTGACATTTGTTAGAACATCAAGTAACTTATCTTCTCCTGAAGATTTTTTGATAGAGTCGTACTTCTGCGCGACGGCTTCATTTGCATCAAGTTCTTCACTGTCTGATTTTTTGACAAAACTAATATCCAAGTCAATTTTGTTTCCATCTTTTTCAAAACTCTTAAACCTATACGTTCTCATGCCATCTCTTTCATAATCTTGATCATATGGATACTTCTTTTTCAAATTTTCAGCCATTTGACTAATCTTATCTGCATCCCGATCGTCGACCTTAATAACAAAGTCAAGATCATATCCTTCGTCGAGGGCTGCACCACGACCAGTAGAGCCTGTATCGATTATCTTTGCTCCCACAACGCTATCGTCGTAACGTCCTTTATGAAGCTCAATTCCAAAAGTTTTCAGGTCACTTTCAATATCAGAATAAATATCATCCTTAATCTTGTTAATATTATCAAGATTTTCGTTAGTTTGAGAAAACTTGCTAATGTCTTCGCTGAATTTAGAATTTTTCCAGTCTTCCCGTAAGCTGATTTCCTCACCATGATATTTATCAACACCAGCAAATATTTTCTTGTATTCTTCATATTCATCGGCAGTAAAAATAACCTTGCCTGTTTTATCGCAGATAGGTATATAGAAGCCCTTTTGCGCTATTGAGAACTTCAGCGAATCTAGCTGTTTGCTATTTTGTATTACATTATCCTTGGCCAGCAACGCATCAATCTCGGTCGAACCAAAACCAGTCCTGATACCATAATGGTCCTCGCCCAAAGCACGAGTCTTAAATAACTCCAATTTATCTTGACCTTTTTCTATGGGTTGTCCTTTTTCCGTACGATTAAATTGGCCTCTATCTCTGATGATTATTATTGCTTCGCCATACCCTGAAGCTGTAGATTTTTCTATAATTTCTGAAGTATTCCTATTTCCGACCATAATTAAATCCGTATCCCATGGCGTAGAATCACTGCCTTTTGATTTACCTTTTGCTTCAATGGTTTCTGCCCCAATAAACTCAGGTGCATAAATACCTCGATCAAGATTTTTATCAAAATAATCAATAGAAATACCCTTAGCTAAATCATTTTCACCTAAATTAATCTGCCCACTCTCCGCTAGTTGCTTATTACGGTTGCTTACTGCTTCACGTAAATCATCATAACGTTTTAGGGCTTCAGAGAAATTACTTATACCAATTCTTTTCAAAAAAGTATCTTCAAATTTGCCGATTATTGTCTGATTTTCTCCAACACCAAAATTTGATTTCAGCGCTTGCAAGTTTTCAGTCAAACTTAAATCTTCCAAATCAAACTTGTTGAACTTGTCAGTCTTTTTGGTATTTTCGGAAAGAGCGTTAATCTTTTTAAAGAAATACTTCAGTTTTTCTTCTTCGTCTCCGCTCAACTGCTCACCACTTTCATATTTATCCAAAACCTCCTGACCACTTTTGAAAACCAAAAGATATTGTTCCAAGTTTGAGTTCAAACTGTTAAAGTTTGTGAGCATCAAATCTTTGAAAATCAAAAGTCGCCTAGCATTGTTGCTATGTAGAGATTGCAGTTCTGGGCTAGAATTATTTTGTGTAACTATCTGAGGGTGGAGCGCTTCACAAATCTTTGCCTGCTTTCCCACAAACGGGATATTGTTTCGCACAAAAATGCTATCAATCTTTTCATATCGTTCATCGATGGTTGAAAGATCCCCACCCTCCACTATCTGCAGTGAGAGCTCGAGCGCCATATTTTTCATTTCACTTGATGGCGAGTTTGAAATTTTCGTGAAAATATCAATAACTTTCTGCTGTTCTGGTGAGAGTGGGAAGCTGATTTTTTCAAGAAACATCTGAGGACTACTCTTCAAAGTATAATTGAATATTGAGTTAAGTTCTTCTTGATTTAAAGACTCGCCCCTACTCGCCAAAAGCTTTTGAATCTCATCAAAATTTTTAATAACATCCTTTGGGTTATCTGTAAAAAACTTTTTTGGATTTTTTCCATATGTTTCAATATTTCTTACTATATCAGAAACGTATGGATCATTCTTGGCAAAAAAATCAAAAATCAAGGAGTCCGCGTCTGGGCTACTATTATGGAACTCTACTAGTTTAGAGAAATCTTCCTTCCTATACAGTGCGTCATCCAACGGCCCTGTAAGTTTTTTGATTCCAAAATAGCACTTATTACCCTGAGTATTCTGCCATTTCAGAAAAAAGTCCATTTCTTCAGCAGGTATTTCCTTTATACGCTGTACATATTCTGTTGTTTCAAGTTTATCGTAATTTGATAAAAGACTGTACCCCGCAACAATTTCCTTGTACTTCTCCTTGTCAGGATCGTTTAAGCCGGCAACTTTTTCCAACAATTCTATGTTTGCATTCAAGCCCTCTCCAGTTTCTATCATCAAATCAATGATTTTTTCATCTAACTCCGCAACTCTTTCGATATAATTATTATCGTATATAGTGCTAATCAATCTGGACTCAAAGCATTTCTTAATTTTATTCAGGTTTTCAGGACTTTTTGCCAGTTCAAAAAAAGATTTATTTGCGACTGCGCTAAAATTACCTGAATAATTCTGCTCGTTATAAACTTTCTGGTAAAAATCTTTGATGTCTTGCGGTAGGTTTTCAACATTTTCTTTGAAATATTCCATTTGATATAGATCTAATTCTTTTAGATTACTATCAAAATCGTGAATTTTCTTTAGTTCTTCCTCTGTGATTAGATTTATCGTTGGAGCACCAGATGAATACTTAGTTTTAATGTCAAAATACTCGTTGTTTTTGGCAAGTTTCAGTGACCCTAACGACAGTCCGTGTAATTTGTTCGCCCTTTCTGTTTGAACGTATTCAGTATTAAAAATATTTACACCTTTTTTATAATCGGGCATCTTGAGAATGTTGCTGTCTTCTAGAAACTCTGCCTTCTCCGGTCCACCATATTCAGTTCTATAAAATTCATCTCCGTCAAAAAGATTGAGAGTTTTATTTAGGCTACTTTTATCAATAAAGTCAATTTTTTCTAGCGCAAGCGGGTCTTGCAATAAATAATTAATTTCATTTTTTACATGGAAAAAGTCATCTTTTTTCTTTGGAAAATCTTTAAAGATAAATTTATCAAACGTGCCCTCCCTGCCTTTTGACACTTCATTATACTGGTTTAAAAAATCCACAAATTCGCTTAAATTGTATTCTGGAACAACAATCTTAGACTGAATTTTCTCTAGCATTTTAAGATACTCCGGGCTTTCTTGTCCCTGTAAAGTAGGTGGAACAATATCACTCAGTGCTTCTATGGATTGTTTTTTTATGTCCACTAAGTCTGTATTCTTTACTTGTTCTACGTTTCGAGGATCGCTCAGTGATTCAGTAATTGTTTTGACTATGTCACCGAAATAGTCTTTAACAAGACTCTCCTTGCCATCGCTCGTCAATTCAGATGCCTTAAACTTAAAATTATTAAATAACATCTTTAAGTCCTCTCTGTCTTTTTGACTTTCGAGTACGATCGTCACTGCACTCACAATTTCCTCGAGACTATTGGCATTTTCAATTTTGGCCTTCAAATCATAGAGGCACTTATCTCTGTTAAATTCAGCGCCCTCTAGGCTCTTCTTTGCGTTCTCAATTACCGCATTGGCCTCTTTTAAGTTTTCACCCAACGCTTCTTCAATTTTATTTTCATTCTTTATCTCGTTAAAAGTATGTTCATCTAGGTCAACTGAGTTGAGATTTTGTAAAGCATTTTTAGTCTCTTCTTCAAATTTACTTTTCTCTGCATTCGCAATATTTAAAAATTCTTCTTGAGATACTTCCTTCCCCTCCTTATTACTAGCAACAACTTTTTTTGTTTCTTTATTCTCAATTTTCTTTTTTTCTTCTCTTGATGCCATATATTTACTATTTAGATATTTTATTTCTGATTTGATTTATTTTTACCTCTTCAAGCTTTTTTTTAAATTTAAGAATAATATCTTTCCTTTTCAGGCGGAGTACTAGTAGTTTTGCATCCATTTCTTTTTTAAGATCTAAAATTTTTTGTTTTTTATCATTCATATTAATTAGCTAATTTTTGCAAAACACTCACGTAGAGTACATTTTCTTTTACTTTCAATCGTGAGTAGAGAGTTTCGACAGTATCGTCAGATTCAATTTTTTCAAATGTGTGACCGAGGACTGGACCAAAATCAAAATGCAGAGTTAAAAAATGAACTGAAGAGCCGGCGTATGTGGATTTTTTGTCCAAGAAATTTTGTATCGCTTTGTCTGTAAGCATTCCTTCATTCCAAAGAGCATAACTACCATCTGGATTTTGGACGGCAGTATCTAAAGTATTTGGAATAAGTCCGGGATGTAGATTCAAAATCTTATCCGGAAAAGCCAAAATTACTTCGTCTAAAATTATTTGTTTCCAACCTGCAAGGCAAATATAATCAGGATTTAATTTTTCTAAAAGGGACTTCAAATCTTCTTTTTTGGCGCATATCTCTATCGGCAAGTTGTGCTTCTTTGCTCTTTCGAGTCCAGGGCTTTCCGTTTTATCAGAAACAACAGCACAAATCGAAGCATTTAATTTTCCGCTCTCTATGGCATCTATAATTGCTTGCAAATTTGTACCCGTACCTGCATTTGAAATTAAAATTGCTAATCTCATTTTACTCTTTTGGAATATCATAATTAATTTCACTAGCACGCTCGAGAAGAGAAATTGGGTACTCGCCTGTAAAAGCTGAAAGTGAGAGTACATCTCGCGAAACACCTGTAGCTCGCACCATACCATCGACAGAAAGATAATGTAGCGATGTTGCACCAAGATATTTTGCAATATCTTCCACTTTCATTTGTGCAGCAATAAGGTCTTCTTGTTTTGGTGTATCGATACCATAAAAATCTGGGAAGCGTACTGGAGGAGAAGCAACAAGAAAATGAACTTCTTTTGCACCGGCGTTAAAAATTAATTTTACCAATTCTTTTGAAGTAGTTCCTCGCACTATTGAGTCATCTATCACTACGACGCGTTTGCCTTGTATTAATTCTCGAAGAGCTGTGAGCTTCAATCTCACTCCAAGTTCGCGTGTACGCTGATCGGGTTGAATAAACGTGCGGTGAATGTATCGATTTTTTGTAAGAGCCATTTCAAGAGGAATTCCTGTTTCGCGAGAAAATCGTATTGCGCAAGGAATTGCAGTCTCTGGAACTGGCACTACGATGTCTGCCGAAATATTTACCTCTTTTGCAAGTTCTGCACCAAAATTTGAACGAACTTCGTAAACTGACTCATTTAAAATTTCAGAATCTGGTCGAGCAAAATAAACCAATTCAAAAATATCAAATTTCGGAGTTGGTTGTACAATTTGTTTTTTTGTCATATTTCCATTTTCAACAATTATTATCTCTCCTGGGTTTACGTCCATATGTTCGGTCACTCCTACCGTTTCAAGAGCACAAGTCTCTGATGCAAAAACAAAAGTATCGTCCCCTATTTTTCCATACGAAAATGGTCGCATACCAAAGCTGTCTCGCACTGCGATGACTGTATCTTTTGTCATTACTAAAACAGAAAAAGCTCCAGTAAAAAGAGGAAAACTTTTTTCAACTGCATCTGAAAGTGAAAAACCATTTTTTAAATAATATTCGATTGCCAAATGCATTAATTTTGAATCATTTGCTCCTTCTGTATTTACATTTTTTCCTTTCAAAAAATTTTGCAGAGCGACGACAGATGGCAAATTTCCATTGTGTGCCAAAGCTAAATTTCCATCTTCTGAAATAAAAGGTTGAACGTGATTTAAATTTGAATTTGTCCCTCCACGTGAAGTCGAATAACGATTGTGCCCAATTGCAATATGCCCGCTAAGTCCTGCGATGCTTTCTTCTGTATAAATTTGTGATACAAGGCCTGTGCCTTTGTGTGTATGAAGTTTCTCACCATCTGAAACGCAAATACCCGAGCCTTCTTGACCGCGATGTTGAAGTGCAAAAAGTCCGTAAAAAGCCGTGCGCGCAACCTGTGCACCACTTTTTCCGTAAATTCCAAATATTCCACATTTTTCTTTAAGTTCTTCCATATGTATAAAATCGTAAGCAGTTGGTAAAAAATTATGAATTGTTGTTTTTTACAGGTTTCGCAGGCCGACGGGCCGAGACTAAACAAATTTTCACCAGAAAATTATGTGACTGTAAAAAATAATAATTTATAATTTTTTACTAAAACTATACTTTATGCTTTTGTAAAATACCTAACCGCATTTTTAAACAATAAAATCCCAGCTCCTTCGTCTGAAATTTTTTTACCCTTTCTTTTCAATACTTCCTTCTGCAATTCCCAATCTGGCCTCTGTGTGAAAAACATCGCCCTCTCTGGGTGAGGCATCATACCGAGGACTCTGCCATTATAACCCAAAACGCCCGCTGTTGCATGCATTGCACCATTTGGATTTGCTTTCAAATTTTGGTATTTACACATCTCTCCTTCTACGTATTTAAATGCAATTCTATTTTCCTTCAACAAATTTTTATATTCTTTTTCTGTTGTAATATATCTGCCTTCTCCATGCGCAATTGAAAGAGAAATTTTCTTAATGCCTTTGGTCCATGGCGAAGAACCTCTCCCCGGCCCTCTCCTTATTAAGGAAGAGGGTGGGACTTCTAAATCCACCCACCTATCTATATATCGCCCACCTTCATTGTGCGCCAAAGCCCCGGGTAAAATCCCCAAACTCGTCATTATTTGAAAACCATTACAAATACCTATTGCCAAAGTATCTCCTGCCAAAAATTCCTCGAATTCTTTTTTTAAGTGATTTTTTATCTTACTCGCAAAAGCTTTTCCGCTTCCCATATCGTCACCATAAGAAAATCCGCCAGGAAAAGCCAAAATATTATATTTCAAAAGTTGTTTTGGATTTTCAATCAAATCATTTATATGCACAATATCCGCCACTCCACCTGCGTGCTCAAAAGCGAATTTTGTCTCCTCCTCGCAGTTTAAACCATATCCAGAAAGGACAATTACTTTGGGCTTCTCCCTGTAGTGAATTTTTGACTTGTTAAATTTTTCTTTTTTCATAAAAATATTCTTTTAATCTAATTTTTATCATTCTGCCACCTTGCGTAGTTTTTAAATATTTCTCACGTCTTTTTGCATCACTTTCGTTTAAACATGCTTCGTAGTAAATAATTTTCCATGGTGCATATCTTTTTGTTGAAAAATTTAACTTCTGATTATGTTCTTTAAATCTACGTTTAAGATCATTGGTATAACCAAAATAAAGTTCATCATATTTTTCACTTTCTAGGCAATATACATAGAACATAATCGAGTCAAAAATCTACTACGGGGTTCTCATTTTTTACAGCCTTTATTTTAATCATATAACCTCTTTTTGATAACACTTCTCACAATATACCACTTCTGGACGTTCTGGGGAATATGAGGTTTCAAACTTGTTAGGACATGATCCCTCATGCCCATGGTTTTCCTTTTCACACATGCATTGCCTTTTATAAAAACGAAATGGATTTTTCCAAACCAAACGATGGTGATATCTGCAATTTGGACAATACCTTGGTATAGGTAAATGCATTTGCTTATAAAAAGTAAGTTCATCTTTTAAAATTTTATAAGCTCCTGAACAACTAGTTTTTGGACTACCATTGTTAGGACAAGATATAATTTCATTGCAAATACTATCATCTATATCTGCAATATTATTTAAAATATCATCTACGCTAATTGTTGGCATGTGAGACTTCGCTTCAGCCTTCTGCCATGTAAATCCATTTTTAATAACACCCTCTTCGCTTAATGGCAGTTCTTCAAATGCTACTGTTTCATTATATGCAAATGGAGAAATTTCTGTAGGAAAATACTCTCCAAAACCATAAACTCTGCCGATCTTATCAACGTACGGCATATCGGTCATGACTTTTTTTAGTTTGTCTGTGATTTTAAAATACTCTTCTTTTGTATACTCTTTATTAAAGATACAATACTGTTTGTTCCGCAACCCTACACACCCAAAACAATCCATGCAAGCCTTGCAATTGTCACAATAAAACAAATTTTTACTACCACTTCCGCAACTAAAAGAAAAAAAGACTCTATTTATTCCCCTACCTCCGTATGCAAGTTCATAACATTCTTCTCCTCGTCCGGTAAATATTAAATCATGAGAATCTTTTGCCACATTCATGCTAAAAAAAATATTTTTCATATTTTCTCCACCCACAACACCATAACTATATTTAATATTTTTAGAATTCTCGATAAAGTCCCCCGTGACGTTTACTGCATTTTTATTATGCGCATATTTATGAATTGAGCCTTCCACTATTTCCTTAAAAATATTCTTGGCTCGAACTTGGCCGGTATAAGTCCCGAGCTCAAGTCCTTTTATTGCATTCATGTAATCTTCTTTCGAAAGCTGTTGATTGGCAAAAACAAAGCTTTTATTTCGGATATTTGAAGATAAGCAACAACTAACACAATTTGAACAATCATACAGAAAATGTGAATCAATAGACTCTCTGCTTTCTAAAAGAAAAGAGCAATTATAATTCTTGCTTGCCTGAACTAATTCGTAACATTTATCGTTGTCGGCAAATATAAAAGAATCGATGCAATTTTTATTCTTTTTTAAAACATATTTACTATACTTTATATTTTCTGAACTTGTGACATTAAAAGAAAGATAGGAATTCTTACTGCTATAACAAAAATTGGAATATTCTGTATCACTACCATTCTTCTCATTTTGATCAAGTGAACGATGTGGGACGGTATCTCGCAATTCTTTAAACTGAGTAAAGAAATTTTTAGAAAAATCCAAATCTATACCATAGGCTACGGGGTCCCAAGAATCCGCTAAATAACATTTCACACACCAAACTGGAAATAAATTGGTATCTTTATACATTGTGATAATGGAAGTTCCACAATTTCCACATTGTCTTTTGTACAAAGACCTCTCATTGACGAAAGTCATTTTTCTTATAAACCTACAGTAAGCACACCAAGTCGGAGGTGGAACTTTTATTTTTTCGTAAAACAAAAAATCTTCAGGCTCGATAGTAAAATCATTTTTGCAATTTTGGCAGACTCTGGTTTCCATAATTAAATAACTTCTTTTTGATAACAACCTTCACAATATAATATTCTAGACTTATTTTTAGGGTAATTAGTTTTAAACTCTTGGCCACATTTACCCATATGCCCATGTAAATCATTGATACACATACAATTATCAATACGAGATAACACTGAATTTAACTTTTCCATTCTATTATAAAATCTACAGTTTGGACATATTCTAGGTATCGGTATACTGAAACGCTTATAAAAATTTAATTCAATATCTGTTATTTTAAAAGCTCCAACACAACGATGATTGCAGGATTGTTTATCTTGGCATTCAATTACTTTATAAACAATTGAATCATCTGCCTGAATAGAAATTTCTGGTAATTCTTGAGGTGTTATTTCAATTTTATAATTTGTCGGCACTTTTATTAATTCATTACTTGGAAAATAATCAGAAGCTGAACATTCTTCGTAATTAAATGGTGACAATTCAGTCGGAAAAAATTCACCATATTTATATATCTGTTTATTTTTTGAAATATAAGGCATTTTATTCATTTGTTCAATTATTCTAGACCTTAGCTCAAAGTACTCATCTTTAGAATATTGTTTATTGAAAATACAGTATTTTCCCTTTTTTAAACTCACGCAACCAAAACAATACGAAGATGAGTGACAATCAACACAGTATTCTAAATCATGAGATGTTGGCCAACATTCATAACAAAATTTTAGATTTTGTGAACTTTCTCCACAACTTACAGACTCATAAATTAATTCCGATGAAATACCCCAACAACTAAAATCATAAACATCTTTAGAGTGTCTAATAAATTGAGAAAATTTTGCATTATCTACATTGTGGATTTCAAAACAATCAAAAGTATTGTTTGATTTAAAAATATAATCACCAGTCACATTGACATTGTGTTTCCCATGATAATACTGTACAGGAAATTGTTTTTCAAAAATTTTTACCTTTTTTAGTATTTCCTGTAAACAAGAAAAAGATCCGTCGTAAAGTTTTTTAACTTCATTTTCATATTCTTCTTTTGTATATTGTTTATTAAAAATACAGTATTTTTTATTTCTTAAGTTTACACAACCAAAACAATCTGTGCAGTTTCTACAATTATCTGAAAACCATAAATTATAACATTGCGAGCAGTTACTACACCAAAACATACGCTCAGAATCAACAACTGAAAAGGTTTCATAGCAAAGACGGGAGTCTTTAGTTTGATAAAAATCCACACAGTCATGACTTCCGCTAAAATGAAACCCGTAACAAACATTCTCACTATTTTTTGCATTAAAGCAAAGGTATGCATTTTTAATATTAGTTGCATTGTTTGAGTAGTCACTTTCTACACAACTTTTTATTGATCTATCGCAAAGTGGTACTGAGTAAAGTAAATCATAAAATTGCTCAAAGAAGTTTGTATTGAAATCATATTCCTTACTAAAAGATTTTGGGTCCCACTCATCGCTCCACCAATAGGAATGCTCAAAAATTTTAATTTTTGATGATGGAGAATATGTAGAAAATATTAAGTTTCCAGTAAGGTCATCTTTTTTCTTAAATAAAAAATGCTCATTGCGCCACACCGAACGCCGATACAAGCGACACTTCGGACAAAATGTCGGTGCAGGAACTTTTATTTTTTCGTAAAACAAAAAATCTTCTGGCTCGATAGTAAAATCATTTTTGCAATTTTGGCAGATCCTGGTTTCCATAATCAAGAACTGTATGCTTTCATAAATTTCAGTGAAAAAGGGTAACTATATTTTTCTAAAATTTCTCTTTCATATGAGTCTAATTTATCGTATCCTAGTATAAAATTTTTTATCACACACCATTCTTCTCTACCGGCCGGAATAATATCTCGAAAAGAAAGTATTTTATCCACTATTGAAAGTGCTCGAATTTTTGCGTTTTCTGCGGCTTCTAATTTTCCCGAATCGTAAAAAGTAAAAAGTCTTCCTATTTCAGGATATAAATTTGCCATGTAAAAAAGTGAATTCTTTTCCATATTATTTTAAATCTATAAATTTATAAATAACTTCTGTAGCTTTTTCGATAATTTCTTTATTATTTATTGATCTAGAAAGATTACCAAAATTTGGTTTTATGTTGACCATTGAATCAAATTCCAAAATACCTTCAGGATTTTCTTCAAAACGAATATTAAAACCCCAAACATTTTCAAATGTTGAACCAGTGTTAGTTAAAAGCTCCGAATCTTCAATATGATAATCTCCACCGAGAGCTACACGCGAACCCTCTATATCCACTGCACCTTTAATCATAGAACCATACCATAAATCAGCAAGAGTTTTCACTTCATCAATACTCCACTTTTTATCTAAAATTTTGATTTTTGTATCCATAATTTAAATATAACATATTTTTATGTCATTTTTTTACTAAAACTGTGATATGAATTTGAAAGTTTTTGAACTGTTGTATCTACTGCTTTTTTGCCTTGCTTGTCACTGATGATGCAAATATTTGTTTTTGATACTGTTCCCAATCTTGAAAGAGCGACGCCTTTCATTGCCTTTTCAAAAGCTGAAATATTTTTCTTTGAAACTGTTACTAGAATACGTCCTTGGCTTTCCGAGAAAAGCTGTGCATCAACATTTTCTGCATTACCCACAATATTTTTTAGAGATACTGAAAAACCAAGTCCGCCAGCAACAGCAGATTTTGAAAGTGCGACAGCAAGTCCACCAGATGTAAGTGCTGTAGACGAAGCAATTAATTCTTTTTTTATTGCATTTTCAAGTGCGAGATATGTTTTTTTATTTTTTTCTAAATTAACAACTGGAACATTGTTGCCTATTGCACCACTACCTTTTGCGAGCATCTTATTATATTCCGACGCTCCAAGCTCATCATTTGTCTCACCAATTAAATATATTGTATCCCCAGCAATTTTAAAATCTGGACTTACAACTTTTTTTATATCTGGCACGACTCCAATTGCTGAAATGAGAAGCGTTGGCGGAATTGAAATCGCGACAGGATTTCCTTTTTCATCATAACCTTTGAAATCATTGAACATACTGTCTTTTCCAGAAATAAAAGGAGTACCGTAAAATACAGCCCCGTCGTAACAAGCTCGCACAGATGCCACAAGTTCACCAAGACGTTCTTCATCATACGAAGAACACCAACAGAAATTATCAAGAATTGCGAGATGTGAAAGTGTTCCTCCTGTGGCAATAGAATTTCGTACAGCAGTGTCTAGTGCACACATTGCCATTGCGTAAGTACTGATGTCAGAATACGAAGGATATACACCAGTCGAAAGCACTACACCTTTTTGAGAAGAAAGTAATGGTCTAAAAACTTGAGCTTCAGAATTTATTTTTCCGCGACCAACGAGCGGTTTTATAACTGAGCCCGCTTGAACTTCATGATCATATTGTTCCGATACCCATTCAAATCCTGCGATATTTCCTTCACTCAATAAACTCAAAAGTGAAGAAGTTCGAGAAATTCCATTTGGCATTTTTGGTTCTTTGTGAAGATGAGCAACTTTTTTTGTAAACAATGGGCGCTTTGGTAAACCATCGTGCAAAAATGAAAGTGCTAAGTCCATAATAATTTTTCCATTTTGCCGCACGATGCATTTTCCAGAATTTGTAAATTCGCCAATCACTGTCGCTTCTACGCCACGTTTGTCCATTAATTTTTTAAAACTTTCCCATTTATCTTTTGGCACAGAAAGTGTCATGCGTTCTTGGGATTCTGAAATCCAAATTTGCCATGGTGTTAACCCTGGATATTTAAGTGGAACTTTTTCAATATCTACAACAAGCCCACCACATTCTTTTGCCATCTCTGCCACAGAACAAGAAATTCCTCCTGCACCGTTGTCAGTAATGCTTGAATATAATCCCATGTCGCGTGCTTCTTTTACTATTGCATCGCTCATTTTTTTCTGAGTGATTGGGTCGCCAATTTGCACAGCTGTTGCAGGAGATGCAGTATCCATCACCACAGAAGAAAATGTTGCACCATGAATTCCATCGGCACCCACTCGCCCACCCGCCATTACAATATAGTCTCCCGGTTGAGCAGATTTTTCATGAGAAAGTCTTCCTCCAACTTTTTTTGGAATAAGACCGACAGTTCCAGCGAAAACTAAAGGCTTTCCACGAAAACGTTCATCGTAGCGAATAAAACCCGATACAGTAGGAATACCAGAGCAATTTCCGCCCGCATTAATTCCTTTTATCACACCATCGACAATACGCTTCGGTGGAAGCATTTTTTGAGTTTTATTTTTATCACGATAAAGTGGGCGCACATCGTCTGGATAACCAAAACAAAAACCAAAAACATTTGCCACTGGTTTTGCACCGAGGCCGAAACCCATCGTATCGCGATTTACTCCGACGATACCTGTAATGGCTCCGCCAAATGGATCAAGCGCTGAAGGACTATTATGAGTTTCAACCTTGTGTGTAATTAAATATTTTTCATCAAAAATTATTCCACCAGCATTATCAGAAAAAACTGAAACACAAAAATCATTCTTGCCTTTCATTTTTCTTATTTCATTTGTTGCACCTTTTATATATGTCTTATACAAACCATCTTTTATTTCATCTATTGGATTTGCAAAAATTGTATGTTTACAATGTTCACTCCAAGTTTGCGCCAAAGATTCGAGTTCGATGTCTGTAGGATTTCTGCCAAGTTTTTTGAAATGCTCTTGAATTGTTTTCATTGACATTAAATCAAGGGCAAGAGGTCCACGTGCACCACCCTCATCCACAATTCCAGCTTTTCCAATACGAACCAATTCATCATCTGAAATATTTAAAGAAACTTCTATTACTGGTATTTTTTTAGGTAATACAACTTTCGGAACAGTTAGGGGTAAACTCACCTCTCCCTTGCCCTCCCTTTGTAAATGGGAGGGTGAAATGCTGGCTCGTTCAATTAAAGGGTTGTAAAGTTCCGAAGCATTGTTAATGTTTGTTAAATGTACTTTTGAAGTATAAACTGCTTCGCCATCTTTAAATGGT
The DNA here is from genome assembly GCA_903892035.1 of uncultured bacterium. Lineage (GTDB taxonomy): Bacteria > Patescibacteriota > Minisyncoccia > Phycocordibacterales > UBA9973 > CAITGV01. The sequence goes on along the minus strand of CAITGV010000001.1, from coordinate 458,010 downwards.
CGGCCGAGTAAATCTACAATCATTTCCATCGCGGACTTTGCTACATTGTCTGTAACTCCAGGTAAATATCCAATTTCAATAATAAAATTACATTTTGAATCTAAAGAAAATTTATTTACAGAATATTTTTCAATTACTGGATTTTTCAGAGCTTGCGCAATTTTTTCAATTTCCACACTACTCAAATCCGCATCTATTGTATATGAATCAATAATTGAAACGTGCTTATTTGCTGTGGGGATTACATAAATGCGAGATATCATATAAACATCTTATGATATTTATGCTCAAATGCAAAGCTCTTTACTTACCCCCATTTTTGTACTATAGTATGAACTTATTCTTTAAACAATTTAATAAACATTTAATTTAAACAACATGCAAAATTATCTAATCAAAAAACTATTTTCCAGTATTTTATATTGGACTGGTTCAATTATTTATTCCAGCGGAATTCTTGGCATACTAATTATTAATGCAAACATTTCTAATCAATTAGGTTTAGCATTTTTATTTATTTGCTTAATTTTTGTAGGTTTTATGACATTCATATTTGGATGGTATAAAAAACCTAAAACAATGTACGTAGAAAAAGATTTCATTAAATTTATTAATCAGGATCTAGGTTTTATTTCAAAAAAACCTGACCCATATGACCCTGATTATGAAATTTACAAACTCGGCGAATATCTTTTTTGGCTTAAAAAAGGTACTTTACCGGAAAATGTGGCACAAGTAAGTATCAGGGCGTCAAATGATGCGTCAGGTTTTAGATTATCTACAACAGGCAATCTAATTACTAAGTAAACAGAAAAAGAGACACGGAAAACTGACGAACATCAGTTTTCCGTGTTTTTTAATTTATGACGCCCATTTCTTTTCCAATTTTTTCGAGGACGGTGAGAGCTTGGTCGATGTGAGCTTTTGTATGCGCGGCGGAAATTTGAAAACGCAAACGTGCATGACCTTCCGGAACAACAGGAAACCAAAGTCCCACGACGTAAATTCCATTTTCCAAAAGTTTTTTACTCATCTCTTGCGTCAGCTTTGCATCACCAATCATTAGTGGAACTATAGGATGGCTCCCTGGAAGAGTTTTAAAACCAAGTTTTTCCAAACCATCTCGAAAATATTTTGCATTATCTTTTACTGCAATAAGTAAATTATTATCTTCTTTCAAAAGTTCGAGTGCGCGAAGTGTGGCACCTATGACAGCAGGTGGCACAGAATTTGAAAACATATATGTGCGAGATTTTTGTCTTAAAAATTCTACAATTTCTTTTTTACCTGCAATATACCCGCCGACCGCACCACCAAGTGCTTTTCCAAATGTTCCAGAAATTACATCTACTTTCCCAAAAACTCCACAATGTTCAGCCGTACCTGTTCCATTTTCACCCAATACTCCTACCGCATGTGCATCGTCGACAAAAAGCATTGCGCCAAATTCTTCTGCAATTTTTACAAGCTCTGCGAGGTCTGCAGTATCGCCTTCCATTGAAAATACTCCGTCAGTCACTATTATTTTATTTCGAATATCTTTAGAATTGCCTGCACTGAGCGAAGTCGAAGTGTCTTCCTCAAGCATTTGGCGCAACGTCGTCAAATCTTTGTGCGGATAAATTCTTTTTTCTAGACGCTCGCGATTACAAAGTTTAAATGCATCGATAATACTCGCGTGGTTCAGTGCATCACTATATATTGCATCTTTATAATTGGTAGTCGGAGTACCAATTGGTACTCCGACTACCAATTTCTGAAATGGCTCATTTACAATGCTCGCAAAAAATCCAAGGTTCGACATAAAATTTGTCGAATACAAAATCGCATCTTCTGTGCCTAGAAATTCTGCCAACTTTTTTTCCAATTCTCTGTGAATATTTTGCGTACCAGAAATAAAACGTACAGACGAAAGTCCGTAGCCGTATTTTTTTTGATATTCATTACTAGCTTCAACGAGTGCAGGATGATTTGAAAGTCCCAAATAATTATTTGAACCGAACATTAAAACCTTCTTCCCCCCAATCAAAACCTCCGGCCCCTGCGGTCCTTCCAATTCCCTTTCCACCTTAAACTTCCCCTGCACCTTCAAGTTTTCAAGTTCTTTATTTATATCGTCAATAATTTTTTTACTATACATAATTTTTATTTCTTCAAATTCTCAAGCATTGCAGTCGTCATTTTTTCGAGATCAAATTTGGGTTTCCAATTCCATTCGGCGCGGGCAGTGGAGTCGTCGATACTTGCAGGCCAACTGTCGGCTATAGCTTGGCGGTGGTCGGGAGCGTAAGTTATTTCAAAATTTGAAATAATTTTTTTTATTGATTCATAAACTTCTTTCGGAGAAAAACTCATTGCGGAAAGATTGAAAGCCATGTGAGTTTTTAAATTTTCAACTGGAGCTTGCATAAGCTCGATAGTTGCGCGAATTGCATCATCCATATACATCATCGGTAGATATGTATTTTCAGAAAGAAAACATTCATACTTCCCTGCTTTCAATGCTTGAATATAAATATCCACTGCATAGTCTGTAGTTCCACCACCTGGCACAGACTTCCAACTAATGAGCCCAGGATAGCGCACAGAGCGCACATCGGTGCCATAGCGACGATTGTAGTATTGGCAAAGCAATTCACCTGCATACTTGGTCACGCCGTACATCGTAGTCGGCTCCATCACTGTGAGCTGTGGAGTATTTTGTCGAGGAGTAGTTGCACCAAAAACGGCAATTGAACTTGGCCAGAAAATTTTTATTTTTCTTTCATCTTTCATTTCCACGGCGAGGTCGAGTACCTGGCGAAGACTACCCATATTTAAATCCCAACAAAGTTTCGGGTCTTTTTCGCCGGTCGCTGACAAAAGTGCAGCAAGAAGATAAATCTGTGTTATGCCTTCTTTTTTAACAATTGCACGAGTATTATCTGCATCATTTGCATTTAAAGTTGTATAAGGACCAGTGCCTGCAAGTAGTGGGTGCTCATCGCGAATATCACTCGCTATGACATTTTCTCCACCATAAATTTTTCGCAAAGCCAAAGTAAGTTCCACTCCGATCTGCCCACATGCACCAATAATTAAAATTTTTTCTTTCATATTTTATTTTTACTATATTTATTTAAATGATAATTTACCTTTTTTTACTTTAGATTTTTTTCTGTCTAGTGCAGTTTCCTTAAACATTTTTTCAAAATTTTTTTTATCATCTTCTGTAAATGGAACATTTCGTCGAGCACTCATTGCTTTCTGAACTTTTATTGCAACTTCAAGAGGAAGCTCGAAAAGTTTTCCTGTAGCGACGTGATTCACAAATGGTGGTACATCTTCTGTCACTGTGCCGTAAATGTGTGACGCTGTGCCTATAACCTTTCCACAAAAAATACTTGTATTTACTGCCGTCTTTACGTAGTCACCAATTACACAACCGACAAAAGTTTTTCCAGTATCAACACCTAGAACTTTTATATTTCCATATGTATTTTTCATATTTGAAACACTTGTGCCTCCACCAATATTTACCCAAGAGCCCACTTGACTGTGACCTAGAAAACCATGATGCGCTTTATTTGTATAACTTCCAATAGTTGAGCTCACGACCTCCCCTCCAATTTTACATACATCACCAATTATAGAATCGGAGATTTCGGAAAAAGTATTTATCACGCAATTTTTTCCAATTGAAAGTGGACCACGAAGTGCGACATTGGCTTTTATTTTTGTCCCATCACCAATTTCTATTTTTCCATTTGATGTATCAAAAAAAACATTTGGCTCAACCGTCACATTTTTTCCTACGAAAACATTTTTTTGTTTAATTATTTTTTTCATTTATTCAACAGTTACACTTTTTGCTAAATTTCTAGGCTTGTCGACATCGTGGCCTTTCATCGTGGTTATATAATATGCTAAAAGTTGCATAGGAATTACATTTAAAAGTGGCGAGAAAATTTCAATAGTCTCTGGAACATAAATCACATGCTCAACTAAAGTTTCCAGATAATTGTCACCAACTGTTGCTATCGCTATCACTCGTCCACCACGAGCTTTCACCTCTTGAATATTGCTGACAATTTTGTCGTAAGTACTGTCTTTTGTGGCAATAAAAATCACCGGCATTTCTTTGTCGATTAGAGCAATTGGACCGTGCTTCATTTCTGCCGCCGGGCAACCCTCTGCGTGTATATACGAGAGTTCTTTCATTTTGAGTGCACCTTCGAGCGCAACTGGGAAATTTGCACCGCGTCCTAAATATAAAATATTTGTAGCATTATAAAATTCTTTCGCAATTTCTTCCACATCTTTTACATTTTCTAAATACTCTTTTACTTTATTTGGAATTTGTTCCAAATGTGAAAGGATTTTATGAGCCTCATTTTTATTTATTTTTCCAAATTGTTGAGCAAAATATACTGAAAGCAAAGCAAGGACAGTGATTTGTGAGGTAAATGCTTTTGTCGATGCTACACTTATCTCAGGTCCAGCGTGAAGATACGCTCCAGCGTCTACTGCTCGCGCAATACTAGATCCTACGACATTACAAACTCCGTATGTAAAAGCACCTCTTTCTTTCGCAAGTTTTAGTGCAGCGAGAGTGTCAGCTGTTTCGCCAGATTGAGAAATTGCAATTACAAAACAATTTTCATCTACAATAGGATTTCTATATCGAAACTCAGATGCGTACTCAACTTCTACAGGAATTTTTACAAGTTCTTCCATCATCCACCTTGCTACAAGACCTGCGTGAAATGATGTACCGCAAGCGACGATTATTACTCTATTTATTTCGGATAATCTTTTTTCATGACCTTCGAGCCCGCCAAATTTCACGACACTACCTCCTTCGGTGATGTGACCTCTCATTGCATTTACAATACTTTCTGGTTGTTCAAATATTTCTTTCAACATAAAAGTATCGAAGCCACCTTTTTCAATAGCATCCATATTTGCGCTGACTTCCTCGATCATTTTGTCAGCAACACTGTTGTCGTGTAAATTGAAAACTCTATATCCTCCACTTTCCACAACTCCGACTTCTCCATCGTCGAGATAAATTACATTTTTTGTATGATCCAAAATTGCAGACGTGTCTGATGCGACAAAATATTCTCCATCTCCGATACCAATCACCAATGGACTTCCTTTTTTTGCAACAATTATTTTATCTGGCTCATCAGCAGAAATTGCCACGAGTCCATATGCTCCTTCCAAAAGTTTCAACGTACTTACGACAGCAGATTCAAAATCTTCTACTTTCATATATTTCTCAATCATATGAGCTATGACCTCTGTATCTGTTTCAGAAATAAATTTATGACCTTCAGAGAGTAAAGATTTTTTTAAAGATACGAAATTTTCAATAATACCATTGTGCACCACTGCTACTTTTCCACTACAATCAGAATGTGGATGAGCATTTTCTTCAGACGGCGCTCCGTGTGTAGCCCAGCGTGTGTGAGCTATACCCAAAGAACCTACTGGTCTTTTTTCGTCAATTGCGTCTGAGAGAACAGAAATGCGCCCAGTGCGTTTTACATTTACCAAATCTCTTCCATTCCACACCGAAACACCCGCAGAGTCATATCCGCGGTATTCCAAACGACGTAAACCCGAAATTAGTATCGGACTCGCCTCTTTTTTACCAATGTATCCAATAATTCCACACATAATATATAAAAAATTGTTTAACTACCTCATCATAGCACTTAGACCTGCACCTCGCAAAAGTGCAAAAAGTCAGTAAAATAAGGCAAAATTTGACAGCAAGTTCTCTGTAGTCTACACTGAAACAATACTAAATATTAAAAAATAAAATTTAAATTAATTATGCAACACAAAGAAAGTGCACATCCAGTTCCACCTACAGGCTACGACAAATACGATTACTCAAAATTTTGGGAAGAAAGAAATTATGAAAATTATGCTGATGAAATTGCAGTCAAAAGACTTTTTGCTCAGATAGATGGTCCACACAAAAAAATAATCGACGTCGGCGGAGGAATGGGCCGAATGATTCCAATGTATAAAAATCTTTGGAAAGAATTTGTTATTCTTGATTCTTCAAAAAAACAACTCGACGACATTAAAGCTGAATATTTAAAAGAAAATATTACAACAATACACAGTCTTGCAGATCATATGAATATCGAAGACGGTACTTGTGATGCGATGCTTTCTGTGCGACTTTTCCACTATATAAAAAATCCTGATGATGTGATTCACGAAATGAATCGTGTACTTGCACCGGGTGGATATTTGGTTTTAGAAATTCCAAATAAATTTCATTTCAAAAACAGAATACTTTCAATTTTCAAAAAAAATACAAAAAATATTACATCAGAAAATCCAGTGGACATTGCAGAGCTTCATAAGGATGTGACTTTCGTAAATCACCACCCTGCTACAATAAAAAAACTTTTAGAGAAAAATAATTTCAAAATAATAAATATTTTAAGTGTTTCAAATTTCCGTTCACAAACATTGAAAAAAATATTCCCAGCAAAATTCTTGGCAGGCGTTGAAAAGCATCTTCAAAAACCTCTAGCTAGTGCGTGGTTCGGCCCAAGTATTTATTTCTTGGCTCAAAAAATTAAATAAATTATTTATCAACTGTTCTCTTTAGAATCTCTTGCTCCAGTGACATTGCAATTTGAATATCTAAAATTGGCAGTATTCCCCAACTTGCATCTTTGTCTTCTGTCTCGCTCACAGTCTGAACAGTAAGATGCATAATACCAAACATTTTTTCATTCATACTTTGTGAGTGATTCACACTGCGAATTTGTCTATATGGAATTGCAATGTCAGATTTTGCCATAATTCCTTTTTGAATATGAAAGGCAAATTCATCAAGCATAAATTTTATACTTCCGTATTTAATCCAAGAAAAAAGAAAACTTATAATACAGAAAATTAATCCTATTCCGATAATTAAATGCAAACCAATATTTATCTTCGGCAATAATTTTTCTAAATAATTAATTCCGATAGCGAGTGCGACAAATACGACGATAATAATAGAAATTCTTTTGCCCAAAAAATAAACAAAAACTTTATTTCCTGGTTTATAATAGACTCCATTTTGAAATGATGTTTCCATACAGATATTATACCAGCATCTTGTATCTTTCCAAGAAACTTTTACCTACCACAATACCTATCATGCTTCCAAGTACAATTCCTGATACAAAATCAGAAAACCAATGAAAACCGACAGAAGCTCCGATACCAATATATAGAGCATAAATAACTGCTCCATAGCGTATGATTTTATTCTCAGGATATAAAGTAAACAAAGCAATACTTATAGCAAAAGCCACACTTGTATGTGATGATGGCCAGCCCTGAAAAGCACCGCCACGCAAAAATCCAAATTGAAAAATTTTACTAGTATCAATACTCAATGCTATGTGAGGAAGTCCGACTCGTCCTGTAAAAACTTTATAGAATGAAGATACACCTAAGCCCAAGAGTCCAGCTTGAATTATTGCATACGCACTATTTATCGTCCTTTTATTTTTTTTATAAAAACCAAAAGCAAGCATTAGAAGTGGTAAAAAAACTGGAACCATAAAACCCAAAATTCCTGCCCACATCCAGACAGAAACAGAGATGCCTCGCGTCGCTTCGAAATAGTACCAATCAAAACCTCTCATTACCAAAACAAAAGTTAGAAAAATAAAAAAGAATTGCCACAACAGATTTTTTCCTTTATATAGACTTGCAATATTTTTAAATAAATTATAAAAAATAGTTTTTTGCATAAAGGTATTATATCAGTTATTTTACCCGACCGGAATATTTATCGGCTACGCTTTTAGTCGGTCGCGCATAAAGAAAAAGCCACATTACTGTGGCTTTTTCTTTATGCGCGACCGACCGGACTTGAACCGGCAACCTCTCGCGTGACAGGCGAGTGCTCTAACCAGTTGAGCTACGATCGCAATTTAATTGCGACTACTATCACATTTCATATCGGGTAGAACCCGATGGTGTCGATGAGTGGAATCGGACCACTGTCTAAGGCTTATGAGTCCTTCGTTCTACCATTGAACTACACCGACATATATTTCGGCATTAAAGACAGATTTGGCGTCTGTCACATGCCGATTGTTGCGGGTGTAGGAATCGAACCTACTACTACAAGGTTATGAGCCTCGCGTGCAACCGGTACACTTCCCCGCACACTTACCATACCAAAAATATAGATAAAAGCAAGCTTATTGGTGTCCGTGACTTTAATTTAAAAGCCTTTTATGATACGATACGACTTATGATCCCTGAACAATTACAAGCAAATCGCCATACTCTTGCCCATCTTTTAGGTGCAGCCATTCTAGAGCTCTACCCAAATTCAAAACTCACACTAGGTCCTGCAATTGATAATGGTTTTTACTATGACACCGATGTTGCTGGAAAAATCACAGATGAAGACTTGGTAAAAATCGAGAAAAAAATGCGTGAAATGCTAACTAGTTGGACTAGTATGTCTGGCAATGATATTTCCTTAGAAGAAGCACAGAAAATGTTTGCCGAAAATGAATACAAACTTGAATTAATTAATGAACACAAAGATTCGGGTCTTACAGCATACAGCGCGGGAAATTTTACAGATTTATGTAAAGGTGGACACAGTGAAAATCCTGCAGAAGATTTGAAAAATATTGGTTGGAAACTCGAACGTGTCGCAGGTGCATATTGGCGTGGAAGTGAGAAAAATAAAATGCTGACTCGTGTTTATGGTCTTGCATTTCCCACCCAAGCAGAACTCGACGCATATATCACTCAACAAGAAGAAGCAAAAAAACGCGACCATAGAAAAATTGGAAAAGAACTTGGTCTTTTTGTTTTTTCTGAACTCGTTGGTCCCGGACTTCCACTTTGGACTCCAAAAGGAACAATGATTCGCGAAGCACTAAATGATTTTGTTTGGGAACTTCGTCGTGAACGCGGATATGAAAAAGTTACAATTCCTCATATAACAAAAAAGGAACTTTACGAAACATCTGGACACTGGGCAAAATATGCTGATGATTTATTTAAAATTCACACACGTGAAGACCATCTTTACGCAATGAAGCCAATGAATTGCCCGCACCACACACAAATATTTGATAGTGAACTTCGAAGTTATAGAGATATGCCACAGCGTTATGCGGAAACCACAATGGTATACCGTGATGAACAGTCAGGTGAACTTTCTGGGCTTTCACGTGTTCTTTCTATTACACAAGATGATGCTCACGTTTTCTGTCGTGAAAATCAAATTGAGAATGAGGCTCTTGCAATTTGGGATATAATTGAAAAATTTTATGGAACATTTGGATTCAATCTTCAGGTACGTTTTTCTCGCCATGATCCAAAAACTCCGGAAAAATATTTGGGTGACCCCGCATCTTGGGAAAAAGCAGAATATGCGCTCCAAAAACTAATGGAAGGTAAAGGAGTAACATGGATCGATGGGCTCGGCGAAGCTGCATTTTACGGACCAAAGATAGACTTCATTGCAAAAGATTCAATTGGAAGAGTTCTACAAGTTGCAACTATTCAACTCGACTTCAATCAACCAAAAAACTTTGGGCTCACCTGTGTAAATGAAAAGGGCGAGAAAGAACAAGTTGTAATGATTCATGCCGCAATCATGGGCTCCATCGAGCGCTTCATGTCGACACTCATTGAACACCTTGCCGGCCTTTTCCCTGTTTGGCTTTGCCCGACCCAGGTTGCAATAGTACCGGTTCGCGAGAATCACGAAGACTACGGACAAAAAATGCTTTCCGCTCTCAAGGAAAAAGGCATACGCGCAAAACTCGACGCGGGCAAAGATTCTCTTGGCAAGCGCATCAACGGTGCAAAAGCGCAAAAAGTCCCCTACGTCATCGTGCTCGGTGACAAAGAAATTGCTTCCGGTGCCCTCACCGTCGAAACTCGCACCGAAAAACTCGTCGATATCTCTATCGAACAATTTATCGAACGACTTGAAACTGAAATAAAAAACAGAAGTTTGTAAATTCCCATAGGTCGGACCTATGGGGAAATAGCAATCCACTCAAAAAGTTCTTTTATGTGAGCATTTTGGATTTCTTTTGTAATATTTTTCATGTCAATTATTTTTCCTTCTTTTCTTTCTTTACCAAAATAATCTTGAAAACTAGAATATTTATATTCTGATAAATATTCTCTCGCCTGTTGTGGATTTTTAATACCCTTTTCTTTCCAGTCTGACTGAATCAATTTTATTGGATTCAGATGTATGTAAGCAAAAAGATAATTAAAATAACTATCCTGTTCAACATGTTTCGATTTAAATTTCCCTTCAAACAAAGACCCCGACCTCCCATATTTTTTATTAAAATACATAGCATACGCAGTTGATAACTTTCTCATAAATTCTGTAATCGGATTATAATCTTCTTCCCATAGGTCGGACCTATGGGAAATAAGAAATATATGGAAATGATTTGGCATGAGTACCCAAGATATAATCGAAACAAGAGGTTCTTCCCTTTCAAAATCAAAAGCATCAATACCAATATCTGTTATTGAATCTCTAAACACAAATTTCTTTTCAGAGTTACAAACATAAAGTAATTTTATAAATCGATCATAATCTTCATCATCTAAAAATATTTCGTGTTTTCCATTACCACGATTATATATATGATAATACTCACCTGAAACAAAAGGTGTATTTCGAATACTCATAATGATATTATATTACATACACAAAACCACAGGCAAGGCCTGTGGGAAAAAATTAACTAAAAACCTAGATATCAATCTCTGCCATCTTAGCGTGAGTTTGAATGAAAGATTTACGAGGAGCGACGTCGGAGCCCATTAGCATATCAAAAACTTTGTCGGCTTCAACAGCGTCATCTATGTTGACTTGCTTGAGAATTCGGCGAGCAGGGTCCATTGTTGTTTCCCAAAGTTCTTCGGCATTCATTTCTCCGAGACCTTTGTAACGTTGAATGTGAATCTTTGCAGTCTTTGCTTTTCCTTCGCCCGTCGAAGCTTTAGCGGAGGCGGGTTCGTCAGTATTTTCAGCTTCTATTTCGTCTTCTTCAGATTGTGAAAGTAATTCTTCCAAACTTGGACCATCTTTACCTATAAATTTGTCACGCTCTTCATCAGAGTAAGCGTACATAATTTCTTTACCTTTCTTTATTTTATAAAGTGGTGGTTGGGCAATGTAGATATATCCGCCATCGATAATTGGTTTGAAATATCTGTAAAGCAAAGTCAAAATAAGAGTACGAATGTGCGCTCCGTCCACGTCGGCATCTGTCGCTATTATTATTTTATGATAGCGGAGTTTTGAAATATCAAAAGTGTCGCCTATTGCTGTTCCCATTGCAATAACCAAATTTTTAATTTGTTCTGAAGCGAGCATTTTGTCTAGACGCGCGCGCTCAATGTTTAGAATTTTTCCACGAAGTGGAAGTATCGCTTGTGTGCGACGATCACGCCCAGTCTTTGCAGTACCTCCAGCAGAATCTCCCTCAACGATGAAGACTTCAGATTCTTCAGCATTTTTTGTTTGACAGTCGGCAAGCTTTCCAGGAAGAGTCATTCCTTCTAGCGCTCCTTTGCGTAGTATTGAATCCTTTGCAGCCTTTGCGGCTTTGCGAGCACGCACTGCAAGAATTGCTTTGTTTACAATTTGTTTTGCTTCATCTGGATTCTCTTCTAGGAATGATGCGAAAGCATCACCAAATGCTGTAGCTGTTGCACCCTGCGCTTCCATAGAACCCAATTTTGCTTTTGTCTGGCCTTCAAATTGAATTTCACGAAGCTTCACAGAAATAACAGCAGTGAGTCCTTCGAGCACATCATCTCCAGTAAAACCACCGTCGGATTCTTTTATAAAATTATTTTTCTTGCCGTAAGTATTTAGAAGACGAGTGAGCGCAGTCTTGAAACCTGTGACGTGTGTACCACCTTCGGGATTGTAAATATTGTTTGCAAATGGAACTATCTTTGTAGAAATATCATCTATATATTGAAGTGCGACTTCTACACCAACACCATCGACTTCTTTTTCAACATAAAAAATTGTATCTTGAACTGCCTTTTGTCCTTTATTGTAAAAAGCTACTAGAGATACGAGTCCCCCTTCAAAATAAAATGAATATGAAGGAACTTCGAGATTCATTTCTGAAAAATAAAATACTTCATCGAGACTCTCCATACCTTTGCCCCCTAGTAAAACTTTTGGATCAATTTCACGAGCATCAATTATTGTAATTTTCAAACCTTTTACCAAATATGCTTGTTGTCGCAAATGACCAACAATAGTATTCCAATTGAAAGTTGTTCCCTCTTTAAAAATTTCTGCATCTGGTTTGAAAGTAATGATAGTACCGTGAAGTTTCGATGAACCAATTTTTTTCACATTTGCTTTCTTTTTTCCTTGAGAATATTCTTGAATAAATTTTCCACCATCACGATGAATTTCTGCTTTTGTATAAATTGAAAGTGCATTTACAACAGATGCTCCCACGCCATGAAGTCCTCCTGAAACTTTATAACCAGAACCCTCACCACCAAATTTTCCTCCTGCGTGCAGTGTCGTCATGACAGTTTCGAGGGCAGAAACTTTTGTTTTTGAATGAATATCTACTGGAATACCGCGACCGTTGTCCACGACGCGTACAGTGTCACCTGGAAGAATTGTGACTTCTATACGATCACAAAAACCTCCCATCGCTTCATCGCGCGAGTTGTCGAAAATTTCCCATATCAAATGGTGCAAACCATCTGGACCAGTAGAACCAATATACATTCCAGGGCGCTTGCGCACCGGCTCCAAGCCTTCCAAAACTGAAATCTCATCTGCACCATAAGAGCCCTCTTTCTTAGGGGCTTTTTTAGTGTCGTTTTTTGAATTATCTTTAGCCATTTATGTGTCTATTATAGCAAAAAAATGTACGTAAAGAAAGGGCTAAAATAACTTATTTTAGCGCACCATCCAACCATTTTCCCCTATTCTTTTGGTAATAGATTCCATTATAGGATTGATTTCTTCGTCGGTCAGCGTGCGGTCGAAGGATTGGAAAACGAGACGAAAAGCATAGCTTTGCTTGTCTTCCTTTTTGAACTGGTCAAACATGTCGGGACCTTTTACGAGCAAGTCGCCAATATCTTTATTGATAACTTCAGCAACACTTTCTGCACTCGTGTCTGCTGGAACCCAGAGAGCAATGTCTCGAGAAATGAATGGGAAGGCGCTCCACATTTTGAAAAAACCCCCTTTATCCCTCTTATCAGGGGGAATAGAATGCACAGCAGTTTCCTTCCCTGACAAGGGGAGGTTAGGTGGGGTTGTATTTATATATTCATCTAGGGTAACTTCAGTCACATTTTTTTTATCTCCATATGCTAAATTTACAATTTCTTTACCTTTAGAAAAAACTGTTCCAATTTCAAAAACTTTTACTTTATCTATACCAAGCAAAGGTGCGTTGATCTGATTGAGTGCAATACTTTTTTTCAAACCTTCAGAAATATTTGTTCTCAAATATTTTTTATCACTCGCACTTGCAAGTACTTGTACATCACCTTTGTCAGTAAAAGCATAAGTCATCACTTCTCTATATCCGTCAGCGATAAGTTTGTTGCGAGCACTTGCAATCTTTGTCCAAGTTTCATTTATTTTAGGGGTAAAATTAATTTTAGGAAGTACTGGCACAACTTTGTCATAGCCTAAAATTCTTCCCACTTCTTCGACTAAATCTTCTGGAATTACTAAATCAAGGCGTAACGCTGATGGAGTGATAGTAAAAGAACTTTCATTTTTTTCATATTTAAAATTATATCTCTTCCAAACATTTTCAATTTCATCTATACTAAAATCTGTACCAAGTTTTTTATTTATTAATTCTGTAGAAATTTCTATTTTTCTTTCTGTTTGTTTTACAGGATACTCATCTATAATTTCTTCCCATTCGACTCCCTCCGGTCGCTCAGGACAGGCAACTTCCGCGATCAAAGCTGAAAGTTCAAGCATTGCAAAATCACAAAGCTCTGGAGATAAATCATTTTCAAATCTTTTTGCTGCATCAGAAAGAATTCCAAGCCTACGTGCAGTCTTGCGCACTGCTGTCGAATCAAAATTTGCGACTTCAAGAACTATTTCAGTTGTATCTAGGGCAATACCAGAATTTGTACCACCCTTCACACCAGCAAGAGCAAGCACCTCTCCCCGACCCTCTCCTTGTAAAGGCGAGGGAGTTGCAATCACCGTATCGGTATTTTTTAGTTTCGCAACAATTTTCTCTGAACCAAGTAATTCCAATTCTTTTCCATCTTGAGCAGGTCCAACTTCAATTTTTGAATCTTTTATTTTGCGCAAATCAAAAGCATGACATGGCTGTCCGCAGTCAAACATTACAATATTTGTCGCATCGACGATGTTGTTTATACTTCGCTGGCCAATTGATTCCAGATGTTTTACAACCCAGTCTGGTGAAGGACCGACTTTTATTCCACGAACAATACGCCCCATATAACGGCGACAATTTGGAGTTTGAATATTAATATTTAATTCTTGCTTGCCCACCAAAGCTTTAGCGACGGCGGGGATCTTGTATTTAGAAGTTGGGTCATTGAAAGGAATTTCCAATTGTCCTGCAAGTTCACGTGCTATGCCCTGATGTGAAAGCAAATCGTGAGCTCGGTTTGGTAAAATATTTAAATCAAAAATTACCTCTCCCCCTGCCCGTCTATCTGAAATTGATAGACTCCTGTCTACGGCCTCTCCTTGTAAAGGCGAGGGGGTGACGGACTCGACTTCCGTCAAATGATATGTAAAAATATCCGCCAGTTTTTCTGGAGTAGGTGCGTCGGGTGTATACCATTTGAGCCAATTGTAAGAAATTTTCATAAGTTAAAATTGATTAAGACGAAGATCACCTTGATAAAAAAGACGGACATCGGGAATATTCCAGCGAATCATTGCGATACGGTCGAGTCCTCCACCAAAAGCAAAGCCTTGATATTTTTCTGAATCAATTCCAAGATTTTTTAAAACTTGTGGATGAATCATTCCTCCACCCATCATCTCGAGCCATTTACCATTAAATTTGGCATGGACTTCGACTGATGGTTCTGTAAAAGGAAAAAAACTTGGTCGAAATTCTATTTCAATATCTTCACCAAGAGCTTTTTTATAAAATTTAATTAATACTGCTTTCATATTTGCGAGATTTATATTTTCGCCAATCATCGCACCATCAATCTGAAAAAATTGCATTTCATGTGTTGCATCTGTCGATTCATTACGAAAAACTTTTCCGATAGAAATAAAAGCGCAAGGAATACGTCCATCTTTTCCGGCTTGCTCTATTGCTCGAGCCGTAACACTAGTTGTGTGAGTACGGAGAACGAATTCACCTCTCCCTTCACCCTCTCCTTGTAAAGGAGAGGGTTTAATCCAAAATGTATCTTGCATATCACGAGCAGGATGATTTTTTGAAACATTTAATACGTCGAAGTTGTACCACTCGGTTTCAAGCTCAGGCCCCGTAGCCACCTCAAAGCCCATCTCAGAAAATACTTCCATGGCCTCATTTGCAAGGATTGTAAGCGGGTGTAATTGTCCTTTTTGTTCTTGTTCCATATAACCATATTACACTAAAATACATAAAAAAACAGCCCACTTTCTCTTTCGAAAAAGCGGACTGCAATGTGTTATCTACAAAGCAACTTAATGTGCTTTGTGATCTTAGTATCAGAAGACTCCAACGTAATGAAGTATATTCCTGGTACCGTTAAATTATCAATCTGATTACCTAGAATATCGGTAATCAAGATTATGTGCGCATCGGGAGAACAATGAAGTTCTCCATTGGTCTGCCAAACATTAAATGTAGTGGCAGTAGAACCAATTTCAACGGGCACCAGATTAAATATTTCTGATTGCCCATTAAAATCGGTTTGCTTTAAACGATAATATGACACTCCGTAAAGTGGCGCATCGTCATAAAAAACATAGTTGCGATAACTGTTACTGTTCCCAGCTCCAGCTATTTTCCCAAGATCTTCATAATGAATACCATCTACAGTTCTTTGAATTGTAAAATGATCATTATTGATTTCACTTGTAGTTGTCCAATTGCACTGAACTTTTTTTTCATTTACAACATAAGCTGTAAAATTAGTAAGTTCGACTGGAAGAGAATGATCAGGCATTAATTCGATTCTTGATAAAAAGATATCAAGCGAATTAATTGAAGTACCTTGATTTGGAGGAATATCATAATCCTGACTCCATGTATTCCCTACAAGGAAATACACACTGTCACCATAAGGAATAAGTGAAACCCCAATATCATCACCACTTCCTCCAATTAGTCTCTGCCAGGAAAGAGTAAATGCTTTATTAACATTCATTATAAATGCATCATATAACCCATGACCTCCCGTAAACTGTTGACTGTTCACTGCTTTTGTTTTTCCAGCAATAATCATACTACTATCACTGAGCATTTGAAATGAGGAAGCAACATCGATACTATCGCTTCCAAAACTACGTCCATTCAAAACAGCACCCGTGTTGTCTATTACGCAATAAATGATATTTTTCATACCATATTGCGTAAAACTTCCAAAAGTTCCAGTATTTGAATTTGTTGCGTCTGTTAGTAGTGCATATCTGTTGCCAGCCATTGGAAGTATAAACATTCCATTGGTTGCATCCGCTAAATTACTACCATAACATTGCTGCTGCTCAAATGTCCCAACTGAATCAATCCAAACAGCCCAACCATCTCCACCGCCATGACATCCAGTCATATTGCCAGAGTTCGTTGTGTTGCTTCCAGTATTTCCAGTCAATACATAACCACCGTCTGATCGTTGTGTCATATCAAATGCAATATCGACACCTTTACTTCCAAAACGTTTTTGCCAAACCAAATTTCCAGTACTGTCAGTTTTAACCACATAGAAATCATAATTTGGATACAAAGCACCAGACCAAGCAGGTCCTGAAATATTTGTTGTATCGTTTGTTTCACCAACAAAGGCAAAACCACCATCTGAAGTTTTTATAAGCTTTATTGCCTTGTCGTCAAGGCTTGCTCCATAACACTTCGTCCACAACAAACTTCCATTTACATCAAAACGTGCAAGAAACGCGTCGTAGTTACCTGAGTGATAACCACTTCCTGTAAAATCTCCGTCACCACACAATGTGTAACCAGAGATTACATAACCACTATCTGACGTTTGAACAATACTGGTACCAAATGTAGTACTTGAATTACCCCCAATTAGGGTAGTAAATAAAACATTTCCACTTGTATCAATTTTTTTTAGAAATGCTTTGGTTCCCATCGTACCAACGATGACAACATTATCATCAGCAGTTTTAATTACCGACGATGTAGATGTAAACAATGGCGAACCAATTACATCATTCGCAGAAGTTCCATAAGCGTGAGAATTCACGCTCAGGGTTTGCGCAGATAAATGCGCTGAACATAATCCTGCAACCAGCAGGAGTGTTCTTACTAGTTTCAAGATTTTTTCCATTTTCTGTAAGTATTTATTTTTTATTATTATTTGTTTAACCTCAAAAACCACCTTTAATTTCCAAGGTTAAACAAATAATATTTGACAAAGGGCAGACTTATCAGTCTAATTTAAATATACCCTATTTTCTATTTTAGGTCAATAGCAATTGTGGATAAACCTTTGATAACTAAGGAGCTGGTATTGGGTCAGGAGTTGGGTCTGGCGAAGGTGAAGGATTTGGAGACGGATCCGGAGTAGGATTTGGGCTTGGCACTGGATCTGGTGTCGGAGTTGGGTCTGGAGTTGGTGTTAGTACTGGGTCTGGAACTGGTGTAGGATCTGGAGTAGGTGCAGGATTTACATTTCCTCCCCCACTGTTCCCACCGCCAGAATTTTGCAACAATGTTTGTAATTGAGATTTTGTCACACAGACATCTTCCAAACATAATTGTTTTGTTGTAACTTTGTCAGCAAAAAGTGATGTGATTCCATTTGTCGCACTTCCCAACCACGCTCGCAATTTTCCACCAAATGAATTTCCATCTGTAAGACTCAAGTCACTAATACTATTTACTTTCACATCTTCTTCCTGAAGCGCTTTTGTAAGCACTGCAGTCAAATCAAAATAATTTACTCCGTGAGGTGTAGTGCCATCTTCTTCAAAAGAAACTAAACGTGGATCAACATTTATTACTTCTTCTGCAATTAAACCAAGGCGAGGATTTTTTGTATTGTTTGGATCAAGATTGTTGTAACGATATGAAACTGGTCGAAGAGCTAAAATAGTATCGAGGCTTGTTCCCCCATTTGCACCAGTCAAAGAATTTATATCATGTTTAAATCGCTCTGATGATGGCGTACAAATTCCAGAAGCATCCTGTGTGACTTCAAATGTCCCAGGATCCAAACAAAGCGCCGACTGCCCCGCCGACGATGGCGTCAAATTTGTCGCAAACATTTGATTATTGAAAAAAGATGGAGTTCCAAAAACTACATTAAATCCATTATTTGCAAAAGTAATATCAGCGCTATTTCCAAAACTAATACCCCCTCCATTAAAATTAGTAACTGCTGATTGTAGTATAAACGAAGGTCCACTGAATGTCGCACTATCATTTACAGTTAAATTGTTAATGTGACTTCCATCACCAAAATTAAGATTTGTACTCAAAAGATTTAGTGATGCACCAGTATAGTTTACCGTACTTGCAGAAAAGTTTACTGTGGCTCCAGCAAAGTTTACAACATTACTTCCATTTGTTGCCCAACTAAATTTATCTACACCAGAACAAGGTGAATGACCCGCCGTACACACAACAGTGACAACATAGCTCACAGTTCCTGACCCAGAAAAAGTTCCCCCTGTCGTCAAATCATCTGGACCTAAATTACTTCCATTTGCAGTAGCAGTATTGATTCCTCCAGACGAAGCTGTAAATGTCCATGAGTCGCCTGCAGTGTGGCCTGTCGTCGCACCCCAAGCTAAAGTTACACCATTGTTTGTGGCTACTGCTGAATGTGACATATTCACACTTGAATTTCCACCTCCGAAGTTAAAGTTCACATCACCATTGAAATTTGTAGAACAAGCAGTACCATTTGAATTCAATCCATTTGCTGCACAGAAATATTTATTTCCGACAAATGTTTGAGTTCCAGTACTAATCAATCCTGCTGTAGCAACTGGAAATACTGTCGATGTTGAACTACCACCACTACCTGCATCAGCATTAAAAGTTAAACTAGCACCAGCCATTGGAATATTGAAATCAAGCTTAGTATTTGTTGAAATGATACCAAGATTGGGAGCAGTTAAAGTTCCACCGACATTTGTTGCTAATCCATTTGCATTTGTAAACGTTAATAATCGATTTACCATTACACCAGATCCATAATATATAGTAAAACTATTTGTCCCAGAACTAATAGTTCCGTCAGATATTGTAACTGAATCGATACTGTTATTTGAATATCCACTACCACCATTTGTTACATTGATTGCAATAATCTTATGGTTAGCAACAGAAACTGTACAAGTTGCACCTTGTCCTGATTGACCAGCAGTAATAGAACAAGTTGTTGGGTCGACAGAATATGTTGCTGAGCTATTGACATTGACACTTGCAACACTAGAACCAAAAATTGGAACTAGGTTAGTTGTACCAGAACTTACTGTACCTGAAGTAACTAATATAATCGGCGGATGTAAAGATGAGTAACCATTACCTCCAGTAGCTACTGAATCAAAAATATTTACAGCACTAATCTGGTGGCTCGTTATAACCAATTGGCATGTTGCCCCTGAACCATAAATAAGACCATTATTGCTAATGCTTACACTAAAAGTATCATTCACTCCTGTTGTAAGAATATTTACTATATAAGTTGTTGTTCCAGTTCCAGTATAAGTTCCACTTGTAGTCATATCATTAAGACCACTTCCAGTAAAAGTTGTAGAACCAATACTTGAAGTAGCAGAAAAGGTCCAGGAATCTCCCTTGGTATGTCCAGTATTTGCTCCAAAAGTAATAGAAACCCCACTATTTAGTGCAAATGTTTGAGAAGAAGTACTTATTGATAGTGGACTACCGATACCATTTCCAGAAATCACAGCGCAAGAATTAGTACTAGGATCAACAGAGTAGATAGCAGAACTTACAACACTTCCTACGCTATTCATTCGCTCTCCACTACTTCCCAAAAAAGATCCGCTATCGCCAAAATTACTAAAACTTGATGTTCCAGTGCCACCTTGGGCAATCGGTAAAACATTATATAAAGCTATACTACCCAAAGATAGATTTGATCGTGCCGTAGAAGCACTTACCCATGATAAATTTCCGGACCCGTCATCAAACAAAGAAGTAAGATCAGTACCTTGTGATGATGGCCAAATATAATTCAATCCGTTTATTCCAAATTTGCTTCCTGTTACGGCAACTTGTCCACTGGTAGCTGTATTGCCACTATTGTTTGGGTAAATAATAAATCTATTAACCAATGGATTTGGCATCGGATGAATATTCATTTGATTACTAGTTTGAAAAACCAATTTTCCACCCGTTCCTGCACCAGTCGATCTACCAGCAGCTAAATAGAAATCTTCACCGTTTTGATCTGAACTTAATATTCCAGGACCAAAACCACTATCATCAGTTAGCCCACTAGATGACTGAAGGCGCACATAGTCACCAACTTGAATATTTGGAGCTGCTACACCTGCACCAAGATACGCTTCAATAATTTGTCCATTTTTATTTGATGGTACAGAATTTGTTGTTGTAGAATTTGTATTTGAACCAATAACTAATTCATTACTATCGGTAATATTTGCACCCGAACCTAAAGCTATAGAATATTTTGGTTGATGATCTTGAATAAAACAATTACTTGATGACGTCTGACCGAGCCCATGAGGATAAGGTAGATCGGTGGCATAATAATCAAATGACTCTCCTCCCAACACCATATTATTTGAACAAGACGTTGTACTAGATCCAATCAATGTATTATTATTTGCCGTAGTAAATGTATTTGTATTTCCATACGCAACATTTGTACCAGAATGATAACCAATTAAAACATTATTTGTCCCTGATGTAATATTTTGCCCAGTAAGAGCTCCGTAAAAACTATTGTAATTCATTGAATTTGAAGTAGCAGCTGAATTTCCAGATCCATAACCCATAAAAGTATTGTCGAGACCATATGCTGGATTTCCAGAAAGAGGACCTACCGCAATATTTCCTTTTGTACCCCACTGTCTTGCAAAAACTCGGCCTGCAAGATTTATTTGCCCCGCGCCATTGTCAGTGCCACCAATTGTCAAAACTTTTGCTGGTGCTGCTTCGTTGAATGTAAAATTTGCACTTCCTTTTGTTAGTTGCCTTGTGGTGCTATTCCATACGGGAATTTGATTTGCAACTTGAGTACCCGCTGAAGATTGGGTAACATTTAAATTTGGTGAAGCCGCAACTGTAACAGTGTAAATAATATTATCACCAATTCCATTTGCATCTGGACCGATACTTGGTTGCAACGTCGTCTGAGTAAATTGAACACCGGCTTGTGTTCCAAGAGTTGGAATTACAATTTGTGGATCAAGTTCGGAAGTTTGATCAGAGTCAGTTGTACGAGTTAAAACCCAGGGGGTCGCACCATCTCCAACTGTTGAAAGTTCATATACGCCATTTTGTCTTTGATCTGTTTGATACTGAACCAATACACGATTGTTTATACTCAATGGTATTCCATCTTGATTTGGAAAAGCTTGAAGAGTACCTGCATTTGTAATTGTAGCACCAACACCATCGTCAGAAATTCCATTGTAATAAGTCACCGTACCAAGATCTGCTGTCGTTGTAGCCTTTACATCAATCGGTGAAACTCGATTATTATCAAGAAAATTGTAAGTCGCACTCCAGCCACCTGTCTGCAAACTTTCTAAATGTACTGATTGATTTATATCTGTAAGTTGAATAGACGTTCCGCCATTTATAGTCTCAATACCATTTGGTGAAATCACCACAGTATGAGATGCGGCAGTTTTAATAAAATATAAATCACGCTTAATCGATGAAATTGCTGGAAGAGAAATTGTAATATCATTTGCTGCACTTGTATCTGCATAAATAATGTCGTCATGGCCAAGAGAATCAATTGTAAAATTACTCGTGATAGTGCGGGTCACCAAATCTACTGCACCGAGATTCACAGTACAATCTGTGCTACCAGGAACACAACTAGGATTTAGTGTCTGACCTGGATTATAAAGTGGAGTGGCAAGAGCATAAGTAGCAACAGAAAAAATCATCAAAAAAACAAGAGAACCTAGCAACATTTTATGCCTCTTAATTAATTTAATTGTTTTGATAAAAAAATCTTTCATTTAAAGTGGTTTTGGTAGAAAACGCACTAATATTATAGCATTTTTTATACTTAAAACAGAAAAAATATGTGAATAAACTAATATATTTTACTAGCCAGTGCACAATATTCGCATTCAGTATTTTTTCCGTAAGAATTAAAGTTACAAGGTCGATTTGTCCACTCACCAGATTTAAGTAATTCATCGTATTCACTAATATCTTTTTTTAGTAAGTCTATTTTCTCATTGTCTACGTGAGTGCCATATACAGCATTTTTATCAGTCTTGGGTGCTTCAAGGAAAAGCAGGCGCGATACACTCACGTGTTTGCCTTTCTCGGCACCAGCTATGAGATATGAATACATTGCGAGCTGACGCATTAAATCTGAAAGTCTTCCCTCTTCAGAAATTTTCTCTATCATTCCTGTAGTTTTCGATGAACCAGTTTTAAAATCTGTCACCATATATGTGCCGTCTGGATATTTTTCAGTAAGGTCAATTTTTCCATACATTGTCAGATTTGGAAAAACTTGATCTCTATATGAAATAGAGCGTTCGGTGAAATATTCTTTTGCCAAATTTTTGTAATAAACATCCACCCAATTCATTACTGCTTTCAAACCATCTTTTGTAAGACGTGTTATTTCTTTATCGTCTTTTACTTGATTTTTTATCAATTCTTCTACAATTTTTTCATTTATCTTTTCTTCACTAGGAAGTTCTTTTCCTGCCTGCGCAGACAGGTCTTTGAGAATAAATTCTAGAGTTGCATGCACAGCAGAACCGAGTGAAAGAGAAACGGTTTTCATATCAGGTAATCGCAAGAAATTCCTAAAATACCACTTCCATGGACATTCAAAAAAATTATTCAAAAGTGTAACAGAAACTTTTGTCTCGCCATAACGTTCACATACAAATTCTTTTACTTTCTCCATATTATCAGTCGAAACATTTTCTACTGGCTTGGCAATATAGTGCACTGGAGTATCAGAAAGTATTAACTCTTCGTTTTCACTAGAAGACACTTTTACAAAATGTTCTTTTGGTATATCTTCAACAATACTAGCGAGGGTCATTTCACTTCCATTGTAACCTTTTTCTGCATACGATACCGTACACTCACTCTTTGCGCGAGTAATAGCAACGTATAATTCCCTTTTGGCTGTGAGCTCATCTCTTTTTTCAACCATTCCTTTTATCTTTTCTGGAAGAGTAAAATTATTTTTCTTTTCAGACATTACAATCTCTTCATTCATATGCGCTACCCAAACGTACTCAAATTCGAGACCTTTTGATTTATGAAGAGTCATTACAGAAACACCCTTTGCACCACCGAGACTCGCAAGCTCTATAATATTGTCATAAACTTCGAGGCGCGAAAAATATTCCAAAAATTCAGCAAGGGTTCCTCGCGGATTTTTTTCTTCCCAAGAAATACCTGCGTGAATAAGACTGCGAACTATTTCAACTCTGCGAATTAGTTGCTCATGATCTTTTACTGTATCAATCAAGAGCTCATTTCCTACTGTTGCCACAATTGCTGAAATTCTTTCATGTGACAAAAGCTCTGTCCACGACATTATTTTTTTGCCAAAATTTGCAATTGGATTTGATTCCACAAAAAGTCCGTCACCACTTCCTGCTTTTACTAAATGCTCGAGAGTACATTTTTCATAACCAAGACTTTTCAAAAATTTATGTGCAATCAAAGATGGTATACCACTTGCATCATCGAGAATGATATTTGAAATTAAAATATCATCATAAGGTGAAATCATTATTCGCAAAACTTTCAAAACACTTTGAGTTTCAGGGCAAGAAAAAAGTGCTGTATTTTTTTCAGACAATACTGGTATGCCCATATCTCGTAAAATATTTGAAGCTGTACGTACGTGTTTATTTTTTGGCAAAAGTATTGCACATTCAGATGGCGATACACCTTCCGCTATTTTCTTTTTAAAATACAAACCAGCGCCAATTATTTCATCACGAGGATAAGTGTATTCTGAAAGCTCGGGTGCAATGTCCCCCATTTTATTGCTATGCAATTTCGCTTTTGCCACAGTACTTGTGAGTAAGTCATCCGCAAGAGCTAAAATTTTTCCAGTTGAGCGATAATTCTCAGTGAGTGTTATACATTTTGCATCACCAAACATATGCGCAAATTCTTCAAAATACGAAACAGATGCTCCTGAGAATCCATATATAAGCTGGCGATCATCTCCCACAACAAAAATATTTGGCTGTTCTTCGCCTTTCCAAACTGCCTGCAAAAACTTATTTTGTATTCCAGATGAATCTTGATGTTCGTCTACAAGCACATATAAATTTTCTTCTTGCATTTCTGAACGTACATCTTCTGAGGTCTCAACAAGAGTAACAAGAAGTTCGAGAACATCGTCATAGTCAATTACACATTTCTCTTTTTTTATTTCTTCATATTTTTCATAAAAACTCACCACCTCACGAGTACGCATTAGTGATTCTATTTTTTTCTCAACTTCTTTTTTCAATTGTCCCTTTGTCTCTCCACGACTTGAAATACTATTTTCATCATTTTTTATATTTTCAATTTCTGCATCGATAATTGCACAAAAGTCCAAAGGTTTAACACCATCTCTTTTTAGATTTGAAATGAGATTTTTTATATCACGGAAATACATTGTGGGATTGCTACGTGGTCGCAAATATTCCCAATCATTGCCATGAAGCAATTCATCGGCAATCAAAACTGCTTCTCCGTCATCGAGCAATTTCGGCTCAATAGGAAAATCTAGATAGATATAATATTTTTCAATAAGCGAAAGTGCGAAGCTGTGAAATGTCATTATCTTTACTTCTCTTGCTCGCGTGCCAATATATGCCTCGAGACGACTTCGCATTGCTTTCACTCCAGAGTTTGTAAAAGTCAGACACAAAATCCCCGAAGCTGGTGTATCAGTTTTTTGTAAAATATTTGCAATACGCAGTGCCAATATCTGAGTCTTACCCGTCCCCGGCCCCGCCACAACCATGACCGGACCATCGATAGTATCAACTGCCTCCTTTTGTGCTTTGTTTAATTTTTTATATCCTTCATTAAAATTCATATACTTATGTTAACTTATATTAGAATAAAGACAACCTTTCAGAAACTATGATATAAAGTTCAAATTTTGTATAATTATAAAAAAGAACTATCTATTAACAATTAAATAAACCAATGATAAAAGTACTAAAAATTGCTTTGATGTTGGTATTATTTAATACCATTTCCAAGGCTCAAGAAATTAACTTCAGTATTGCAACAGGCAATCTGATGAAAAATGGAAATAGGGGTTATATTCAAATTTCTCCTGCTGACAACTACTCCCACTATCTCACCTCTATCGATAGTGGTAAAAACTTCTCACCTGAACTTTTTTTCAATGATCTAGATTCAGGTAACTACTATGTCATTTTAAAAGATGACTTAGGAAATCAAAGCAAAATAGTAAAAGTAACTATTCACCAGCATATTTATTTTAAAGTTTTTCTAAACAATATTATTTATGATTCTTTAAATGAATGCATAAATTATGTAGCACTTTATGTAAATGCGCAAGGAGGAAATGGTGACTATGATTTTGAATTATTTGGAGACGATGAATATTTTCAAACAAGTGATAATGGTTTTTTTGAAAATCTATCACTTGGGAAATATACACTCATTGTATCCGATGACCAAGAATCAGTCGAAAGCGAGATTAAAATCTCCCTTCAAAAATTTTTTGTAAAAGAAAACATTCAGGCTTATTAGAGAAATCTTTTAAGCCTGAATTTTTATATTTTCATTAAATTATCCCCCACTTTATAGGCAAGACCAGCACCCATGGTAACGAAAATATCATCTGGACCAAAATTTGCTTCACGGAAATATTTTTCTGCAGAATCAAAATCTGGTAAATAATGTGAATTACCCTGAAATTTCTCCACTTCGTTTGAAAGTTTTTCGCTCGACACTTCTGGATCGGGAGCTTCTCGTGCATAAAAAATTGGCAGAAATCCTACTTCGTCTGCAAGCACAAAGCTCTCAGAAAACTCTTTGAAAAATGCTTTTGTACGGTTGTACATATGCGGTTGGAAAAGGACGTAAATTTTTTTCTCTCCTTTTGGATACAGTTCTCGTAAAGCTTGTAAGCTTGCGCGTATCTCGCTTGGATGATGCGCATAATCATCATAGACTATCGTACCAGATGCAAGAGTTCCCCTATTTTCCAAACGGCGCCAAGTGCCGGCAAAGTTGTGTAACGCGAGGCTCGTAACGTGATCGTCGATGCCGAGGATTTGAGCGACAGCAAATGCACACGCGGCATTTTTACGATTGTGCTCACCAGGAACTTGCAGTTTAGGTACAAGTGGTAAAAATTTTTCATAATCATTTTCTGAAATTTTTATTTCGCTTTGTGAAAGAAACTTGGCAAAAGTATTTTTAATATCTTCCAAATCCTTATAGGTGTCGAGGTGATCTACTTCAATATTTGTAACTGCACCAACATAAGGCTTAAAGAAAAGCATATGACGTGCAAATTCATCTGCCTCCACTACTAAGTACTCACCTTTGCCAGACCTAAAATTACTTCCAAAACTTTTTACAAAAGAGCCGACAATAACAGTCGGGTCGAGCCCAGCACTCACCAAAATTTCAGCAACCATTGCAGTAGTAGTCGTCTTACCGTGTGTGCCAGAAATTGCAAGCACTTTATAATTTTTTGCAAATTCTGCAAGCGCTTCAAAATAACTAAGTACTGGCGTACCAGTTTTTTTAGCATTTTCAATTATTTCTGGTCCTCGAAAAAGCCAAGCATCACTGTACACATACATATTTGCTTGGGGTAATTCTTTAAAATCTTTCAAAAAAAATATTTCTACACCTTGCTGTCTTAAAGGCTCAAGTGTTTCCTTGCTTTCATCATCATTTAATCCAACAACCTCAATTCCTCTAGAAATTGCGAGTTTTGCCAATGCTGAAATACCAATACCACCAATACCGATAAAAAATACTTTTTTGATTTTAGTAAGGT
The DNA here is from genome assembly GCA_903892035.1 of uncultured bacterium. GTDB lineage: Bacteria > Patescibacteriota > Minisyncoccia > Phycocordibacterales > UBA9973 > CAITGV01. Next base: position 430,584 of record CAITGV010000001.1, on the reverse strand, counting down.
CGAGTTCCATATTATTTTAATTTTTTAATAATATTCATAAATTGATCATTTCTATCATATTCATTTTTAAATAAACCAAATGAAGCAAAAGCTGGTGAAAATAAAATCACATCTCCTTTTTCTGCAAATTCCAATGCTTTCTTTACTGCATCTTGTAAACTACTCGCAAGAACGGTTCGTGTGAGTGTGGGTAATGTCTCAGTGCCAGTTCCTGGAAGCAAAATAACTTTTTTTGTATATTTTAAAATAGTCTTTATTAATTCTTTTGTATCAAGACCTTTATCTGCTCCGCCCATAATTAAAATTATATTTTTATTTGGAAATGCTTTGAGCGCTGCGACTGTGGCTTCTGGTGTTGTAGAATTGTTGTCATTGTAAATTCCCACACCTTTTATTTTTTTCACTAATTGCAATCGTCCTTCGACAGCCTTAAAACTCTCTACTCCTTTTTTTATTTTTATTATTGGTATTCTTAACGCTTTCACAACTGCAACAGACAAAGAAATATTTTCTAAATTATGTTCTCCAACCAAAGGTAATTTCCAATTTTTTGGCACATCATTGGATTCTGCAATAATTTTCTTCGACTTGGTAGTGAAACTACCAAGTGAACTACCAACAACGCAAATATCGCCTTTTTTCTGGTAGGCATAAATTGCAGATTTGTCGTAATAATATTCCTTTCGTGAAGAATAATAATTCATATGATCATCCATAAAATTTGTAAACACAGAAATATTTGGAGAAATTTTTTGCTCATGAAAACCTTGCAGTTGCCACGAAGAAAGCTCGAGCACAACAATATCTCCAGACTTTATTTTTGGCAAAAGTGAAAGAGTAGCGAGACCACGAATATTTCCACCAAGATGAGCTTTTTTACCTGAACTTTTTAAAATGTGAAAAATTAAAGATGCTACAGTTGTCTTCCCTCTTGTGCCAGTCACACCGACAACTTTTACATTTTTGGGTAGTAAAGAAATAAATAATTCATCATCCATTCTTATTGGAATTTTACTTTTTCTTGCATGCTCAATGTATGGAGAATTTAGCGGTACACCTTGAGCTTTTAGAACAAAATCGCAATTTTCAAAATCTGAAATTTCATGTTTACCTAAAACATACTTTATATTTTTATATTTTTTTAATTTATCCAAAGATGGTGCCAATTCTTTTTCATTTTTCAAATCTGTAATAGTCAAAATTGCACCAGCTTTCGCTAGAAAAATAGCGTCTCCCAAACCTTTACCGAGGAGCCCAAGACCCATTATTGTGACCTTTTTACCCTTAAAAATATGGGCGTACTTGTTCATAAGCCTATTTTAACATAAGGGTTAATTATTCGATAACGACTTTTTTTATAGATATTTTCTTGCCAAACCAGAGGTTTGCCATCTTTTGAAAATTTGTAGTTGTGTCTGTAACATAGAATTCCATTTTTCCGCCATGCTTAGTAAACGAAAGAATGTCAGAAATTTCTTTATGGCGAGAAAGGTAGTTTTTTACCTTTTTTGGAACAACAACATCTTGAGAAATTATAGTTACACCTTTGGGCAACAATACACTAAATTCTTTTTTAAAAATTGCATAATGCGTACAACCCAAAAGTAAAGCATCAATTTTTTTATTTTTTAAAAATTTCATATATTCGGCAAGAACTGGCTTAATCCATTTTTTCTCACCTGATTCAACTATTGGTACAAGAAGCGGAGTAGCGAGACCTATAATTTTTGTTTTTGGATTTCTTTTTTTAAATTCGCGCGGGTATGCACCAGAAGCAATTGTCGCACCAGTAGCCACAAGACCGACATTTTTAAATTCATTACATGCTTCTGTCATTGGCACGATCATACCTAAAACTTTTCTGTCTGGATACGCTTTTGGTAAATATTCTTTTTGAATTTGTCGCAAAGCTTCAGCTGAGGCCGTATTGCACGCAACGATAATGATTGCGCAATCTTTTGAAAAAAGAAAATCTACACCTTCTTTGAGAAATTGGTAAATGACTTCGTGAGAGCGAGAACCGTATGGAAGTCTTTTTGTATCTCCCAAATACACATAGTCATATTCCGGCAATTCTTTTGCAATAGCCTTCATGGTAAAAAGCCCCCCAAGCCCTGAATCAAATATTCCGATTTTTGCTTTATTATTTATTAGTTTTTTCATATTATCTCCAATGTGTATTTATAAAGTAACAGATAACACTTACAAGCGCCACGACACCTGTGATGCTTATTACTGCTCCTGCAATTTTGTTTATAATTGTTTGAGTATGTTCACTCCAGTGTCGTGCATATTTTGAAATGAAAGCATTTGTAATAATCCACCAAAGCAAAGCACCAAAAAGTAATCCACCGATAAACAATGAAGACATCAAATGACTTCCAGAAATTGCGCCGACACTTCCAAAGACAATTGCGAAAGTCAAAATTTGAATTGGATTTGTAACAGTGAGAAAAAAAGCACTAGCAAAATCTCCAAAATTTTTATTACCGAGAATTTTCTTTCCCCAATCTTGTCTTTTAATACTGTGATATGTCGTGATACCGACATAAAGCAATAATATTCCTCCAGCGAAACGAATATGTTGTTGCCAATGCAACATAAAAAGCGCTATTGAACTAAGTCCAAAAATAACCACACTTCCGTATGCCATATCCGATGCCATACAACCCAAAGCTGAAACCATTCCGGTCTTAAAACCACTTGAAATTGTGCGTTTTATTGTAAGAAATGCAGCAGGACCTGTGGGTAAGCTTATGAGAAAGCCTGCAAAAATGCCTTTTAAAATGGCCAATAAATACATCAAACTATTATACTATTATCGAGTGTTTTCCGCGAGTGCAATAGGAAATGTCGCAACATTTGTAGAATCCATCGCAGTCCAAATTTTTGGATCCTCAAGACCAAGCATCCAAGCCGAAAAACCTTGCAACTTTTTTTCTTGAACTAAAGCCAATTTTGCATCAAAACTTTTATAATCTTCATACCAAATTTTATATTTTCCTCGTGCTCCATTGTAAGTAATCCATGAAGTTCCAAGCTCACTGTCCCAACCTGATTTTGTTTTATTTTTTGCTAAAATATTTGCGACATTTTTCCATCCAGAAATTGCGATTCGTTTTCCTGTACTTTCATGCCAAGTCCACGCATAAAACGGAAGCCCGAGAGAAACTTTTTTTGCATCAATAAATGAGAGCACATAATCCACAGACTGACGTACCCAACCAATTGAAGCCACTGGTCCATTTACATTTGGTTCATCGTAAGCCATTAGCGTGACGAAGTCAGCCGCGTCTCCTATTCTTTTATAATCAAAAACTCCGCTCCAATTTGCAAAAGAATTTTTTGGATAATCTGCAGGTTTTTCAGATTGCCTTGGAGCAACGGCAACAGACAGAGTAAGATTGTTTTGATGAAACGCACTTCCAACTTTTTCTACAAACGTAGAATAAGCATCACGATCTGAAAAACTCATATGTTCAAAGTCTAATTGAAAACCTGAAAAATTATTTTTTTGCGCAAAGGCCACCATTTTACTAATTGCCAAATCTTCTGCTTTATTATTTTTCAAAAATAAATGAACGCTGTTTTGATTGAAATTGCTATTCATCACTAGGGGCATCACTTTCACATTTGGATTGTCGGCCAAAAGTTTTTTCAATCGTTTTGAAAGTAAACCAGAAAAAGTACCATAAGCATTTATTGAATATGCTTGAGGCGCCACCACTGAGACCTTGGAAATATTATCTCTAAGTGATTTATAAGCACTATTTGTTTCCACATAGTAAAAAATCTTTACCATTTCGTCTGGCTTTAAACTTACATCTGCAAATGTATATCCAACATTCCCAAATGCAAAAAATATTACTAGGGAAAATATGATAAAAGTCTTACGTAGAGGCATCTTTATATTATAGTCCAATCACTAGCTAAAAACAATTTATCCACAGGTATCTTTCTACTTTACTTGACTAAAGTACTTTAGTTTGCTAAAGTCGAGATATGTCAGATAAAAACGAGAAAAAAACTATAGAAATCAATTGGAATGGCAAAGAAGCAAGGCAACTTGTCGACGCCCTTCTTTCTCTTAAAAATGCCGGTGAAGCAAAGATTTTTATGCGCGACCTTATGACACCCCAAGAAATCAATGAATTTGGCAATCGACTCGAAGCCGCTCGCCTTCTCTCGCGTGACGCTCAATACAGCTCTATAAGCGACAAAACTGGCCTTTCTTCTACTACTATCGCCCGCATTGCAAAGTGGCTCAAAGGGCCTCTTGGTGGCTACCGCTTAGTATTAAATCGCATACCTGCCCGAAATACTTCTGCAGGCGGGCATCATACCCATATCCACGCTCCAGCTGGGAAAGGGTTGTCTTTGTATTCGTAAATATACATTTCGAAGAAAACCCCTTCCCCGCTCGGGCGAAGGGGTTTTAAGTTTACGTACCTATTTCAAAATCGTAAACAAAATTAATTTGTTCATTAAAAAAATATCCAGTATATCAACCGCCAAAGGACGGGAAAGCTTGCTATCGCGAGCGCTGGAAAAAATAAAATGAAGGAATATAAGTGTCCAGAATGTGGACAAAGAGTTGAAATTCAGGAAACTGAAAACAAAAGTGGTTTATTTAAATTTGTTAAACATAAAGTAACAAGTTTTATAGATCGCGATGAAAATGTTCATTTTAGAAATGTACGGGATAAAATTTGTCCCGGTTCAGAAATGAATGTTGTAGTGATTAAAGAAGTTGTTCCTTATTTAGGAAATACTTCCGGTGATCACTGCTAAGTGGTAAATAGCACTGAAGGTGAAATGAAATACTTTCACCTTCAGAAACTATTTTTCGTCATTAGTAGGAAAAGTTCTTTAAAAAAATATAAATAAATAATTAAATAAATTAGAAAATGGAAGAATGTAAAAAATCGCAAACAAGTAAACATGAATGGGTTTACCCAAGAATGGAAGACAGTATCGATAAAAAAAGAGAGGCAACATTACCATATTGTAAATATTGCTTTATCAAACTTACAAAAGAGATGGAGAAGAAATCATTTCTTGAAAATCAAAATCGAACTCCATTAATGTGGTGGTACTGAATTAAAAATTAAGGGCAAGTCAGAAATGGCTTGCTCTTTTTTATTGTATAGATTTCTTAAGTGCAGTTTCGAGTTCTTTTGGGGTGTCGATGCCTATGCGATACACTTTTCCGTTTTTCATAATTATTTCAACTGCATCAAAACCTGAAACATTATAAATCCACATTTTTGGCCAAAGCCAAAATCTTATTCCCCATCCATAATACCAATGATTTTTTACTGCGTGAGCTGAAGCTATTTGATTCAATTCAAAATTCCTGCTAAAAATTCCATAACCAAATTTTATACGGATATTTTTCTCATCGAGTGAAACAGTGAGAGTAGAGAAAGATATAAGAATAAATAATATCAATACCATTATTGTAGAAAAAACAAAATTTGGACCCGAATTTATTGACGGAAATTCATTTGAAGCAGAAATGTAAATCCATCCAAAAATTACACAAAGAATTAGCGTAATAAATAACATCAGGTATCCAATTTGAGTGTGTTTGTATGTGGTCATAATTTTTCTAGTTCAATATCTTATTATAAGCGAGGGCGGAGGATAGGAGATTCGAACTCCTGGTGGTTTTACCCACACACGCTTTCCAAGCGTGCGCACTAGACCGCTATGCGAATCCTCCAAATATTTTATACTACCGTTTTCCAGTCAATGCTGCAATTCTATCCGCTATCGGCGGGTGGGTCATGAAAAGTTTTGTCGCCCATGGGATTTTTTCACCACCTGAGGGATCGGCGATGTAGAGATGAGCGATGGCTGATGACTGACGTTGCATTGGAGCGCTGTATTTGCCGAGCTTCGCGAGAGCAGAAGCGAGGCCTTCGGGGTAGCGAGTAAGGAGTGCGCCGGAAGCATCGGCGAGAAATTCACGTTTGCGGGAAATTGCAAACTGAGCAAGCATTGCAAAAATTGGCGCAAGAATTGCAAGAACAATTCCGACAATCATAAAAACTCCACCACCTTCTTCCCTATCATTACTTCGTCTACCACCAAAAATTAAAGAGCGAAGAAAAAATTGCGAAGCAATCGATATTGTTCCTGCAAGAACGACGGCAACAGTGGACACAAGCATATCGCGATTTCCCACATGCGAAAGCTCGTGAGAAATGACACCCTCAAGTTCATTTTTATCCATTATTTCAAGAAGCCCTGTTGTCACAGCGAGAGCAGAGTGATTTTTATCTCTACCTGTTGCGAAAGCATTTGGAGCGGGATCCTCTATCACATAGACTTTTGGTTTTGGAAGTCCAGCAGTAATGCAAAGATTTTCAACAATACGATTTAGCTCTAGATATTGAGCGCCATCGGCAGAAGTCGCACCAGAAAGACTAATGACAACTTTGTCTGAATACCAATACGATACGACATTCATTACTACTGAAATTGCGACAAAGACGACGAGTATTAAAGTATTATGAAAGTACATTGAAAATACCCAACCGAGCGCTATGGTAAGGATAAAAAACATGGTCATTAGCATCCAGGTCTTGTGCACATTTTCACTTTGGTGAGTATATAGCGTCGCCATTTATTTACTGTATAACAACTGGAATCAAAATACTTTTATCATTTTGTGGAAGTCCAGAAGGATTGTCATTATGAATTTCAATAAATCCTAGACCTTTTGCAAGACCTGTAAAATCAATATTTCCTTCGAAATTTACTGGTCCAGATGACATCCAATCACTTTTCGCAACTGCATTGCTTGTCTTTAAAACATTTTTATTTGCATCTAATATTTTAACTACAACATTTCCTTCAAAAAAGTACCCGCCTTGCAATACTCCTCTGTATGACAAAATTCCTGAAACTTTTGAACCTGGCCAAGTAGAAAAAGAAATTAAATCATCTTTATTTCCCAACACTCCATCTTTTGGCATTATTTCATTTACTGGTGGAGTGATTGCCACATTATTTTCACCATTTTCTGGTGCTTGCGCATTTCTACTAAATGCCACATAAGCAAGAATTATTATTACCACAACCAACAAACCTATTATTATTTTATTTGAATTATTTTTCATATTATTTATTTATATTATCTGTTTTAATCATCTTCATTGCTTCTTGAACTGTAGTCATAAATTGCGCAGGGAAAATAATTGTTGAATTTTTTTCTGTAGCAATTTCAGACATTGTCTGAAGTGTGCGAAGCTGAAGAGCGACAGGGTGCTGTGAGATGATGTCTGCAGCCTCTCCAAGCTTCACTGCAGCTTGAAATTCACCTTCTGCTGCGACTATCTTCGCGCGACGTTCACGCTCTGCTTCGGCTTCTTTAGCCATTGCACGTTGCATATTGTCTGGAAGAGTAATGTCTTTTATTTCTACAGCAGTCACCTCTGCTCCCCATGGCTCTGTGTGCGCATCGATGACATTTTTAATTTGAGTATTGATATCAGATGTTTGTGAAAGCAATTGATCTAGACTAAATTGTCCGACAATATTTCGCACTGTCGTCTGACTAATTTGATTTACTGCACTGTAAACGTCTTCGATAGAAATAACAGCTTTCATTGAATCCACGACGTGATAGTAAGCTACAGCAGCGATGTCGATAGACACATTGTCTTTGGTAATAATTTTCTGTGATGGAATGTTCATTGTGACTGTGCGAAGCATCACTCTGGTCATCTTTTCAAAAATTGGAACGAGAATTATAAGACCCGGACCGCGAACACCTGTTGCTTTTCCCAAAAAGAAAACAACTCCCCTTTCGTATTCTTTTAAAATACGAAGTGAACTAAATAATATAACTACGGCTGCTATGATTACATACATTAATATATCCATAAAATTTTTTAATTAGAATTTAACTTCGACAGGATTCTTTGCTGCGTCGTCGGTGCCGAGGTCAAAGAATTCCATTTTTGTAAAATTAAACATATTTGCAATTACATTTGAAGGGAAAACTTCTGTCTTTGTGTTTAGGTCACGAACATTGCCATTGTAAAAACGGCGAGCAGCTTGAATTTTATTTTCTGTATCTGAAAGTTCGTTTTGAAGAGCCAAGAAATTTGCACTTGATTTTAAATCTGGATATTGTTCAGACACAACCATAAGGCGACCAAGGGCACTAGAAAGTTCACCCTGTGAAGCAGAGAGCATTTTCATTGTATTTGCATCTACTTTACTTGGATCAACTTGTATTGAAGTTGCTTTTGCGCGAGCTTCTACGACACGAGTAAGTGTTTCTTGTTCAAAATTTGTTGAACCTTTGATTGTATTCACCAAATTTGGAATCAAATCATAACGGCGCTTAAGCTGAACATCTATATCTGCCCATGCTTCTTTTGCGCGATTGCGAAGTGTGACCAGACCATTGAAAGAAAAAATAACATAGAGAACTAAGACTGCGAGAATTATAAGTGGAATCATCATATATTTTTAGTATAAATTAATAGTAACACTACCTTTTACAGCAGTGTCACTATTATACCACAAAAATATTTTATTATCTAGTTGGTGCGCCCATTCCAAGTCCCGCCATAAAGTTTCCAAAAACTGTCTTGAAATCTTTTGCATCAGTAGGAGCTTCAATTGTTACTGGCTTTCCAAAATCTTTCATAGAAAGACTTACAACAAAGTGACCACTATCTCCTGGTGACTTTGGATCTGCGATAGAAAAGTCGATTGATGCTTTGTACGGCATATAATCATTTTTCCCAATCCAAAATTCTCCTTTGTTGAATGTTACACCGTCGAAAGTTTTATTCATTTCATCAGCAGTAGGAATTGGTGTTTTATCTGTAGCACTTGCATGTGCCTTTTGTAATTCCGTAATTTTCAAAATTAACGCCTTTAAAGCTTCTTTATCAATTCCAAATTGGAAATGGAAAGTATTTATTCCATCAATTTTTTCACTTGGAAGACGAGTTAAATTTGTAAATATTTTTTGATCCTTAAATAAATCTAGAACTTGTTGTTTTTCTTCTGGTGTAATTTTACTTGCCAACGAATCAGCTCCACTAGGTAATTTCTTTAAATCTGCAGTATCGAGTTTCATCCATACTCCTTTTAGTGGAGTAATATCTATTGGAAGAAAAGCTGGCAAATGTGCATCTTCAACTTTTATATAAGTTGCATCAGCAATACTTTTAAAATCAAAAGTACCGCTAACTGCACCAAAATCTGGACTCGTAACATTTATAGTAAGTACTGAATCCATTTTTGGATTCTTTTCATCATTACTATCAACCTTGCCTACAAATGAACCAGTAAGTTTAACTGTCGTTGGAGCTCCGCCAGCTTTTTTTGAAGCTGTAGAAATATCCATCGCAAGTTCTGCATCGATATTTTCTGTCTTGGCATTTACCTTACTCATATTTGCTGCCATTTTTTTAAGCACTGTACTAGGTGATTGAAAATTTGCAAATACACCAGTTACTCCACACACAAGAAGCGCTACCACAACCACTGCGAGCACTATGAACGAATTTTTTTTATTCATAAATAAATTATTAATTAATAATTACTTCTTTTTTGTTTTATTTTTTTGCCAACCTTCTACAGCTACGAGTAAAGGACTCGCTAGGAAAATTGAAGAATACGTTCCGAAAAACATTCCGGCTGTCATCATAAGAGCGAAATATTTTGTACTTACTGGTCCAAAGAAGAACAAACAAAGGAGTACAAGAATAACAGTAAGAGATGTATTTATTGATCGAGTGTAAACTTGTTTGATACTTGTTCCGACTGTTTCAGAAAAATCTTTTCCTACGTGGCTCTTCAAATTTTCTCGAATACGATCGAAAACAACGATAGTATCAGAAACAGAGAGACCAAGTACGGTAAGCACAGCGACTACGAAAAGTGTATCAACTTCAGCGCCGTAGAAATGCGAAAGCACAGTAAAAATTCCTATTGGAATCATTACGTCGTGAAGCAAAGTCACAATAGCAATGAAACCGTATCTCCAAGATGAAACTGGTTTTGAAACTTTTCGGAAAGCAAAAGCAATAAAAATAATGATAGCAAGTGAAACCAAAATGATAGCAATGATTGCTTTACGTTTTAATTCACTTCCGACTGACGGACCAATGGAGTTAAAACTCTTTTCTTCAAGCGTATATTTATTGTCCAAAGAAAGTGCTTTCAATAAATTACTTCTTTCTGTTTCTGTAAGGTCACGAGTCTTTATGATATAGCCTGTGTCCCCTGTTGGCTGAACCAATGCACCACCTAGGTCAAGAGGCTTGATTGCATTTTGTAAAGTGACTGTATCTGGAGCTGTGGTAGTATAAGCAACTTCCATTATTGCTCCACCCTTAAAATCAATTCCCAATTTCAAACCAAAAGTTGAAATGAAAATTACAGAAATCAAAACAAGAGCAACTGAAATTCCGATAAATATTTTTTTATGATTGATGATAAACATATAATTTATTTGCTGAAACCTGAACTAAATAAAAATCTTGCGACCTTACCTTCTTTCCAGAAATTGCTTGCACGAATAAATATTCGGCTGACAGTGATAGCTGAGAACATTGAAACCAAAACTCCCATCATAAGTGTCAAAGCAAATCCTTTGATTAGAGATGTTCCGAACCAGAAAAGAATTATTGCTGTAATGAAACTTGAAATGTTGGAATCGCGAATAGATGACCACGCTCGAGAAAATCCTTGCGCAACGCCATCTGCAACTTTGTGACCCAAACGAATTTCTTCTTTGATACGTTCGAAAATAAGAACATTTGCATCCACAGCAATACCGATGGAAATAATAAAACCAGCAATACCAGGAGCTGTGATAGTGACACCGAAGAGCTTAAACAATGCAAGCATTATTGCAATGTAAATTGAAAGTGCGATGACAGCAATGAGTCCAGGAAAACGGTACCAAAAAATAAGAAAGAGTGCGATAACAAGAAGGCCAATGATTCCAGCTTTCACGCCAGCATTGATTGCTTTTGCTCCAAGAGTTGCACCGATTGTTTGAGTTGAAATGAGAGATATTGGAACTGGAAGAGCTCCTGAGTTTAGGCGACCAACAAGTTGTTTTGCTTCGTCTGGAGTGAAGCTTCCTGAAATTTGTGCCTGACCGCCAGAAATTGCTTCACGTACAACTGGAGTAGAAATTGGTGAACCATCTAAAAATATTGCTACAGATTTTCCAATATTTGCTTTTGTGATATCTTCAAAGAGTTTTGCTCCATCTGCATTGAAAACTAAAGATACGATAGGCTCACCTGTATTTTGATTGAATTCCAAAGCAGCGTGATCGAGATAGCGACCAGTAAGGTCGGTAGCAATATATTTATTTGCATAAAAACTATTTGCATCAATGACAACTTTTCCATCTTTTCCAACAGTTGCATTTTGAACAGCATTTTTATCTGGATTTGGATTTTCTGTTTTGAATTCGAGAAGTGGAGTCTGACCAATCATTGTCACAGCTTTATTTACATCTGTAACTCCTGGCAAATCAACAATAAGTCTTTCACCAATATTTCCAGAAATAAAACCACTGTCCTCTACTTGTACAACTGGTTCTGATACTCCAAACAAGTTCACTCGGCGTTCGATAACATCGCGAAGTGCGGACATTGAATCCTTCACCTGTGAAGATGAAAGTTTGGACACATCTGCTTGGTAAATAAGGTGACTTCCACCAGAAAGGTCAAGACCTAGACGAAAAGGCGAATGAGTAAACATCGCTGGGGTCTTTACGTGATGAGGTGTCTTATTGAGCTTTGGCTCAGATGAATAAACGAAATAAGCGACTCCGACGCCTATCAATAATATAAGTAATGCTGTTATTCTTGTTTTCCACATATGGGAAGCATTCTATAGGTTTTTAGGCATTTTCGCAAGTATAAGATTCCTCCATCGGTGGACAAAATAAGCTACCCCAAAACCCACTAAAAATCCAGCCAATATGTCAGTCGGAAAATGCACCCCTACTACTACCCTACTAAGTCCTATAAGTAAGGCAAAAAACATTAATAAAAAACCAAAACGTTTATAAAAAAAGAAAGTTGCTACAGCAAGAGCCGTAAAAACGGTCGCATGATTTGAGGGAAAAGAATCATAACCACCGGACATTATAAATGCATGCATATCGGTCAAATTTATAAATGGTCTTGGCATATGAAAAATTGTTTTTAAAATTTTTGTGACAATCCATGCAGTAGCTGTGGTGCCGAAAACTAAAAATAATGCCCGAACATCTTTTTTATATACAAAAAATATAAAAGTAAAGATTAAAACCAAAATACCAAAAGTCGTAGCAATAAAAATTGCCAAATTAGAAAAAAAACTATTATTAACTGTTAAATTATTTAAAAAGTGAAATATTGAAATATTCATAAATATGTTGTACTTAATAGTTGGACTACTCAATGAGCCCAGTAGTCCAACTATTAAGTGATACGTTTAGCTGATAAAACTACATTCTTCATAAGTACTGCCACAGTCATCGGCCCTACCCCACCCGGTACAGGAGATAAATACCCAGCAATACAATTTACAGTTTCGAAATCTACATCACCTGCAATTCCTCCTTTTGATTCAGAAGTACCAGCATCAATTATTATTACTCCTTTTTTAATCATTTCACCCATAATTAATTTTGCTTTTCCAACTGCGGTGATTATCACATCAGCATTTTTTATTATTTCATCTTTATTTATTGTTTCTTTTACTACAGTTTCGACATGAAGTCCTCGAGATTTTAGCAAAAAAGTAACAGGAGTTCCGACAAGTTTCCCCTGACCAATTACAACAATCTTTTTTCCATTGAGCGCGACACCAGTAGAATCGAGAATTTCAATAATTGCTGCAGCAGTCGGAAATAAAAATCTGTATTTTCCTTCATAAAAAAGTAGGCTATTTTCCTCCCCTGTCGCATCGACATCTATATGTGGAGGTATTGCGTCTAAAACTTTTTTTGTATCGATTGATGCTGGAAGCGGAAGTTGAACAATAAGCCCACACATATGTGGAAGCTTGCTTAATTTTTCTATTTCTAAAATTAAGTCGTCAGTTGAAATATTTTCTGGATAAGCTGCATGAACAGTTTTTATACCAATACTTTCTGCTATTCTATTTTTCATTCCAACGTATTGAGCAGAAGGTCCATCGGAACCAACTAGTACATCCACAAAGCAAGGCTGAAAAGATAATTCTGCCACCTCAAGTTTCAGGTCTGCTAAAATAGCATCTCTCATTTTTCTACCATTGATAATATTTGTTTCTTGCATAAAATTATATTCCTAAAAATTCATTGCGCATATTGTCACGGTGCGTCGCTCTGGCATATCTACGCATGCTCATTAAAATTCCAAGTCCGACAAATTCTGTTAATAAATGTGACCCTCCATAGCTCATAAAAGGCAAGGTGACTCCTGTCACCGGCAACAGCCCAATAACCATACCTACATTAACAATTACGTGACTCATAAACAAGACTGCAAGTCCAACACCAAAAAGTATTTCAAAGTTTGTTGCTCCGTGCATTGCATTGAATAGTATTCGCCATAAAAATAAGCCGAAAAAAACAAAAAGTAGTAAAACACCAACAAAACCCCATTCTTCTGCATAAGCTGCAAAAATAAAGTCAGTCTGATATTCAGGTAAAAATTGTAAACGTGACTGGGTACCAAAACCAACTCCTTTACCTAACAATTTTCCTGACCCGACAGCAATCGTTGCCTGATATGAATTGTAACCCGTACCGTGAATGTCCGACATTGGATTTAGGAAATTTGAAATTCTTTCTTTTTGGTAAGGATGAAAAACAAAACTCCAGAGAACTAAAAATGCACTAGCCCCAACAGCAAAAACAATTAATAAATGTTTTTTTGAAATACCGGAAAAAAGTATCATTCCAAGCCACACAAAAAATATAATTATAGCAGAACCAAAGTCTGGTTCAATTAAAATTAAGCCGAAAGGTATGAGTGCATATACACCTGAAATTATAATATGTTTAAAATTTGCAATTTCCACATGACGGCGAGAAAAATATTTTGAAAGCATTATTACTAAAACCAATTTCATTATATCCGAAGGCTGAAAAGCAATTCCAGCTATAGAAAACCAGCTTTTTGCGCCATTTGCCGTGTGGCCAGCAATAAAAACCAAAACTAAAAGTCCAGAACAAATTAGATAAATTGTAGGTAAAACATATCTTCTTTTTAGAAAACGAAAATCCATTACGGAACATACAAAAAAAACACCAAAACAAATTAAAATCCAAACCAATTGTCTAGTAAAAAAATGTGTGTCCCCTGTCGATTGAAAAGACTTCATTGTGACAAGCCCTGCGGAAAGGATTGGCGCCAAAAATAAAAGCAAAAGCCAATCTATTTTTTTTGAAATATTTACAAACATTTAGAATTTTATCGATGAATAATCGAATTTTGGAATTATATCAATTTTTTTCACGACGCCATTTAAAGCTTTTGGCCAAGTAAAAAATATTTGTTTTGAATCATTTGCATTCAATGTATCAATCGTAGTTTGAGAAACACCAATTGCATTTCCATCATCACCTGACAGGATGGCTACTACGGCAACGTCATTTACTGTATATACTGAATGATTTGAAACTTTTGCCACAAGTGTAGGAATTGTCCCTACGTTTGTCAGATCTTGGTCTGAAACAGTTAGAACTGGAATCTTGTCCATAGTCGCTTGCGAGACTTTCAACCAATTTGGAGAAGATGTAAATTCAAATTTTGTATGAACTGGAATTCTATTTCCTACATATACTCCTGCATCAAAAATTACAAAATTTCCTTTTGGTGGAATAAAAGCACTACCTGCATGCTCGGCAATAAATACATAATTTGAATCATAAATTTTAAAATTATATGAAATAGAATTTACTGCAGCATTTGTATTTTGATTTTCTACATAAGCAGCCAAATTGTAAACTGTATCGGAAACTGGAAATGCTTGTGACCAAAGCACTATTGGCTTTGTCACTTCAAATGCACAAAAAGTCGGACATTTTCCTCCACAGTCTACCCCTGTCTCTGTACCATTTTGCACACCGTCAGAGCACGTCGGTGCTTTTGTCACAGCTGGAATAATATAAAAAGAAGCCACAATCAAAATTGCTCCAAAAATTATTCCCATTACCGTCAATTGTCTCTTCCCCGCCCACGTAAGTGCCATATACTATATCATAGCAAAAATAAGCTCAGTCGGAAAACTAGAGTTTGATAGAAGCCACAATTTGATCAATAATTGCCTGAGGAACACCTATAAATGAAGCTGGCTGAATATCAATAACAACTAATTTTGAAGGTACAACAATTAAATTCCCTCCACCAATTGCTGTGCTTCTTTGATAATATTTCCCAGTTAGTCCACTTATCTGATAGTTATTATTTATTAGTGTATAGTCGCTCGATACTCCTTGTGGTACAGATTCATTAAAAAGTACTTGATTGTTCCATTTGTAAATACTGACAACGAGTTTATTGCCAGAGCCTATATTAAGTGTAACAGCATTAAATCCTGCAGCTCGAGCAAATTCTGTATTATGAGAATATCCTGCAGGTATAGTAGCACTCATTCCGTTTTCTGAAACCATAGACCAACCCGCTGGCACAACTGGGTTATTATTTTCTGGTGGTGTAACTGGCGGAGTGTTGTTTTGAGTATTCTGTGTATTATCTGTTGTATTTAGTTGCGGACCTGGGGTAACTTGTCCCAACTCATTTGGAGTTTCTTTTTTTGTAACCATTAAATATATTCCGACCAAAAGAAGAACGATGATAATTGATAACAATGCTGTATTTATTTTTGAATTATTTTGCATATGATTTTAAATTAGTTAATAAAGTTTTATTTACTCAAATTTACATTTTGATTTGCAGAAATTGTATTCGCTTGAATTTGATTTTGTACTTGCATACCACGCAAAATACCCGCGGCTAGTCCAATGACCATCAAACTTAAAAATAAAGTTTTTACCACTCGATCAAATTTTGATGTTTGCATAAAATTAATTATACAACTATTTTTAATTAATGCACAGTAAACCCCCTCCTAAATTAGGAGGGGGTCAGGGGGGTGGTATATTAATTTTAGATAACACAAAAAACCAGATTTTTTGTCTGGCTATATTTTAGATTTTAATTCAGTACTATGTTCTGGCGGCTAGCTACTTTTGCCTAAAAGACTATCATCGCCACTACTAGGCTTAACTTCTCTGTTCGGAATGGGAAAAGGTGTGACCCTAGCGTTAAACCACCAAAACATAAAACTGAATACTAACTTCCCACGATTATGGGAAGAAACAAAAGAGGATTTTAATTTCCTCAACGAATATTTTTGCTCATTATATAAATAATGAGTGTGATTTTCAAATTTCCTAATAGGAATCGAACTATTAGTACACCTCGGCTGAACGCATTACTGCGCTTACACCTAGTGCCTATCAACGTAATCATCTCTTACGTTTCTCAAACGATTCCTAATCTTGAAGCTGGCTTCCCTCTTAGATGCTTTCAGAGGTTATCCATTCCCGACATAGCTACTGGACATTGCCGTTGGCACGACAGCCCACACACCAGAGGTCAGTCCACTTCGGTCCTCTCGTACTAGAAGCAGATCTTCTCAAGAATCAACGAGTGCAGTAGATAGGAGACCAACCTGTCTCACGCAAACAGTTTTATATATGCATTTATCTACAAATGCATAACCTCTATTTCTAGAGGGATCGGACTATACTATCATCCTTCAATAAATTCAGGATGGCTGGTTTGTAGTCTCTACAAAGAAAATAAATTTCTTCTCGGTGTTGCCCGTACAAATTCAAGGACTTGCCCTGAGCTTGTCGAAGGGTTTCTCCGAAAACCCCAGCTTCTTCACATAATGCTTGAGCAAAATGTGACCGCCGTGATACTAAAAACATTTAGTATGGTTGAATTTCAGTTTTAAAAACAGTTTTCTTTTTCCTCAACGGGTTCAAACTGTCGAAAATACAATGACTAATTCCTAATTACTAATGTCTAAGAAATTCGCATTTTTAGAAATTAGATATTAGAACTTAGAAATTATGTTCTCAACGGTTTGAACCCAGCTCGCGTAGCATTTTAATTGGCGAACAGCCAAACCCTTGGCAGCTTCTCCACCGCCAGGATATGCTGAGCCGACATCGAGG
This sequence comes from uncultured bacterium, assembly GCA_903892035.1. GTDB lineage: Bacteria > Patescibacteriota > Minisyncoccia > Phycocordibacterales > UBA9973 > CAITGV01. The sequence goes on along the minus strand of CAITGV010000001.1, from coordinate 413,366 downwards.
TGCCGAACTCCGCCGTCGATATGAACTCTTAGGCGGAACTAGCCTGTTATCCCTAGAGTAGCTTTTATCCCTTAATCTTCGGACGCGTCTAAAGCGATCCATCGGTTCACTATGTTCTGGTTTCCCACCTGCTCGTCATGTACGACTCACAGTCAAGCCAGCTTGTGCCATTACACTATCGGCACGGTTTCCATTCGCGCCTAGCTGACCTTAATAAAGTCCTCCGTTACTTTTTAGGAGGATACCGCCCCAGTAAAACTGCCCACCAGATACTGTCTCTTTACGTTTTTGCCGTAAGGATTAGAATATGCCACTTAACAGAATGGTATTTCACTGACGAGTAGATCACAACCGAGATCGTGACCATCAAACCTCTCCCATCTATGCTACGCAGTTAAAAAACATACTCAATATCAAGTTACAGTAAAGCTTCTAGGGTCTTTTCGTCTAACTGCACTTAACCGGCATCTTCACCGGTATTGTATTTTCACCGAGCTAATCCCCGAGACAGCTCTCCAGTCATTACGCCATTCGTGCGCGTCGGAACTTACCCGACAAGGTACTTCGCTACCTTAGGACCGTTATAGTTACGGCCGACATTCACCAGGGCTTATATCAATCACCAATAATATTGCTACCATCAACGTCGATATTTGACCTTCTGGCATTGGTCAGGCGTCACCCCCTATACATCCACTTACGTGTTCGCAGGGAGCTGTGTTTTTGATAAACAGTTGCCAGAGAAACTTTCGCTGCGCCCCTTTAAATTAATAAAGGGGAAGCCTTATTCCGAAGTTACGGCTGATTTTTTGCCGAGTTCCTTGGGGATCACTCACTCGTTCGTCTTGGTCTACTCGACCTGATCACCTGTGTCGGTTTGCGGTACGGTTTCACTTATATTAGAGCTTAGAGACTTTTCTCGGAATCATGCTCTCTGTCATCCCTCTGGGCGAACCCAAAAGTTTAATCTCTGCTTGGATATGTCATTTAAGACAATGCGTGGATTTTCCTGCGCAATACCCTCACAGCAATTACTCAAATCCAATAATGAGCAACAGATACAACAATTCGTCATCTCATCGCATATAAATGAAGTCATGGAATATTAACCATGTGTCCATCGGGTGCGGCATTTGCCATCCCCTTAGGCCCGACTAACCCTTGGCTGATCACCATCGCCAAGGAAACCTTGATCTTTCGACGTCTAGGGCTCTCACCTAGATTGCGGTTACTTGTGCCAACATTCTTACTTCCACACGCTCCACGGTGGCTCACGCCTTCCGCTTCAACGCAGAGTGGAATACTCTCCTACCGCCCCTCGACTCGATGATGCATACCTCATCTCGCTCGGGGTAAACTCCCATTAATAATGGAAAATTTATCCTGAGTGAGATATGCAATATCGAATCGAAGGACCCTCAGTTTCGGTAATATACTTAGCCCCGATTATCTACGGCGCAAAATCTCTAGATGAGTGAGCTGTTACGCTTTCTTTAAATGATGGCTGCTTCTAAGCCGACATCCTCATTGTTTGAGAAATTTCACATCCTTAAGATGCACTTAGTATATATTTAGGGACCTTAACTAGAGATCTGGGCTGTTTCCCTTTTGAACGACGGAGCTTAGCCCCCGTGTTCTAACTGCATAATTTTTGACTCTCGGTATTCGGAGTTTGATAGGTTTCGCGAGATTGCTCCCTGTCGAAACCTTCCAGTGCTCTACCCCCAAGAGGAACACTATGCGCTAGCCCTAAAGCTATTTCGGAGAGAACCAGCTATTACCAGGTTCGATTAGCTTTTCACTCCTTACCACAAGTCATCCGATAGCGTTGAACGACTAACCGGTTCGGACCTCCATCCGTCTTTCGACGGACTTCATCCTGCTCATGGCAAGCTCACCTGGCTTCGGGTCTAATGTGTGATACTAATTTGTCGCGCTATTAACACTCGGTTTCCCTACGGCTCAGATGATTTCACATCTTAGCCACGCAACACACATTAACTCGTTGGCTCATTCTTCAATAGGCACGCCATGGCGGAACATCTTGCGACGTCCGCTCTGACTCCTTGTAAACATATGGTTTCAGATCTATTTCACCGCCCTCATCGGGCTATTTTTCACCTTTCCCTCACGGTACTAGTTCACTATCGATTTCTAAAAATATTTAGCCTTGCCGGTTAGTTCCGGCGGATTCCTCCAAGCTATTCGTGTCTTGAAGTACTCAAGAATGATATCAAAAGAGATAGAAGTATTTTCACGTACGGGGCCATCACCCTCTGTGGCGTTGCTTTCCAGCAACTTCCGTTAATACTCTACTTTGTAACTCTTCTAGAATAAACTAAGATATCACCTTACAACCCCGCTCGACTTTTCTTGCGAAAAGCAAAACGGTTTGGGCTCCTCTCTTTTCGCTCGCCGCTACTTAGAGAATGTTGTCCTTACGGACTTGTTTTATTTTCCTCCAGGTACTGAAATGTTTTACTTCCCTGGGTGCGCTTCCATCGATTACTCTCAGGATTATTTCGGTTTACGAAATAGGGTTTCCCCATTCAGAAATCTCCGGGTCAAAGGTTGCTAGCACCTCGCCGAAGCTTATCGCAGCTACGCTACGTCTTTCATCGCTTTTTAGAATCTAGGCATCCACCATATGCTCTTAATTTCCTATTAGGAAATTTAAAAATCACAATTTTCGTTTTTCGAAGTTTTTATTTCTCTGATACCAACCGCTTGGCGAAAAAAATAAAAACTTCGAGGTTCTGTTTACACACGGCTCAAAGACCCACCAAAATAAAAAATAAATTCTTACTTTGGAAGAAATAATTTTTGTGTGCAACAGGATTTATTTATTAATGAATGATCGTTCTGAAAAAAAGAAAACCGCCTCTCGGCGGGTAAAACAAACTAAACGTTTATTTCACCGCCTCACGATAGATTTGTTTGCTTTTTGTTATTCATATCTGTAGTGGCTAGTATATACGAAGCCAAAATTAAAGTCAAGCCCCTAAATACCCCTCAAATGGGGTTCTGGGCATACCCTGTGGAAAAGCCAAATACCCATACAAAAAGCCCCTTTTCTGGGGCTTTTTGTATTAAAACAATTTACTATTTTTTAAAAGTTAAGTGTTTGCCAGGTTACAGGTAATATTGGATTTACTGTTATTGCAGTAGATGCATCCGTCATATTAACTGCTGAAAAGTAACTCGGGAAGGTGTCTCCAATTTGAGGAGTGCCATTAAATCTTGTTTTTACAAATAATCCTACATCTGTACCACCATGAATTATCCACGGAGTTGTAAAATTAAGTGTTTGATAACTTCCAATTGTCGGAGATTGTATTAAGGTTGTATTTGTTAATGGATCAACAACAACCAAGTCCCCTATTGAAAATGTTGTATGAATTGATGGCATTCTTCGAATTGTAATGCTACTTAATTTACAATCATTATGCCCAACTGGATTTGTAAATAAATATTCTGAAGTTGTTAGGATACCAACGGACAAGATAGTATTTGGTAGTGCAATCTGTTGAACTGTTGGATTACATTCCAACATATTATTTATTGTTATTGTCTGTCCAACGGTTGAAGATGGTGGAGTAAATAGTGTAAATGTATTTTGACCTATACCAGTAGGAGTAAGATTTGTAGTAATACTTCCGGAAACATTTGCACCAATATCAGCATACACTACTACTTGCTTAGTTTCGTGTGATCCAAAAATAATTGCGGGTATCGCTTCATTGTATGGAAATGATGAAGGATTGTACGGAGCGGCGTAGTTTGAGTTTGCACCTGGATTGTAGAATGTAACATTTGTAAAGTTTGTTGCATTGACTCCAACCAAGGTTGCATCAAGTTTCAAATTTGTCAGACGCACTGGTTCTGACGCGGCGTTTGTAATTAAATATTTTGCAATAACATAATGACTATTATTTGATGTCGTATTTTGATTTCCATACGCGGAATTAATAGTGGAATAAAACCAATTTGGAGTTGGTTGTGAATGTATTATTTGCGGTGGCAAAGATACTTTTGTAAAACCTGCACTTGCATACTGAGCACCAAATCCCATAAAAAGGAAAGATGCTATTAAAAAACCGATACTTAATTTTTTCATATAATTTAATGATTAATAAACCTTAATAATAACTGTACCTATACTAAGACGCATATAAACCACCAATCTTACAGCCATGCAAAAAGCCCCACGACCTAGATCGGAGGGCTTTTGCAGAAAATTACAGCATCTTTATTTTCCTTGAGTCTTCTTTCCCGCAATTATTAAAAGTATAATCGCAATAAGAAGAAGGGCTCCCAATATATATATATTTATCATAACATTTGTATTCATAATTAATTATTAATATTTTCTAGTTATCAAGTAAACCGACCAAAATCCAATTGATAAAAAAAGTCCTAAAATAACAGTAAAATAGTTCACGTTACCACCCGTAATACTTGTAAGAAAAACGGAGGCGAAAAAAATTTGTCCGATATCTTTACTTATTTCTCCCAATGCATTAAGGTTTGTAAGCGAACTCAACATAGTTAAAGTATACCAAACGTTGCCTTTAAAGCAAAACAAAAACTCGTCAGCAGTTGCCTTCCCTGATAAGGGAAGGTGCCCGAAGGGCGGATGGGTTTGAGCTCCATACAAAAAGCCCTCTGACCTAGGTCGGAGGGCTTTTTGGTGAAATTTAAATATTGAATATTTAGTTTCCGTGACCGATATCTGATTTGATTTTTTCGATAGTGCGAGATGCAGCATCTTTTCCACCAAGACCAAAAGCAAGACCTCCAGCAATAACAAGCATTGCCACTAGACCTTCGAAAATGATATTGACGTATTGAGCACCAATTGAAAGTTGATCAAGAGCGATTACAAAAGCTGTAATCCAAATTGCCCAACGTGTCATTGTACCCAAAAAGTCTGCGCCTTTTAGATTTGCACCCTTTGCAGAACCAGCAATGATTTTAGCCATTGTGTCAGCAACAAGAGTTGCAACGATTAGAACTAATGCTGCAGCAATTACGTGTGGAAGGTATGAAAGTACAACACCTTGCAAAAATTCTGTTACGTAAGTCATCTTCAAAAGCTCAAGAGATGGAATAAGGAAAGCGATTACTAAAAACCACTTTACCAAACCTCCGATAAAACCACCGATTGAAAGCTTCATTCCAGCGCGAGCAAAAAACTTTTCTGCTCCAATGCTTGCTGCAAGATTGTCTACCTTGAGAGCAGTGATTGCTTTATTGATAGCCTCACCAATGATCGACCCTACGAACCAACCTAGCAAGAAAATAATAATGGCTAGGAGCAAACTTGGCATAAAGCCAATAAATCCGAACCAAAGATTTTGGAGAGAAGCTGTAAAGACATCACCCCATTGTTGAATCAACATATATATTGAATATTAATAATTACTGATAATTGATACCCTTAAAGTTCGACCTTCCAAAGTACTGTATCTATTATACCAATTTCTAGCTTTTTTTTAAGGCGTATGTGGATAACTTTATACCCTCTATAACACGCTCATGAGGAAAGTCTAGTATGTCGCAAACAAGCTTGTCGTACATACTTAAACGATACAAAAAGTCAGGAGTTTCAAATGTCGCATAAGAAAGTTCTTTTCCAATTTCAGATTCAAGAAGTCGTACTGCATTGTCGATTTTACTTTTGATAAGATTCTCTCCTACTATCAAAATATCTACACGACTTTCAGGATCTTTTATAAATATTCCAGAAATAACGAGGAGTTTTATTCTTCCAGCATTTTTAAATCTTCGAGCAATTTCATCACCTTTCAAAATATTTGCATCAATCAAAAGACTGCGCATTTGTACTAAATATGGGAAAGTGGGATTTAAAATAAATGTTACAGATTTTGCACCACTTTTCTTTTTCAAAAATTTTGCGCCAATCAAACCGTTTATCTCTTTGCGGGCTAGAGAAATTGTAACCTTGCTTCTATATGCCACTTCTTTTGTAGTAAAAGGCGCCTCAGGATTAAGTAAAAAAAGTCGCATTATTTTGACTTGTCCCGTGCCGCCGAATAGTTTTCCGAGTGTTTCCATGGGGGTATTATAGCACTAAATTAATGACCAAAAAAGCCCCTTCCCAAAGTGTCAGGAATGAGGTAAAGTGGCACATTTGCCTTTGCGCAAACGTCGATAGCTTTCACATCATTGACCGAACCACTTGTAGAAAATATTGCTGAAATACCATTTTTTATTAGGACTTCTGGTGCATCTGGAAATGGGAAAAAAGAATCACTGTACGCCACTGCTCCCTGAGTATTGTGACCTGCACCAACTGCTCTCGATATAGCAAGTCCGCAAGCTCCGACTCGGTCTTGCTGTCCGACACCGTTACCTATGAGCTGTCCTTCGCGAACCAAGGCAATAGTATTTGAATTTGAAGTGTGACCAATTGCTGAAGATAAAATCATATCGCGCTCTTGCGCCTCTGTCGCACTTCCATGTTTTGCAAGTTCTGTTTGTTTCAAATCTAAAAGATAAGAATAATTTGGTTGCATAAAAAATCCTCCACGCACATAACGGAAACGTGGTGTCTTGTCGAGAGAATTTTTTGTTAAATTTAATAGAGCTTCATTTGCAAGAAAACGACATTTGTCACCTTTTCTTTTTAATACTGCAATCGCACTTTCAGCAAAATCTGGTGCAATAATTCCGTCGAGAATTCTTCGAACCCCTTCTGGCATATTGTACGAAAGCAAACTCTCTGCATGACCTTCGTCTATTGGAAAATTTGTCATCACAAGTCCACCAAAAATTGCTCGAGGATCTCCCATTATCATTTTTTCCAAAACTTCTTTTTCATTTTCTCCGACCGCCGCACCGCAAGCATTTCCATGTTTTACAGCAATTGCAATTTTCGGAACTTTCCCATAGTTCACATCGTACCCTCCGGCGATATGCGTAATGGTTGTGAGCATCCTATCTAGGTCACAATAATTATTGTATGAAGGAGCCGTACCTGAAATTAATTTAAAATTTTCTACAGAAAGTGGGTCACAGTTATTTACCGAATAAACTCCAGCTGGTGTCTGGTATGCATTTTCTCCATATTTACATTCTGCAATTTTCTCACCAATAAATCCTTCGTACGTACCTTTACTTAAATATTTCGCAGAAGTGAATATATATTTTGAAATTATATATTCAGCTTTTGCTGAAAGATTCTGTATAAAAATTTCACGATCTGGTTCACCTGCTTTTAGCCAATCAATCACGAGTGGTCGATCAGCTGGATCACAAATTGTAATTCTTCCACCCTTTGCACTTGAGCGCGTCATTGCAGGTCCTCCCATATCTGTTTTTTCAATTACTGATTCACGTGTAGAATTTACTTTTTCAATTTCTTCTGCTAATGGATACAGATCACAACAAACCATATCAATCCAAGGAATTTCATATTTCTCAAGTTCTGCTAAATGCTCTGGAGTATTTAAAGCCAAAAGTCCACCGTGAATTTTTGGGTGAAGTGTCACTACTCTGTGGCTTAATATTGCTTTCATTCCAGTAATATCTGAAACATCTGTCACAGAAATTCCTGCATCAACAAGAGCTTTTGAAGTTCCTCCGGAAGAAATTATTTCCCAACCTAGGGCCACTAGCTCGTGTGCAAAATCCACAATTCCCTCTTTATTATAAACTGACAATAATGCTATTTTTTTCATTTCTGCATTATAGCAAAAAACACCCCAAAAGGGGTGTTTTTTGCTATTGAGTAAAATCTATACTTCGACAAGCTCAGTATCTCGCTTACTTAAGCTCGACTTTTGCACCAGCTTCTTCAAGCTTTTTCTTAAGTTCGTCAGCTTCTGCTTTCTTCAAACCGTCTTTAAGTGTTGAAGGAGCACCATCTACTAAGTCCTTTGCCTCTTTAAGACCAAGACCTAGAGCTTCTTTGACAACTTTCATAACTGCAATTTTTTGTTCACCTGCACCAGCCAAAACTACTGTGAAAGAATCTTTTTCTTCAACAGCAGGACCTGCAGCAGGACCAGCTACAGCAACTGCTGCAGCAGAAACGCCAAATTTCTTTTCTAATAATTTAACCAATTCGTGCAAATCAAGAACTGACATTGATTCTACTGCATCAACGATTGCCTTGAACTTTGCTGGAACTTCTACATTTACATTTGTTTCTTCCATAAATTTCTATGAGCAACAATTACTTTTTTACGAGTCGCGTCGGAGCCCCCGTAGAGAGGGTTAAGCGCGAGTAAAAAAATAATTGTTGCGTAATAACAAAATTAATAATTAAGCACTTTTCTTCTCGGCAACAGCATTTAGTGCAAGCACCAAACCTTGAATTGGAGAATTGATAACGTTGACAAACATACCACGCAAAACTTGTAGTGGAGGAATTGTTGCAATTCCCATCATCTCTTCTGCGTTCATATATTTTCCTTCAAAAACTCCACCGACAATTTTTATATTGTCTTTGTGTGTCATTTGAAAGTTGTATACTCCGCGTGCAGGCGCGATTGCATCTGTGCCGTAAGCAAGAGCAATTTCTCCTGGAAGTTCGGGCATTACACCAACAAACTTTCCAGCATCAAGAGCACGTTTCATCAAAGTCTTTTTTGCAACTTTATAACCGACAGATTCTCCACGGAGATCTTTACGGAGACTGTTTGCATCTGCAACTGACAAGCGATCAAATGAAACAAAAACCAAAGAATTTGCACCTTTGATTGCAGTATCAAGCTCGCCTACTAGTTCAACTTTTTTTGCTTTTGTAAGAGCCATAATATTTTTTAATATAAAAATAAAAAATCGACCTACGCGGTCAGATGTATCAAAATCAAAAATGATTTTTGAGTAACCTCGGCAGGATTTGTTCCCTCGACTAACGCTCGGGATACCTGCTGTCTACAGCGTATATTGATATATTACACGATAAAATACAAAAGTCAACTTATTTCGCCTTGAGATTTACTGGGTTCACAGGATTACCAGTATTGTTTGGGTCGTAACTGTTTATGAGAAAAAGGCCAATAATTCCAAGTAAAAGTAGCCCTACAAAACCGACAAGAATTTTCAAAAAGTGCTTTGTGTACATCCTCATATTATAATATAAAAACCGCCGCGACCAAAGTCGTGACGGTTTTTAATACCACTACTTACTTAATTTGAAGTGTGGAAAGTTGCTGGGATTGTTACACTTACATTTCCTGCTTGATCAGTAGTATAGATCATGTAGTAATAAGTTGTATTTGATTGCAAATTTTGTACTGAAATATTTTGTGTTGTGCGTAGACTTGAATCAGTCATTGCTGTACTGCCACTTATGTCTACTGAATTTTCGTGTTCATAAGTTGAAAGTGGACTTGTACTGTAATAAACAACTCCTTTTGCACCTTCGTTTGTAGTCCAGTTTACCATTGCACCAGAGTTAGTTGTGTTTATAATTACATCTGAAATCATTGGGGCTTGAGAATTTCCACCCATACCATTTATCATTTGTTGATTTATAACACTACGTGACATTGGTCCCACGATTCCATCTGCAGTTAGGCTATTTTTACTTTGAAAGTTTGATACTGCTGATTTTGTAAGGAAACCAAAGTATCCTGTAACTAAACCCTGTGGATAAATTGTAGCGTCAGTTGCTAGAAATGTTTGGAGTGATGAAACTTCAGTACCCGTAGATCCAACTGAAAGATTGCGAGTAAGAGTATCTGCACGAGAAATACCTGGGAGAATTACAAGAGCAAGAGCTGCAATTGAAATTCCTGCTATTTTCATAAAACGATTTGTAAACTTTGAAATTTTGTTCATATAATTTTTAATTTTAATTTAATAAGAGAAACATTATAATTTCGACCTTTTGTTAATTTAGACTTACATAGATAAGCAGTAGACTGAGTAAAACCATTACACTACTCTTGGACCAATATCGTCGCTACGTTTTGCATTTTGTCACAATCTACCAAAATAGTCTTTGATTTTAGATATATATCAGGAAGAACAACTATCCTAAATCCCCAAGGTTTTATAGTAAATGTCGTTCCCACCTTCACTGTGCGAGTATTTGGAGACCTGTTGTATATCATAATACCTGTATTGTCTTTGTATGTAACATTGTACGGATATGCTTGGCAAGTTGCATTAAGTTGGATCCTTCTGTCTGCATACTTTATCAAAGCATTTGCATAAGATAGAGTCACTGGCGCAACACCACCTGTCTGCCCCGATGTATCCTGCACAGATTCAGGTTCATTGGTTGGATTTGTGATAGTATCAGCTACTGTGTTTGTATTGTCTGAAATACTATCTGTCGCTACTGGATTTACAGCTGACTTATTAAATATCAAATACGCCCCTACTGCCAAAATTGCTACAACAATAATCGCCCATGCTGTTCTATTTGTAGTTTTTTGTCCCATAAATTTAAATAATTAAATTGATAATAAATTTGACCTATAAAACTAAAGCCGTATTTTAATCAAAAATATTACACAAAAAAAAGCACTCCGACCTAGGTCGGAGTGCTTTTTTGTTGGTGATTTGAGTCGACCAGACTTTCGATTTTGAATCGAGAAACTTTATTTCTTATAAAAATCTTTGCGATGTCCAAACTTTAAAAAATATGCCGTATTATTTTTTAAATCAAACGATGCACGATAGTCCCCTATTCTCATTCGATAATCTCCATATTCAAAATGATTTAATTTTTTTGAGTATGTAAACGGGTTTTCGGTTTCAAAAATATAATCTAATTTATCTAGAATTTTTCTTTGCACAGACTTTGGCAATTGCAACAAAGTTCTTATACCTTCTTCGGTAATAAGATAACGCATATATTATAAACCTAGTTTTTTACGTGCTTCAGAACTAGTAAAAAATTTCTTAGAATTTCTTGCGCGAGTAATACTCTTCTTGTATGTCTTAGAAGTATACATTTCTAAATCCTCCTGCATTTCAAGAAATTTTGCTTGCATTTTTTCCCAAATATCTGCAGACATCATAACCACAGGTTTATCCTCGAGGGTTCCAATATTGATTTTTTTTATCAACGTATTCATATCATTACTATACCACACAAAATAGATATTACGCAATTCCTCATAGGTCGAACATATGTATTTTCCTTTCGCACAAGTCTGACTTGTGCGGATTTTAGCGGTAGGTCTTGCCTACCGCTTTTTTGTTGGTGATTTGAGTCGACCAGACTTTCGATTTAGAATCGAGAAACTTTGACTTTATCTTTGCTATTTGATAAAGTGTAAATACAAATGGCCTCGGCCCGACTCCACCTTTGGTGGAGGTATAAATGGAAAAAACTCAAGGTATCAAAGCCTTGAGTTTTTTCTTTAGTTCAATAAAATCTATTTCTGAAATATCACCAATTTTATAACTTAATCGTCTACCATCAATAAGCTTGATCTGAGATAAAATAGCTGTACTTTTTTCATTTTCATTAAAAATAAACTGAAAATAAAATTGATTCTTCTTATTTGTTCGAGTTAGTGGAACTGCCAAAAATATACTGTTATTAAACTTCCGCACAATAACAACAGGTCTTAAAAATTCATCATTTGAACCATCTTGCTCAAACCCAACATTAACACCCAGATGACAAAACCAAATTTCTCTTTCGTGAAAAAATGGTCTGTTTTTTATTTCGTCAATTTGAATTTTCTTTTTATTCCAGTTAATATAATCCTTCATTGATTAATTATATCAACACTATGATAATTTACAAAAATAAATAATCCAGCGTGCGGTTTTCTACCGAAAACCGCACGCAGTTCCCCCATAGGTCGGACATATGTATTTTCCTTCGCACAAGCCTGACTTGTGCGGATTTTAAACAGTTGACAATTAATTTAAAAAATATATTATATATGTATTGACGGCTTCGGCCTCCGAGAAACCCCCGCAAGGGGGTTTCGATGTTTATGAAAGAAATTCTATAAATTTTTTCTTGACCTCCACAAATTCCCCCTCTGGCAACATATCTATCTTTCTTAAAAGTCTCTTCGTGCTAATAACTCTAGATTGGGAAATCTTTGCAAAAGAAACCCTATCTTCCATTTCAATTTGAATATGATTTTTATCATTTTTATTTTTTGTTGTAAGTGGTATTACTAATACCATGTCTTTATTTAAATATTTCAAAATTAGAACTGGTCTTTCAAATTTTCCATTTTTTCCATCAATCTCAACACCCACATTTACTCCCAATGAACACCACCATATTTCTCGAATAGCACAGTAGGGGTGGTGATTTAAGTTATTTATATATTGTTTTTCTTTGTTCCAATTATCAAAATCTTTCATTGATTAATTATATCAACGTAATACAAACTGGTAAACTACGCATGCGGTTTTCTACCGAAAACCGCATGCATTTCCCCATAGGCGGACATATGTATTCTGTTGAAGTTTCCGTTGAAGTTTGACTTCAACAACTAATATACAAGTTGAGATTTTTTTTCATCAAAAATTACAAATGTTAAACATTCTTTTGAAAATTTTTTATACTCTCCACTTTTAAAAAGATCAACCAGTATGTGATTATCAAGAATTTTATCTGTTTCAAGATTTTGTAAAATTTGTGAACCAAGACTTCCGTATTTATAATCTATTGCAAATTGATAAGCATGATCAAAATTTAAAATTGCATTTTCTAACCCACCCGAATACATTTCAATAACATTTTTTACTTGAACATATACACTTAAATATTTTAAATAATTATCTGTATCAACCAATCTTGCTTTATATGAACCCTGAAAAAGTTTTCCTCTTTCTTTATATTTTGTATTAAAATAATTTGTCATTCCAGTACCAAACTTCCTCATAAATTTTGTTGTTCCTCCTTCTTTAATTTCCTGAATAATTAAATGAAAATGATTATCTTTCAATGAAAAACCTACAATATTTACAAGTTTATTTCTTTCTGGCCATTCATCTGGCCAGATAAGTTTACTGCTGAAGTCAAACTTCAACAGTTCCCTTAGTGTGCGGAATGGATTCACTGGAGAAAATTCGTCATTAAAATAAAAAAGTATCTGTAAAAAATGCCACCGATCATTATCATCTATTACTATTTTTTGTTTTCTATTTCCACGATTATAAACATGAATTATAGAGTCAACACCAAATTGTTCTTTTCTCATATACATAAATATTATCACCACTGAAGTCAAACTTCAACAGTTTTTAATTACTTTTTGTTGAAGTCAAACTTCAACACGAGGGTATTTTAATTTTTGGCAAGCAAAAAAGCACCCGGTGAAGGGTGCTTTTTTGTTGGTGATTTAAGTCAACCAGACTTTCAATTTTAAGAATCGAGAAACTATTACTACATGAAGCCTAAACTATTATTTTGTAAGAGTTTGTGAATCAAGTGGCAATGAGCGAACTAGGTAATCAGTTGACCAGTCAGATGTTGTAGTATCGTGACTAGCAGCTGAAACATCAGACCATACAAATGATGGAGTTGTTCCATAGTTTGTGTATGTTGATGGACTACCCGCAATTGTCGAATATGTGTTTGAAGCCACAAATGACGCAGTGTTTGATGGGATAGTTGTACTTACATAGTCTGCTGTTGCAAGAGCACCTCCAACTGTTGCCTTAAGAACATAGTTTACTGAACCAGAAACTTGTTGTTCTGTTCCAGGAACAAATCCTAGGCGGCAAGTATCTCCACTACCGTCAGTTGCAATACAAGAAGCTACGTTTGCAGTGTCATGTACTATAAATGTACCGGCAATTTGAGTATTCGAATCAGCATTCCAAAGTGTGAATGTTGATAGAGTTGGATGATCAGTCTTTGTTACGTTTAATACGATTCTGTTCCATCCTACTGTTCCAGTACCATTTGTATTTACTGAGAACTTAGCAAGAGTATTTGTTCCAGCTACAAGTGATGTAGTAGGAAGTGTAACTGTTGTTAGAGTAGGAATAGCCTTGAATGTGTATTGTGCAGTACCTGCAGGATTACTCTGTGTAATCGCAGCATTTGTACCAGCACCATTTGTTGCAAGACCTGAAGTCAATGTAACAAGTGTTGAAGCACCAGTTGAACCATTACCTACACCAACTGTACCAAGATCCAATTTAACTGTAAGAATCTTTGATGTACCAGCTGGAATTGGCCATGAAATACCGCTGAAGGTTGTTGTTCCTGCTGCAGTCTTTTGAGCAATAAGAGTTGTTCCATCATATAGACTCATTTGAGAAACAGTAGTTACATCAGCAACTGTAAATGTAAGATCTGTAACTGTGTAAGAATCTGTAACGGCAGCAAATTTAAATGCAGCCATTGTCTTTGTACCAGAATCATCATTCATAGATGCATCAGGTCGTGAAGCATCAGTTGTAGCTGTAATTGAACCGGAGTTTGCTGTTATTACTTGACCATCAACTGCTCCTGTTGAAGAAGCTACTGAAGATGAAGCACCAACACCAGAAACTGTCGTAGTTGCCTTAATCGAATTAGTTGCAGTGATTGTTGAACCAATAGTTGCCCATAGTTCAATATTCATTGTTCCATTCTTTGGAAGAACTTTTGTGATTGAGTAAGAATTACCAGTTGCAGTTACTGTTGATTTTGGTGAACCTATAACTGTACCGTCAATCTTTAGAGTTACATCTGTAAGATCAGCTGATGTAAATGTTGTTCCAGAAACAGCAGTGAAATCTACTGAAACTGTATCAAGATTTACGTCTTCAACATTGTTTCCACTCAAAGAGTAAGAAGCAACCTTGTATGACTGAGTTTGAGGAACAGCTGTTGTTTGTGCACTATATGTTGAAGTCTTTGCCATTGTCAAAGATGCAGCAGATTGGACACTCAAAGCATTTCCATCATAGTAAGAAGCAGGGACTGTTATGTAACCAAGTGATGACAAACGTTGTGTGTTCGCAGAACCTGGAACCATCAATCGGCCAGTTACTGTATCACTTATAGCAAGATCATTTGTTCCATCGTTGTCGTACAAATCTGCACGAATTTCAAGAGTAGCAGGTTGACCAGCTGCAAGTGTGTAATTTGTTGTGAACGAAGTTCCACCAGAACCTACTTTCAAAAGTGTAGCTGTTGAACCAACTTGAGAACCGTTTATCATAATACGGCCATTTCGAAGTGAACCAACACTACCGTTTGAAGAAGTAAATCCAGCCAAGATTGTTTCAATCTTTAGAGATTCACCGTATGTTGTCAAACTGTAACGAGCAAGAACAACATCGTGGCCATTCAAAGTAACATTTCCTGACGTTGAATCAGAAGCTTTTTGTACTGTGACTGAGCCAGAATTGATTGAAGTTGCAGCTACTGAACTTGCTGGGAAGTTGCTTGAATTAAATGTTGCAGCAACTCCTGCATTGTATTGTGTATCCATTATACCAATATCTGTCTTGTTACGGATTGAGAATTGGAATGTTCGTGATGATCCAGCATTAACATCTGCAAGAACTTTAAACACACGTGTTCCTGTTGTAAGAACTTTTGGTGTAGCAAGAGCAAATGTTACATAACCGTTCATGTCCATAGTAGCAACAGTTGATACTGTTGTACCATCAATCATAAGACGGAAGTTAGCAATATCACTTGTGTTAACTGAACCAATTTGACGCATCGCCAAACGTGTAAGAGTAACATCACGTGTACCAACGTTTACATTACTATTGAATACTACAACATCATGAGCTGGGTCAATTGAACCACCTGTAGGTGTTACAGTTCCAAAGTCTACTGTAGCTGGGTTTGAAACTACTGCAACATATTGAACATTTCCTACAACACTAACAGGTGAAACTACGCCACCTGAAGTGATACTTGTAAGATCTAGACCAATACTGTAATCAGAGCCTGTTACATCAGCAACCACTGAAATTGTTCGTGTGCCTGAAACTGTAAATAGACCACTGATATTAGCAAATGTTGCTGTATTGTCAGAATTCAATGAAAATCCATCTGTCAAACGAGTTGCCCCATCATAAAGATAGATGTTTGTGAGAGAAGTATTTGAAGAAATACCTGTTCTCTTGAAACTCATTGAAGTAACTGTGCCATTACCTGTAAATGTGTATTTAGCAAATACAGCACCAGTTGATGGAGAAACAACAGAACCTGAAGCTGGGCTATCTGAAGCCATAGCTACTGTTACAGGACCTGATTGATTTGCAACGTCTGCAGCACATGCTGCGAATGTTGGAGCAACAGGAGTAACTGTGTGGAATCCTGTAGGACAGTTTCCTTGTACTACTACTTGTGTTCCATTTAACACAGCGCGTGTCATTGGACCAACAAGACCTGTTGACGGAAGACCATGAGCTGTCTGGTATTTCATCACTGCAGTTTTAGTAGCACCACCGAAGTACATAGTTTCCATTCCTGGAGAACCAGCACCCGATGTAGCAACTTGAGTTGCAGGAGTTGCGTTCAAAACCATTTGAAGCTGTTTGACAGCCTCGCCTGTTGAACCTTTCATTAGATTTGGAGCTGTGAATGTGTAAGCATTAGCTGAAAAGCCAACAACCAACATAAGCATTGCTACAAATCCAAGAATTGCTTTCGCAATTTTTGTTTTTAACATATTTTTTTTAATGTGACCGTCGAGCGTACGAAATTAAATTATTCATACACTGTGGATCTATGCGCTATTAATTAATTTCGACAAAACTAATATGTTGCGCATTTTAAATTCCGGAGCTTAATTAACGCTCCCGAATTTGTTACTAAACGAAATTGGTTTTTAAAACAATTTCGGTAGTTGCAAAATAAACGTTGATCAAGAAAACGAGAATAATAATTATAAAAATTTTACGCATATCGCAATGCGAAAAATAAATATAAAAATCAATCTATATATTGTTTTGTTTTTTATTAACGAAAACAATTTATTTAATTTTCAATGATCACTCCATGGACATGTGCACGACAAAACGGAAAAAAATCCGTCAGGCATTACACATATAAACATTATAGTATATATGCAACCGAAGTCGCAAAACTATAATGTGGATAACCCCTGCACAAATGCTTTCGCAATGTGCGAGGCATGCCTGTAAATCTCAAATATTGATTTACAAAGCACACCACATAGTAGCATTTTTGGGGTGAAAATGCAATGCACCTCTCCCCCGACCCCTCCCCTTATAAATGGGAGGGGAGAAAAGCGAGATACAATAATAGAGACGAAAGAAATGTATGAAGATTACAAAAAAATACAACCCCCTCAATCCCCCTTATCAGGGGGAACATCGAAAGCTAAGCAGTCTTCCTCTCCTTGATAAGGGAGAGGACTGAGGTGAGGGTTTTATATAATCTATTTGATCGAATACCTACTCCAGCGTTTTTCACCAACTTTTTTTATAACTCCTTCTGATATTAAAGACGTAAGTTCACGCTGAATGGTCTTTTCTGAGCAACCAATAATAACTTTTGAAATGTCCTTTATGGTAACTTCTTTGCTGTCCTTTATAAGTTTCAAAATATCATTACGTCTTGATATTCTTAATGCTATTTCTGTTGTCCTTGATACGTGTCCTTTAGAGTTTTCTATGGGTCTAGCGCTAGGAATAATTGCGTCCTTTTTCTGTATATCTTTTCTAAAGGACAACTGTCCTTTATCGTCTGTGTCTTTATCTATAGGACTTGTGAGCGCTACTGGCACACCGAAATCTTTTTCACCCAAAAGAAAACTTGATAATGATTTTCCTTCGAAATTTGGATCTTTGAATCGGCCATTTTTATTTTGATTTTTATGATGTTTGATAGCGTCAGAAAGACTACTAAATTCTTTAGAAAGAATTGCTCCATTCATGCTTGAAATGAGCCCCACAGATGATGCAATTTCTAAAAAAGAAAGCACTTCGGAGACACTTCCTTCGAGCTCTTCGAAAAGGAAATGCTTATTTATGGCATTGCGATATTCTGCATGTTTTACACCAGAAACAAGGTCCGCCCCCACTGCACGAAGTTTAGTTCTTACTGGTTCTGCAAACTCCATACAGTCTGTGACCATATACAAAGCTGTGACCAATTTATCGGTCTTTTTTGAGAGTACCACGAAAGCACTTTCTGCTTGTTCTTCTCCTGCATTAGCAGAATGCATGTCCTTTGAATATTCCTTTGTATTATTGATATTTTCCATATGTCTCTAAGCTTGTCTTTTAAAATTCTGCGTGTCTTTTTGGTAAAAATTTTGGAGTTTTTATGTATTTCGTTTGTCCATTATATAACGGACAGAGAAATAATTGCAACCCCGTAAAATGCGAGTACGCATCACGGGGCAGGGCGGATTTTTTGTCCTTCCCTTTGGGAAGGATTTAGGATGGGTTCTTAATTCACCTCTCCCCAACCCCTCCCCTTATAAATGGGAGGGGGAAATTCAAAATCAATATGCTATAATATCCGCATATATGGCTGTAAAAAAAGTAAAATCTGATACTGAAAAAATAATTAAAAAGGTTGATAAAAAGGAAAAAAAAGAAGTGGCAAAAAAATCAAATACAAGTTCAAAAATTTCTGATGAAACTAGGCACGGAGTTCTAGCAGTTGTAGCATTTGTTCTTGCACTTTTTTTTATTCTTGCTGGGCTCAATATTGCAGGACCTGCTGGGAATTTTTTCCACACACTTTTTAGCTCACTATTTGGTTATGGATATTTATTTCTACCAATTCTTTGTATTCTTTTTGGTATATCTTTTGCAAAAGAACAAAGACCAAATATCGCACTCACGCACACCATCGGTGGACTTTTATTTCTAACTTCAACACTTGGACTTTTCAATATTTCTAGCGATATGTCGGGTGGTTATGTAGGATCCATCGCAAGCTATCCTTTTACAAAACTTTTTGGAAATTATGCAGGAATACTTTTCCTAGGTGGACTACTCATCATTTCTTTTATAATAATTTTTGATGCACGACCAAACCTTGTTCCAATGTTTAAAAAGATTTTCAATTTCTTTAAGAATATGTTTTTTGAACATGGAAAAGAAATTGGAGATGATGACGAGAACCCCCTTCTTGACGAGGAGGGGGCAGGGGGTGGTGATTATAAAGAGGAAGAGGTAGGTGAATCTGAGGAAACCACCACCCCTCAATCCCCTCCTCAAAAAGGAGGGGAGGAAAGTGATGATGATTTTGTTGTAAAAGCAAATCCAAAGAAAAATTCTGCTTACGTTCCACCACCACTTTCACTTCTCGAAGAAGACAAAGGTAAACCAAATGTCGGCGATATTAAAGCCAATGCAAATATCATTCGTCGCACACTTCAAAACTTCGGTATTCTTGTCGAAATGGATGAAATTACAATTGGGCCTACCGTCACTCGCTATGCTCTAAAACCTGCGGAAGGAATGAAACTCTCACGAATCGTAGGACTTCAAAACGACCTCGCACTCGCACTCGCTGCTCACCCTATTCGTATCGAAGCCCCTATCCCTGGCAAATCACTCGTCGGTATTGAAATTCCAAACAGAGTAAAGTCCACAGTCGGCCTCGCAACACTTCTTTCGGATGATAAATTTCAAAATGGAGGAAAACCTTTGCTCATGGCACTCGGAAAAGGAATTTCTGGAAAATCATTTTTTGGAAATATGGGAAAGATGCCTCACCTACTTATCGCAGGAGCAACTGGTTCTGGAAAATCTGTAACCATTCACGCTCTCATCACTTCATTACTATATAGAAATGGTCCAGAAGAAATGCGTTTTATAATGGTGGACCCGAAACGTGTGGAACTTACGCTTTACAATAAAATCCCCCACTTGCTTACACCTGTCATCACAGATCCAAAGAAAGCTATCCTTGCACTCAAGTGGGCTGCAAAAGAAATGGATCGCAGATATGACATTCTCGAATCAGAGTCTGTGCGTGATATCGAGAGCTATCATGCAAATGTCCTTGGTAAAAATCAAAAAAACAAAAAAGGTGAAGACACTGGTGCAGAAGCAGAAAAAATGCCGTTTATTGTAGTCATCATCGATGAGTTGGCAGATATTATGCAAAGCTACCCACGTGAACTCGAAAGCGCTATCGTCCGCCTCGCACAAATGTCTCGTGCTGTCGGTATTCACCTTATTCTTTCCACACAGCGCCCAAGTGTAAACGTCATTACAGGACTCATCAAAGCAAATATTCCTGCTCGCATTGCTCTACAAGTATCTTCACAAATAGACTCACGTACAATTCTTGACCAGGGAGGAGCGGAAAAACTTCTTGGAGCTGGAGATATGCTTTATATGTCAGGAGAAATGTCTCAACCAGAGCGCCTTCAGTCTGCTTTTATTTCTGAAGAAGAAGTCAAAAAGGTGGTAAAATACTTGGTGAAGAGCTACCAGGATGAAGTTCCAGACGAAATTACACTCACTGGCACAATGAGCCCAGACAAATCTATATTTGAATCAATGGTGGACAGCGATAGTGATGACGATGATATGTATGAAGAAGCTAGAATGGTCGTGATAGAAGCTGGAAAAGCCTCGACTTCATATTTACAAAGAAAATTGAAAGTTGGTTACGCTCGAGCTGCAAGACTTATCGATATGTTGGAAGAGCGTGGAGTAGTCGGCCCCGGTGACGGAGCAAAACCAAGAGAAGTGATGGAACGACCAATGGATCATGCGGAGAGTGATACAATATAAGAACCTCTCCCTGACCCTCTCCTTATTAAGGAGAGGGAGGAATACAAAAATGACAAAACATGATTTTAAAACAAAAATAAATATCGGAGCATTAATTGTACTTTTCATAGTTGCAGGTACTTATACTTATTTTAAAATGAAAGATGCACTTTTTGGTTCAAATATAAAAATTAGTGGCATCTTTGATGGACAAGTTTTCAACTCCCCTATTGTAAATATCACAGGTACAGCAAAAAAAATGAAATTGTTTGCTATCGATGGTCGAGCAATTTCATTTAATGGTGCGAGTCAGTTCAATGAATCATTGGTTTTAATTCCTGGATACAATATAGTAAACATCCATAGCGAAGATTCGTTTGGAAGGCAAATTGAAAAAAATTATAGGGTCTATTATAAGAGTAATACGTAAATAACGTTACAGAAAAAATTATTTTACATTTTTAGCGCTTTACCCTCTCTACGGGGGCTCCGACACGCATAAAAATCTAAAACAATTTTTTCTTACACAATATATGATAAAGAAAAAAGAAAAAGCAAAAAAGGAAATGGGTGCAGAGATTGAAGATACAATTAAGTCGATTCAAACAAAATTTGGAGAAGGAGCAATAATGAAACTTGGTGACGCTCCAAAAGTCGATATAGATGTCGTGCCTACTGGATCTTTGGGTCTCGATATGGCTCTCGGAGTCGGTGGAGTACCAAGAGGACGCATTATTGAAATCTTTGGACCAGAATCATCTGGAAAAACCACACTCGCTCTACATATAGTCGCTGAGGCTCAAAAGAAAGGTGGCGTATGCGCATATATCGACGCAGAGCACGCAATGGACCCAACATATGCAAAGAACCTCGGCGTGAATATTAACGACCTTCTCATCGCCCAACCAGACACTGGAGAACAAGGTCTTGAAATTACAGAGTCTTTGGTACGCTCTGGAAAAATCGACGTCGTTGTCATCGACTCTGTCGCAGCACTTACTCCAAAAGACGAAATTGAGGGCGATATGGGCCAGCAGCACATGGGTAAACAAGCTCGCCTTATGTCGCAAGCGCTTCGAAAACTCACAGCTATTGTCGCTCGCTCAAAAACTATTGTTATATTTATAAATCAAATCAGAATGCAAATTGGTGTGATGTTTGGAAACCCTGAAACTACTCCAGGTGGAAAAGCTTTGAAATTTTACACATCAATACGTCTCGACATTCGTCGCATTGCGCAAATTAAAAAAGGTGAAGAAGTTGTCGGTGGGCGTACACGCGTAAAGGTTGTGAAAAATAAAGTTGCCTCCCCTTTCAAACAAACAGAATTCGATATTATTTACGGTGAAGGAATTTCTCACGAAGGTGAACTGATGGCTCTTGGAGAAAAACTTGGCATCGTAGAAAAATCTGGTGCTTCGTATTCATATCGTGATAAAGATAATGAAAAAATTCCTATGGGTCGCGGTTATGATGCGACTCGAGTGTGGCTACGCGAAAATACAAAAGTTGCAAAGGAACTTGAAAAACAAGTCCGTGCGCGCTTTGGAGAAATTCAAACATCAAGCGCTGGGGAATAAAACCCTCTCCGCCTTCGGAAAACTAAGAACCTCTCCCCTGACCCCTCTCCTTATGAATGAGAGGGGGAAATACAAAATACTTACCAAAACGAGAGACGAGCGGATTGTTGTAATAACAATCCGCTCGTTTTCTTTTTTATTAATAGTAAATGTACGGTATCGGACAACCCTTAGGAAGAGCATTGTAATTCTCCCAAAAAGTACTATCGTTTAACCACTCCCAAAATTTTTTTGAAATCCTTTTTCGGTAAGAGTAACAATATGCACACATTGAAATAAATACTGGCAAACAAAAACTGATTATATGTTGAAGTTTGACTTCAACATTACCAATAATGTCATCACAGAATTTCATTGCAATTGATGTTGTTAAAAATCCGAGAAAAATCCAAAAAAGTAATTGTGATAAGTTTAGCCTTCTGAGATAAACAAAGGCAAAATTATAACAAAGTTGTATAGAAGTTAAACACACAATTGCAACATGAAAATAATATATCATGTCTGCTCTTGCATTAAAGAGATAGTCGACAACAATAGTTACAGTTGCCAGCACAGCTACTACCCAAGTTAAAAGGTGTAGTAGATCATAATTTGGTCTTTTTTTCATCTTAATATAAGTTTTGGTTAATTTTTATTTTATTATCAGAAAGCTACTATTCTTTTGTAATTCTCGCATACTGACGCCAAACGTCAAGCATGTCCCGTGATTGTAAACAATTTTACGGGGGCTTGAAAAAATACCCAATTTCGGGTAGAATCGAGAGATGTTAGAATATAGCGAAGTTCGAGAAGGAAAAATTATTATATTTAATGATGAACCTTGCACTGTGCTCGAAAGCCACGTGGCTCGCACACAGCAAAGAAAGCCTCAAAACCAAGTTAAATTGAAAAGCTTGGTTAGTGGTCGCACCTACAATGAGACATTTCGCACCACAGACTCTATCGAGGAGCCTAATCTAGAAAAAAGAGATACAAAATTTCTTTATGAAAGTCGCGGAGAATATTGGTTTTGTGATCCAAAAGATCCAGCAAATCGATTTAAACTCGATGAAAAATTGATGGGTCATGCTGTAAAATTTTTAATACCAAATGAAATCGTCACAGCACTCGTGTGGGACAATGATGATGAAGAAATAATCATAAATGTAAAGCTTCCTATCAAAATGACTCTCACCGTCAAAGACGCTCCCCCAGCTATCAAAGGTGCCACAGCATCTGGAAGTAATAAAATTGCCGTACTCGAGAATGGCGCTACAGTAAACGTACCAATGTTTATAAATGTCGGAGAGAAAATTATAGTCAATACCGAAACAGGTGAATACGTAGAAAGAGCATAAGTTTGACATTAAGTCCCCCACTGCTATACTTAAAAAGTAATGAAATATTACGCAAAAACAAAATTGAACAACAGCCCGGTACCTCCGCTCAAAATTTGGGTGGCTGGTTTTTGCGTTTAAAAATACTTTCTAAATCTTAATTGTTTGACCTTAGAAACCAGCTTCTCAAAAGCTGGTTTCTTTTTGTGTAAATTCTTTAAAAATTAAATAAATGTTAAACAATAAAATAAATTAAAATGAGTAAAACAATCGCAATTATCGGAAACGGCAAGCT
Organism: uncultured bacterium; assembly: GCA_903892035.1. Taxonomy (GTDB): domain Bacteria; phylum Patescibacteriota; class Minisyncoccia; order Phycocordibacterales; family UBA9973; genus CAITGV01. The sequence continues at coordinate 389,553 of CAITGV010000001.1, read as the reverse complement.
TACACTAGCTACCGTAAAAGGTTTCTTGGCCTCAGGCATGGAATCTGAAAAAATTATCGTCATCGGCAGAGAAAATTCAAATCTCTCAGTCTTTGAAAAACTTGGTGTCCTCGTATCAAAAGACATCATGCAAGTAAAGGAGGCAAAACATGCAATCCTTATGGTCACGCCATCTGGTATTGGTCCACAGCTCAAACGCTTAAAGGAAACTAAAATTGAAAATTTAACTTCCTTTGCTTCAGGCTCTAATATTTCTGACCTTTCTAGATTCTTGGGAATTAGTCCTAAAAACATACGCATTGGTACTATGAATGTCAATGTGGAGTACGGGAAAGGTTTAGTTTACATGACCCGAGGAAATGAAAAAATTAAAGAGTTGATGGGAAGATTGGGAAAAGTTACGACGGTAAGTCCAACCGAAGTTCCTAAATTGATTGTAAGTGTCGGATCAGGATGCGGTGTAGACGCGCAAGCACTTTTGTTGATGTATGAAGCAAGTAAAAGTATCTGGAGTTTCCGCAAATGGCTTGAAAAGGTCGAAAAGAGTGGACATCCCATGTTAAATGCTTACATTGAAAACAAGGCGAAAGTCTTTACTGAGGTATTGGGCTACGATTACGAATTTTCACTTGAACATTCGGCTGAAACTCTACTGAGCACAATCCTCGCACTGTTGAGCCAAAAAGGTGAAATCACTTTTGAAACAATCGAAGAATATGTTAGAAAAGTGGCCACAAAGCGTGGGTGTACTGAAGCAGGAATAGGCAAAATGACTTCTGTGGATGTTTTATTTTCTTTTGAAAAATTATTGGAAGTGATACACCCAATATACGAAAGAGCAAAAAAGTTTGAGGATGATGCAAAGAAATCTTTTGATGATCTTGCATAACTTCAAAAAGTAAAGAAAAAATCCCCTTCGAGATTCGAAGGGGATTTTTTACAGTAAAATTTATTTTGCGATGAATGGAAGTAGGCCCATAAAACGAGCGCGCTTTATAGCCATTGAAAGTTTACGCTGGTTCTTTGCTGTGACACCAGAACGTTTACGAGCCATCATCTTTCCTGCTGGACTTAGAAAACGCTTTAGGATTTCTGTATCCTTAAAATCGATGTGCTTTATGTTATTTGATGAAAAGTAATCTTGCTTCATAATTTAAATTGAAATTGATAATAATGATTTTTAAAAAGGTATATCTTCTGGGTTGCTCTCTTCTTCTGGGTATTGAATCGTGTCGACTTCTGGCGATGACTCTTTGTGATTGTCGGCCTTTGGCTCTCCTCCACTATATGATCCTCCCCCTGGTGTTGTTCGTGGACCAAATTGGAATGCTTCGAGGATGATTTCTGTGCGGTATTTCTTTTCGCCAGTAGCCTTGTCATCCCAACTTCGTGTCTGCATTCTTCCTTCGACGTAAATTGAACTTCCCTTCTTCATATATTGAGCGATGAGCTCAGCTTGTTTTCCAAAAGCAACTATATTGTGAAATTCTGTTGCATCTTGCTTTGCACCATTTTTATCTTTCCATGTGCGATTTGTAGCAATACTAAAACTTGTAACCTTGATACCAGATGGAAGCGACTTTAGATCTGGGTCGCGAGTAAGGTTTCCAATGATTATAGCTTTATTTAAATACATAATATTTATGCAGGTATTGATACTAATGCGTCGATTTCTTGATCAATTGTCTCTTTGTTTACTTCTTCTTTTGGCTCAGCATTTTTAGCTTCGAATTTTCGGCGTGAACCACCTTCTGTAAATACTCTCTTTGAAGCAAGTGTACTTTCGCGAATAGTGCGGACTGTAAGGAAACGGATAATCTTGTCATTTCTTTCAAGAATAGTCTTCATCTCTGCAATTTTTTCTGGTAATATTTCAAACTTTATCCATCCAAAATATGCTGTTTCGAATCTTGTTTTTTTATTTGTAATAACTTTGCTCATTGTATAAGCAAGGTTAATAAGCTTTGGAAAATCTTCTGAAATGAAAGTTGCACCATTTGTCTCAAGTAGAGATTTTAGGACAATAAATTCTGCGCTGATGTTTTCCTCAGTAATAGTTGGAACAAAAAGAAATGATATTTCATATACTTTTGGCTCTGTTCCTAGGATTTCCTCCTCTGTATTTAGATTTTCTACCTCTTTAGACATAGGTCCCATAGTAGCAGAAACCTTATAAAAAGGCAAGCCCTAGCTCGGCTGGCCAAAAAAGACCCTTAGGGCATTTTTTACAAGCTGAGTCTTCACCTCTTCTAGGGGTATACCCTTTATTTCGGCAATTTTTTTTACTACCTCAGAAACATATAGTGGTTCATTGCGCTTTCCTCTATGTGGCTTTGGGGTGACATATGGGCTATCTGTCTCAGACATTATCATTTCAAGTGGAGTATTTCGAATTACTTCATCATAATCTCGAGCAAATGTGATAACTCCAGTAAATGAAAGAGTAAAACCAAAATCAAGAAAACCTTTTGCTTCTTCCCAGTTGCCTGCAAAAAAATGTACATCCCCTTTTACTTTTGCATATAATTTTAAAATTTCTAATGCATCTTTATATGCAGACAAAGTACTACCAGATTCTTTCGAGGGATTTCTAATATGCAACATCAATGGTTTATTTAAATAATTTGCTGCACCAATTTGCGCAACAAAGGCCGCTTTTTGTTTGTCGATAGTTTCAGGGTCAAGACGATAATAGTCGAGACCACACTCGCCAATTGCTACAACTTTTTCACTTTTACCTAAATTACAATAATATTCTTTATCAAAAACTTCTCCGCGAGAAGTAAACTCTACTCCTCCTTCGCCCAATTCTTTTTCATCGTGATACGATGCTCCAGTATGTATAGGGTGCAGACCAATAATAGCGTAAACACCTTCTTTGTATTTCTCTGCGAGCTCTACTGCTCTTTTTGAAGTATCACGCTGGGTGCCGACGTTTATAATCCAAGTCTTTTGCGCAAGCGTACGCATAGTCACTTCCTCCACGTCTTCATTGAAGGCTTTAAAATTCGTATGTGAATGTATGTCTATAAAATCTGGGGTCATAAACACAATTAAGAACCTCTCCCTATCCCTCTCCTTATTAAGGAGAGGGTAAAGGGCTCAATCCAGCTTACTAATTATCTTGTTGATAACATTATCTATATTATCACCTACTTCGTTATTCCAAAAGCGAAGGACTTTTATACCCAATACTCTTAGGTAACCGGTTCTTTGATCATCATATTCTTTTTCTTTAATGTGCTGAAAACCATCGATTTCAATTGCCAACTTTTTTATTGGTGCATAAAAATCCAAAACATATGGACCAACAGAATATTGCCTTTTGAATTTACAACCAAGCTGTCCTCTTCGCAACCTTTCCCATAAAAGTATTTCTTCTGGAGTTTGATTTTTTCTAAGTAAAAGTCTCTTGGGTAAATTCTTGGATTGGTTGTAAAGAATTGTCATTGAAATCTAAAATGTCAGCTTCTTTCCCCTCTCCTTAACAAGGAGAGGGGCTGGGGAGAGGTTCTTAATCTTTCCTCATAAACAATGGCTTCTCGAGTACTCCAGTTTTAAATGAAATACTTTCACCATTATTTTCGTAAGTTGCACCGAGGAGATTTTTTATTTTATCAGAAGTTTCTGGCATAAATGGTGTAAGCATTTTTGAAATTTCTGAAATGCCATAAAGCAGGGTCCAAATCACAGCTTTTGTTTTTTCTGCATCAATTTTTATAAGTTTATATGGCTCATAATCGGTCACGTATTTATCGAGCGTAGCTACTAAATCCCAAACTGCATCCATTGATTCTCTTAAATCAAAAGTTTCAAAACCTTTATTATATTTTGGTGTAATATTTTGTTCTATATAATATGAAAGTGGCCAACCTTCAATCTCAACACTTCCACCAGCTTCAGGAAAAGTATTTTTCATGGGTAATCCCCCAGGAACAATCTCTGCAACTTCCCCATTAAAATATGTAGTAGACATTTTTAAAACCCGAGAAACCAAATTACCTAAACCATTTGCAAGCCCCGCATTGTAACTTTCTTTAAATTTTTCTGCAGTATAGTCACTATCCTCAAAAGTATTGAGCTCACGTGTTACGTAATATCGTAGTGCTTCTTTTCCATACTCTGCCACTACATCATATGGATTTACAATATTACCAATACTTTTTGACATTTTTTGTCCACCCACATTTATAAAACCATTTACAATTATTCTTTTCGACATTGGAAGCTCGGCAGCCAAAAGCATCGCTTGCCACATTGCAGATTGCTGACGTAAATTATCCTTCCCGCAATACTGTGTCGGTGTGCCATTTACCCAATATTTTTCAAAGTCTTCAATATTTTTTGGCCAACCTAAACATGAAATATAATTTACCAAAGCATCAAACCAAACATACATCACGTGTTCTTCATCGTGCGGAACTGGTGTACCCCAAGACATTTTTTCTGCAAGTCTAGAAATTGAAAAATCTTCAAGTCCTCGCTCTACGAAACTTCGAATTTCATTAAAACGAAAACTTGGTACAACAAAATCTGGATTTGCATTGTAGTATGCTAAAAGTTTTTCTTGAAAAGCAGAAAATTTAAAGAAATAATTTTCTTCATCGCGCAATTCTACAGGTTTGCCCGGGTGTACTGGGCACTCGCCATTTACAAGTTCGGAGTCAGTTTTCTCCAATTCGCAGCCAACACAATATTTTGTCTGATAATTTTTTTTATAAATATAACCATTTTTCTCAACAATTTTCCAAAAAGCCTGAGCCGACGAGATATGATGTTTGTCAGTAGTGCGAGTAAAATGAATATTGGGTGAAATATCTAGTAAATCTTTTAAATTTTTAAATTTTTCTGCAAATTCATCGACATATCCTTGAGTATCTTTCCCCTCTTCTTGTGCCTTTGTCCAAATCTTTTGACCGTGTTCATCTGTACCAGTATTGAAAAATACAGAATAGCCTAAAGACTCCATATGCCTAGCAAATACATCAGCGCGAATAATCTCCATCGCAAAACCAATATGTGGTGATGAGTTCACGTATGGGAGTGTGGTCGTAATATAAAAATTTTTATCCATAAATACTAGTTTGCATTTTTAGCAAATATTTTTTTCTTTTCAATATCTCCAGTAAACTCAAGTACTCCGATAGCAATTGGCACAGCAAGAATCAGTCCCCAGAAACCAGCAACCTCAGCACCGATCAATACTGAAAGAATAACAACAAGAGGAGAAACTCCAACGATTCTTTTTACCACGAGTGGTTGAATAAAATATGCCTCAAATTGTTGAACGACAAAATAAAATACTCCCACAGTTAGTACTGAAGTAAAACCACCATTTACATAAGCGAAAGCAAGTGCTGGGACCACAGCAAGTATCAAACCTAGTGGGAAAAGTTCAAAAAATGCCGCAGTCAAAGCAAGTATAACAGCATATTGAATTCCTAAAATCAAAAGTCCAAAATATATTAATACTCCAACCATAAGACCCAAAAGAAGCTGGCCCTTTACCCATAGAGCAATTTTTCTTTCAATTCTTTGCCATAAAGAAATAATATAATCTTCTTTTGCATCTGGTGTAATAATTCGTAAGAAATCTTCAAGACCACTTCTGTTTATAGAAAGATAAAATGAGATTATCATAGTTAGCATAAAGTTTATTATGCCCCCAAAAGCAACTGAAAGGGATTGGAAAAGTCCACCAGAAACAGCAGTGAAGAAATTTTTTGTACTTGAAAATATTTGAGTAAGTGCACCAGATTTTGAAAGTGTGCTTACTGCATTTGTGGCATTCCCTATTGCAGTCCCATCGAGCTTGTGAAGCTGACTTGCTGGGACGTATTGAATCAAAAGAGAAATAAGATTTGAAATCTCTTCAATAAAAATTGGTATGACTAAATAAAAGAAACCAGTCAAAATTCCCAATGTTAAAAGATAAATTAAAACAACAACTAGAGTTCGATATTTAAAATATTTATGAATTTTCTCAACTGCCGCATTTACAAAAGATGCGAGGACGACAGAGGTAAGTAAAACAAGCAATAAACTTCTAAGGTAGTACAATAAAAAAAGCAAAATACCAAATAGTATTACTCTCACTATACTTCCGGAGCTAATTGAAACAGTAGTATGCTTATTTTCTGCCATATGCCAATAATAACACTTTTATGCCCAGTTGCACAAAATTACACTTTTAAAATTTTTATGAAATTCTCTTTTTTCTCAAATGGTCCTATAAGGCAGAGATTTAATCCTTGATTTACAAAGAAACTCTTAGCAATTTTTTGTACTTCCTTTGCTGTAACTTTTCTTATTTTAGCTTCAATTTCCTCAGGTTTTTGGATTTTTTTATGTACTATATCTTGCCCTCCGAAATAGCTTGCCCAAGCATCTGAAGACTCGAGTTCAAGTTTCATATTTCCTATTAGATATTCTTTAACTTTTTCCAATTCATTTTTCCCCACAAGTTCTGTAGTCAAACGTTTACACTCAAGCAAAATTTCTTTGATTACTTCTTCTACCCTGTCATTTGATACACCGGCAGAAATTGAAAGAAAACCAGAATCCGTAGAAGTATCGTTTGAAGCACGCACATAATACGCAACACCGAGATCTTCACGTAATTTAATGAAAAGTCTTGAGCTCATTCCACCAGCAAGTATTGTCGACAGTACTGTGAGAGCAGAATTTCTTTTATCATATAAATCTGTAGTGCGAAAACCTAATACCAAATGTGTCTGATCAGTTTTTTTATAACTTACAAGAACCTCAGGTTTGTTTTGTTTTTCTACTGTTTTAATTTTTTTATTTTTCTTTTTATTTGGTAATTTATCAAAAACTTTTTTAGCTTCAGCTAAAGCTTCTTTTTCACTCACCTTCCCTGCAATGATTACAGTTGTAGCTTTTGGTACATAATTATTTGTGTGATACGACACAAAATCTTCCCGAGTCATTGCTCTTACATTTTCCCTTGTTCCTGCAATATTCCACCCTGCTGGAGTATCACCATAAAGTAGTGAAGTAAATAAATCATGCACGTGACGGTGTGGCATATCTTCATACATATTTATTTCTTCCACTATCACGCCTTTTTCTTTTTCTATTTCAGTTGCAGGAAATGTTGAATTTAAATATACATCAGAAACAACATCAAAAATTTTCTTGAAATGATTTGCGCTACTTTTTGCATAGTACCCTGTATATTCCTGACTTGTGAAAGCATTGTAACTACTTCCTAGTCCATCAAGCTCACTAGATATCGCCTGCGCACTTGGGCGCTTTGTCGTACCTTTGAAACACATATGTTCCAAAAAGTGAGAAATACCATTTTTTTCTTTTGTCTCATATTTACTTCCTGTTTCTACAAGCACTAGTACTGTCACTGTCGGGTTATCCTTCATTGGAACCGTAATCACCCTCAGTCCATTTTTTAATATTGTTTTTGTATATTTCATATTATTTTAGTTTGTCTTTAAATAAATCAACTTGAGCCAGTATTTGAGAGTGGAGGGGTGTAGGTAAATTATCTAAACTAAACCACCCTATTTCATCAAACTTATGGGGTTCACCATTTTTCACTTCTTTTGGGTCAACTTTTACTCTAAAGAAAAATTGTATCCAATGTGTTTTACTACCATCCTGTTCTCGAAAAACATCTTTATGCCCGAGAAATTCATATTCAATGTTCTCCACGCAGTATTCTTCTTTTAGTTCTTTGCGTAAGGTTTCTTCTATGGTGTCATCAAAATCGATACCCCCTCCACCAATGTCCCACCTGCCATGCTCATCACGACAGTTTGTACTTCTTTTGTTCATCAAATACTTACCATTTCCATCATGACAAAAATAAGAAACTCCAACTGCAATATAATCAATTCCTTTTTTCATATTACATCTGTTCCTTAATTTTTGAAATCAAATCTGAAATTTTTACACGTTCTTGGTTGCCAGTGTCTCGGTCGCGGATTGTAACAGTATCGAGTAGATCTGGATTCTCTCCTAGAGTATCAAAGTCTACAACTATACAATATGGTGTACCAATTTCGTCTTGGCGACGGTAGCGCTTACCGATGTTTCCATTGTCATCGTATGCGACACGTCCAAACTCTGCTTTTAACATTCCAAAAACCATCTCAGCTTTTTCAACAAGCTCAGGTTTATTTTTCAAAAGTGGAGACACAGCACAAATCACAGGAGCAATGTTTGGTTTAAGTTTTAGAAATGGTCTTTCGGGATCTTCTTCATTGTACGCAGACAAAAGTACAGCGAGAACCGCTCGATCTACTCCAAAAGTTGGCTCAATAACATGCGGTGTGAGTTTTCCACCATTTTCCTCATCTTGATATTCAAGGCCATGATTTTTTAAATCAAAGTCTTGTCTATATGCAAGGCCAAAAAGTTCTTTTTTACCAAAAGGATATTCAAATTCAAAATCCATAGTTCTCTTTGAATAGTGAGCCAAATCCCCTATTTCAACTTCAAGTTCGTGTACTTTATTCATATCGATACCGACAGATTCCATCCATTCAAGCATTTCATCTTTGAAATATTCAAAATATTTATGCCAATCATTTTCTCTGACAAAATATTCAATTTCCATTTGTTCAAATTCACGTACACGAAAAATAAAATCACGTGGAGTAATTTCATTTCGAAAAGCTTTACCAATTTGTGCTATACCGAAAGGAAGTTTTGGATGAAAAGAATCGACTGTATTTTTGAAATTTACAAATATTCCTTGTGCAGTTTCTGGTCGCAAATATACTGTAGTCGAAGAGTCTTCCATAGCTCCAATTTGCGTAGCAAACATCATATTGAATTGTCGTGGCATGCCAACAGGTGAACCACAATCATCACATTTACCTTTTTCTTTAAGTGTATCTTCACGAAAACGGCGTTTGCATTTTGTACATTCCACAAGTGGATCAGAAAATCCTGCAACGTGTCCTGATGCTTCCCAAACTTTACTATTCATAATTATCGAAGCATCGATACCATACATGTCTCTTCTACTATCAACAAACTTTTTCCACCAAGAATTTTTTATGTTATTTTTCAAAGCCAAACCGTAATGAGCATAGTCAAAAGTCCCCGCCAATCCCCCATATATTTCTGAACCCTGGTATATGAAACCACGACGCTTACAAAGCGAAACTATTTTCTCCATTAAATCATTATTTTGTTCATTTTGAGCCATATTTCTATACTACACTCTTATAGAGAAATTCGCTACTGCACAACCCTGTCTCCCCCAATTGGGAAATTTGGATCATTTAATAGACTAGTATTTAGCGATGGATAACTATCCGAAATAGTACTAGTTGTATAAGTATCGGTTCCAGTGAGAGCAATATTTGAAACAAGCATTGGTATCGAACCGATTTGGCTCGTAGAAGGAGTAATGCTTACTTGAAAAGAAACTTCCCGTCCTGCACTTGAAAATCCTACGCCTTTTGAAACAGAACCTATTTTCCATACAACTTCATTTGTAGATGTATTGTATGAAAGATCTTCTGTGGTTGGTGAAATTTTATTTTTCCAAGTCACATATGGTGGAAGTGTCGCACGTGCTTCGCCGTCTGTCACTGAGTTCGCAGAATTTGTAATATCCCAGACTATAGTATATGTAGTTTCATTTTCAGCTTTTGGTGGAATAGAACCTGTATTTTGAAAAGCTCCAGAATAATATAAACCTTTTGCTGCAAGTTGAAAATTAGAATTTATTTTTACAACTTTTTGATCAGAACTTGTAATTTCTTTTACATCGGTGCCAGTGGTAGGCTCTTTGCCTTTAACGGAAACAGATAAAACTATTTGAGGTGAATCGATTGTCGTCCCTTGACTTACAAGTGAAGAAGAATTGAATAAAAATGTAAGCGAACCACTTTGTCCTGGCTCAAGTGCAGCAAATTGCGAAACACTATTTTTATCCCAAACAATTTCTTTTGTCATGGAATTATAAAAACCTCCGCGTGGATCTAGGCCACTTTCAGTAAATGCATTTCCAGAAAACTTCAAATGAATTTCTGCATCAGTAATACGTGTCGGCAAATTGTTTGCCCAGCGGATTTCACCAGAAATTTTGCGAGTATTATCAGCAGTAAATTCTGTTTTATCTTGTCCATTTATCAAAAGCCTAGCGTCGAGAAATGGCTCGCTCATTGTAATCGTATTTAGAAGAGAATTGTACACAATGCCAATTTTTGTTTGATCATTTGTGTCTTCTGTTCCTATATATACATGAAATGATTTTTGCTCTTTTGCAGAAGCATACATCGTGCCTGTAACTGTGACATCCTTTTCTAATCCTTGTACTAGGTCACCTAGTGTCCAAACATTATTTCCATACGAAGGCTTTGGATCTGCTGAAGTAAATTGAAAACCTGGCGGGTAGTCCACAGACATCAACATTTTATCTGCAGGTCTTGTTGTATTTAATATTGCTTTAATTTTAAATGTAATTGGCTGGTTTGCTACAAGTTCGCTTGGTGAGTCGACAGTGAGCGCGACTGGGGAAGAATTTATACTTACATCGTAGGTCTTGTCTGTAACAAAGACTGCATTTGATCCGGAAATACGATACTCAAGAGTTGCAGTGATAGTTTTTGTAGAACCTTGCTCGCCAAAAAGTACAACTTTTGCGTCTTGATGTGCAGAACCCCCAGCGGGAATATCACCCACAGACTGCCTTACGCGTACAACGTCCTCTGCGCTACTTGCAGAATTTTTTGGATAAGTAATCAACAAATCTGCGTACTGAAGTGCAACGGAATTTTTATTTACAATTTCAACCTGAAGTGGCAAGTCTTCACCCCCTGCTGTAAATGAATTTCCTAAAATGTTTATTTCAATATTTTGATTTGAAACTGTATTGCCACCTCTAAAAAACATTAACAATGCAAAAAGTATTGCTACACCAAAAAATACAAGTGACGAAATAAAAAACTTTTTAAACATTGATGTATTATTTAAAATTTTTTGTTTTTTTGGCATTTCTTCTATTTTTTGTTCTGAAAAATTTGAATTTACATCGTGACTAACTTGGTGCAATACACCTATGCGACGTTTTTTTATAACGTCTTGGTTTTTTGCATATAGACGTCTATTTAAGTCTTCGATTTTATTTAATTTATCTCCATCCTCCAACATGGTAATAATTATACCATAACTACAAGTGACTTTCACTTAGTGCAGTGTTTATGGCAAGCACTATTGAACGTTTTTTTGAAAGTAGAACACTTGCATTATTTGGATCAAAATTACCACCAAGATGTTCATTGATTATTTCACTATCACCAACATAACCAAGTTCATATACAATACGCAATACGAGGTAGAGTTCTATTGCCTCTATCGTTTCTTTTTCTACTATTTCATTATCAAGCAAACTTAATCCTTGCAAAATATCATCAAAAATTTTCTCATGAGCTGTCTCACCTGGCATAAGTCTTTCAATTAATTTTGCCAAACGTGCAAAAATTAAAAGTGCTTCACTATCTTTTCTTATAAATGGAAAGAGGTTTTGAGTAGTAGCTGAAGTAACTCGCCAAACTTCCCTACCTCGCACTAGGTCCACTTGTGCAAGAGAAAAATCTTGCAGAGCAAAACGTAATTTTGATTTTTCGTATCGTATACCTTGCACGGTAGCATTCACGAGTCCAAGCTCTCGGGTATAAATACTTAAAATTTTATTTGCCTCACCTTGAGGTTTACTTCCAATTATTATGGCATTCGTATGGTAAATATGATGTGACATTACAAAATTTCTTCTTTTCCAATTTCTAACTTTTTAAATACAATATCATCACTCTTTAAAAAATAAGCTGGTATTGTGTACAAGAATGTTGCAAAATCTTTTAACATTGCATCATGCACAGGAAAAACAATTCGTGGTTTTATTTTTTTTGCATAATCGATAGCATCTCTTATTTTCATCCAAGGTCCTGCGACAGGTAAAGCCAAAATATCTACTTCTTTATCTGGGAAATTAAAAGAATCACCGGGGTAGCAAAGTTTGTCTATCATAAATCCTGTATTTTGCACTTGCCCAAATTCATCATAAATTTCAGCATGTCTATTTCCAAAACCTGAAATTTGCACGCCCATCAATTCATAATTTTCTCCTTCCTCAACTTTTATATATTTAATCGAAGCCTCGTCGAGCAACTTCCCTACTGCACTGTTTGTAATAACAATTGCATTTGGATTATTTTTCAATATTTCCTGAAGTGATTCAATGTGTAAATGATCTGCATGTTCGTGTGTAATCAAGATAGCAGAAATATTTTCAGGATAATTTTTTAGTCCCGAATAATCAGGTGCCCCCGGGTCAGTCATAATAAATACACCTTCTTTCGGCTCTGCAACAAAACAACAATGTCCATATTTTGTGATTTTCATCTACCTATTATACTACAAAACCTCACCCCCACCCCTCTCCTGAAAGGAGAGGGGAAAATGCAATTACAGCATTTTTAAAATAGTTTCATAAGCTTCTGGAAGTTCATACCAACCAGAAGAACCATTTAAATGACCCCCATTTTTAATGGTAATTAATTGACAGTTTAAATTATTAGACAATTCTACGGCATGGCTAAATGGAACAGTGACATCATTATCTCCGTGTATAACACAAAAATTTTTACATACATTTTTAATATATTCAAAATTAAAATCCTTATTCATGAAATGATCTATTGCTCTATATTTATCATCACCTAATACATGAATTGGACCTGAAACCAAAATAGCACCGCCAACAACTTCACTATCTAAACTTTGTAAATAATTTAATATTGCAGAAACACCAAGCGAATGTCCAACTAAAAAAATATCTTCATTTGGCTTACCAATTACACGTTTCATTTCTGCAATCCATTCATCTTTTTTGGGTTCATCTGACATTGGCATTGCTAGTGCACATGCCCAAATATCTTTTTTTGCTAATTTACCCATTAACCAAGGTCGCCATCCGCCATTCGGCTCACCTCCATACCCATGAATTAAATAGACTTTTTTCATCCATCTATTTTACCACAACTTTCATTTCTTCACCTTCAAATAGAATTTCAGTTGCGAGTACTGTTTTTTTCATATCGTCTTCAAAACCTGCGACAATTTCTTTTGTATTTAGAGGCATCGTGAGAACTATTATGTCACTCGGAGTGAGTCCAGAATTTTTTCGTAGCTCTTGCACAGCTCGCACAAGCTCACGATAGTCCCCTTCTCGTTTTAGTTCTGGAGTAATTTCAGTATCGAGTTCAACAGTATTTTCTATTTTTATATCTTCTACAACTTCTTTTACGTTTAATTCCTCTTTAATTAATTCGATGTAATCTTCGTTCAACTTTATACTTTTAACTTTCAACTTCTGTAGAGGTTGTCGAACTGGAATTCCAGTTTTTTGTCTTGCCTGAAGTCCAAGCGAAACTAAATCTCGAGTATTTTGCATTTCTTTAACCACATCACTAGCAAGGACGGTCCTTCCTAGTGGCCAAGTTGTTAGATGAACACTTTCTGGGTCATTATCCAATTTCAATTTTTGCCAAATATCTTCAGCGAGAAATGGCGTCAGCGGTGCGATAATTGTCGCCACTGTTTTCAATACAAAATATAGTGTAGCTTTTGCTCCCGCATCACCGTCTTTTATGCGTTCACGTGAACGACGCAAATACCAAGTCGAAAGATCTTCGATAAATAATTCAAAAGGTCTTGAAGCTAGAGCCATATCGTACGCCTCCATTCCAGCCGTCACTTCACTCACACACTGCTCGAGTCGAGCAAGAATCCAAATATCGAGGACATTCTTTGAATTTACCAATTTATTCTCTAATTCATTATCTCTATACAATTCATAAAACGCCACAACGTTGTCCATGCGAGAAATAATTTTACTTGAAATATCTTGAACACTTTTTTCCATAAAATTTGTATCCTCGCCTTTCATCAAAGGTGATGACATCAAATAAAAACGTAGCGGATCAACTCCAAATTTATTAAAGATAATCCATGGGTCAGGATAATTTCCTTTCGACTTCGACATTTTCTGTCCATCGGAAGCGAGCAGTGTTCCTGTCGTTACGACATTTTTAAATGGTGCGTGATCAAAAAGCATAGTCGAAAGTGTATGTGAATAGTAAAACCATGTACGTGTCTGCGCTATGTATTCTGCAACAAAACCTGCTGGGAAATTTAATTTTTTCCAATCAACACCTTCAAAGGGTTTACCCTGAGCGAAGTCGAAGGGATAGTGGTCTTGCGCAAAAGGCATTGAGCCTGACTCAAACCAACAGTCCATAACTTCAGGCACACGATGATACTCTTCTGCACCATCGGTCAAAACAATGTTGTCTATATATGGTCTATGTAAATCAAGTTCAAAATTTTTATTATGTGGCAATGGTGTGAAATTAAATTCTTTAAAATGCCCCGGCGCAACGCTGTTCATTTTCCAATTTTTCCACATAATTTCATCACTATAACCATTATCAATTCCTTCCATAACCTCAAGTGCTATACCGTGAGAAATAACAAGAACATTTTGATTTGTAAGTTTTTCATCAATATCATAATAAAATTTAGAAAAACGATGACGTGAATCAACAACACTTTCACCATTTGGAGGACAGAGATTGACTGTATTACCCACTTTTTCTCTCCATTTCAAATATTCTTTCATGGGCTTCATATTGAAATCCCCAAATTTAAATTCTTCAATTCTTTCATCGTAAATTATTTTTGTTTTATCAAAACCAATTGTATTTGCTACTATTTCAGCGGTTTCTTTTGTACGAACGTAAGGTGAACAATATATTGTTGTAATATTTTTTGTTTTTAATAATTCTGCATTTTCACCAACGATTTTCTTCCCTTCTTCTGTAAGATGATGCGGGTAATCTACCACAGAACTACAAATTCCTTCTGTATTATGAGTTGATTCTCCGTGGCGCATTATAAAATATTTATTTCCAGATTTTTTTGTTTTATTTTTCAAATCTTCTACACTCGATACAAATAAAAGCTTACCTGATTCTGATTTCCAAATAGGCAAAGGACTCGCCCAGTAGCGATTGCGGGAAATGTTCCAATCTGGAGCATTTTCCATAATATTTTGAAAACGCCCTTCTTTTAAATGCCCTGGAATCCAATTCATTTCTTTGGCATTTTCAAGCATTTTATTTTTTACTTTCTGCACATTTACAAACCACGATGGAAGAGCATAGTAGAAAAGTGGTGTCTCACAACGATAACAGTGCGGGTATGAGTGAATTATTTTTTCTTTTGCAAAAAGAGTTCCAGCTTTTGCCAAATATTTGATTATGAGTACATCACCACTTTGGTGATCTTCTTTTGGTTTTATTTTTTCACCAGCAAAATCAAGAACTTCTGATGCAAATTTTCCATCCACAGTTACATGATTAATAAATGGAATATTATTCTTTTTTGCTAGATCCATATCTTCTTCTCCAAAAGCTGGAGCTTCGTGCGCAATGCCCGTACCTGCATCTATCGTGACAAAGTCCGCATGCCAAATCTTCCAAATATTTTCTTTATTTGGCATTTCAGTATTTTCATAATACTTAAAAGGTGGTATGTATGATTTACCAATCAAATCTTCGACATTTACTTCTTCATAATTTTCCCCTTCTACTAGAGCAATATCCTTGAGTACCGGAACAAAAGGTGCTCGCTCTTTTGCAATAACATAGTACGCACCTTCGTGTAAAATTTTTATATATTTTATTTCTTTGTTTACAGCAAGAGCAGTATCACCAGGAAGTGACCAAGGCGTTGTAGTCCAGGCTACCAAATATGTATTTGGATCTTCAATCAAAGGAAACTTCACAAATACAGAAATATCTGTAATGTCTTTATAACTATTGTCCATTGCAATTTCCGAATTTGCTATTGGTGTCTCGCAACGTGGACAGTAAGCAAGTACTCGCACACCTTCATATACCAAACTTTTTTTATTAAGCTCTCCAAGTGCCCACCATACACTTTCGATGAAAGTGTTGTCCATTGTCTTGTAACCATTATCAAAATCCACCCAGCGCCCGATGCGGTCTACTGTCCTCTTCCAATCATGCACATAGGTCAAAACTTTACTTCGCGCATATTCTGTAAATTTTTCAATTCCGTATTCTTCAATTTCTTTATGTCCAGAAATTTTTAATTCTTTTTCTATAATGTGCTCGATCGGCAGGCCGTGACAATCCCAACCCCATTTTCTTGGCACCTTAAAACCCTGCATCGTCTGATAGCGACCAATCACGTCCTTAGCAGTACTTCCGAGTATGTGCCCGTAGTGTGGTAAACCTGTCGCAAAAGGTGGTCCATCATAAAAAACGTAATTCCCTTTTGGCGCCTCTTTTTCCAAACTTTTTCTGAAAGTATTGTTCTCTTGCCAATATGCCAAAATCTTTTCTTCGCGTTTTGCTATTTGTGATTTATTGTCTGAATTCTCTTCCATATTTTCTGATAATAGCATGAAATAGTAGGTTTTTAAAGCTGTATTTCAAGCAAAAAAATAATCCTTACCAACGCTAGCCAGTAAGGACATTTTTTAAATTTTTGATTTCTAAAATATTTCACGAACTCGATTTTCCAGTTCAGACAAAATTTCAGAAAGTTCTAAATTTATAACTAGACTTACAGTACTTTCACGCACTGTGTAGCGCAACATTGCATCATCCTCAAGAACTGTAATAGTTCCTTCAACTTGAATGTCACAATTAGTTATAAAATTAAAACAAAATGAACTCACATTTAAATTAAATGCATTCACTTTTTTGATTTCCCTTCTTTTAAATTGCCATTTCTGAGACATTTCTTGCTCAAAGGCAATCATAAAAAGAAAATGGACGTGACGCAAATCAAGCCCGGTGTTTCTAAACATTAATTCATTAGCCATAGTTTCTAAAATTTTGGGTTTATTAAATTACATACAAAAAATATCCCACACACCATAGCATGTAGGAGATTTTTTGTCAATAGACTAGTATTTGCGTATGACAGCCTTTACCACCGCAGTGATCTGAAGGTCATGCTTTGGGTAAATGTTTTTATATTTTTTATTTGCAGGTTCAAGCCAGACGTCGTCAGCATTTTTACGGAAATATTTCATTGTAAATTCCCCATCGATATATGCTATGACTATCTGCCCATCTTTGGCTTTGTCTGTGCGTTCGACTAGGACCATATCTCCATCTTCAATATGAGCATCGATCATAGAGTCACCATCAACTTCAAGCATATATGTAGAATCCTTTTTTTCAACAAGATAATCGTCGATATTCATCGTCTCATGTCGCTCTTCTTCGACTGTTGCTGGGAATCCCGCAGTCACAGAACCGAGCATAGGAATCTCTCCAAAACTTTTTGTTGGCACCAGGCGACCAAGGTGGTCTTTTGCCACTAGCCCTGCATCCATAAGCTTCTCAACTACCCTGTAAACTGCATTTTTAGATTTGAAACCAAAGAGCTTCATCATTTCGGAGTACGTAGGCATTCTTTTCTGTCGCGAATGGAAGTTTTCAATTTTATTTTGGTATTCGTTTTTCATATTAGTATTTTAACATCATTGGAAATATATGTGCAAAGAAAGTGGGCTTTTTATATTTCTTTGAAATCTCTTTTAGCATTTTGTGCTTGCGAGATTCGAATGAATAATTCTCCCCTCGAATTATTTTTAAATCAATTTGTTTGTTGAGCTTTGTGAGTTCGCGCTCAAGGGCGACTATATATTGATCTTTTGACATATATTTTAATAATTAAACTTTTAATCTCTTACCTTTCTATTATATGTGAACGCATGTTCACAGTCAAGAAAAATACTGTGGATAACTATTTATTTTGTAATATATTTAGTTATCTTACGGCATTTATATTGTAAGTAATATTATTAACTTAATTATAAATATCTATGTTATTCACAATTGCACTCATTTTAATAACTCTTTGGCTTTTAGGAATGGTGACAGCTTTTACCCTTGGTGGACTAATTCACATTCTTTTGGTTCTTGCCATAATTATGATACTGGTAAGAATCATTCGCGGAGAACCTGTTTTATAAAAATAATAAATTTCGATCTATTTCGTCTGGCTCAGTGCCAAGCATTTCGCGTGAAAGTGATTTGTGGCTTGAACCTAGATGCACAAATCTTTTACCAAGTTTATTTTCCAATTTATCAATTTGTTTGTGTATTATTTTCAATTTATCAATTTTTTCTCCGTGACCAAATAAATCTGCTTGCGTAAATGTATCGTACGCTAAGTCGTGCAAGGTCACACCGGTCGTGCGGTAAAGTGTTTTTGTTTTTTCTAAATTTTTGAGCCACACATATGCGAGTGAAATATAATCTTCAGGAGAATTTGCTGGTATTAAAATTTTTTGTGAAAAAGTTATGAATTTAAAATTTGTTGTTTTAAGAAAAAATGAAATTTTTTTTGGCACAAGGTGGTAGTGGCGAGCCTTTCTACACGCATCTTCAATATGTTTTGAGAGTTCAGAGAAAAGAAAATTTTTCTCGTTTGTCGAGGGGTGGAAACTTCGCGTCTTTTGTATTGATGAATAAATTATTTTCAGCTCTGGATTAATGCTCATTATCCTAATCCCCCGAAGTTCGTACCATATAGTCTCATATGGAGCAGATAAATTTCTTTTCACCCAAGACAAATCTTTATTTATAAAATCCAATGCTGTAAAAACTTTTTTTATTTTTAAGAAAGTTGAAGTTTGCAGACCAAGGCCCCAAATTTTTTCTATTGGCGTTTTCGACAAAAAATTTGGGGCATTTTCTTTTCGTATTTCCGTCAACCCATCAGGCTTGACCCATTTCGAAGCAACCTTAGCGAGAACTTTTGTCGGTGCAAGACCGACTGAAACAGAAAGTCCAAGTTCACTATTTACTTCTTTTTTTATTCTCTGTGCAATTTGCAAATAGCTCATATACAAAGTCGAATCAAGCCCTGTGAGGTCGGCAAAACATTCATCGATGCTGTACTCTTCTACATCATCCGCATATCGACGAACTATTTCAAACATCCTACTCGAATACTCTGCGTATGATTTATAATCTCCGGCAAGAATTATTACATTTGGAAATTCTTTTTTTAGACGAAAAACTGGCATTCCTCGTGTGATGCCGAGCGCTTTGGCTTCATACGAAAGTGCAGAGACAATTCCCCGCTCTTCTCCGGTCACCACGGGCAAGCCTTTCAATTTTGGATTCTTAGCTATTTCTACACCGACAAAAAATGCATCACCATCCATATGAAAAAATATTCTCTCTTTTTGCTTTTTCTCTATTCCCTCTTCATTCATTCCTACATTATACGTGAACGATTGTTCACAATGCAAGTGATCAATATTTCTTAAGTTCAGCGCGGAGATTTTTGTAATTTGGAATTTGTTGTTCTACTAGGGACCAGAAATTTTTTGAGTGATTCATTTGTGCGAGGTGGCAAAGTTCGTGGACTATGATGTAGTCCGAAAGTTCGCTCGGAAGCATTGCAATTTTATAATTGAAATTCAAATTGCCTTTGCTTGAGCAACTTCCCCATCGTGACTTTTGATTACGAATGAAAACCTTGCCAACTTTTAGATTGTAAAATTGATTGAAATGCGAAAGCCGCGCGAGGGCCCTCCCTCGCGCGGCCTCCTTGTTTTCCCTGTAATCCTTCACTCTCAAATGCCCCAACAATTTTTTTGGTCCCTTCACTCGTATTCGAAATACAACCCTCTTCCATCTGAATTTCATTTGCAAATTATAGCTTATTTAGCACATCACCGCTTTTCTTGACTTTATATATTTAAAATGCTATAATACTAGCTCACAATTAAATAAAAAAAATATGTCAGTACAAATTAAAATGATCCCTCAGGGTATCAACTTCACAAAAGAACCTAATGGAACTGTAACAGTATCTGTTAGGGCAGGTGATGCAATTGTCATCATCAACCACGAAGAGACCTCTCACGAGGAACTTTTCGAAAAAAAAGAAATTGAGCCAGACGAAAAAAAATAGTCTTCCTCAAAAAAAAGAAAGAAGGGATGCACTAGTGGCATTCCTTTTTTATTTGTTTTTTAAGATTTGATCATATTCTGCTTCCAAGATTTTTAAATTTTCTGCCATTTGTGATC
Source organism: uncultured bacterium (assembly GCA_903892035.1). Lineage (GTDB taxonomy): Bacteria > Patescibacteriota > Minisyncoccia > Phycocordibacterales > UBA9973 > CAITGV01. The sequence goes on along the minus strand of CAITGV010000001.1, from coordinate 369,412 downwards.
CACGTAATCGCTTTGCTGAATAAGATTTCCATTCGTGATTTTTTAATAAAATCTTTTCTACCAAAATTTTGCTATCTCTAAAAGTTTACAGTCTTTGGAGTCCCTAGTCCTGTCACAAAATCATAATGTTTACGAGCATTGCACACGTAGCCACAATCGCCATTTGCTCCACTTGTAATATCACGAAAATAAGAACTACTATTTGAACCAGCTTTGTCGGAATAAAAATTATCATTACTTGCACCCGAACCAAGAGTGGAAATTGCTGCCCATTGTGGGGCACCGGCTGAAGTGCCACCAACAGTACGCCACACCCCACCACGAATTATTGGAAAGCCAGATTTCGGATCTGCGTCGTACGCCACATCTGGAATTGCGCGCATGCCGCCACTTTTTGAAATTGAATAATCTTTTTGATACGTTGGAGCTTTTTCATATTGAGATATGCCACCACCCGATCCAGACCATGCAATTTCTTTTGAAACATTTCCATTACTATTTAAAACAAGTGTCGTACCTCCGACAGCAATAACATCTGGTGATGAAGCTGGCCACGACGCCCCCGTGCCATTGTCTCCCGACGAAGCAAAATACTTCGCACCAGAAATACTTTTAAAATGTGGATCCAAATTTACTTCTTCTGGAAATTCACTTCCGCCCCAGCTCATCGATATTGCCGATACATCATTTCTTTTTGATGCATAATCTACTGCATTCAAAAGGTTAGCTCCCGATGGCGTCACCGCTTCGACTAGTAAGATTTTTGCCTGTGGTGCTATCGCGTGAGCCCACTCTACATCGAGAGTTGTCTCAAGAGCCCAATTGCTATCAGCTTTTATTTTTGAAGACATTTTATGTTTTTCAAAACAACCATTTGAAACAGTACACGATGTTAAATTAAAAGTCTTACTAAAATCTACCAAATCTTTTTCAATACTTGTATCATCGTATGCACCAACGATAGCGATAGTTCCCTGTCCGCCACTTGCGGGTAAAATATAAATATTTTTTATCATCGCTGGTGTCATACCCATCGGAATACTGCCGGTAGTTTTATAAACATGAATCGGTGGACGTCCACGAAAATTTGAAAAATGATATGAAGCGAAACTCTGTGTTGGAAAAATAATTGTTAATATTATTATTAAAAAAATTCCAAACAAATTTCTAGAAAAAATATTTGTCATTCAAATATTATAACGTGAACAGTCGTTCACAGTCAAAACAATATGTGGAAAACTTTATAAATTGATATGATTTTTTATATCACCCTACTCCTATTTCCCTATATAGTATATAATCCACTTATGAACAATGAAAATGAAGAAGACGAAAAAGTAATTACAAGAGATAGCAATGGCACTATTTTAGCCGATGGTGACACTGTCATAGTCATAAAAGATTTAAAATTGAAAGGTAGCTCGACGGTAATCAAAAGAGGTGCGAAAGCAAAAAATATTCACCTTACAGACAATGAAGAACAGATCGAATGCAATATCAATGGAATGAAAGGCATTGTTCTCCGAACAGAATTTCTAAAGAAATCTTAACCAATTTTTCTTTTAGTATACAAATACAAATCCTCCACCTTTTTGCGTGCCCAAGGAGTTTTGCGTAGAAATTTCAAACTAGAATTTATACTCGGGTCACTCACGAAACAATTTATTCTTATCCTCTCCCCCAATTCCTCGAAGCCATATTGTTCCACAAGAAATTTCAAAATAAATTCGAGTGTCACTCCGTGTAGTGGATTGTTTTTTTGTTCTGTCATTCACCCATTCTACACTTAATTTGAATTTAATAAAAAGATAACACTTAGTGCATATCTAGTAAACATTCGCACATTTTATTTTTCAAAATTTCTTTTTGTTCACGAGCGGTGTTTATAAACACACTCTGATTCGCAGAACCTTTTGCCAACTTTTTATCAAGTGGAGTATGATGCTTGTATCCACGACGTATAAATTCTTGCACGAGCATTTCGTGACGCAAATATAATGCACGAGTCTTGCCCACCCAACGCAAAGTCTCTGGGTGTCTCGAATATCCACCCACTCCGCCATGTTTCGTCAAAATATTCCAAAGCCCATGAAGCTCACGATGTTCGGCGAGCAAATGCTTTCTACACAAATGTTTCGGATGTATATCCCAGACTCTCATGAGCTGATATTATCACAATTTGTGATTTTATTTTCGGAAATATTTAATCCAAATAACTATCGAAATAAATTGCGTGGCAGGTGTAGCCACCAGGATTCCTTTGCAAATAGTCTTGATGATAGTCTTCTGCTGGCCAAAACTTTGTAAAAGGCTCAAGTGTCGTGACCACTGGAGCATCCCAACGCTTTGAATCGTTGACGATTTTTATAAAATCCTTTGCTTTTTGCAATTCTTCATCGTTTTGATAAAAAATCGCGCTTCGATACGAATCACCAATATCATTCCCCTGTTGATTCTTTGTCGTTGGATTGTGAATCTGAAAAAAGAAATCCAAAAGTTTCCAAAAGCTTGTGACTTCTGTATCGTATTCAATCTCTAATGCTTCCGCATGACCTGGATGATTTTCGTAAGTTGGATTTTCATTCGTCCCACCAGCGTAACCAGCGATAATATTTTTCACCCCAGGCTGACTTCGCATCAATTCTTCCAATCCCCAGAAACACCCTCCTGCCAAATATGTTTTTTTAGTACTCATAAATATAATTTTTAATTTAGATGTTAATATTACTTCAACAATTGTGTAATAAGTGCAATCATTTGATCTTTTTCATTAGGATCGCTTTCGGCAATTAGAAGCGCGAGCGAAGCGAGCGCATTGTCATTAATTTTCTTCTCACCATGTTCACGATATAGAGCATTGTTTTTGTCTAAGAAATACACAAAGAGAAATGAACCCATTCTTTTGTTCCCATCAGAAAAAGGATGATCTTTTATAATCAAATACAAGATATGTGCAGCTTTTATTTCAAGAGTTGAATATAACTCCTTTCCACCAAATGTTTGATAAAGCCCTTTGATAATTCCCCCAAACGAACCATCTCGCTCACAACCAAAAAGCTCACTCGCTTCTCCTTTGTTTGCAAGTTCATTCCTGACTTCGATAATTACTTCCAAACAATGTTCATATGAAATAACAAATTTACCTTTTGTGCCTTTTGCGGAACTGAGCTCGCCTCTATCATACTCATCGAGCAATGTGAGTGTCTTGGCATACGAACCAAGCAAATCCAAAATCTCTTTACCTTGCCCAGAAAGTAATTCCTTGTGTGATTTTTCATTAAGAAATGCAATCGTATTTTGTAATTTATTGAAATTCTCTTTGGCTTCAAGCAGACGCTTTTCATTTACAACATATCCCTGAACAAGATATTCTTTAAGAGTCTTTGTGGCCCATCTTCGAAAATCAATAGCAGTTTTTGAATTTGTGCGATATCCAACGGCAAGAATAACATCTAATGAATACAGAATCACTGGTTTGTCTGAATTTGCAATATGCATTTTTTGCATATTGCTTCTTAGGTCAATTTCCTTATCTTTAAAGACATTTTTAATGTGTCTAGACACAACAGATTGGTCAATTCCAAATAACTTTATAATTTGAGCTTGTGTCGCCCAAATAGTCTCCTTACTAATATCTCCCCGGAGCTCAATTGCTCCAGATTTTGCCTGATAGATTACCAAACCATTTTTATTATTCTTTTTTTCTACGATTTTCTTTTTCATACTTTAATTTTACCACCAAACAAATATCTTGTGAACATATGTTCACAAGATATTTGTGGATAACTAACTCTTGTTTGCATTTCTACTTTTTTAAATTTTTCCACTTATTACAAACAATAAACAAATGAGTCCGAATATAAATGCCCACACGACAGCTGCCGAAGCAAGGTCTTTGCTTCGTCCAATCGCCTCATCGTTCTCTGGGTGAAGTTTGGTAAGAGCTATTTCAATAGACGAATTTTGAATTTCAGTAACAACAATAAAAAACCAACAAAATATAAGTAGAAGTAATTCTTTGGCTGAAAGTTTGAATAAAAAATACACGAGTGGTAAACCAATAATTCCAAAAACTATTGTTTCAAACTGAATAGCAAAATCGCGAGTAAAGGCATATTTCAGTCCTCGGAGTGGATGAGAAAGTCTCTTGATCCAATATTCCATAATTGCAGTATAACAATTATATTCTTGAATACGAAATCTTTTTTTAATTAAAGATGTTCTGTTTTATTTTCGACACATCAAGTGCAAAATTTGTATTTATTTGTCTTAAATAATATACTTAAAAAATGATTACAAAAGAATTTGTTGATTATATTAAAAACTCACTTGCTGTAGGAAAAACTAAAGATGAGATCAAAGCTACACTGAGACAACAAAGCAACTGGAACGAAGCAGATATAGAAGAAGCATTTTCTGAAATTATCCCAGAAAATATAATCGTGCCAGAGCCGATAAATAACACGTCGAATAAAAAATGGATAATTATACTATGCGCAACAATAGCTTTTTTTGTAATTACAATTTTTTTATTCATTAACACCGCGAGTTCAGGTGTAAATTCAGCTACGGGACAAATACAATTAGATAGAGATTACAAACTCGGTTCTGTTGGACAACAACAAACGATATTACCAAAAGACAGTATTGTTCAGGTAAAGAAAGAATATTTTTTACCACAACTACTGTTACCTGGGCCAATGAGCGGGATGAAGCTTTTTGATACACACCCACCATTTTACACAGAAATAGGAACTGGTAAATATTTTACAGGAAAAAATATCAAGGAGGTTGTTCCCTTCAAAGGAACTCTCAAACAAGGAGCATTTGCAGACTCTTTATCACTTGGCTATATATATAATCAAATGATAGTTTTTGGTTTTATTATTGCACTTATTATTTTCTTTATCTTTATAGTTAGAAAAATTAAATTTAAAAAAAATACTATAATCCAGCAAGCAAATAAAAGAAAAAAATACCCTTACTATATTCCAATAGTTCTTATTATCTTATTATTGTCTTACGTACCTCCGATCTCATACGCAACAATGTTCTTGGGTTTACCACTTAGACTTGCAATACAACCCATCGAAAATAAATCTGAATCCACTTTCCTTAAAGATTTTCAAGCTGAAAAAGCCATGTTTCCAATATTACCAGAATTTAAATACGATAAAAATGGCGAATCAGTTCAACTAAGCCCAGAAGAACTCGCTACAGTAAAAGCTAAAAATGAAGAACAAATGAAAAAAATTATAGCTTATAGAGAAAGCAAGCGCCCGAGCAAGTCACTCGCATTCATTGCTTTACCGTATACTTTAAGCACTCGCTACCCTGGTCAAATAACTATTATTATTATTGCAATTCTTTACTATTTTTTTATATTAAGAAGGAAAAAAATATAAAAACAGTCCTGAATTAATCAAAAAATATTAGTTCCTATTTCCCCTCAATGAATTTAAACGAAATTGAATTCACGCAATGACGAATGTTCTTATCGGTCAGCATTTCCCCTTCAAATATATGCCCTAGGTGCCCACCACAACTTGCACAAGTTATTTCTTGGCCAAATCTCGGATCAATATATGAAGCCCGCTTTATTGCACCAGGAATTTCTTGATCAAAACTCGGCCATCCACACGTACTTTCAAATTTGTCTTTCGAATTATACAAAGGTGCACCACATTGCCGACACACATACACCCCATGAGCAGTATTGTTCACATACTCACCCGCAAAAGGCATCTCCGTGCCTTTATCAATTAGAACTCTTTTCTCTTCTTCAGTTAGAGGGTTTAGGTACATAAATATATTCTATCACAGGACTTTAATTCCTTTTTTTAGATTTATTTTTCACTTTCGGCAGTGGCACATGCAAAGCGGTGATGCGGATCAACTCCCCCAACCACTCTCGGTCCTCGATACGGTCTTCGTCTATCACCATTGATGCTTTGGCGCCCTTGTACGCAAAGCCTTCTTTGTAATGCTTGCCGACAAAATCCTTGCCCTCCTCCGTAATCTTCACAAACAATGTATCATCGCACACCAAAGCCACAACCCTACCATCACAATAAAGCGCATACTCGCCAAACATCTTCCGCGCCGAAACCCGGCTCCTATCCACCAACTGATCCAAAATATAGTCTATCGTGCTTTGTTTGGTTGACATGGGGGGTATTATATCAGGTTAAGTAATTCAATTTGAAAATAATGGTACCTGACCCCATTAGTCCATTAGTCTTTTTTAAAAACCTACAGATTTAGGAATTAACGCAGTTAAATTACCTTAGATTAAAATACTTAATAACGATTTCGTCCCAAAAAATAGAAGCAATATACTTACCCCAATCATTAATTTGATCTTCCCCCCAATTATCATATTTATTAAATAGTTCTTTTGTAATACTAATTCCACTACCAGAAAGAATCTTTTCCTTTTTTATTTTATAGCTAGCATCTTGAAGTTGTTGATTAATATCAGTTTCTAAAACAATTAAATTGCCTAAACTATGGTCTTCTTTTTCATTTTGAGGACAAATATGGTCTAACGAAATTTGCGGATTATTTATAAATGTAATTCCCTGTAGATTTCTTCCAAAATATTCTTCTTCGATATATTCATAAAAAAATTTGATTGCATCACTGTCCGAACCGTAAACCAACTTAGACGAAACATCACTAATAAATTTTTCCTTTGTCGTGGTCTTATTTATCAGAATACCTAAATCATTAACAAAGTTATTCAATTCAGCTTGAACGTCATTATCTGACTCTGCATTAAATACATTTTTTGCAGTTTCAGAATATTTCTTCTCAAATTCACGGGCGGGACCATTCGAAATATATGAATAGACAAAATGAAACACTTCAATTCTATTTAACCAATTTCTTAAATCTAAATTACGTTCTTTTGCAAACAACGAAAGAAGTAGCGAATATGGTTGAATAACTCCAAAAGTCTTCAGGGATAATATCGTTCTTAAATAACCTCTCTCAGAATTTCTACCTGGTAGACTCTTAATTTCCTCAGAAGATAATTCATTTCTTTTTTTTGATAATATTAAGAGCAATTTAATTACCGATTCAAAATCTTCAATAAATATATTTAAATTATCCTTATAATGTGTATTATATTGATCAACTAATTTACCATATAATTTTTTTTCTGTTATGTATCCAAATCTTGAAATATAGAAATAGCGAATTAAGGCAGAAAAACTAAGTTTATTTATGTTGTCAGTGACCCTTCCTGCGTCATCTATTATTTTATCCCAATGCTCTTTCATATTTTCTAAATCGTCAGTCTTGTGTGCCTGTAAAAATAATTTATTCTTTAATAAATCAGATACTGCCAGATCCATACCGCGGTAATTCATTCGCTCAAAAATTTCAAAAGGAGAAGCATTCCCTATTTCAATGTAAACGAACTCCGATTTTATAACTGCTAAATAAAAATCTTTCAAACGATCAGGTTTTATATATGTTGAAATGTAATTATAAATTGCTTCATATACTTTTTTGACGGTTTTTCCTTTAAGCGCCGAGCCACTTTTATAATTAAATGCAGCATCAAAAAAATCTTGTAAATATTTATGAGTTTTAATTTTATAAATCTGATGCAGTTCTTCGTGTGATATTAATTTTTGATCTAAGGTTATAACCAAAGAATCATTATTGTTATCTTTGGCAAATTTTCTTATTGCTAAAAATATTAAAAATAATGTAGTTAGTCTTTGTTGTCCATCAATAACTTCAATTTCGTCAAACGTTCGATACTTAGTTTGTGACGAATTTGTTACAATAACTCCCAAGTACTGTGGTTCAAAAAAATCAGCATTTGAGAAATCTTCTAAAAATTGTTCAGCTTCGTCGGTTGTCCATTTATAATCTCTTTGATAATCAGGTATTTTATAAATTTCTGTAGAAGAATTAAACAAATTATCTACATTTCTTCTTGACGAACTTTTAATTAATTCCATAATGCTTAAATAGTTAAAATAATAATAGGTTTTATATATTAAAACAATAACACACATTGACCCATATTCCTAGTTGGAGTCTTCTTCTATTTATAAGTTTTATTTTCTTTTAAATATTAATTCTATAAAATTCATACAGTGTTTTTAATTCAACACCTATGCCCATGGCTTCTAATTTGGCTGATCTCTCATTGTATAAATAATTTATTAATGGTTTTCTTTCATTATCTACCGCCTTATGTAACATTGCGTGGCAGTGAGGACATATGGCAGTATAATTAGCAAAAACCTCAATTGAATTAGAAAATTCATTCCTAAATTCTTGCGGTATAAGATGATTAACCTCAATATATGGCTTATTGCTTACTTTATTAGTGAAATATCTACAATTATTCAGTTTCTCTAGAGAACACTTATAATTAGCAATTTCTCTTGCTCTTTTTTTCTTAAGTGTAAATAATTGTTTTGTTATCCTCCTTCCTTCAATTGTAGTATCATCTATATAATTCTGAGGACCGACTTCTTCTAGTTCCATCCCCTCTACTGCTACGCGAGTTTCCTCTGTTAGTTCTTCTTTTATATCAAGAACGTTAACAAATACTGCATAAAAAATATCCAATGCAAACTTTTCGTCAATAAAACTTTTGACTTTTTTGACATTTGTTTTTTTATATATAAAAGTATACTTTCTCAATAATTGAGTTACCACATTGCTTATATTATTATTTTTTACTTGTTCTAAAATAAGAGTGAAGTAAAATACCTTACTTTCATCGATAAAAGTACCCGCATTAAAATTACTCTTGGGTTTATATTTTTTAGATATACAACATGCATCATTTTTTTCTTTTAAATTTTTACTTATATAGTCATGCAATTCTTTTTTTTCTAAATCATTTGAATGTAAATATAGTTCTAAAAATTCTGCGTCATCGTAAAAAGAACTAAGGTAGAAAAAATCTTTTTTTATCAACTCATATTTATTGTATGACTTATCAATAACTTCTTCTATTTTTCTTATTAATGCTTCTGTATTTAAAATAACCGCCGACATTTTCTGATGAAGTAAATTGGTTCTTTTGATTATATATCTCTCCTCGTTTGTATAATGACCATCCAATAAAAATAGGTAATTTAGAAACCACTTTTCTGGTTCGGAGAAATTTTCACTTAAAAACTTGTGGTATATTGCACCTTTTTTGGTCTTATGAAAAATAAAATTTTTAGACCTTCTTGCGCCTTTTAACTCCCTCATAAAAAGCTTCGAGGCAAGCATATTTACAACTCTCTGCTTATCTTTTTCTTGTCCACTAGATTCAACTAATCCCCAGTCTTTCCTTTCTTTATCTTCAATCTTTTCAAATTTTTTAAATTGCTCAAAAAAAGATTTTTGCTCTCTAAAATTAGTGTTAGTATACTCAAACAAACGACCACTACTACCTTTTCCTAAAGAAAAATATTTAGCAAACCACTCATGATTTTTATTTCTTTCTATATATGTTTGTAATAAACTCATAAATTTGTTTTACAGATATATAAGATTTCTTTATGATCCTTGAAGTCTGTTTTACCGCTATTAAAAGACCTGTGTTTGATTTCGCTAACCGTGACTTTACCTTTAGACGAAAGAATATCTAATAACTGGGATTCAGATATTTTATTATTAGAGGCACTACTCTTTGCGGAGTAAGTGTTATTATACGATACCACAATTAACTTTGCTTGTAAATTATCAATTAGATCTTTGAAAACCATAGGTGCTTTTGACTTTGAGTAATCACTTTTTAAATGATTTCTTTTAAACTTCATTGAAGTTCCTTCAAACTCAGTTGGTTTATCCCACTGCACTAAGTTTTCCAGAACGTGGTAAAAATTTACATACTGGCGAGCATTATAGGGCGGGTCAATATACGCAATATCACAAGTAATCTCACGTGCAAGTTTATTAGCATCCATTTTGTATATTGTTGCATTTCCAATAAATGGCTCAATATGTGGTAATTTCAATAAAACTCCCTTATCTTGAGGTTTTTTTGAAAGAAAATGCTCAAAATGTCCGACAGTATTAGCAATCTTGTCGGTTGCGTACATGAGTGAAGTTACTAGTATGCTTTTTTCACGCTTTGTAAGTTTTATTTTTTCGAGTTTTTCTCTTATATATCCTATTTTTTTAGCATCAGATACAGAAAAGTATTTATTGCCGTAAATCTTAGAGAAATAATTTTCTTTTAGCTTACTGCTATTTAGGGAGTTAAATTCAGCAATAATCCGCTCAAGTTTTTTTTTACTATAATCTCCACATCCAAACCAAGCTTGATATGCTATATAATTCGACTGCAAAAAATCATTTACAATAACACTCATTCCCTTCCCAAGCATGAAGGCAGACACTATTCCAGTACCAGCAAATAAGTCAGCAAATACAATCCTTCCTTTAGGGTAAGGACTGATACTTGTATAAATATCTTCAAGGAGAGCTTTTTTGCTTCCTGTGTATCTTCTATTCCCAATCAATAAGTCCATACAATTAGAAATTTTTTATCAATACTTCTCTTTCTCTTGCGGCTCTATTGATTTTATTATAACTGGCACCCCTATAGTGGTAATCAATGTCAACTATATGAAGATCGTTTCGATTAAACAACCAATCAGACAGTGGTTTATTTGATGCCCCGACTTTATCTAAAACATTTGAAACTGCAAACCTCTTTTTGCTTTTATTCAACAACTCTAATAAATCGATAAGTTCCTGTTCTGTTTGTTCTGTCCAGTTACTTGTTTCATTATAAACAGCATTACCTATCAGATAAGGTGGATCAGCATAAATAAAATCTGCATCCATTAAAATCTTTTTTATATTTTCCTCTCTGAAATCACCACATATAAAATCACAATCTATCTTTTTAACTCTATCAATATACTGTTTTAGTTTCTCTATATTATTTTTATTTAAATCAGTCTTGCCAATAGGTAGGTTAAATTCCCCACTTCTATTGAAACGCATATCGTTATTGAAAGCATAGACAACCAAAAGATAGAGGAGGTCGCACGCTTCTTTGGAAGACTTATCTTTTACTGAGTTGTAATCTGAGCGTAGTTTGTAATAACCCAATGTATTATATTCCTTAAATCCGTTATTATCAGTCTCTCCGGATAGTTTTTTGTATTTTTTATAACCATGCTTAGCTGAGTAAGATAGACCATATTTTTCCACCAATGTTTCTAATCTGAGTAGTAGTGTATCAAAATTATATTTTGATAGATGCTTTAGTAGATTAATTACATTAATATTGTTATCTATAAAAATAACCTTTTTTGCATCTACACTCAAACCGACAGTTGCACCACCACAAAATAAATCAACAAACACGTTAACATCTTTTGGAAAATGATTTTTAAATTGATCCATTAATCGTGACTTATTGCCTGTATAGTTAAGTGGTGTTTTCATGTGTTTATTTATTGTAGCAAATTTTTACTACAAATACTTAAGATTATTATAATATTATTTTAACGACTACAGTCTAAGTATACTGTAAACTACCGTTCACAGTCAATGGGGATAACTTGTCTCCCACATTTTGCCCCATTTTCCAAGCTTAAAAATTCGGGGTTTTGGTTTTTAATGCCCGCCGGAAGGATTTTTAAAATCTGGATCTTTTGCCATCTGCCCCGCCTGCCAAGCCCCGCAAGGTACTCCTTGCGGGGCAACTCTTGGGACACCAAATTAAAAGTAAAAGCATTTACTTTTAATTTGCATTTTGATATTAAAAGCTGGGGAAACTTCCTTATTTCCCCCGATAGCACTTCGGGCACTCCCAGTATTCGTTCTTAATTGGCTCTTTTTTCGTTTCCCCGACACCTTGGAAGTAGCGCCCTCCTAGATATGAGTAATAGAATAGAGAATGATTTTAATTTTCCTACCACAAACAACCCCGCAAGGCCTCTTCCTGCATCCGGCCTTGCGGGGCAAGGTTTTAATTTTAGGCAAAAAAAGACAGCTGGAGATCATCCAGCTGCTTTCTAAATACTAAGACTTTAATTTTTTACCATGCTTCTTGAGAAGCTTGGTAACTTCCTTAAGTTTTATAATGCCGAAATTTTCAATTTTCATTAATTTGATTTTTGTGTAAGTACACAAAATATCTAAATTAGGAATATTATTTATTTTAAGGCGATTATATAGACCATAGGAAATTTCTTTTTTCTCGTGCAGGTACTCAATTGTGTCTGTGGGGACTTTTACATCAATTACCCCATCGGCAAGATCTTGAGCTTCTTTGCCGGCATTCACTAGAACATTTTTTAAAGAAATTATCGTTTTCTCTAATTTCTTTTCATTATGCTCCAATGAAACAATGCGACCCTTAAGCTTGCGATTTTCTGCTACAAGCTTTTCGTTTTCATCATTCACTTTTCTATAATCTTTTAGATAAGAAAGCATATTGTTGCTTAAATTATCCAAAAGACTATAAACTTTTTTGATAGTCTGGCGAATGGACTCCTTCGTCAGGTTAAATTCAGCTGAAATGTCATTTTTTTCTCTGAAATCCAAAACGAAAGCTGAAAAAATTTTGTAAGAGCGCTCGTCGATTTCTCCGCCATTAAATAAGCTTTCGAGGTTTGATTCAACAACACCCCTATTTCTCTCTAAAGAAAAAATCTTTGGTTCAAATGAAGAAAGTGATACGTCCTTGCCTCCAAATTTTTCAACATCTTCAATGAATTGAGACTTTAAGAAAAAAATCTTATTTCCCTTTCCTTCTTCAGACTGAAAAAATCTAATTGGGATGTCCGATTTCACCAACTCGATTACCTCATACCTCTTTTTACTTAGGTACTCGGCGATTTCATTGATGCCAACATAAGGCTCATTTAGATTTGGAATTTTTAAATATTCACAAACCTCTTTTACGCTCATGTAGGATTTTTGCCTGAAAACAAACTTCGTCACACCTTTTTTGAATAAAGGTGTTAGCATATCGGGCGAGATATGCAGTTTCTTTGCGATTTCTACCGGCGATTTTAAATCGGAACTTAGTTCTCTAACCCGAGTAGTGTTTACTGTTACGGTTTTTTTCGTTTTTTCTTCCATTTTATTTTATTTTTTTTGTTAATATACATTTTTTACCGGCCACATTGTAATATATTTTTTACTTAAAGTCAAGTTTAAAAACCCCTTCCCTTATTGCGAATGGGTAAAGTAAACGATTGCTATTTTTTATTTATTTAAAAATGTAATTGTGAGCTGAAGCACGGTCGCGAAAGAAACCCAGAGGAGGTACGGAATAATTAAATATACAGTCCAAAAAATATTCTCCCCTCCTGTACTTATAAGTTTTTGTGCGACGGAATACAAAACAATCATAGCCCAGATGAGAGTACCGAGTATGAGAAGTATGTCGATCGCAGCGAGGAGGTTGTTTTTCAAAACAAATTGAAAGTACGTAAAGGAAAAGTTGAAAATTAAATTTAAAATAAAAGGCAGAGCGACGACAAAAGGAATTTGCTTTTGTGAAAGCATCATAAAAACTTTTCCAAATGATATTGCTATCATTATATAGAGCACGGTCCACACCGGACCAAAAAGCCAAGGGGGTGGCGACCACGATGGCCTTATCAAAGTCGAATACCAATTGTATGAATTGTTCATACCTACATTATACCACCCTTCTGTCCACTCTACTCAACTAAAGTAGATAGTTTAACCGATGGAAAAGTGACTAAAGGCCAAATTTAAACCAACATAAACAAAAAGAATAAGCGATAATAGGATCAGAAAAACATGCATACAGTAAAGAAAAGTATAATTTATTGTAAATACTTTTTTAAAAAATTTTGGAATTAAAAAACTGATAGCTGGTATTATTAAAGCAAAAACTCCTATAAATAAATATGGATTTATTATGATATTTCTATCATAAAAAAAATTATAAGGAATTAAAAACCAACTTCCATAAAAAACGCCCCAATATAATGTATAAGCAAATGCAGTAAGAATTGTCTTCCCCCACCAACGATCCGTATGAAATAATTTTTGAATAGAATTTACCATAAATTTATTTTATCATACATATTAGTCTTCACCATAATATTTATTTTCATCTTTGTCTTCATATTTGGAATATTTATGACGAGAATCTTTGTCTTCTTTATTTGAAACATTTACCGCCTCAGCATTGCCAGCTTTATCTGTGGAAAAATACCATATTTTCTTTACATCAGCTTCAAACGGTTTCGTATACACTTTCCATGTTGCTCCTTTATTAACTGAGTATTCAATCTTCAATACTCCTGAATTGTCATCAGATGCTGTAAATTTTATTTTACCATCTTGTTTTTTCATTTTTGTCACAGGTGCTGTAGTATCGAGAGACTTTGTCGCATCAAGCACAGCCGAAGGCTGAATTGTATTTTCGAATATTCCGTCACCGGTCTGATCAATTTTTACCACATTATTTGTTGTATTAGGACTAATATCCACTTCACTATTTGTCTGCATTGTATTGAGTGGAATTTGATTGAAGTATTCTGTATTTGTTACCTGGTCACTCGCATTTACTGTCTGCACAAAGAAATTGTAAGCACCTGTATCAGTAGCTTTGTTTACCACCTTATAATCTCCACCGTCTGGTAAAAACGCAAACTTCGCATCACCTACAATATCGTATGCTACTCCTGGAATACCATATTCAATGTCCCCTGTACTTGTGGGCCCTGTATGGTTGCCAGCATTGTCGTAGACATCAAGAGTCACAGGGCTATGCGAACTTACAACTTTTCCAGAAATTCCGCAGAATGAATTATTTGTAGAAATATTTTGGTACGTTGGAATTGTATTTCCTGAAAGAATGGAAAGAATTGTATCTGGAACTCCATTTGCCGACGGAAGCAATGCATGAGAATACCCTTTAATATAGTACTGATGAGTGTATGTTCCAGCAGAAGAAAGTACTGGCACTGTCTCGTCGCCATCGGTATAGCCGAGCTGGTAATCGTCTACGACTTTCTGCCAAAGTGAAGTCCACGACTTTTCTTTTGTAGCTGTAATTCTTCCAATTGTTTTACCCCCGCAACCAGAAAAATTGTAAACATCAGCGCCGGTCATATCGAGGTCGTCGGTCGCACTGTGCAAACTTTCTGCTTGAGAAAATAGTGAATTATTTCTGCCAGCAGTAGTCATAAAGGTTTTCGTCTGATTATAAGAAAGCCACCCACCAGTATTTGTCGTCGCGTCATTTACATATTTCGTACCAAG
Source organism: uncultured bacterium (assembly GCA_903892035.1). Lineage (GTDB taxonomy): Bacteria > Patescibacteriota > Minisyncoccia > Phycocordibacterales > UBA9973 > CAITGV01. The sequence goes on along the minus strand of CAITGV010000001.1, from coordinate 354,175 downwards.
GAAATTATTTTCACCATCGACGTATTTTCTACTTGGTATTAAATCAAATGCTGAAGGAAAGTTTTGAGAAAACAACTTTACTTCAGCAGAACTTAAAAGTTCGATTCCAAAATGAAATCCCATATCATCTCCGTACATCAAGGCTTTAAAAGACTTCGGTGCACCCAAATGCGGAGTGCCAATGAAAATCATTTTGCCTACACTGCCAGTTCCATTTTGTGCAATGTATGACTTCGCGACGAGGCCTCCCATACTGTGCGCTATCAGGTCCACTTTTGTCGCACCAGTTTGCGCAAGCACTGCGTCAATTTTATTTTTTAATAACACTGCGTCGTCCACATCACTCTTGCGCCAATCGTAAGGAAAGACAAAAAGATTTGTGCCTTCTGTATAACCACTAGAAGTAAGGTTCGTAATTAAACCTGCAAAAATATCCTTGCCTGCGACACTTCGCAAAATATCACCGAGTGCCATCGGGTAAGTAGAATTTTCTGTGCCATTTGAATTTAAAGCGAGAGGAGTAAGAAATGAATCTGAAATTGAAGTTATGAGCGTCGTAATGTTTGGCCAAATTTCACTATGATCGCTATAATTTTTTAATATTTGCGTGCCGATAAGTCCAGGAACGATAATCACAGGATTGTGGGTCGCAAGAAGTGGGTCAGACGTAAGCCAAGGGCTCACTGTGACTTCGTCAGATACTTCGTCGCCAAGACCAGATGGATTTGAAATTTGATTGTAAGGACCTGAAGCATCACCCCACCAATTGTTTGCGAAGTTTAAATTTGTATATGTATTTGTATTATCATCAAAAGTATCATTGAAAACTCCGTAATTATTTCCAGAAATTGAATTGTGATTTATATTTAAAATTGTGTGACCGTCATAAATAGAAAATGCCCAATTAGCATCTTGAATTTTTGAATTTATAATCGAAATACTATTAGATCCATAATATTGCATATCGTTGCCATATTCACTTATAGCTGTCCCATCTACTCTCGTAAAAGTCACGTGGTTTAAAGAAATATGTCCGCTATCATAAATAGCGATACCATTGTCGCTTATGTCGTGAAATACTCCATTTGTCATCGTAAGTGAAGAATCTTCAGAAACAGTGACAGCTTCAAACATTGTTGAATATCCGATGTCAAAATTGTTCATCGTAACCGAACTGTTGTTACAAATATCAAAGTTATTTCTTCCATTTTCAACATAATAACCATCTACTACACCGTTTGTGTTGTTCGCAAATACTGGGCCGTATATAAAATTACTGGCACGAAAGTCCGTCATATTGAATGTGGGAGTATCTGATATGTAAAATGGAGAATACGAATAATTAAAAATTATATGAGAAAATACACTTCTACTTGTGGGGTCATTGATATAAAGACCTTTCCAATCTCTAGCAGCGGGATATGAAACTCCATCAGCATTTGTATCACCACCTACGCTGTCGTCTTTATATGATGTGAAGATAATTGGTTGTGATAAAGTACCATTTGCGATCAACGAACCCGTCACACTTAAACCATCGTCAGTACTAGATTTTACTATTACACCTGGCTGTATCGTGAGCGTGGTGCCTTGATATACATTTATATAATTTAATAAAACATATGGGCTACCTGAGAGAGTCCACGTCGTGTCAGAAGTGATATCGTCTGTCACTATCGTCGAAGCTTGAGCTTTCGGCGTAAAAAAGAAAACACTGATAAAAATTATGATAATAGATAACAAAACACGCACACGCGTAATTTTATTCATATTAAATAAAATTATAACTCTTTAAAATTTTTAGAAAAGGTAAAAGGTGGATAACTTAAACCCTATCACACAGGATTATCCTGTGTGATTATTTATTTATAAGCATTCTTGCTATGCGGAGTTCGTCGAAAGTGTATTTGTCTTTGAAATGCTCTTTGATGGGTGTGAGCTTGTCGGCACCGACAGAGCGGAAGGCTTTGTGAATTTCAGGAAGAGATTTTTTTAATTTTGGAGTGACGAGGCGAGCTATGTCGACAAGAGAAATTTTATCTGCATCTGCGAGCTCTTCGATGTGGCCCATTATCGTCTGCGGAGCGAGCTCGCGAATTTTTGAAATTTGAGAAATAGTTTTGCCTTCATTCCAAAGTGCCAAAGTTGCGAGTTTGGTATCAACTTTTTTTATTTTTGGCATTCGAGCTGTAGCCCACGAAGCCTTGCTTCGTGGGCTTTCAGTTCCCTCTTTTCGCACCTTGCCACCGCAAGCTGTGACAAAGTTGTCGTGCATTTTTTTCAAACCAATTTCAGAAATTTTATTAAATGCCAGCACTGCATTTTCAGATTTTTCTTTAAACAAAATATCTTGCTCCAAAACTTCTGGGTGAACCTTTAGCGCATTGTCATTTATACCAAGCAAATACAAACCAGAAAGTCTGCGTACGCGAGAAAGGGCTACATAGCCCTGCCCATATTCAAATACCTGAGAAAGGTCCATCACTGCGGCGTCTAGACTCATTCCCTGGCTTTTGTGCACTGTTATAGCCCAAGCAAGTCGAAGAGGAATCTGAGTGATCTCGGCGCGAATCTTACCATTTTCTTCCACTACCCAATCTGCGGGTTCGATAGTGATGTGCCTGCTGTCACGAGTTTCAATAATTGGATAATTGCTAAATTCATCGAAACCTACGACGACACCGAGTGTGCCATTTACATAATTTTCTTTTTGATTATTTTTAGTACACATTACGACAGCACCGACGCGCAACTCAAGTTCCTCGGGAGAAAGGCAACCTTTTTTTAAAGAATTTACAATATTTTCATGTCCATTTGAATGCATTGAAAAATTTTTCTTTTTTGTTTGCAATTTTTCAAGCTCAATAGTATTTACGCGATCCACATCAAAATTGTGAGAGAAAAGTTTTGTCACATCTTCTGGGGCATCGTCCTCCACTATCTGCCGGCGAGTAATCAAATCAAAATGCTCTTCACCTACTTTGTCCGCTCGAATTGCCGAAAGCACTGAAAGAAAATTATCATCATCCTGGCGATGTTGTTCGGTCAAATAACAAACGATTGGTTTCGCTCTCTCCCACGCACTAGCATCGTAAGCAAAATTTGCTGAAGATTTATTTTTGGGTTTTTGTAAAAGTGAATTCTGTTTACTCTCCACAATATTATTTTTTACAATTGGTGGAAGTTGAAAAAAATCTCCCACAAGTACGACTTGCATTCCACCAAATGCTTCTTCATTTTGTCGCACTTCCCTACACACTGCGTCAATCATATCGAGCATATCCGCAGAAAGCATCGAAACTTCGTCTATAATTAAAACTTTTGTTTTTAAAATTCTTTTTGCAATGTATTCACTACTTGTAATTTTGTCTAAATCATATTTGTCGAGCTTTGTGCGAATACCTATTCCGCTCCACGAATGAATCGTCATCCCGCCTATATGCGTCGCGGCAATACCTGTCGAAGCTGTGATGGCTGGTGTGATACCACTGTCGAGCAAATATGAGACATATGCATTTATAGTATACGTCTTGCCCGCCCCCGGCTCACCAGTGAGAAAAACATTTGCGCCAGTCTTTAAAATATTTAGTGCTTCACTTTGGGTCATGTAGTAGCATTCTACTACAATTACATCTTGTTTGGAATTTTTATACCTATCAAGTACAAACCATTTTGCATAACGATTGAAAATGCTTGAGTAAGTGCTACACGATATGGAGAATTTGGATCAGATGGATCTGAAATTTTTTCTTTAGCATAAAAACTGTTGAAAGCTGCAGCAAGCTCGGTCAAATAAGTGACGATATGGTGCGGTTCAAGCTCAGTCCATGCACGTACGACAGTTTCTGGAAAACGTACAAGCATTTTTTCTAAGTTACCAATTTCACTTGGTACTCCGACTACCAAGTTTTGAGGTGCAACTTTTTTAAGTACTGAATTTGCTCGAGTAAGGGAGTATTGCAAATATGGACCAGAGTCGCCTTCTGTGGAAATTGATTTATCGACATCGTAAACTATGTCACTACCAATTTTTGAACGAAGAATTGAATATTTTATTGCAGACACGCCGACTATCTCGGCAACTTCCCTCTTGTCCGCATCGTTCCACTCTCTCTCTGCCATTTTTTCTTTAATAATTTCCACTGTATCGCGTACAAGCGATTCTCCTGTGATGACATTTCCTTTTCGTGAACTCATTTTACCCGATGCAAAACGCATCATGCCGTGAGTCACGTGCATCATGCGATCTGCATATTTATCTTTCGGAAACATTTGGCGAATTGATTCTGTGACGACTGCCATATAGTCTTTTTGTTCTGTTGCTGTATCGATAATTGAAATGTCAGGATTGTAATCTCGGAATTTTTTTACAGTTAAGCCAATTTCTTTTGCTTCATAAGTCGGCAAATTAGCTTTTGTTAAAAATACGCGTGTGTGAAGTTTTGGATTATATTTTTCTGCGTGAAAAACTATTGCGCCATCGGAATTTTCAAAAATTCCTTTTTGTAAAAATTCTTGCACGAGCTTTGTTCCCTCTTGAGCCATTTCCGATTCAAAATAATACACATCAAATTTTGTACCGAGAATTTTATAAAGTTCTTCAAAAGCTTCAAGCGTAATCTTTCTTCCCTCTTCGTACAAAGGCCAGAGCTCACTGTCGTGTGCATAAAGTCTTTTATTTAAAATATCAATTTCATTTTTTATTTCTTCATTGTCTTCGTAAAGTGTTGAGGCATCGCTATAACATTTACCGATGAACTCTGCGATACTTCCCACACTTCCTTCGGGATATGCACCACCAGATTTCAAAATTCCATACATTGCTTTTGCAACGTGAAGACCTATGTCACCCTGATAATTTGCACGAATTGTCTCTGCTCCAGAAAATTCCACGATTCGAGAAAGTGATTCACCGATGGCATTACTCATCAAGTGCCCGATATGAAATGGTTTGAAAGGATTTGGTTGAGTGTACTCTACCATTACTTTTTTACCTTTTAATAAAATATTTTTACCATAGTCTTTTTCACTTTTTAAAATATTTGAAATTTCATTTTTATAATATTCAGGAGACAAATAAAAATTTATAAAACCCGGACCAGCGGTCTCAATTTTTTCGCACAAGTCAGACATGTGCAAGTTTAATTCATTTACTATTTTTTCTGCCAATTCTTTTGGATTCATTCCAATTTTTTTCGCACACGAAAGAGCGACGTTTGTAGAATAGTCACCATTTGCCATTTCTGCTGGGCGCTCGAGCGAAACACTTTCTTCAATGCCTAAATTTTTTAAAACTTCTTTTATTTTATTTTCTATTTCTGTTTTCATTATTTTGATTATTTATGCATATGTCCTGTACTACCTTCTCTACCTTCACCACGTACGGTGTGAGATAAATCTGATACTTCAACAATATCACAATGTTCAAATTTTTGTATAATCATTTGTGCGACTTTGTGACCTTTTGGTAAAAGAATATCTGCATCTGAAGTATTCAACATATTCATAATTATCTCTCCACGATAACCACAATCAATAACACCACCCATTACTTTTAGTCCCAGATTAAAGGAAATACCAGATTTATCCCATACCATTCCTACATATCCATCTGGAATTTCTACAGATACTCCCGTATTTACTCGCTCTTTTTTATGTGCAGGAAAAAAAACATCTTCTCTTGCATAGAAATCCATCCCCGCATCACCCGGATGTCCATGTGTAGGAAGTTTTGCATCATTATGTAGTTTTTTAACCTTAATTTTCATTTTATTTCAAAATATTTTTAACATTTTCATAAATCATGCCGTGAATTTCATCACGCGAAAGCATCGTACCTTTTTTCGCGCATTCGATTTTTATAAAATTGCGATCATGCTTTGTGAGCCAGAGTGCGCTTTTGCGAGAGTTTTCTAAAAAATTTTGATCTTTTTCATGAACATCTTTTTTCTTTCCCAAGTACGCGCGGCCTTTATCATTTTTATTTCTCTCTTTCATCATTTTGGAAGTTAGTTCAATAGGTACATCGAGGTAGAGTACGACGTCTGGTCTTGGAATTTTAAAAACTTCGTATTCCATTTTTTCAAGCCATTTCATATATGCAGCACGCTTGCTTGGGTTTGAAATTTTTCCACCCTGGTGAATTTGGTTTGCAGAAACATAGCGATTTGCAAGTACTACGTAGCCGAGTGAAAGCCATGATTCAAGCTCCCCTTTTGATTCAAAACGGTCTGCAGCATAAAGTACAGAAGCAATTTTTGGATGCACTTTCACGAAATTGTAATATTGTTCGGAAAGACAGTGGCCGATAAACTCTCCGAAAAAATTTTTATAATATTCTGGAAAATCTACAATCTTCACTGTCCTTCCATCTTTCTTCAGCTTCATTTCCAAAAGCGCGACCTGCGTCGCTTTTCCGCTTCCATCTGTGCCGTCTATGACAATCAATTTTCCCTTTTTTACCATACAGAAAATATAGCAGAAAACGGCTTTTTAGACTATTTTATTTTTTAGTCTCCTTTTTACAAGAACTATCAAGACTTCAGTCAAATTTCCAAAGAAAAGATACACCGCAAAACCTATAGTATTGAAAGAGAAAACACTTATTGTTGCCAGAGTAAGAAAAGGGTTAAATATTCCCGAACAATATGGCCAAATGTTTTCACTATCGGGATCTTTCCAAGATTTTACAAATGTCGGAATGAAAGCGATAAGGTCTGCCAGTATCGCACATATCGTCGCGATTGTTCCTTCTTTTAAAAGTACCCAGCTCAACACTGCCACAAGCGCAAAGGTCAAGCAAAAATAATCAAGCAAGCCTAATTTCCAATATCCATTTTTTTTCCAAAAAGATATCAAGATAATTGCAAATGGAGTAAACCCTGCCATCAATATAGGCAATGCAGATATTCCACCTCCCTTTACAAGCGAAACTGTACCTGCAATCGTCGTCGCGAGAAACCAAATAAACCACGACACAAGATTTGGTTTTGTTTTACCATTTATCGTATCGCGTATATAAAAATACCCGGCAAACATCGAGGTGAATATAGAAATGTAGACGATCTGTTGCGGAAGCATTTTAATTATCAAAAAAATTTTGACCAGTTTTTAATGCTTCAAAAAATGTCGGGACTGGAGCAAAAAGTGGTTTTGGTAAATTATCTGTATCATACCAAGCCCAACCTTCGCATTTTTCAGGCTCTCTCAACTCTACCTCTCCGCTTTCCCATTCAGCAGTCATTGCAATATCTAGATAGTGTCTGCTGTATTCTTTCATATTTAACAAACGCAAAAAACGAATATTTTTTATTTGAATTCCCGTTTCCTCAAAAACTTCCCTTTTCGCACAGCCAACAATTGATTCCATGTAATCAAGGTGCCCACCTGGCCAACCATATTCGTCAGCGCCGTGCTTCCCTTTTCTTTTACCCATCAACACTTTTCCGTCTTTCAGTATCATTACACCAACTCCGACTTTTATCTGATCGTTTTGCATTTTATTTATATAAACTGATAATTTCTTTAAAATATTTGTCGAGCGGATCGAGTTTTTCTATTTCCTCTATTGTGAGCCACTTGAAATCAGAATGCTCATCAGAAAGTACGACTTCGCCATCGGCCTGCCCCACATAGCTCAAGCGTACCACATGCTTGTCCTCTTTTAAAATATCTTGCGCAGACACAAGACGAGGCTCGCCATTTATTTCAAGCCCTGTTTCTTCCATCACTTCTCTTTTTAAATTTTCCAGTAAAGTGGTCCCTGGATCAATTCTCCCTCCTGCCATATCCCATTTCGCACCGACAGTCGGATATTTTTCCACGCTCCTACAAACAACCAGGTATTTACCCTCTTTATTCTTCAATAAAATTTTCACACCAACTTGGAGAATCATTTCATTCTGTTTTTCATTTCATTATTATTTCCTAAAATTTCGTTATAGCTTTCTGGTCTCATTCGACGTAAATATTCCGCAGGCTTAGTGGGAATATCAACTTCAATTAAATCAAATTGTTTAGCAAAAGATATAATTTTTTGATTTGCTTCTTCAATCTTAGATTCATCATCAACAAGAAGCTCGATGTCTGTTTTGTTTAGTCCGAAATCTGTTATGTCAAAATCAATTACAAAACCTTCTCGAGAATATTTTTTTCTTTCGGTATTTATTTTTCCAAGGATAATAAGCTTTTCAGCTAGTTGATTTACTGAAATAAAATTAGTAGAGTATCCCAACTTCTTTATAATTTCTATTTCATCTAAAATCTCATCAGCAACTTCAGATTTACCAGTTCCTCCATAACTAGAATAGGCTTTGAGCTCCCAGATACCATCACGATTTCGGAGCCACATAGATTTTTTTGCAAAATCAAACTTCGCTGTATCATAGTAAATATCAATTACATTTTTTTTCGATATCAATAAAGCTCCCTCAGTAAGTTTACGAGTTTGTTCTTCTGTCGGCTGGAACTTTTTTTCTACTTCAATCATAACTAGACAAAGCTACTTGGTATCGGAAACTTATTCGCAAGAGCGATAATTTTGTCGTGGATTTCTTTTTTCTTTTCGACATTGTCTTTGTTTTTGAGAGTTTCGATGAGGAGTTCCGCTACGAGGGCGCAGTCGGCTTCTTTGAAACCGCGAGTAGTGATGGCAGGAGTACCAAAGCGAATGCCAGAAGGATCGAGGGGTTTGCGAGTGTCGCCCGCAATTGAATTCATATTTAAAGTAATGCCCACCTCGTCGAGAACAGTCTGCGCTTCTTTACCTGTGACGCCAAGTGAACCGAAAACGTCGGCAAGGATCAAATGATTGTCTGTGCCGCCGCCGATCATTCGTATATTATTTTTTTTGAAAACTTCTTCCATTGCTTTCGCATTTTTCAAAATTTGTTTTGCATATTCTGCAAACGCTTGCGTCTTTGCTTCACCAAAAGCTACAGCTTTCGCAGCGATAGTGTGCATATGTGGACCGCCTTGAATTCCGGGGAAAATTGCTTTATCAATTTTTTTCGCAATCTCTTCATTTTCACGAGTGAGAATCATTCCCCCACGAGGACCGCGAAGAGTCTTGTGTGTAGTCGTTGTAATAATATCGAAGCCATATTTAAAAGGATTTTCAAGCGCTTTACCTGCGATGAGCCCGGCAATGTGCGCCATGTCGGCCATTGTGATTGCGCCGACCTCGTGTGCAATTCCCACAAACTTTTTATAATCAAGAGTTCGAGGATAAGCAGAAAAACCTGCAAGAATAATTTTAGGTTTATGTTCGAGAGCCATCGCACGAAGACCTTCATAATCTATCTCCCCCGTTTCTGGGTCTTTCATTTTGTAAGTCACAAATTTATAAATCTTTGCAGGCAATGTCATCGGGTGACCGTGCGTCAAATGTCCGCCATGCGAAAGATCCATACCGAGCACGGTATCGCCAGGTTCGAGAAGTGCAGCATATACAGCGAGGTTTGCCGGAGCACCTGAGTGAGGTTGAACATTTGCAAATTTACAATCAAAAAGCTCACAAGCGCGAGAGATTGCAAGGCGCTCTACGACATCGGTATATTCTTGTCCACCATAGTATCGACGGCCCGGATACCCTTCAGAATATTTATTTGTAAGAATTGAACCATTGGCCTCGAGAACTTCGGCTGATACATAGTTTTCTGAGGGAATTAATTCCAAGCCCTCTGATTGCCTTTTCGCCTCCCCTGCTATTGCTTCAAAAACTTCTTGGTCTCGATGCTGTATTCCTTCCACTTTGCTTATGGTGTTCATTTCTAAATATAAATAAATCTATTAATGACCCCATTTTAGCACGCCATTACACAAACTAAAAACCACTCCAACCTAGGTCGGAGCAGTTTTTAGTTTGTTATATTTTAATGTTTAAAACGGTACAAACGTCAGTGCTGTGCCTTTTTTGTCGGCGCGACCTGTTCGGCCGATGCGATGGACGTAGGTATCGTAAGTGCTTGGCAAGTCGTAGTTTATGACGTGCGTCACATCTGGAATATCAAGTCCCCTTGCTGCGACGTCTGTCGCAATCAAGATATTGATACGGTCTTGTTTGAAATTATCAAGAGTGCGAATTCTTTCACGATTGCGTTTGTCGCCGTGAATACCTCCGACTTTGAAACCTCTTTCAAGAAGTTCTTTTTCTAAAGTATCAACACTTCTTTTTGTTTCTCGAAAAATTAGAACTTTATCAGAACCGTCTTTTTTAAGAACTTGGTGAAGTTGTTCGATTTTTTCATCGCGTCCTTTGATGCGGATGATGTCTTGATCGATATTTTTTGAAGTCTCATTTGTGACGACAGAAATCATTACAGGATTTTTCAAAAATTCTTCTGTCATTTTTTTAATTTCAGGAGAAAGTGTTGCTGAAAAGAAAAGAGTTTGTCTTTCTTTTGCAAGCTTTCCTAAAATGTAAACCATATCGTCGCGGAATCCCATGTCTAGCATTCTGTCTGCTTCGTCGAGTACCGCAGTACGGCATTCACTCAAATGAAGAACTTTGCGTTCAATCAAATCACGAATACGTCCTGGAGTTCCTATCACAAATGAAACTCCCCTTTTTAGTTCGTTTATTTGTTTATTGATAGGCATTCCACCCACAAGAGCAACAGAAAAAATTCCAAGTCCGACAGCAAATTCGCGATATTCTTGTTCTATCTGAAGAGCAAGCTCGCGAGTAGGTGCGAGAATTATCACGTGTTCGTCTTTTTTATTTACGACACGATTTATAAGTGGCAAAAGAAATGCCGCTGTTTTTCCAGTACCAGTGTTGGCAAGACCAAAAAGATCTTTGCCTTCCATGACTACAGGAATAGATTGATCCTGAATTGGTGTTGGAGTAATGTAGCCTTTTCTGATAATATTTTTACTGAGTAAATCAGCAAAAGGAAAATCAAGAAACTTATGTGTAGAAACATATGGCTTTGCTTCGACTTTTTCTGCTTTTTTTATAAAACGAGAAAAATCGATGCGTTCAGAGTTGAAACGACCGCGACCTCCGCGATTGCCCCCTCCACTTCTTCCTTTAAATCCACCAGAAAATGATGGCTTTCCACCTGAGTGAGATGGTCTTCCACCACCTGCGGGTGGTCTTGCTCCGCCGAAGCGGGGCTTTGCAGAACCTGCAAATTTTGGACGGCTGAATTTCTTCGGGCCGGCCGATGTACGTGTGTGCATATAGCTTTTTTGTCATGGACTTTAGCAGTGACAAAACAAGCTAACTTCCACAAACGTCATCCTCGTTAAATAATAGTTGAGAACGATGTACCCATATACTAACATTTCTGCAATTTTTTGTCAAATGTTTGGCTAAAGCGGGTAAAGATACTATAATAAAACGACATGAAAGCCTACCTAGATATAGTAAAAAAAGTGATGGAAAACGGCGAACTTGTCGAGACTCGCCAAGGGCCGAAAGCCTATACTATTGCAGGCGCATATTTCGAACACGACATGGCAAACGGCTTCCCTCTCCTCACGACAAAGAAAATGCCCTTCCGTTTGATATCTACCGAATTGGAATTTTTCATAAACGGCATCACAGACAAAAAGTGGCTACTTGATAGGAATAATCATATATGGGACGAGTGGGCGAGCCCGAAAAAGGCGCCGTACGGTCACGATGAAGAGTCTAAAAAAAGAATGCTCGAGGAACGAGACCTTGGACCTATTTATGGTTTCCAGTGGCGACACTTCAATGCTCCGTATGTGAGCTACGACACCGACTACTCCGGACAAGGAGTAGACCAACTCCAAAGACTTGTAAATATTCTAAAAACAAATCCTCGTGATCGACGAATGATAGTGAATGCTTGGAATCCAGCTCAACTCGAAGAAATGGGACTTCCCCCATGCCACTATTCCTACCAAGTGACAGTCATAAATGGCAAGCTGAACCTTATGTGGAATCAGCGTTCTGTAGACACAATGCTCGGACTTCCCTTCAACATCGCAAGCTATGCGTTGCTTTTACATCTACTCGCCAAAGAAGCCGGACTTAAAGAAGGGAGACTTGTTGGTTTTCTTGCTGACGTTCATATTTTTGAAAATCATATCGAAGGCGCAAAGGAACAGCTTTCACGCGACCCAAGCAAGTATAAACTGCCAACAATAGAGACAGAAAATTGGAAATCTGTTTTTGAATGGAAATCTGAAGATACAAAAGTAAACGGTTATGAAAGCTATGAAAGAATCCCATTCCAAATCGCAATATAAACTTCAAATCCTCCAAGAAAAGAAAGCTCCAAAGACTGCAAAGGAATTGGCGCTCATAAAACGCGCGCAGAGGATTACAGAAATTGCATATGATGTGGCGACTAAAGCTATGAAAGTCGGCATGACCGAGCAAATGATTGCAAACATCATCGTCGCCGTAATGAAAGAAAACGGCGCGACAGAACTCGCATTCTCCCCTATTGTCGCATTTGGTAAAAACACAGCGCATATCCACCATGACGTCGGTAATACAAAACTTAAAGATGGCGATATGGTTATGATAGACATCGGTGCTGGATACAAAGGCTACTGCTCGGATATGACGAGGACTTTTGTATTTTGCCTGCCTGCGCAGGCGGGAAATGCAAGTAAAGCACAAGAAAAAATGTGGAATACAGTGAAAAAAGCAAAAGATGCCTCAATAGAAGCGCTCCGAAAAGGCGAACGCCGAACTTGGGTCATCGACTCCATTGCCCGTAAAATCATAGAACGCGCATATGGCAAAAAAGCCTTTGCTCACTCCCTAGGCCACGGCGTCGGCACCGTCATCCACGAATGGCCTTCATTCTCTCCCCGCTCCACCGACCTCGTCCCCCCAAACACCGTCATGACCGTCGAACCCGGAATCTACAAAAAAGGTTTTGGCGGTGTCCGACTGGAAGATATGGTTCTCGTCAAAAAGAATGGGATAGAAATATTGACTAAAACACCCGAAAAGCTTAGTCTTTAGATATATGAAAAGTCCATTAGAAGCTAATAATGCTCCTCGACCAGAAGATAAGTTCCATCTTGGTTTTGAAGAAGTTATAAAAGTAAAAGAAATTGAAATAGCAAAAATAGAAAAATATGTTTCTTATCTAGAAGAAAATTTAGCAACTCTGGAAAATAAACGGAGTATAGAATTGGCTAAACTTTTAGATTTAGAAAATAATTTAAGTATCAGAGAAGAAAGTAACCAAAAAGACATTGACATAAACCAGGAAATGACAGAAATAAATATAACTATTTCAAAAATTATAGAAGAAATAGATACTACAAAAAAAGTAGCTACTGATAATAAAAATAAAATTACTAAATTAGAAAACGAAATTACTGAAGCAAAGAAAGAAATGGAATCTGTTAACAATATCAGTAAAAACTAATATGATCTTATCTATAATCGCAGCAATTGGAAAAAATAGAGAGCTTGGCAAGGACAACAAACTCCTGTGGGAAATGCCGGCAGATATGAAACACTTTCGCGATACTACTCGCGGACATGCGGTGATAATGGGAAGGAAGACTTTTGAATCTTTACCAAATGGCCCACTGCCAAATCGAAGAAATATTGTTATTACTCGAGACGAAAACTATCTACGCCATGGCGTAGATGTAGTTCATTCAATTGATGAAGCCCTTCGACTCGCTCCACTCGCTCAGGGTGAACCAGAAGAAGAATTTTTTGTCATTGGTGGTGCAGAGATTTATAAACAAGCGATAGAAAAAGCTGACAAACTTTATATTACAAAAGTTGATGGAAATTTTTACGCAGATACTTTTTTCCCAGAAATAAATGAAAATATTTGGAAAGAGGATTCAATAGAGTCACACGAGCCAGATGAAAAAAATCCCCTGCCCTACACATTTGTAACCTACATAAAAAAACTCTCCTAATGGAGAGTTTTTTTATGTTTTAAATTCTAACCATTATTCATCGGTGGCAGTGTCGTAAATGTTCCATCTGGACCATCTATTTCATTTGTATTTCCAGGCTGGTGAAGTGTGACAACTCTAAAGTGATAAGTTGTACCCATAGAAAGACCTGAAATAGTTTTTGACCATGTTCCAGATGACGCGAGCCATCGATAGTCTCCACTTAGAGGAGCTTGTGTGGCCGTAGAACCGTAGTTTTGAGTAGTGCCATACTGAAGTTTAAATAATGTAGAAGACATGCCACTTTGGTCTACTGGTACTCCGGTAAAGTTTACTGATATTGTGGCACCATTTTGTAGTACATTTGTAACTGAATATGCTGAAAGTGTAACCTGTGGAGCTGTTGTAAATGTCATCTGTGTTCCCGTTGCAGAAGCGTTTCCATTTGTTCCAATTGCGCGGTAATAATACAAAGTATTTGGAAGAAGCCCTGAAATATTTAGTGCAGCATTCACATTTTCAAATAAGGTAGCAGTGGTTGTTGTTCCATAATTTGTAGTAGTTCCATATTGGAATTGAATTGTCGGAGTACTGATAGTCGCAACATATGTAGCATTTAAGGTTGCAGTAGTAGCAAATACATTTGATGCAGAAGTCGTAGTAAGCGAAAGTGTTGGAATACCAAGAGTTGTAAAACTCTGAACATTTGAATCACACAATGTTGTATTTGAATAATTTACACAAGATTTTACATAATACAATGTACTAGGAGAAAGTCCTGTAACCGCTAAATTATAAGAACCATTTGTTGTTGAAGAATTTCCTAAAATCGTACTCTGATTTGTATTTGTTGAAGTGCCATACTCAAAAAATGGTGTAACATTCAAACCATTCGTCACATAAGACATAGAAAACATTACGACAGTTGCCATTATGGAAGATGGAATACTTGTAGTAACCGTAGGAGTAATAATTGGTCCTCCGCCTCCTCCACCACCCCCTCCATAGTAAGCAGTTGTAGTAAATGTTTTATAACCAGAATCACAAATTGGTGGTAAAACATTGTCTGTATAATTTGCCCCTGAAACGTGGTTATTCACAATACAAGCTTTTACATTGTATGTAGTAGATGGAGAGAATATTGAAGCATATGCGCTAAAAGATGTTGCGTTTGAAAGAAATGCTACAGGAGTAGTTGATGAAGAAAATGAAGTGTCAGTACTGTATTTAAAGAAACCACTAAATACTTGACCTTTTGAATCGATAGTAGCATTCAACGTCGCGTAACTTGAACCTACGGCCGTAGGTGTTGAAGTTGCAAAGATGGGACCAGGTGGCAAAACATTACCAAGTGCATATTGCGCTCGAAGTGCATTTAATTTTAGTCTTGTATAGTATCCAATCTTACCTGTTGGTTTTGTAAGTCCTGCTGGGGTCAAAATTTCTGAAGCGTATTTCTCCTGAAAACGTGACACGGCATTCACTGTCAAAGAACCATAATATGTACTCTCATTTGCAGGAGAGCCAAGTCCACTTGTCGCAACTTGTGTGTCGCCTTCTTGATTTAAAACCTCTTGCAATTTCGCTACTTCAATATTGCGAATTCCCTTTTTCATATTTAGGGTAAAAGTATAAGGCGAAAGAGTATTTGCTTCTGCTTTAGAAACAAATACTGCCCCCATTAAAAAAATGGAAACAAAAACAAAAAATGCTGTAATTTTTTTCATAATAATAACAATAAACTAGTAATAGTAACCTAATTGTATGTTATTGGTAGAGAAACACAAGCTTATGGATCTATATCTGTTTTTGCTCGAATGAAAATATCTTTTCCATCTGGAGATTTAATTTTCTTGTATTGACGATTTTTGTTTTTCTCAATCTTTAATATCAATTCTTTTTCAAGATCGTATCCAAGTATTTCACACATACCTAAAAGAAAAATTGCCACATCAGCAAATTCTTCTGCGACGCCCTCCTCATTTTTATTGTATTTTGAAAATGCCTCAGAAAGCTCTTCGTGAGCGCGACAAAATTCCAAAGCGACGTCTGTAGTATTGAAACCTTTTTCAATCTTATTTCGCATTACCTCTTCCTGCATTTTTTTTAAATCAATCATATTTTTGTTTTAGATATTAGATATTAGATATTAGATATTAGATATTCTACCTATTGATTGTCGTATTGCTCAAGTTCTTTATTTAATAATTCAAACTTTACTCCTGCTTCCTTAAAAATTTCTTTTGATCGATCCCCTGCATGATAATCTCGTTTTGCCACAACTCGAACAATTCCTGCATTAATAATCATTTTTGCACAAGCGTAACATGGTGTCATATTACAATAAAGTGTTCCACCTAAAAGTGCGATACCCACTCGAGCAGCATGGACAATAGCATTTTGCTCTGCATGCGCTGTTCGAATACAATGCTTTGATTCTCGTCCATCGTCTCCAATGTTTGTGGCTATCTCGTGTCCTGCTTCATCACAGTGTTTTGTGCCTGCCGGTGAACCCACATAGCCTGTAGCAAGTATATGTTTATCTTTGACTATCACAGCTCCTGAACGTCCGCGATCACAAGTAGCGCGCATTGCCACAGCTTCCATAATTTCAATAAAATACTCATCCCACGACGGGCGATCCATAGCTATTTTACTAGAAGCATCTTCTTTCATACCTTGATTATACCCTCTTGTGCTTTTTCGGCAACTTGTGAGCATTTTTGAACAGTGGCATATAGAGATCATCATGGATGTCGATGAGGAGTTCTTTTTTATTTATTTTATCACTAAATACAATTGAAGCTTCGGTAATTATTGCGAGTGGTTGCTGTTCTCTACCCTCTCCCATTTCAAGCACAGCTGAAGTTGCCAAACTATCAGCAACATCGGTGCGAGAAAGTTTTAAATTGCGGCCAAAGATATCAGGAGTTCCACGATAGTCACGCACTCCGTGAAATCCTGCATAACCAATTGCTGCACCCACAATACCTGCGCGTAGCGGAAAAAGACGACTATCAGTAATTAAAATGCCTAAATTTTTTACACCATAATATTTTTTTAATTTTTCACGAATTATTTTTGCAGATTTAAAACTATCTTTTGGTAGTAACACAATGCCCCCAAAAGAATTCGATTCATCAATACCCGCATTTGCCATCACCATGCCGTCTTTTATTGTGAGCCACGTATGGGTAGTTTTAAGCATATATTCACTTTCAGACTTTATTATTTTTTCTTTAAAAATATCATGCGACTCTTTACCATCATGCATCACAATCCGCCCCTCAGACAAAGCAACAATCTTTGAAGTGATAACTATAACCGAGTTTTCTTTTACTTTTTTTATATTAGAAATGACAAATGAAAATAAATCATCATTCTTCTTAAACAATTTAGTTTTAATAGCTTTAACTTTCATTTTTGTAGTGCAATAGTATTGTACCTTTTATATTTAATTTCTTCACTGACAACAATTTCATTTTTGTATTTTTTTTACCATCATGAAAAAGTTCCAAACCTCGCCCAAAAATAATTGGTTCAATAGTTAAAAATAATTCATCAAGCATATCCAAGTTTCGCATAGTCTCGTAAGCATACCCTCCACCAACTATTGCTACTTTTTTATATTTTGAAAATATAGTTTTTAAATTTATATATTTTGGATTAACAAAAGTCACACTGCCGTCCACAATTGGCATTTTTACTTTAGAGGTTAACACAAAAGCATTGCGTTTACTTATATATTTCTCTGAAGTTAGGTAAGTATTGTGCCCTACAATAAAAGCATCAAATTTCATCAATGATTTTTGAAAAAAATCCCAATCTTCTTTACTTGTCCAATCGGGCATTTTTTTATTATCGATTGATATTTTGCCATCAATACTTGTCGCAGCGTACGCGACAAATTTTGTCTTATGCTTGTTTGTTTTCAAGATTTTCATTTTTACCACGTAGCATTCTTATACCTAAGTACGAAAGTGGAGTGTATGCAATACCCATAAGAATTTTATATATCCACCAAGGAATAATTATAAGAATCAACGTATGAGTAGGATAAATCCCCGCAAATGCTACAACCATAAAAATCACAGTGTCTAAAAATTGTGACCAGACATTTGAAAGATTTGATCGGAGCCAAAAATGCTTACCACCCGTTTTAGCCTTAAAAAAGAAGAAAGCTAAAACATCCTGGTATTCACCAATAATAAAAGCTAGTACTGAAGCGATAGAAACACGAATAGAAACAGAATACAGAGTATTGTAAGAATCATGCGCCCACATACCCGCCCCTGACCAAGGCATCAGCACAGAAATAATATTGAAAATCATAAAAGCTATCACAGCAATACACCCAGCCATCACAAACTTTTTTGCTAAAGCTCTGCCATACACTTCCCCGATAACATCTGTCATTATAAATACAAAAGGGAAATAAAAAACAGAAACAGACAGATGAGTTCCAAAAAAGAAAGGCATTACTTTTATTCCAAGAGTGTTTGAAGCAATGAGAGCAGTAATATAAATAACCAAACAAATGAAAACTTTTTTTTGATCTTTAGGTTTTAATTCATCCATAATTTTTAACTAATATTAATAAAAAATAAAAAACACTCCACGAATGGAGTGTTTTTTATTTTGTTTAGTCTTTAATTTCAATACCTGCTGAGCGAGCACTACCTGCTACGATATTCATTGCCCCAGTGATGTCTTTTGCGTTTAGGTCTACCAACTTCTTTTCTGCGATTTCTTTAAGTTGTGCTTTACTTATCTTTCCAGCTTTTGAAGTATTTGGCTTTCCTGAACCTTTTTCCACGCCAGCTGCTTTAAATATTAAACCTGCTACTGGTGGAGTTTTGAGAGCAAATTCATATGTGCGATCCTCATAAACTGTCAAAATCACACCTACGGTCTCACCCATCATCTTTGAAGTCGCTGCATTGAACTTTGTAACGAAATCCCCGATGTTAACACCAGCCTGACCCAAAGCAGGGCCCAATGGTGGAGCAGGAGTTGCTTTACCTGCTGGAATATTTAGTCTTAATTTCTTTGTTATCTTTTTTGCCATAGAGTCTCTAGATTACCTTATATTTTGTGAACTTGCAAGAAGTCCAATTCGACTGGTGTTTCGCGTCCAAACATAGACACTAAAACTTTAACTTTACCTCGATCCTTATCAACCTCTGAAACCTTGCCCTCAAGCTCCTTAAACGGACCGTCTGAGATGAGCACAAGCTCCCCAATTGATAAATCGATAGTATGTTTTGCTGTCTGCTCTGTATCCATATTCTTGAAAAGCATATCAACTTCTTTCTTCTCCAATGGAACTGGATTTACTCCTGCTCCCACGAAACCTGTAACACGTGGAGTATTACGAACTACGTACCAAGAATCATCTGTAACAACCATATCTACTAGTACATAACCCGGATAAATTTTTTCTTCAGACTCTACACGCTTACCACCTTTGATTTTAATTTTCTTTTCAACAGGAACGATAACGTTGAAAATTTTATCATTCATATTGAGTGAATCAATACGCTGTTTTAAATTACGCATAACTGCGTTTTCATATCCAGCATAAGTGTGGATCGCGTACCAATTTCTCTCTGGTGCTATTTCTTGTTTAGCCATAATATTTTATCTACCTAAAAGTTTTGTTAAGCCTGCGCTAAAGATGTAGTCAAATAAGCCCAACATATAGGCTATAAAAAAAGAAACGAGAATAACAAAAAGAGTGAAAAGCACAGTCTGCTTTCGTGTAGGCCAATTGACGTGTTTCAATTCCCCTTTTGTTTCTTTGAAGTATTCAGTGATATTTGACATATATTTTCCTTATAAAAAACCACCCCGTGGGGCTTACCTATAAGATACTCCTTTAATGCAAGAAAGTCAACTCAACCCTGTTTTCCCCCTCCTTATCGAGGAGGGGGCAGGGGGTGGTGGTTATCTGATTTCGTACGTAATAGTAACGTTTGAAGTAATAGTATTTTGCCCTGCTGGAACATCTGGTGTAGGAGCTTGTGCTATATCTGCGGTAGCTCCCGCCATCATACTTTTTGCATACATAGGCATTACTCCATTTCCATTTTCAGAGAAATTTACAATGCGAACCAAGTTTACACCAAGCTCTTTTGCAAGCTCTGTTGCTTTTGCTTCTGCATCAGAAATAGCTTTTGTGCGAGCTTCAATTTTTAAACTATCTTCATTATCAATTGCAAAATTTGGACCTGAAATATTTGTAACATTTAGGTCGCCAAGTCCTTGTAGAACCTTTCCAACATTATCCAAATTTCTAATTTTTACAGTAACATTTTGACTGACTGTATAACCGATAACCGTAGGCTCATTTCTGCAAGGCATACCCAACCCACCATAACAAGGAATACTATTACTATATTTTGGATATGAACTATAATTTTCTGTTTTAATGTCACTCTTCAAAATTCCATTTGATGAAATCATTGCGAGAGCTTTTGCCATTTTTTCTGTAACATTTGTTTGTGCATCTTTTACTAAAGCAGAATCAGCCTCAACCGTAAAAGATACATTTGCAATATCTGGACTTGCCTTCACTTCACCTTTTCCGTCGAAAGACATTGTATTTGAAGGAGCAACTCCCCCACCAATAAATTTCGATGTCTTTATTTCATTGATAGACATCACGACGAAATACACTGATAAAATTATAAGTAAAAGAGAAACTAATCGAACAACACTTTTGTTTTGCATTATTTCATTCATAAATATAAAGACGCACTAAATTGATAATTATTACAATTATTTTACTGCGAGAAGTTCAACCTCGAAAGTAAGATTTGAATTTGGAGGAATAACTGGAGGATAACCACCAGCTCCATATGCCAAATCAGATGGAATTACCAGTTTAACCTTTTCACCAACTTTCATTCCAGCAATACCTTCATCCCAACCTTTTATCACTTGCCCTGCACCTAAAGGAAATTCAAATGGTTTACTAGGATCTAGGCTCGAATCAAATACTTTTCCATCAGCAAACATTCCTTTATAAAGCACGTCTACTTTGTGACCTGCTGTGGCTACTGCCCCTGTACCTTCTTTAAGTATTGTAGTTTGTAAACCGGATGCACTTGTTTTTGTATTGTCCATAGGTTTTTTTATGTCAGGAGTTTTTATTTCAGGTTTTGGTGGAATATTTGTGTCTGCTATTTTTTGTGTAGTATCTATAGGTGTTACAGGATTATTTATTTGCACCTGACTTTTAATTCCAAAATAAATTCCCACTCCAACAACCACAAATAATACAATAAAAGAAACTATTGTTTTCCAACTTGCTCCCTCTTCAATACCCTTTTTACTCATAACATTTAAAAAATTAATTATTAATAACCCCATTGTATCAAAAATGAGCAATAAAAAAAGTCCCCCTATTGGGAGACTTTTCTAAACTAAGTACTTTACATAAAGAGAAATCCCTTTAAGTCTGTTTTATTGAAAGCAATAATGCTCAGAATGCCACCTGCAATGCATAATGCAAGCGATAACAAATACGGAATACAGCATGACGGTGAAAGGTATTCTGTAAATGTTGTTGTTGGTATCTCCTTATAAAATGCATTGAGCATCGGAAACACTAACACTAAACCTAAAACCATGCACACATTAACCATGATTTCACGTCTTCTGGCATAATTTCTTTCTGGGTCAAATGCAAAGACCAAGAATGTTCCAGGAAATCTTCCAGTCAAGGCTGGAAGCATAGCACCGCACAATACGAGGAATGCTAATTTAACGAATAATTCTACAAATTCAGTTACCATTTTTTTATTATTAAACCCTGACAGGCGGGTCGCCTTTATTTTTTAGTAGTATAGCACTTTTAATGTCAAAAGTCAAGCCAAAATGAAATTTAGCCTTTAAAATCAATATAAATACATCCCCCTAACCCCCTTATCAGGGGGAATAAATGCAAATACAAAAACTCGCCAGCAGTTACCTTCCTTGATAAGGGAAGGTGCCCGAAGGGCGGATGGGTTGTATTTATTTACTCCACCTTGCAAATATTCCTGCTGGTAGAAGACGCTCGCTATTTGTTTCTGCAATGGTAAGTTCACCAATTTCAATTGAACCTTTATGTTGGTCTTTTATTGAAAGCAAGCTATTCATATAGGCCACTGGAGAATAACCAGCAGTGTAACCATTTATCAAAAAGAAAACAGGTGTATCAGATAAAAGTTGTTTTGAAAGTGACATCAATTCCAAAAAATGTTCCTCGATTTTCCAAAGCTCATCTTTTGGACCGTGACCAAACGATGGTGGATCCATAAGTATCGCATCATATTTATTTCCCCTCTTTACTTCCCTTTTTACAAAAGCCATCGCATCCTCTATTACCCAATGAATTACTTTTTCGGAAAGTCCTGAAAGTTCAGCATTTTTTCTAGCCCAAGCAACAGCAGTCTTGCTACCATCTACATGCGTTACCTCCGCTCCCGCGCGTGCACAAGCCAAAGTCGCTCCGCCAGTGTAACCGAAGAGATTTAATACTTTGGGTCGGCTCCCCGAGGCAAGACCTTGGACTCCCTTAAGGTCTTGCCTCTTTCCGCCGTAAATAGCTTTTTCCATCCATTTCCAATTTTCAGATTGCTCTGGAAAAAGTCCCACGTGTTTAAATGATGTCGGGCGAATTTCAAATTTTAATCCTTCATAATCCATCACCCAAAATTTTGGAACTTCAGGTTTTATTTTCCAAGAAACTGTTGTGCCTTTTCTAGTAAAAAAAGCATCAGCATTTTGCCAAACACTTTCAGGTAGATTTTTTTCCCAAAGAGCTTCAGGATCAGGTCGAGACAAGACGTATTTACCAAAACGTTCAAGTTTTTTTGCATTTCCAGAATCTAAAAGTTCATAGTCTGCACTTTTTTTAGTTATATTTATATTTGAATTCACAGAAAAATAGCACGCAAAAAACTGCGTATAAATTTACCTTTTGTTATATAAGGCCAGTAATTAATGCGAAGATGATGAGCGCTCCTATTGTACCTAGAACTGGATGCACTTTCCAAAGCACTATGTCGATAATGACAAGCACTGCAAAAGTTACATAACCTAGGTTACTAATATGAGTAGATATATCACTCCAAATTGTTGTTAAACTCATACATCTATTATAGCATTTACATTTTTATTTGTGAATAAATAAAAAATGGCCCAAATGGGCCATTTTTTAAATTAATTTAGTTATTTATTTGAATCAGTACCTGCATTTGGAACTTTTGTATCAGATGTCACCACGCCAGCTTTTTTCAAAGCATCACGTACAGATGAGGCATCTTTTCGTGCAGCTTGTAAATCTGCCATTGCAGTTTTTAACATATCTTTTGCACTTTTTAATGCAGCAGTATTGGTAGCAGATTTCGCTTTGTCTCCCCCATCTGGCACAAGACCCGCAACTGCACTTTTTGCAGAATCTGATTTTGCTTTTGCAGTTGTAATTTGAGTTTGCATATCTGCAATAGAAGCATTCATTGCCGTAGCATCAGTACCAGCTGGAACTGTTAAAATTTTTGCTTGTAATTTTGTAACCATTCCAGTCAAAAGATCAGCATTTGTATCTACACCATCAGCGGTAGCAATTATGCGACTCTGAGGAAGCAAGAGCATATAAACACGATATTGATCCATAATTGCCTTGCGATCTGCCTGAAGTGTAGTTAAATCAGTATCAGAATCAAGCTTTGTTTTTAAATCGTTTAGCTTTGTAAGAGCATCTTGTAAAGTTGCATTTAAAGATGTCTTCTCTGTATCAGAAAGCTTTTTAACTTCACCCAATCGAGTCAATAAATCATTGATTGATTTTACGCGACGGTCGATTTCTGTATCTGCTTTTGTTTTTAAATTTGTAACTCTTGTTTGTTTTGCTGTTTCAGCTTTTGCTCCGGCTGTTGTTTTTGCAAAAGAATAATGAGTAGGCATCACCAAAGCAACAATAGCTAAGGTGCTCAAACCAATAAATATTTTTGTATAAGTATTTTTCATAAAAGATTTTAATTAACTATTAATACACACTATTTGAGACGTTTACACTAACTAAACCTTACAATTATTGAGGAATAACTGTGGCTTTATCATTTAGGCTTGCATCAATACTTGCCTGATCTTTAGTAAGACCACTTAGGTTTGAATCAAGTGTACTTAAATCTTGATCAACAGATGCTGTACCACCCATAGTATTGTTTACAGGTGGAGTTACTGGTATTTGTGTATTTGGAGTGTTATTTTCAGCCACTGGTGCCGGAGTACTCGAACCCTTGCCAAATATCAAAAATGCTAAAACTATAATTGCGATTATCACTATTATGACAATAAGCGCATTTCCTTTTTGTGTTTTCATATATATTCTAAAGTAGATTAAATTAACTGGTAATAAAAGTATTATACCAAATTACCAAAATAGTAGCTCACTACTTATACACACACTAAATTTGATCCTTTCTCTCAGAGAAAAATATATTTTGTTTTTTAATACCTAGTTTACCTAGGCGAGTCACAATATAAGCTTTCATTAATTTTTCATTTGAAAATGAAACTTTTTTCTTACCATCACGAATTGCCCATGTGCTTACTTGACGAAGCACATCCATTTTACTAAAAACAACGTGTGTCACGCCATTCATTTGTGCAGCTTTTTCAAGAAGATTTATATCCATCCAATTACACTGTCGAGGACGCCCAGTAGTTGCTCCATATTCTTCACCAAAATTTCTGATTTTTTGAAATACTTCTTCTTTTGGTTCAAATTTTTTCAAACCTACATAAGTTTCGTAAATTTTTGCTATACCCCAAACTTCACGCACACCACTGTAAGGAATACCATTTTGCAAAGCCCCCGCCACACTACAGTGACTTGAAGTTACAAATGGATAATCTCCCCAATCAATATCTAGGCCAAAACCTTGAGCACCTTCACACAAAATGTTTACATCTTTTTTACCGTAAAATTCTTTATACAAATCTATAAGATAAGGCTTCAAAGCTTTTACACTTTCAGCACGAACTCCAATGCGATCATATTTATCTCGATAAGCCTGTCCATTGCCACGCTTTGTTGTGCCAATTTTTATATCTCCTGCATCTTCTTTCCTATGAGCATCTGTAATGATATGTGTATTATTTGCTATAAAAATTTTACCTTTGGTTTTTACTCCACCTTTATTTAAATCCTGTATTTCTTCTAAAAAACGGTCAACGTCAACTACACAACCAGGACCAATTACAGATTTTATTCCATAAAAAACTCCTGCAGGAATATGATGTGTAACAAACTTTTTTCCCTTATGAAAAATAGTATGTCCCGCATTACATCCACCATTGTACCTAAGAACGTGGGTATATTTATTTTTACCTGCTAGAGCATGGGTAACCTTACCCTTGGCTGTGTCCCCATACTGCAAATCAACAACAATTGTAGCTTTAATCATATTATTAGAATACCATAGTGTATATTTTATACAAAACGTGTAATTATAAATATTAATAATGCACCGAAAGCAGTAAGAACAATGGTTTTCCAAGAACTATGTTCGCTATGTGCTTCAGGCAAAATGTCAGATGCTCCGATATATAATAGAAAGCCAGCAAAAAATCCTAAGTATAAAACTAAAAATTGTGTTGAGAAGTGAAATAACAATGTTGCTAAAGCACCCAAAAGTGGAGCAAGGGCATCTATGAGTAAAAAGTACCTAGCTTTCTTTACTGTATTTTTATTTATAAGCATTAAAGCTACAGTATTCATACCATCTGTAAAATCGTGCGCAATGACTGCAATAGCAACCAAAATTCCAACAGTATTGCTGACTTGAAAACCAAGACCAATTCCCACTCCATCCATAAAACTGTGCCCCGCCAAAGCTAGAGCAGAAAACACTCCAACTTGTGGATGTTTATGATTAGCATATTCATCTTCGTGTGAATGATGAATAACAATCATTTTTTCTAAAGTGTGAAAAAGCAAAAAACCTACCACAAGTGCAATCATCGCGTATATTGGATCAAAATTATTTATTTTTATCTCATTAATTATTTCAGGGAATATATCAAAACTCACCACACCCAATAACACTCCCGCAGTAAAACCCATAATACTATGCAGACGTTCTTTATGTTTTATAGAAAAAAGCCCCCCAATAAGAGTCGATATAAAAGTCGCTATTGAAAGTAAAATGACTACCATATCTTTATACTATAGACCTTTTGAGACTGTTGCAAGTTTTATTTTTTATTTATAAGTTCGATAATTTTGTCGAGCTTTTCTTTTTCGATATTGTCGAGACGCTTCATCAAATTTTCAATATCTTTTTTTGATTCAATATTTGTCTCATAATCTGCATCAGCACGGAGCTCTGAATGCCTGCTCTGCAAATCTTGACCCACCATAATTATCGAAAGCAAAACCAATTGTAAAAAAGTCTGAGCAATCCAAGATATTGTCGTAGCAGTGCCATTGTGTATTGCTTCGGGCAAACTA
The DNA here is from genome assembly GCA_903892035.1 of uncultured bacterium. Lineage (GTDB taxonomy): Bacteria > Patescibacteriota > Minisyncoccia > Phycocordibacterales > UBA9973 > CAITGV01. The sequence continues at coordinate 327,816 of CAITGV010000001.1, read as the reverse complement.
ATAAGGGCGAGAATTGTAAAAGCAATAGCGCACCACATTGTACCAACAATTTTTGTGATAAAAATAGCAGCTTTGTCTAAAGTTGAAAGACTTTCTTTATGTTCTTTATTTACATTTCTTACCATTTTTTTATTATAGCATTAATTAACTTTATTGTTAGGAGTTTTACCAGCAAAAAAATCAATTATATTCTGCGCAGCAATTACCGACATTTCATCTCGAGCATTTTTCTCAGCTGAACCAATATGTGGGGTAAGGACAACATTTGAAAGTTTTGTAAGCCCAGGGGTAATTTTTGGCTCAAATTCAAAAACATCAAGCCCAGCTCCTGCAATTTTTTTATTTTTCAGAGCATTAACCAAAGCCTTCTCATCTATGACAGCACCACGAGAAGTATTTATGATTACTGCATTTTTCTTCATCAATTTTATATTTTTAGCATTTATAAGATGATGCGTCGTCGGACCAAGTGGAACATGGATACTTACAACATCAGATTTTTTTAATAAATCTTCAAGTGTCGTACATTGTTCTCCTTTAAAGTTCATTTCAAATTTTTCATTTTTTTTACTTGAAAAATATAAAATTTTTGAATTAAATGCTTTATATAAAAGTTCGGCAAAACCATAGCCTATGTGTCCCGCTCCAACTATTCCTATGGTTTTACCAAAAAGACTTTCACCAAGAAGTTGCATCGGTCCCCAGCCTGTCCATTTTCCACTTCTTAAATATTTATCACCTTCAACAGTGCGAGTGGTGAGAGACAACAAAAGTGCTAATGCGTGCTCAGCCACTGCCCCGTCGAGAGACCCTGGGGCATTTGTAACAACTATATTTCTATTTTTTGCTTCCACTATATCAATATTGTTATATCCTACAGCATAATTTGCAAAAATTTTTGTTTGAGGAGATATTTCAAATATTTTTTTATCAATCTTGTCAGTCAATAAACAAACAACTCCGTCATATTTTTTATTTTTTAAAACTGAAACGATTTTTGAATATGCTGGTGGTTTTTCTTCTTTATATATATCAATATCAAAACCATTTTTCTTTAGCATTTTTATTCCAACTTCAGGTATCTTGCGCGTGATATAAATTTTTTTCTTCATTTTAATTATTATTTATTAATAAATTTTTTCCTGTCATAGAAAGAGGCACTTCTAAATTTAAAAAATTCAAGATCGTCGGGGCTACATCAGAAAGAGATCCACTTTGTAATATTTTTCCTTTTTCGGTAAATATTGCTGGCACAGTGTTTAATGTATGAGCTGTATGTCTTTCACCTGTTATTATATCAATATTTTCCTCGGCATTTCCATGGTCAGCTGTTATAAAAGCCACGCCACCGTTATTTTCCAAGGTTTTCATTATTCGACCAATTTGCATGTCAATCATTTCTACACCTTTTACAATAGCTGGCATATTTGCAGTATGGCCCACCATATCTGCATTTGCAAAATTTACTAAAATAAAATTTGTATCATCTTCTATGGATTTAATGACTGCATCAGCAATTTCTGTGGCTCGCATTTCTGGAGCCATATCATGAGAAATTATATCTTTTCTACTATCTATCAAAATATGCTTCTCATTTTCGTATGGCGCACTATGTCCACCATTAAAAAAATATGTAACGTGTGCATACTTTTCTGTTTCTGCTATGTGCACTTGATTTAAACCTGCTTTTGAAATTTCACACGCAAGGTTAGTCTCTATATTTTGTGGTGGAAAAGCCACAACACTATCAATATCTTTTGAGTATTCTGTCATTGTCACAAAAAATAAATTTTCTTCTTTCTTTTTTTCCATTATTTTATAACAAAGTTGTCTTGGCCTATCTGAACGAAAATTAAAAATAAAAATTGCGTCATTTTTCATAATTGAGGAAATATTTTCATTTTCATCTAAAAATACGAAAGGTTCTAAAAATTCATCATTAATTCCTTTTTCATATTCTTCTTCCAGTTTTTTTGAAGGTAAAATATTTTTTACTTTTTCCCCGCCACCAAAAAAAATTGCGTCGACAGCTTTTTGAGTACGCTCCCAATTTTTGTCTCTATCCATTGCATAGTGACGACCCACCATACTTACAATATTTCCAATACCGAGCGTAGAAATGTGTTCTTCTAATTTTTTTAAATATTTTGCACTTTCTTTTGGAGGACTATCTCTGCCATCGGTGATGACATGAATAACAACTTTTTTAATATTATGACTTTTTACTAATTCTAAAAATGCATGCAAATGCTCTTGGTGACTATGTACCCCTATTGGACTAAGAAGACCTACAATATGCAAAGTCGAATCAAATTTTTTTATATGTTCAAAAAGCTTTTCGAAACCAACATTTTTTTTAAAATCTCCACTTGTAATAGAATTTGATATCCGAACTAAGTCAGTATTTAAAACTTTTCCTGCGCCTATTGTCATGTGACCCACTTCACTATTTCCTATTACTCCAGTTGGAAGTCCGACGGCATTACCAGATGCTTGTAAAAATGCGTGTGGGTAATTTGCCCAAAGATAATCAAAATTTGGAGTTTTAGCTTGAGCTATTGAATTATTTCCAATTTCATCTCTGTATCCCCAGCCGTCTAAGATCAAGAGTAATACTTGTTTCTTTGGCATATTCATTATTCACATATTATACAATAAGCAAAAATATTGTGCTTATACCCCTTTTGGGCATATACTGTAGTAATGAAAAAAATAATTGGAATTATAATATTATTAGCAATAGCGTACGGAGGATATTGGTATTTAAATAATAAATCAAAAGTAAATGACGCAATCAATAATGCGAATACATTGAAAAATAATGTCATCGGTCAAACTACAACACAAGTCGACGCAATAATAAAAGATTCTATAAAAAGTGTCGGTTCGGTGAGTCTCGCATATTATGTACAAAATAGAAATTATGGAATTTCGAATCAAAAAAATATTTGTGCAGATGCATCACAAAATATTAGCATCGGCACAATAATTGCTGGGATTCAAAAAGTTACTACAAACAGTGTGTCTTGTGTTGTCGATACAAATTTTCCTTCAAAAAGTTTTACTATCATTGCTCCGTCTACGGTAAATATTGGTCAGTATTACTGCACTGATCAAAATGGTTTTGTTGGATTAATTCCAAATATCTCTCCGACCAGTGGATTTAAACAAGGTTTAAAGTGTAAATAAACAAGCCCGAATTATAAACTCGGGCTTGAATAATAAAATTAATATCGAATCAAATATTGATTGACCTTTCTTGATGAAAGATCAATGCTTCTCACAAATAACGCTGTGCGGTATTTGTGATACAAAATGGACCAATAGGAATCACCTATTGTTTTGATGTCCCCAACTAGTGGTACATCAAAAGGGTGATAGCGAAAGGACGACAATGGGTCGTCGTCACCATCATAAGCAAGTAGGCATTTACCCATTCCATCACTCACTTTCAAATGTGAGTGACAGTGATACTCGGAATCCTTTGGGGAAGTTTCTTGTTGCAAAATTTGCGACATAGAGAATTCTGCAATGTCTTTTTTCAGGGTGATTAGTCCTGAAATTCTAGGAGTACCATGGACATCATTTTTGTGTGTCCATTCACTGTTTAAAAGTCCGGGAAAATAGTTCCCATCTTTTAATCCATTGGTAATAGCACTTACTTGGTGACCATTACCAACCGCATAACAACTTTTTCCATCAATTTTCAAAGAAGAGGTTGTTTGATGTTCACACTCCCTTTTAAGAAAATCTTCATTGTGCCTGATAAAAGATAAATAAATTTCTTTGTCTTTTACATGGAAATGCCTTTCTCCAAAAGCAGGAGCCCGGCTAAGCACCGCATACATAATGATAGCTTGATTACTGTCATTCTTCCCGATTACCAATACCTGGCCGGGGAATTTGTTTTTTCCGAGGCGCAATTGCGCCACATTGTCGAGTTTTGGGTACATTTTTTTTTGTTTTTAAAGGTGAAACTTTTTTTTAAATCAGCCCAAAGATTAATATATATTTAGTGTTTTGTCAATAATTTCATCTCTCCCCTATTTGCTGTCGCCACATTGCAGAATATAGACCATGTTTTTCAAGAAGTATAGAATGTGAACCGGATTCAATTATTTTTCCTTTTTCTAAAACATGTATTGTGTCCGCGTGCATAATTGTAGAAAGTCTGTGGGCGATAATAATCGTAATTTTTGAACTAGCACTAGAAACATCACGAATAGTTTTTACTATTTCTTCTTCTGTTAACGAATCGAGGGAACTCGTAGCTTCGTCAAAAACTAAAATATTTGGCGTGCGCAAAAGTGCGCGAGCAATAGAAAGACGTTGTTTTTCTCCCCCAGAAACTTTTACACCACCCTCACCAATTAAAGTATCAAGCCCGAGACCACCTCTCATAAGTAGATTTTGGCATTGCGCTTCATTTAAGGCTGTAAGACACTCAACATCACTAGTAGACGGATTTACGAAGTGTAGATTTTCACGAATTGTTCCTGAAAAAAGTTGTGTATCTTGTGTGACAAATCCGATCTGTTTCCTAAGTTCATCTTTTTTTATTTTTTTATCAGAAATCCCATTGTATAGAATTTCACCTTCTGTCGGTGCATAAAGACCAACGAGCAATTTTACAAGTGAAGTCTTCCCCGCTCCAGATGGGCCCACAAAAGCTATTGTCTGACCTCGTACAACATCATAGGAAATACCATCGAGCGCAAGTGCCTTTGAACTCTTATAACCAAAAGAAACATTTTTGAAAGAAAGTTTTTCGACAGGGCCGATAGATTTTGGATCTTTTGCTTCGGGCTCACTCGGTGTATTTTTAAGTGTCTCAAAGTTGACAAGCGAAGCTTCAGCCTCACGATAAGTAGAAATGACTGTACCCATTTCTTGTAATGGATTGAAAACATAGAATGAATAAATGTATAGTGAGAAGAATTGCCCGAAAGTAATCGTCTTTACGTATATTAGATAGAGCAAGAAAAACAAAATACTTGTGCGTACAAGATTTATAACAGTACCTTGAATAAAACTGAGGCTACGAACATAGCGAAGTTTTTTGAGTTCTAGTTTTAAAATTTTTCCAGTCGTACTATTAAGTCGGTCGATTTCTTGGTCTGAAAGTCCAAGACTTTTTACAAGCTCAATATTTCGTAGTGATTCTGTAGTAGAGCCAGCGAGTGATGTAGTTTCTGCTACAATTATTTTCTGAATCTTTTTTATTTTTTGAGAAAATACCATAGACATTCCACCAATGAGCGGAATGGTCAAAATAAAAGCTAAAGCAATTCCCCAATAAATGTGCACAGCATAAATAGCGACAAAGAAAAATCCAATAAAAGAAACAAAAACTACATTTATGAGAGCTGCGATGAGTCGCTCGGTATCGTCACGTACTTTTTGTAATTTGCCGAGTGTCTCTCCACTTCTCTCGTCTTCAAATACTTCATACGGAAGCGAGAGTGAATGCGCTACGCCATCTCTATACATATCAGCACCGACGCGCTTACTGATGCCATTCAAATAATAATCTTGAAAATTTTTTGCAATGCGCGAAATGAGAGCCACACCCACGATAGCGAGCAACAAAACGCCAACACCTTGAAAAAACTCCGCTTTAGTATAGAGGTTGAACTGCGTTGCGTATTTATCTATGACTCTGCTAAATATATATGGGTCAAGCAAAGAAAAAATCTGGTTAATCGACGCAAGTAAAAGCACAAGTCCACAGAGCTTCCAATATTTTTTTAGATAGTGGTAAAAGATTTTCATAATAATGTTTTAAGAGTATAGCAGAAAAGGCGGAATTTGCTGATTGTTTGGGTCCAAAGCTAAGGTGACCTTATTTTATCTCAACAATTCACAGAAATTTTAGAGCTTCGTTTCCTGATTTTGTTCCAGTGAGAATTATATCTTTCAGATTAATATCACCTGCTTTCTTTTTTGTGTTAAAGGAATGATGAGTAAAACTAATTCTGTGTACATTAAATTTTTTTAAGCAATTTAATAACTTTTCTTTATTACCAAAATTACTGGTTGATCGCTCTAATTCAACCACCAAATCTCCTAAATTAAAACCAAGGTCGGAAATCAAAGATGCGGGAGAAAGTATGCGCTTGTTGTCTGCGGAACTCGCTCTTTCGGTGTTAGCTTTTTTATCCTTTTTAAGTTTTAATATGAACTCTTGCTTTACTTTTCCTTCACCTTCAAGCTTAGAAAAAAATTCTGCTGTTTTAAATTCTAAAAATTGACATAGAAACAAAAATCTATACTCGTTCCATAATGTATTATCCTCGACTTCATAATAAAGAACTGTATGATTTCCTCTTGCCTTTTCAACATTTAGAATGTTATCAATTTTATTTTGTGCTTCTTCCCAAGATGAAGAATCTAAAATATATTTTGAATTAGTGTAGCGCTCAAAGCCCTGTGCCCAGTTTAGTGCGTCTTTTACATTATTCATTTATTTTTTCTTTCCGAAAACTACATAAAGAATAGACCTATACACAATCGTACTCCAAAACATAACCCAAATAGATACGGTAATAATTGGAACGAATATCCAATATGCAAGGTCGCTCAGTATAAACCCATAGTTAATATCTTTAGAAACTTTTAAAGTAAGGGGTAAATTTTTAATTATGTTTTCATATGTAGCATATGCTGGGTCATTACCTTCGTCTAGAGCTACTTTCCGCCAACAAATAATTTCATCACCTGATTTATTTGTAGGTGCTTCTAATTCTAAAGTGACTACCTCAAATTGTGTTAGTTTTTCTCCAAATTTTTTTATACAATCGGCACCATACTTATTGTCTAATCCAGTTTGTTCCCATAAGTTATCACGTGTTGTTTCCCAAAGTTTTTCATAGCGGTCTAGGTCGTAAGAAGAAACACCAACATCATTACATTTAATAAAGAGTGACCTAACACAAGGAAATTCTTTACCAATGGCTTCTTTATAATTTGGCTCTAAATTAAAAGTTATATTATTGGCAACCCAATCATGATTATTGTTACCAATAGATAGATAAACAGTTAATATTAAAACAAAAATAGTAGATCCAAAAAGCAAAACTGTAAATAATCGATGCCACCATTTATTTTCCGTTTCAGGCCGTTTAACCAAGAAAAAGTTAGTAATTTTGTTATTGATTTTCATAATTCAAAATATTAGGAGATTGAATGTCTTAGTGCAATCTTTGTTTGAGTTGTTTGTAAATATTTTCTCTTGTGCCGACGAGAATGATAAAAATAGTCATTATTTCGTCTTTTACACTGTAAATGATTCTATATTCAGTTTTTTTGTTTCTGAAATGATACGAATAAAATCCAAGATATTCACCTGACAATCCTTCTCCTATCTTAGAATTATTTGAAAGCAAAATAAAAATCTCATCAATTTTATTTTGGATGTTTTTGGTAAGTTCTTTAAATCTTTCTTTACTGCACTCCCAAAATTAATTGTGTACATATTATTTTAACTTTGGCTTCCAAACTGTCATTTTGCCTTTTTTAAATTCTGATTCTGCTGCACGTATTCTTTCTTTTATATATTTAACGACAGGCTTTTCATATATCCAGTCTGTTTTTGCTTGAGGAGAAAACCTAAAAAGCTCCTCGTATTCCTTGCGAGGAAGAACAACCAAATCACCTTTCTGTGCTATTTTTTGTGGAATAATTACAGCATTCATAATAAATAGTTTACCACGATAAAAATGTTTACGCTAGGGCTTCAATTATTTCTACATTTACTCCTCAAACTGCTACAATGGCCAGATGAGTAAAGAGCCAGTAATTTGTTTCGGACAGCAACCTTGTGGATTTTTTCCAAAGAGGTTTTTGTATGCAAAGATACAGACGGCAAGGAAATTGCAAAAAGAAATTGGCGGGAAAATTGTATTTTTCTATCACGACTCAGATGCCGACTATCGCGAGACCATTACCCTCTTGCGTGAAAGGGCTACAGGTAAAGACATTCGCCTAAATTTTCTACAAGAAAACAAAATACAGAAAAAATATTCTCCACTTTATGCAAAAATGATTCCAGCCGGGTGGAAAGAAGAAACGCTCCGCAAACTTCCCCAACTTGTATCAAAAGAAAATTTGGAAATATTTAAAAATGTTGAAGGAAAAAACGCCGCAGACTTTTGCCTAGATATGTATAAAAAGCTTGGGCTTCTCGATGGTATTGAAGTCGTCCGCTCGGGAGACCACGACTTTCGTATGCAAGCTTCAGATCTTAAGGCAGAATTTTATGCTGATGTGCCTTATGAAAACGAAACTGTCCGTGCTGAAATGCACGATGGATCACTCAGGCTCCATGAAGGTGGCGGAAAATATTTTGAAATTCCAATGCCGGAACGCATCGAAAAATGGCAAAAAAACCCTGGCCGAGCTGAACGCTTTTCTTGGATGCAATCAGTGATATACTGTACTCACTATATTTCAGGTGCCGGAGAAGACAGCTACCTTATAAAGACAGACTTCCCAGAAGTTACTTTCACAAAAAGAGACGAAATCGAAGATTCAAATTACGCATATTTACCAGAAGTCGAATAATAAATAACATACTTAATATGAAAAACGAAAACAAAAAAATACTAGCTTTCGGTGCTCACCCTGACGACGTCGAATTTGGCGCGACAGGGCTACTCATCAAGGAAATTGAAGGTGGAGCAGAAGTAAAAATTGTAGTTTGTTCGCTCGGTGAAGCAGGAACAAATGGCACACCAGAATCTCGAAAAAAAGAAGCGCAATCAGCAGCAAAACATATTGGTGCAGAATTTGAATATATTAATTTGGGTGGCGACTGTCATATTGAAGACAATACAAAAAGTAGAATAAAAATTGCTGAAATTATTCGCAAATGGAAACCAGATATAGTGCTAGCTCCATCGCTTTCAGAAAACCAACATCCAGACCACACAGCTCTCGCACAAATAGTTCGAGCTAGTTCAAGACTTGCACGTTACGGCGGACTCAAAGAGCTCAAAAAACTTCCGACGCACACTGTTGATTCACTATATTACTATCCATCAAGTGCCGAGTTTGATAAAAAACCCGACATTGTAATAGACGTCTCAGAACAATACAGCAAGTGGGTAGAGGCGATGGAAATTCACAAAAGTCAGATGAAAACTCGTGGATATTTAAATATTGTTTCAAGTAAAGCCAAATACCTAGGTAGTACTATTGGCGTCGAATACGCAGTCCCACTTTGGGTAAATGATCCAATTATGATTGAAAGTATTACAGCGCTTGGCTCTTCAAGAAAATTCAAATAATGACTGAAAATAAAAAAATAAAACATATGAAAAAACTTTCTATTGGAATGGTCTGCTACCCTTCTGTCGGTGGTTCTGGTATTGTCGCAACCCAGCTCGGTACAGAACTCGCACGCTTGGGTCACACCGTGCATTTCATCAGCTATGCGGAGCCTTTCAAGCTCGATAAGGATGAGCCAAATACTTTTTTTCATAAAGTTGAATTCAACGGATACGAACTTTTCAAATATCCAGACTACACTCTTCCTCTCGCTGTAAAGATGGTAGACGTGGCAAAAAAATACAAGCTTGATATTTTACATGTGCACTACGCAGTACCACATGCCACCGCTGCACTTCTCGCAAAAAGTATCGCAGAAGAAGAAAAAATTCCTTTTCCAAATGTTGTCACCACATTACACGGGACAGACATTACACTTCTCGGTCGTGACAAGACAGTCATGCCAGTAATCAAGTATTCAATAGAGAGCTCTTGCGGAGTCACAACAGTATCGGAAAGCTTAAAAAAAGATACAATAAAAGTATTGAAAACAAAAAAAGAAATTAAGGTTATACATAATTTTTACAATCCTAAAATTCCAACAAGGTCTCCCGCATCAATCCGAAAAAGCCTCGGCAGCTCGCCCGATGATTTTCTTGTCATTCATCTCTCAAATCTTCGCCCCGTTAAACGCATTCCTGATTTACTTGAAATAATGTCGAAACTAAAAAAAGAAAAACACATTAAGCTTCTAATTCTTTCTGGAAATGATTTTTCACCATTTATGCCACTGGTCAAAAAACTTGGTATTGAAAAAAATATAATTATAAAATCTCATGTGCAAGATATTGAAAACTACATAAATGCTAGCGACATCGGCCTCTACACCTCTTCCGAAGAAAGCTTTGGTATGGGAATACTTGAGACAATGTCTTACGGCAAAGCTGTGCTCGCTACACGCGTGGGTGGCATTCCAGAATTTATGCAAAATGGAAAATCTGGTTTTCTTTTTTCAATTGGTGATATAAAAAGTTTTACTGAGAAAATTCGCACCCTTTCGCACGATGATGTACTCGTAAAAAAACTTGGTCAGAATGCAAAAGAAACTGTTGCATTAAATTTCACTGCGGAAAAAAAAGTAAAAGAATATTTGAAATACTACGAAGAAGTTTTGGGGCATGGAAAATAAAATACCTACTGGGATACCTTTCGTTACTCCTTTAGGCCCCCATATGAAAAAAACTGACACAAAGTCAGTTTTTTTCATATGGGGGCCTACTGGGAATCGAACCCAGATCGAAGGTTCCACAAACCTCAGTGTTAACCGTTACACCATAAGCCCCACGTTATTTCACACATTTGGGAATGCGCAAAAGCCCTTTAGTTATAGCAGATTTAGAGATATAAATCTAGATACCGCAAATTCTAAACACAAAAATGATTAAACAAAGTAAAGTTGAAAACATACACCATGAACACCATTTTTTTAAAACCCAAGCTTGAGCTAAAGCCAAATAAACAGAAAAAATAATTGAAAGGAAACTAATTGCCAAAGTTATGCTTCCAAAAATTGGCAAAACAAATTCAGGGAAAAACATTACAAATAAATGATACAAACCAATAATTAAATAAAAGGCTAAACCAAAAAATTCTATATGAATTCCTAAAAATTTTGAATATTTACTTGCTACTACTTCATCACAATTTGCTTTAAATGGACAAATGAGGGGCTTCTTTGTAATCTTGTGGTGATAAATATGAGCACAAACAAAAACACCAGCAAAAGCGATGAGCGTGACTGCAAGATGTGAAAATAAAAATAAAGATTGTGAAATCATTTTTTTTAATTAAAAATTATTGGAAGTGAATCGATTTTTGAAGCGACAATAAAATCATTTTCTGTAAGACCCTCGACTGCGTGCGTCGACAAATCCAATCTCACTTTATTATACACTATTTTTATATTTGGGTGATGCCCTTCCCCTTCGGCAATGTCGGCAACTGCATTTACAAAATCTACTGCTTGTACAAAATCCTTAAAAATAAATTCTTTGGAAATTTCTGTCGCTCCTTTGTTCATACTCCATCCGAGCACTTCATCCAAAAAATCCTGCGCTTCATTTTTATCAAGCACTTTCACATTCCCCTTTTCGCAACCTATACATTTTTTTCTTTTAAGTTCCATTTGTGCTCGGGAGAAGATTTGAACTTCCATGCCCGTGAGGGCGCTACCACCTCAAGGTAGTGCGTCTACCAATTTCGCCACCCGAGCAAATTTAGTTGCTTGTTGATTATACCTAAAATTTACTTTTTTTCAAGGTAAACAAAAAACTCTCCGACCCGTGTCGGAGAGTTTTTTGTTTTTGTTTGAAATTTTAATTTACAATGTTCTCGTCGATTTGATCCTGATTTTCACTTGTGACCACCATTTGTTTCATCTTGCGACGTACATCTTTCACAGCTTTTGTTCGTACGTAGTAAAGCTTTGAACGGCGAGCGCGTGAACGCTTCACAACTTCAATCTTGTCTATCATTGGTGAATAAAGTGGGAAAATACGTTCTACGCCTACACCAGACGCTACTTTGCGTACTGTGAATGTTGCACCAGCCTCAGAGCCGTGCTTACGAGCCAATACGAGACCTTCAAAAGCCTGTAAGCGGTATTTACCTTTATCTAAAATTTTTGATTGCACGCGCACAGTGTCGCCTGAAGAAAAATTAAGCTTTTTTCGGGCTTCCATATTTGCTGGCGCGAATTTCATTGCTGTTGTCATACAGGAGACAATCTAACATAAAAGCCCAATTTACGCAACTTCTCCAAGGTCTTTAAATTCCTTTGGGAGTGGGGCTTCGATTTTTATGACTTTACCCTTTGGATTTTTGAACTCAATTGAAAGGGCGTGGAGCATCATACGAGACCACAAACCTTGTTTGTTTTTTGGGGAATACAAAGCATCGCCTGCGACAGGATGTTGGAGAAATTTCATATGCACACGGATTTGATGAGTGCGACCAGTCTTTGGATTTACTTCAACATAGCAAAAATCTTCTTTATTTTTTTTGAAACGAGAAAGAACTTTGTATTCGGTGACTGCTTCTCGCGTTTCCCCTCTTATTCCACGACCAGAATGCCATTGTCTGAAATCTGTTTTACTTCGGCCAATTGGTTGGTCAACCACCCCGCCTTCAGCTTTAATATTTTTATGCACCACAGCACGATATGTCTTTTTTATTCCTCTATCTTGAAAAAGTTTTTTCAAATACTCGAAAGTTTTTTGATTTTTTGCGATCAATAAAACACCTGAAGTTTCTTTGTCGAGACGGTGCACAATTCCAGGGCGGTATATAACTACTTTCTTTTTTGTTTTTTGATCAGTGATTTCCATCGGCTCTCCGATATTTTTCAACTTTGGATACTCCTTCAAAATCAAATCTGCTAGTGTTTTCTCTTTAGTTCTGCCGTCGCCGTGTACCATAAGCCCCGCTGGCTTGTTTATGGCAAACATATCTTTGTCTTCGTAAATGATGAGGTCTTTGAAAGTCACGACTTCACTATAGTATAAAAAGGATTGCAGAACAAATAAAAATGATGTAATGTAAGTGGATGCGCGATTAGCTCAGTTGGTAGAGCAACCCGTTTACACCGGGAAGGTCGCAAGTTCGAGTCTTGCATCGCGCACAGTTTAAGGTTTAGGTCTATCTTTCATTATCTGAAACCTTTTCATCATATCAAGTGCAACATTTGACTTTGAATACTCATGTAGATCAGTGTCATGCATTTTGTCGTCTGCGTGGATATCTGTCTTCATGATTCTCAAAAATTTATAAACTTTGTCATATTGTTCTTTAGCAAATTTATATTTCTCATTATCCATATTGCTTTCATAAAACTCTAAAACAGTATTGAGCTGTACTTCAATCTGTTGAAGCATCACATATTTAAATGGATGATTTTCTAGAACCTTGTTATCATTTTTCAAATAGGCTTCTGCTAATTCCTCAATATCTTTTTTTGATGCACCAATAATAAATTTTGGCACCATAAGTTTCCCTTTTTTGCCAGTATCAGGATCTTCAAAATATTTTACCGTTGCTACTCTTCCCTCTTTTATATTTTCCCATTCTTTATTTAATTTTTTATCAACCATCATATCTTTATTTGTTAAAGTAAAATCAAAAGATGCCCCAAGGTATCCTCCTCGCTCATGTTTCATCACAGCATCGATACCTACAGCAAGATCATCATAATCTGAGGTCATTATTGCTTTGCAATCCTTGAACCAATTTTTATTCATTCTATCTACAATCATAGCTTGCATTATTTCAGATAACTGAAAACCACCCTCGAGCCTTTCTGCGACATCCATTCCTTTTGAATGATTTATTTTTTCAATTTCATTTCTACGATATTCTACATAATTTTCATCCTTTTTTATTGCATCTTTTGTATACCTATTTTCTTGATTTGTGCCATACATTGCTCCTTCGAAAGTAGAAATATCGGGCCTGTTATTGTAGACATTTTCAAGCTTTTTTGATAAAGCTATCAAATTTTCCATATTATCAAGTATGCTTGGTTTTGGAGCACTATTAAGTTGTGAACCCATATTTTCCTTCATGAATTGATTATACGCTTTGAAAATCTAAAGTAAAATGCTACTTTGTTTAGTATGCCCCTGTAGTTCAATGGATAGAACTGCGGACTTCTAAGCCGTCGATGTAAGTTCGATTCTTACCAGGGGCACTGTTTGAAAATGAGTGGCGACGAATTTTGAGTCGACGGAGATAAGCGTACTCGCGGTCTTACCAGGGGCACAACAAAAACACTTACAACGATGGATCCACGTATATCGGTGGGTTGGCAATTATCGAATCACTTTTAGCTTTTTTATCAGCAAAAGTTTTTATTATTGAATCAAGTTTTGATTTATTTTTTGCATCTTCTAGAGAAGCCGCAGGTGGTGGCATTTGAAAAATCTTCGCATTATTAATACTATAAAATAGCCACAGGCTAGTACTACCTAAAATTATTAAAGCAAAAAATGATGAAAGTATAAAAACTTTCCACCACATATGATAATTCAATGCGCTGGATTCATTTTTTTTAAAAACTATTTTTTGTTTTGGTAATTTTAAATTCATATATTTATTTTACAATGTAACTCTTAAGCACAAGTGTTATCGTTGCGTCCCAATCGTACCACTTATCACCTTTTTGTAAGGTTTTTATATCAGCCATATTTTTTTCTAAATCTAGTTTTTGTATTCTTACCTGATACGGCACATTTTCCAAAAGTGTTACGAATCTGGAAACTGAAGAAAAACTTCCTTTTGCGACAATGTTAAAAGTTAACGTCGATGAATCTTTTCCTGGATCAATAGAAGTTGTAGAAACATCTGAGCCGACGTTTACACCAAGAGCCTCCATTGAGTTTATGAAGCTTACGACATTGTCACTTGAAACAAAATAGGAATTTAATTTACTACTATCCCCCTCAGTGACAGCCACGCTGTGCTTGAGAGTACTTGAAGTAGACTCTTCGTTTGAAAGTTGCTCGATTTGAGCAGACAATTCCGAAACACTCTGACTCTCTGCTCGCACATTGTAAAACAAGTAACCAAATAAAGAAAAAGCTCCAAGTAAAAAGATTGTGGAAACTATTAAATAAACAATATTTTTACCTTTAGTCTTCATGATGTTTTAAAAGTAACTAAAATATTAAAATCAATTTGTTTATTTTTTGCCAAATCTGAAACAGGAAGATCTACATTTGAAAATTGTGGATTATTTTTTAGAGCTTCGGAAAAATTGATCAAACTTACTCTATCTGTAGCTACACCACGAATATTCCCAGTATTATTTTTATCTGCCACTTCGTAGGAAATTCCTGTAATTTTTATATTATTTGTTTTTACTTTTTCAATCGGTATTATCAAGTCATCTGAAATTGAATTTTGGTTTTTAGGTATCACAAAAAGTGCCAATTTATTTTTAATATCAGCAAGTGCTGCTTCAAGGTCAGCTTTACTTTTTTCATCACTTTCTTTTTTAAGGGCATCTACTTTTGCTTGAGCATTTTCAACTTTTGTAGCAGAAAGAAAATACGATGGCAAAAGAAATATACTGGCAGAAAAGATGATACCCACCATAAAACCCATGCCGACAATAACTAGACGAAATTTATATTCGTTTTCAATATTTTTCTTTTCTTTTTCAGTAAGTAAATTAATCATTTGTAAAATCTCCTAAAGCAAGCCCGAGCGCCGTCACATACGAAAGAGAGTCACCAAAAAAAATCTCTGGTACAAATTCTTTCGACTTGTTAATATTCACCCACACATCCCCTAAAACTATCGGCAAACGCATCGATGTTTCCAAGTAATCAACAAGACCTTTCAAATTCGAATCTCCGCCACACAGAATAATTTTTTCAATTTTTGGTCTATCGTTTCCATCTTCATCTTTATGTGTGTGCCAATACACAAAATTTTTATTTATCTCGTCACGTAAAATTGATATTGCACCCAACAATACAGTTGAAAGCTCAACTCCGTCTGTTCCGCGAATTAAACCATTTTTCTTTTTCATAGCTTCAGCTTGCTCGTATGATAGGTTCATTTCTTTTTGTATCATACTTGTAAGCATCGAACCTCCAATATCTACAGTCGAAGTATATTGCACGATACCGTCAGTCACCACTGAAATACCAGTGCGTGTTTCACCAAAATCCACAAATAAAATTGTGCCTTTTGTTCCATTTAGTACTATTGCTCGTGCAATTGCAGATGCTTCCAATTCAAAAGATAAAGGCATCAGTCCAGCTTTGTGGAAAATTTCGGTATATGTCTCCACTGTGGTTTCATTTATAGCAGCGACTTCTATCTCATATGAATCTTCCGTCGATTTTACCAAATCATAATCAAAAACAGCATCGTGTGGAGAAATAGGAATATGCTCCTCGAGTTGAAGTTCTAATGCGTTTTTTATTTCATCATTTTTTAATATAGGAATTTTTGTTTTATATAAATAAATTTGTTCTTCTGGTAAGGAAACTCGGACAAAATTTATTTTAACTTCTTTTTTAAGTTCAGATAAAATTTCAATCATTTTTTTTGTATCGGAAATTTTACCAGACAACATTACTCCAGGAGGAACTTTTTTCTCTCCAAAACGCCCAAGCTTCAAACCTCCCCTGCAGGGCAAAAGCTCTACATAGCGTAAAGACTGATCTGATATATCAATTCCAACAGACGACATACTTACGTATTTTGTCGGTGGAAAAATTGAAAAAAATGCCGAGCTTTTCATCTATATGATTATACAACGAAAAGAAACATTTAAACAACGATTTTATTTATTTTTATTGTGGATGAATCCAAAAATGGCTGGAAGAAATGAAAGTATTACCACAATTGCAAGCATTGGCATTATATATGCGTCTACATTTGGAATCATACTGCCCAAAAAGTAGCCTAGGCAGAGTACTGCAGTAGACCAAAGCACTGCTCCTACTATATTGAAAATAAAAAACTTTCTATAGCGCATCTCCCCAACACCAGCAAGTATCGGAGCAAATGTTCGGACGATTGGTAGAAAACGCGCAATAAGAACTGTCACCGAACCGTGTTTATCATAATATTTTTGAGTTCTCTCTACATATATTTTTTTAAAAAATAAAGAATCATCACGTGCAAAAATTTTTGGTCCTATTTTTTTACCAAACCAGTAACCCACGCTATCTCCAAGAATTGCCGCCACGGGGCATAGTATAAGTAACATTGGAAAAGAAAATAAACTTTGTGATGCCAATATCCCAACTGTAAATAAAAGTGAATCTCCTGGAAGAAAAAAACCAAAAAATAAACCTGATTCAGCAAAGAGAACAACAAGTATTCCAAAAAGGCCCACAGTGCGGACCATTGTTTCTGGATTTAAAAGATTGTGCATATTATCTCACTTTACTTCCTGCTTCGACTTTTTTTTCTGGCACAAGAAAAACTGGCTGACCATCAAGCCCATCGACAGCCATAAGCATTCCCTGACTTTCAATTCCTTTTATCATTCTTGGTTCTAGGTTTACGATATATAGCACTTGCTTACCGACAAGATTTTCATATTCAGGATAAAATTCTTTAATGCCCGAAACAATAACTCTCAATTTCACTTCACCTTCTTCTGTTTTATCACCGGTATCAACCATACATTTCAAAAGCTTATCTGTCCCCTCTACCGGCTCGACAGTCTTTATCGTTCCCACTCGTATATCCATCTTTTTAAATTCATCGTAAGAAATATTTTCCATAAAAATTATTATAGCACTTCTTTCTGATAACAGCTTTCACAATAAACCTTCTCGGGACGTTCGGGAGAATAGCTGGTTTCGAATTCATTGCCGCAACCATTCATACACTTTCTGTGCCAGAGCCTTAGCGGGTTGTGATATTGAAACCTTATATAATGTCTGCAGTTTGGACAGTATCTTGGAAGTGGGATATTTTTCTGTCTATAAAATTGAGATTCATTTTCTGTTATTTTATATGCGGTGGTGCATTGAAATGCAGAATCCCCTTGGTTAGGACACCCAACGACTTCGCTTAAAATTGAATCGTTCACATCATTTATACTGTCAGCCAATTCAGAAGATTTTATCGTAATTTTATAATCTTTTTTCTCAGGTGTCTTCCATGAATAACCCTTCGATAAAGCTTCAGCCTCATCAACACCCAAAAAAGAATCAAGTGCTACAGTTTCATTATATGCAAAAGGTGAAAATTCAAAAGGAAAAAATTCTCCGTATTTATATATCCTTCCTTTTGAATCGGTGTAAGGCATTTCCATCATGTGTTTTTTTATTTTTTCTACCAAAGGAAAATATTCTTCTTTTGTGTATTGTTTGTTAAAAATACAATACTGCATATTGGTCAATCCTACACACCCAAAACAATGTGAGGAGTTTTTTAATATAAAAGAATATTCGCATTCCTTACACCCAAGAGTTATATAACAAAAATAATCTCTATATGTACCCCAACTTGAAGCCACACAATCATAGATAAGTTCTCCTACAGCAAGTCCCTGAACATCGTAACAATCTTTACAATTCATGAGAACTCTTGATCCATAGTGAATATTTTCTGAATCAACTACATCAAAACTGTATTTTACGTTTCTTGAATTTCTAATATTTTCTCCAGAAACATCTACAGAATTCAATATTTGGGCGTATTTATGTATTGCCTGATTTTTATACATATCATAAAAATATTTTTTAGATTTTTCTACTTCAGAATATTGATCTAAATTTAAATTACGAATAGTTTCTTCGTATTCCTCCTTCGTCAATTTTTTATTCTTAAAATAATATTGTTTATTTCTTAAGTTTGAACTCATGCAACAATTCTGACAATTTACACAGTCATACAGAAAATATGAATCGATGCATTTTTGAGATTGGAGCATGTAATGGCTACTGTAATTTCCTTCGCATTCCATATTGTGAAAACAATTATCGAGCTTTTGTACATTATCACAGTCTAAACAATTTTTTGATTTATCAATACTTTCAGAATACATTACGTCTTCACATCCAATAACTGAATACGACAAGTACGCATTTTTATTATCCGCAGAATAATTTGTGTAGTCAGAATTTACCAAAGTTCCAGTGTGGTAAGCAAAATACCTCGGGGCTTTTTTAAAAAGTTCCAATATTTGGTCAAAAAACGGTCGAGAGAAATCATATTCTTGCCCGTACGAAAGTGGGTCCCATTCGTCACTATTCCAGCACTCAGTACACAGCACTGGTGCACCATCATCTTTATACATACTTATAAGAGTCTTACTGCAAATTCCACATTGGCGTTTATATAGTGACCTTACATTCCTCCAAATCATTCTACGTATCATCCGACATTCCGGACAAAAAGTCGGCGCAGGAACGCCTATCTTTTCATAAAATGAAAAATCATCCGGTTCGATGGCGAAATTTTGACTACAATTTTGGCAAACTTTATTTTCCATTTTTTTTCATTAAATATCTTTCCAAGATAATTGCTGCGGCGCGAGAGTCGAGGTTGTCGGGCTTTGTGGGAGCTTTTGCCGAGCGAGCATTGTTCATTTCTTTGCCGAGGCGACCGTGTGCCTCAAAAGAAGTAAATGCCTCATTCATTCTATCCACAGGTAAAGATGTAGAGAAAGTTAATCGTGAAATAAAATCTTCTATTTCTTCCGCCACAGAGCTTCCTGTTGAATCCCCCACCACGATGCTCTCCACTCCTTCAGTATTTATAATTTTTCCAATTTCTTCTATGACCTTTGGGCTGTTTTTTACTACATCAAGTGTACGCACAATAGTCCCGCTTTCGTCTGTGACGGCGAGGCCTATTCTTTTTGTCCCAAAGTCGATACCCAAATATTTCATTTGCGGAGGCGGTGAGATTCGAACTCACGGACCACTTTCATGGTCCCTTGTTTTCAAGACAAGTGCCTTAAACCACTCAGCCACGCCTCCGTGAACTACATTACCTTATTTTCTCTATTTTTTCAACCATGGTGGTTATAGTAATTAAAAAAACGCCCACTTGGGCGTTTTTTTAATTACTCTTTTTATTTCTTTCCTCCTTTTATATGCTTCGTAACTCCATCCAATATCTTTGTGGCAGTTACGTTTGTACCTACCATAGTACCCTTCACAGCGACTGTGTCGCCCACTAGGACCTGCGAAACCATCATTGGTGACTTATCCTTCATATTCACGATACTAGCGTTTGTAGCGTCCACGGTGAAGACTACGCCTTTCTTGTTTGTAACTGTTAATGTATTGCCATTTATTGCTGTTACCTTGCCCGATGCACGTAGCATTCCCGAGTGCACAGTAGAATGCTTTGCGACACCAGAATGCACTCCCTGTGGAGCTTCTGCAAATGCTTGAGTACTAAAGAGAAGCGAGAGAGCGACGGCTGAACCGGCTAAAAATACAGATCTTTTTGAAATTTTCTTTTTTGACATAATTTTATTGATTAAATTTTAATAAATTTAATTTCTAACGGACGGTACGGTTTCGACAAACTCTAATATACCTTCATCTAGATATACGTTATGGGTAAAATATTGGTGCACAATAGCGTACTTGAATTTGTTTTGATACAATATAAAGGTGGAAAATGAAAATTCAAAAATAACTTGGAGCGCAGAAGAATACGAACACAAAGAAAAAAGTGTAGACTGGTTTTGGGCACTCGGCATCATCGTCGTCGCAGGTGCGGCGGCATCTATTTTATATAAAAATTATCTTTTTGCCATTGTTATAATTCTAGGTGGACTTTCAATGATGCTTTTTTCTGGACGTCATCCACGCATGGTAGAATTTGAAATAAATAAAGAAGGCATTCGCATCGACGACTACACTTACCCTTATGCAAAAATCAAAGGTTTTTGGATTGATCCAAATGATACTCCACGAAAATTATATTTCGAATCGCATCGTTTCTTTATGCCTATCATCACTCTTCCTCTCGAATTTATGGATGCCGATGAAGTCAAAGCATTTCTCAAAAAACATATTGAAGAAAAAGAAATCCACGCTCCAAATTCTCACAAAGTGATGGACTATCTTGGATTTTAGGCAAGCAAAAAGAGGAGAGCAATAATGCATCTCCCCTTTCTTTCCATTGGTTAATGGTTTACTAATTCTTTTTCCGTCAAGCGGCAAATTTCATCCCACCAGTCCTGCATTGCAAGTAGTGTTGTTTCTACTGCTGTCTCAAGCCATTCGTTAATGCTGGATTTGTAACTTTTTTCCCAAGTTTCCTGTTGAAGTTGGTTTTTTAACATCACAACAACAGCCTCGGCGACAGTTAAATCAAGAGAATATTGCGATCTTGCAAATAATCTATTTATTGAATTCTCTAGATCATTTACAATTTCTACGTACTCATTTTTTTCAGAAATTTTTGAAGTATCAATTGATACCGACAAACTTCTGGCAATGTGTACATTTGTTTGACTTTTTTCTCCAAAAACACCTTTGCGAAAATCTTCCTTCATTTTCAATAGCTGTTCTTCTGCAAAATTTAGCGGACTTAATCTAATAATTTCTTTTTTCATAATTTTTAATTTTGATTAATAAATATTTTAATTTCACCACCTAAAAACCTCTACCAAAAGGGTCTTGGGTGATGAAACAAAATAATTAATCAATATGACAAAGAGCCGTTGCTGACGGCATATTCCCATAAATATGAAAAATAGTCAATCCCGTAAAATTGCTACGCAATTACGGGGCGAGGGCCTACAGTACCGGCTGAAAAAGTTTCAAAATAAAACTTACAATTCCCGCATACCACGGAAGTTTTCGGTCGACTATTCCCTCTTTTACATCTTTCTGCCAATCGGCAATAATTTCTTTCAAATTTTGCACCATGCTTACATCATCAAAATAAATACTTGCTTCACTATTGAAATCAAAAGAAAGTGCATCGATATTTTGCGAACCAATAAGCCCCGCGCGGTCGTCAACGAGAAGAGCTTTCGCATGATTCATTTCTTTCAATAAATAAAAATGAACTCCAATGCTCGCCAATTTTTTCGCATACCAATAACTCGCAATATCAATTAAAAGGTGGTCACTTTTTTCAGGCATTAAAATTTCAACTCGTACATCGCGCGAAAGTGCTTTTTCAATTAATTTTCGTAGCCAGCGATGTGGAATAAAATATGGTGTGACAAATACGATTCTATGTTGCGCCCCACCGACAGATTCTTCATAAATTTTTCTCAAGTGATATAGCCCAGCAAAAGGCGAATGCTCAATAAACCACGTTCCAACTTCTTTAATTTTTCTTTTTCTTCTATAAGCAAGAATTTTTGGATTTTTTCCTCCGCAAGCTTCATAGCTTTTTGCAAAAGAAGAAAGCGCTTGTTTGACCACGATGCCCTCAAGCTCGATTTCCAAATCAAACCATCTACGCACTGCGCCGTGCATATTTACTCCGCCAAGAAAAATTTTTCCTTCATCAATGATCACAACTTTTCTATGAATACGACGAAACAATCTTTTAAAAAATAAAACTTCAATTCCACAATTTCGGAATTCAGTGAGTGTCGATTTTGAAAGTTCCCTACTACCAAAGCCGTCTAACACCAGCACTACACCTACTCCATTTTTTGCTTTTTCAATAAGAGTTTTGAAAATATCAAAATGCTCTTTCATATCGTCCACGAAAATATACATCTCAATATATATTGAGCGTTTTGCTTTGCCGATGGCCTCATACATTGCCTCCCAAGCCCTCTCTGAAGTTGTATAGATATTTGAGTGCATTATCTGCCGATTATAGCACTATTAAGTAATTATTTATTGAAGATTGAGACAAAACGTCCTTCGGAAATTCTTTTAGCAACTTCATCGTGAGAAAATATTGTTCCATTCATGGTGACTTTGGCAGGGGAATCTTTCCCTACGGGAACAGTCTACCTTTTCCAATGTTTAAAATGAATACATTTAAAACATTGAGGAAAAGCTCTTCGATGCCTGCGCGCGAGCAAAGCAGTTTGCTCGCTCAGGTCACAAAATTGCCTGTGGCGATTTTGTGACTCTGGCAGGAATCGAACCTGCATTTCTCCCTTCGCAGGGGAGTGTCCTATCCATTGAACGACAAAGTCATATTTAGCTTATAGAATATACATTATTTTTTGAATTTAGTAAATAGCTACAGTTTTTCTTCCCTACTCCACATGCACCTTCACATCGGTGCGTTCGTTTTTTAATTTTAGGAATAGTGAGAAAAATGCTCCAACAAAAACTACCCCTGCGGCAATTAGGAAAACATAATCATAAGCATCGATTTGAGCTTTCAACATAATCAAGGAAATATATTTTTGAATAATATTTGGAGCATGGGTACTTATGTGACTATAACCATTTATTGAAAGCACATTGCTATTTACTCTATTGTTTAAAATCGTCGCAAATATCGCAATTCCAAATGCGCCGGCAATATTTCTAATAAGAGCAAGGACAGACGATGCGACACCAATTTCATTTTGTGGAACAACAGAAGCAATAATATTTGTACGTTGCGCCATTCCAAAACCAAGACCAAAAGCCATTATAGAAAGTGGTAGCATTATATCCATCGCAGTCGAGCGTGGATCTAGGTATGAGAATAAGAAAATTCCTATTGCTGCTACTAGCGTACTCGCAAAAATTACATATTTAGCTTTTACCTTTCCTGTGAGATATCCTCCGAGTGGGGCACCGAGCATCATAGCAGCGGCCATTGGTATAAAAAGGTATCCGGCTTCAGTCGCATTGTAACCAAGAAATGTTTGAGCAAAAACTGGTATCAAAAATACTCCACCCATCATTCCCATAAATACTACGAAATTGTTTAGCAATGCATTTATAAAAGCTGGAATTTTGAAAAATTTCAAATCAACAATTGGCTCTGGAACTCTCTGTTCGATTCTTAAAAATAAAGCAAACAATACTATTGCAGAAAAATAACAAATCAGGCTTCCAACGGACATCCACCCCCAGTCTGGACCTTTGTCGAGCACAAGCACGAGTGCTGAAAGTGATCCACCGAGTGTCGCTGCTCCCCACCAGTCAAAGAATTTTGTTTTTACAGCTGAGCGAGATTCATTTATGAAGCGAAGTGCCATATAAATTCCAAGAAGTCCTATTGGTAAATTTATAAGAAAAACAGAACGCCAACCAAAGCCGTCGATGAGAGGACCTCCTAAAAGTGGTCCGAAAACTGTCGCAGCAGCAAAAGATGATGACCAAATTCCCAAAGCTTGTGCGCGCTCTTTACCTTCTCTAAAAGTCACCGCAATGATTGCCATCGCAGTCGGATAGTCAGCAGAACCTGCAATTGCCTGAATCACACGAAAAACTATCATTGATGGAAGGTTCCACGCAAAACCCGCAAGGACGGAACCAAAAATAAAAATTGAAAATCCTAAAATATAAACTTTTTTTCTTCCTATTGTATCGCCCAATTTTCCCCAAATAGGTACAAAAATAGCATTGGCTAAAATGTATGCCGTTGCAATCCAACCCGCAGCCGAAACTGTAATACCGAAATCATTAATAATTTTCGGAAGCGCAAGGTTTACAATAGTCTGGTCAAGTCTACCTAAAAATGTACCTATGATAACGGTGAGCAATATCCACCACCGCAGATTATTTTTCTTTGGCGGAGTATTATCCATAAAAAATTTTATTCGTAAATTGTAATCTTAGCCGACATACCATTTTTGAGTTCTGGGTATTTCGTCACATCAAAACGAACTTTGATGCTGAATTTTTTAATTGGTCTTTTGTCTGAAATAGAAAATACAATACCTGTGTCGTCAGAAGTCTGACTGATGCTATCCACAATACCTACATATGTTTTACTAGGGAAAGCATCTACTGAAAAAGTTGCATTTTGTCCGACAGCAATATTAGAGAGTCCTTTGTTTTCGTCTATAGTTCCCACTACTCGCATATCTTCTTTATGAATCATCGATACGACACTTTGCCCCGGAGAAAAGTACGAACCGATGTTATTTGAAACATTAATAACAATTCCATTTTGTTTTGAAGATATTGTATCTGTACCGACAGATGCCACGGGGGCATTTGATCCAATTACATCTCCTTCTTTTACATATAAAGCATTTAGAGTACCCGCTGAAGTACTACCTAGATTTATTACTGGCGCATCCAATACAGAATTTTCAATAAATATTGTTCCGTGGTTTGATTTCCAGAAAATGAAACCCCCTAGTAAAACAAATACTAAAAAAATTCCAATTGCGCTTTGGACTTTTGGTTTCTTAAATATGCTTTCTTTGTTTTTTTGTTCTTCCATAAAATATTATTTTACTGATAATACAATTGCCGGAGTATTTGCTGTAGCAACTTGTCCTGCTGTAATTGAAATATTTGTAATTGTGCCATCGACAGGCGCTGTGATGATCGTATTGTTATAAACTCCTTGTGCAACTTGAAGTGCTCCTTGAGTACTACCTACTTGAGCTTTAGCAATTTGTATATCTTCAATGCGAGCATTTGCCAATTTTTGATCAAGATTTGCTTGCGCAGAATCCACCAAACCTTTTGCTCCAGCAACAATTTGTGATTGATTTTGCAATGCTATCTGATATGCATTGTAATTTGCCAAATAATTTGATGCCTGAGTATTTGGAATAGAAACAGTCCATGTCACGTTTGTTGATGAGAAATTGGTTGGAAATTGAATAAACAAACCCTTGCTTCCTAGAGCATTTGGAATATTGTTTACAGGACCCGAA
This sequence comes from uncultured bacterium, assembly GCA_903892035.1. Classification (GTDB taxonomy): domain Bacteria; phylum Patescibacteriota; class Minisyncoccia; order Phycocordibacterales; family UBA9973; genus CAITGV01. The sequence continues at coordinate 302,246 of CAITGV010000001.1, read as the reverse complement.
CTATTTTCTAATCCAGAAATTGAAAAATATCCGCCATTGCCAGATTGATATGTTGAGATAGTATAAACACCAGTTTCAGTGCCAGTATATATACCAGAAATAATTGGTGCAGATACACTTACTCCACTAACAGTGGGAATTGCTACAAGACTAGAATTTAGCATTGCAGACAAAGCATTTGAAACTAAAACTTTTTGAGTTGATACGACAGTATCATAATTATTTTTTGCATTATTGAGTGCAACTTTTGCTACATCGATATCTGGGGTTGACGCACCGTTTACCAGTTTATCGTATGCATTTTTTGCAGAATCATATGCTGCCTTTGCTTGATTGATTGCACCAAGAGCATTCAAAGAATCGAGACTTGCAAGCACTTCACCCGCTTTTACTTTGTCTCCAACTTTCACAGAAACACTTTTTATGCGACCACCAACAGGAAAAGCTAGGGTTAAATCTTTTGAATTTGTGTCTGTATTTACACCAACCCCAGGAGTCAGTAGGCTGATTTCTGTAAACTCTTTACTACGTGTACGATTTTGTTCAATAGTATAAAAAACACCGATTATTAAGGCTAAAATGAGAGCTAGGCTCGTTGCAAACTTTGGTTTTGTAAGTATTTTCATATATTTTTTATGTACTATACTATAGCACGAAGTTGGTAAAAAAGCAAGCCACTATGTTAATGCGTACTTCTTTGTAGATTTTATTATATTTAAATTTTAGATCTATTCAACACAGCATCTATGTACTTTCTTTCATTTGAAAGTACAGGGACCTTGTGTTGGCCACCTAGTTTACCACGGGATTCCATCCATGCACGAAAAGTCCCCTCTTTTATTTTATATACTACAGGAGCGCCGAGAATAACATCGCCTATACGTTTTGAATCATAATCGGAATTAATTTCTCGAAGATTTTCATCTAAAGTTTTGCAGAATTTTTCAAAATTAAAATCCTGATTTGCAAATTCAACAGCCCACTCGTGAGCACCTTGTGATATATTTTTAGTTTTAGTTTTCTTATAAAAAATTGGTGCGGCTGTAAATGCGCGTACAATAGCACCACACTCTTTTGAAGCTTTTTCAATTGCTTGCTCGGCATTTGATGCTACAAGCTCTTCACCAAATGCATTAATAAAATATTTTGTACGCCCGACGATTCGCAAACGATATGGTGAAATATTTACAAAAACCACAGTGTCACCAATCATATACCTCCAAAGCCCACTCCCAGTAGTGATAATCATTGCATATTCAATTCCTATTTTTACATCAGAAAGTGGTACAGCATTGCCAACCGGCAAACAATCTTTCATCTCTATAAATTCGTAATAGACATCATGATCAACAAGCAACAATAATTCACGCGGGTGACTTTCTGCATCATCTTCAAAAGCAAAAATTCCTTCAGCCGAATTGTAAACATCTCTGTAGTTTATGGGCTTATCAGGGAACAATTCATCAAATGCTTTTTTATACGGAGCAAAAGCTACAGCTCCATGAAAAAATACCTCGAGATTCGGCCACACATCGTGCAGAGATTTTGCTTCTGTTATTTCTTTTGCATATTCGAGCATTTCAAGCATCCATGTTGAAGTTCCAACTAAAGAGCGCACATCTCTTGTAAGAGATTGATTTATTATTTCTTTTGATTTGTACGACCATGAAGGGTGAAGTGCCAATTTCTTTTTATACGGCATATTAAATTTTGTATACCATGGCATTGATCTTGAAATCAATGCAGAAATATCTCCTGAAATAAAATTATCATTATTGTTTTTATTCAAAGTACCCGATACTGCTATATATGAGCCAAAATAGATTTTTGTTTTTGGATTTAAATAAATATAATTTGCGAGCATATCAAGACCACCCTCGCGATGATTTCTTTTCATATATGAACGTGGTGTAGGAATATATTTACTACGATCATTTGTAGTGCCGGATGATTTCGCATACTCATATATACCATGATGAGTAATTATGTCTTCTTCGCCTTTCATTGTCTTTTCAATCCACGGGAAAAAATCCTCATAAGAAAAAATCGGAATTTTCTTGTGAAAATCCGAGTAATTGGAAATGTTTTTTATATTGTATTTTTTACCAAATTCAGTATGAGAATTTTCTTTAATTAATTTTTTTAGAAATTTATTTTGAAAATATATAGGATCTTCGCGCCACGTTTTTATATGCTTTACTCTTTTACCTACCTGCCACTTTATAAAAGTATCGAGTAATGACATTTTATTTTACAACTTTTCCCTGTGCCCAATCTTTTATTTCTTTATATGTAGCTTCACCACAAATGCTTCCGCCTGTTTCAGTATTTACAAAAAACGGAACTCCACCGCATTCATTTTCTTTGTCGAGAGCTTCAAGTTTTTTCATATTTTCCTCATTGTGCCAAACTTCAACTTTTTCCACCTTTATTCCCTCTTCTTTTTCCAAACGGTCTAAAAACTCATGCATCTTTATGCAATGAGGGCATTCTGTTCCATAAAAGTTTATTAGTGACATGAAGCGTAGTGAATAAAAAATACTTTTTAAAAATGTCTGGCCTTGTCGTAGACGAGGAGATCCGAGGACTTTTTAAAAAGCATTTTTTATGAGCGTAGAAATAAACTACTTAGTAATCTTTGAAAGGCGAGCTTTCTTGCGAGCAGCAGTATTTTTCTTTAGAACTCCACGCTTTGAAGCTTTATCGATAACAGAATAAGCAGTAGAAATAGCTTTTTTTGCTTCATCTTTCTTTCCGTCTTTTAGAAGCTTTTCAATTGCTTTTGTAGCTTCTTTGACCTGCTTTTTTGTTTTATCATTATAAGACTTCTTGCGCTTTGAACCGCGAAGTGCTTTTTTTGCTGATGATGTAATTGGCATTTGGCTACTATAGCAGAAATACCCGAGTTGCGCAATATCTGCTATTATTAAGTAATGATTTCAAAAGTTACAGGTATTATAGAGAATATTGGGGAAAAATATGTCGTTGTGGGAGTGGGAGGCCTTGGATATAAAGTTTTTACAACACCAGACACTATTGCAAAAGTCACTGAAGAAAAAAATATTTCATTTTTCACATATTTAGCTGTGCGAGAAAATTCTTTAGATCTTTATGGTTTTACGACAACTGATGAATTATCTTTTTTTGAACTTTTACTCGATGTTTCTGGTATTGGTCCAAAGTCAGCTCTTGGAATTCTCGCTGTCGCTTCCACACAAGCACTCACTCAAGCGATTGGCACCGGCGACACAAACTACCTGACAAAAGTCGGAGGTATTGGTCGCAAGACTGCAGAAAAAATTGTTCTTGAACTTCGAGACAAGTTAAAAGGAAATGTAAATCATAAAGATAGTTCTGGCACCCTTAGAGCTGAAAGCGATATCATTGAAGCTCTTAAATCTCTTGGTTACACTCAAAACGAAGCTCGCGATGCTCTAAAAGAAGTTTCAAATGAAATAACTGGTACAAATGCCCGCATCAAAGAAGCTCTAAAAATTTTAGGAAAATAAAATGCCAGAACTTCCCGAAGTACAAACGACCGTGATGGGTCTTTCAAAAATTTTACCTGGCCTTACTATAAAAGAGGTTTGGAGTGATTTACCAAAAAATAAAATTACTCGACCAGATTATAAAGAGACAATTAAATATTTACCTTTCTATAAAAAATTTGTTGATTTAATTTTAAATAAAAAAATTATTTCAGTAGAAAGGCGTGCAAAAAACGTTTTAATAAATATTTCAGGTGGACACACAATACTCATCCATATGAAAATGACTGGACACCTGCTTTTTGGCGAGTACATCAAAAAGCAAATTTCTAATAACAAATTACTAATTTCTAAATGGGAACCAAAGGATAAAACTGGACCGCTGAATGACTCTTATAATAGATTTATTCACGTTGTTTTTACATTAAGTAACGACAAGCATTTGGTTTTTTGTGATGCAAGGAAATTTGGCAAGGTTACACTTATTCCAACCAATGATGCTCATAAGACCAGTCATTTGAAAATGCTAGGCCCCGAACCACTAGATAAGAATTTTACTTTGAAAAAATTTATCGAGCGTATTAGTAAAAAGAGAAATACACCTATCAAAACAATATTGATGGACCAAACATTAATTTCAGGTATTGGAAATATTTATTCAGATGAAATGCTTTGGTTAGCTGGAATTAATCCTGAGCAAAAAATATCTGAAATCCCAAAACAAAAAATCAAAACATTGTATGAAGGGATGAAGGAAGTATTAAATAAAGGAATTGATTTTGGTGGGGACTCGATGAGCGACTACCGCAATGTGGACGGTGAGCGAGGAAATTTTCAACATCACCACAATGTCTATAGGAAAGCTTCCGAGAAATGTGGCAAAAAAAATTGCAAAGGTGTTATAATAAGAAAAGTAATTGGTGGACGGAGCGCACATTATTGCTCGGTGCACCAGAAAAAAATATGAGCGCAATGCAAGAATTAAAATGGTTAATATTTATTATCATCGTACTATGGGTAGTATGGTTTTTGACAGGTGGCCCAAGTAGATCGAGTCAGCAAGGTCCTTTTGTTTCTCCTATCGTAAGCCCGACTCAAGAAGTTCCAACTTACGGACCAACTCGCTAGATTTTCAATATTCCAAAAAGTGCGATACCAGTCGCAACTCCGACATTTAATGATTCTTTTTCCCCGTACATAGAAATCTCAGCAACAAAATCACATTTATCTAAAACTTTTTTTGGTACTCCATCAGTCTCACTTCCAACAATGAAAGCAACTCTATCCCCTGTTTTTACTTTCTTATAGTCCACTGATTTTTCATCTTGTTCAATTGCAATAATTTGAAATCCATCTTTCTTTAATTTTGTAATTAATGGAGAAATTGTTTTTACGTATTCCCACGCGACAGTTTTTTCTGCCCCAAGTGCAACCTTTGCGACGTCTTTTCTCGCCCTACCAAATCTATCCAAAGGTGTCGGAGTCGTACCCACCAAATAAATTTTTTTCACCCCCGCCCCATCGGCAGTTCGAAATATCGAACCCACATTATGCGCACTGCGAATATCAAGCAAAATCAAAACAGCATTTTTTGTCTTAGTCATCATATTTAGTATACTACACAAATGCTTACATATTTTCAGGCATTAATTATGGGCGGTTTGCAGGGTTTTACGGAACTTTTTCCTATTTCGAGTTTGGGTCATAGTGTACTTTTGCCTCATGTTTTAGGCTGGAATATAGATGAGGGTAATAATTATTTTTTAATTTTTATTGTATCCACTCATTTCGCCACAGCCCTAGTATTGCTAGGCTTATACTGGAAAGACTGGGTAAAAATTATCAAAGGAATGTTTCGCTCGCTTAAAAATCGAGAGATAAATCAGAGTGATAAATATGAAAAAATTGGCTGGCTACTTGTGATAGGCACAATACCAGCAGGTATACTTGGTCTCCTTTTTGAACAAAAAATAAAATCCATTTTTGCTACACCAATTTATGTTTCTATATTTTTATTTTTCAACGGCTTACTATTATACAGTGCTGAGATTTTGAGAAAAAAGTCTAAAGAAAAAGAAATTAGTGCAAATTCAGATGAAAAAATTTTAAAACTTTCATGGAGTCAATCTTTGAAAATAGGTTGCATGCAAACCTTGGCACTGATACCGGGATTTTCCCGTACAGGGTCTGCATTTTCTGGAGGATTACTGTCTGGCTTAAATCACGAAGATGCGATGCGTTTTTCTTTCTTACTGGCTACTCCAATTATCTTCGCGGCTTCAGTATTGAAACTCCCCGAACTCATCGGTAAAAATAATTATGCATTAGGGCCAATAATTTTTGGATCTATAATATCTGCAACTACCGCTTACCTGGCAGTAAAGTTCCTAACAAAATATTTTGAAACAAAAACACTAAAACCCTTTGCACTTTATTGTGCAATCGTTGGAATACTACTTTCAATAATATTTATTTTTTAGGACCACTCTTAAACCAAGCGTAGACAAATAGCCCTAGGGCGAGTATCAATGACGCGAGCCCATGTTTAAAATGTATATTTGTGCCACCAATTTCATATCCCGGCATATATTTAGGTAATGATCCTGAGGGTGTAAACCAATACACAAGAGAAACAACCACAAGCACTAAGGCTAAAATAATCGAAAGTGAAATTAATGTTTTTTTATTCATGCCACAATGATACCATAGTTATACTTTATAGAAAGTAATTTTGTGCGCCCGGCAGGAATCGAACCTGCGACCATCTCCTTAAAAGGGAGCTGCTCTACCAGCTGAGCTACGGGCGCATATAACTTTTATGAACTTTTCATAAAACAAAGTAAAATTAACATATTTTAACAAAAAAATCAACATCTATGGTAACAGATATCCCCTATTTATATATTGTTTAATCATATTTGTGATATAATTTATTTCTCACATGTTGTCAATTCAAGAAGAAAATTTTTCGAGCACAGGTGCAAAATTTTTTCGAAATTCAATTCGTTGGTCTAGGATTGCATTTATTTTTTCTGTGATTGTACTTTTGGGTGGTTTTTTATTCTTGGAACATATTGCATACAAAGTTGACCGGGCTGACTTCAACGAATTAGGCACAAAAGTTCAAACTATAGCTCACCTTACAAATGCAGAAGATGTGGCAAACCTTACTGGAACGCAAAATGATTTATCTTCCGATTCATATACAAGAATAAAGAAATTTCTTTATGATATGCATGACATCAACAGCAATACTCGTTTTGTTTACTTGATGCGCATAAATAATACAAAAGATAAACTAGTATTTTTGGCTGATTCAGAAAACCCTCAGAGCCCCGACTATTCTCCCCCGGGGCAAGTTTACCAAGACACATCAGAACTTGAACTTACAAATTATATAAATGCAATTGCTTTTACCGAAGGCCCATACACTGATTCTTGGGGCGACTGGGTTTCAGGATACGCACCTATATGGTATCAAGGAAAACTCGTAGGAGTGCTGGGTATGGATATCACTGCATCAAAAGGGCAAGAACAAGATAATACTTTCCAAATAAGTATTGCTCTTATGAGTGTATTTTCTTCATTGTGTTTTGTATTTATTGGTCTATATATTCAAAGAACAGCAAAGTATTTGAAACACTAAAAATAGTGTATAATCCAAAAATGAATAATTTTGCCGACAGACTACTAAATTCAATCAAGAAAAAAGGAAATCCTTGTATTATTGGTCTTGACCCTCGATTGGAAAAAATTCCACTTTGTTTTTCTGGCGACGCGGAGAATAAAATTTTTGAATTCAATAAAACAATCATTGACTCTATAAAGGATCTTGTTCCAGCAATAAAAATCCAAATAGCTTTTTATGAAGTACACGGGGTTTCGGGAATCCGTGCATTTGAAAATACTATTAAATACGCAAAAGCGGCAGGGCTACTTGTGGTGGTAGATGCGAAAAGAAATGATATAGGCTCTACCGCAAAAGCGTATGCCGAAACTTATTTAGGAAAAACTTTTGATGCAGATGCAGTGACTGTATCACCCTATATGGGAGCTGATAGCATGATGCCTTTTGTTGAGGCTTGTAAAAAATACGGTAAAGGAATATTTATTCTTACAAAAACAAGTAATTCTGGTTCAGGCGACATTCAAGATAAAATTTCTAACGGCGAAAGTATTTCTGAAAGTGTCGCAAAAATAATTAATGAGCTTGGAAAAGATTTAATTGGTGAAAACGGTTATAGCTCAGTGGGTGCAGTTGTAGGTGCCACTTATCCAGAGCAAGCAGTAACACTAAGAAAATTAATGCCTCATTCAATAATTTTAGTTCCAGGTTATGGCGCACAAGGTGGTACTGCCTCAGACACAAAACCTTGTTTCAATGAAGATACACTTGGTGCAATTGTTCACTCATCTAGAGGAATAATACATTCATATACAGATATCAATATTTCAAAAGGAGACTTTATAAAACTCGTCACCGAAAACACAAAAAATATGATTAGTGACATCAATAGGGTTTTGATATAATAAAAAAATGGAAAACAATAAAAACAAAATCATAGTAATTATTATATTATTAGTTGTTTTAGCCGGTATGGGTCTTATTATTAAAGTCGTAAAGACTCCAGATGCACCAGGAAAATATGATGCTTTCGCAACATGTCTAAAAGATAAAGGTGCGACATTCTATGGAGCTTTTTGGTGCCCTCACTGTCAAAAACAAAAAGCAATGTTTGGAACTTCTGTCCACCTCCTTCCTTATGTAGAATGTTCAACTCCAGACGGCCAGGGACAAACACAAATTTGTAAAGATAAAAAAGTATCAAGCTACCCAACATGGGAACTTGCTGACGGTACTCGCTTACCTGTCGAGAGTGAAGCTGGAGTAAGTCTACAAACACTGGCAAATAAAACATCTTGCACATTACCGCAATGAGCTCATTTGTAGAAATTTACAATACAATATCAGCACTTGGTTCCATACTTATGGCTCTACTCGCCATTTCTATAATTGTTGCAGTGTTGATTGACCGTAAGTCAATGTTTGTTCAGTTCATTGCAAAACATTCTTTAAAACTTGGTTTTATTTTTTCTATTGTTGGAGTAATTGGAAGTCTTATTTATTCAAATGTTATTGGCTACCCTCCTTGTATGTTTTGTTGGTACGCCAGAATTTTTCTTTACCCTCAAATGTTTCTTTATGGTTTAGCACTTTACCATAAAGACGAGCTCGTGTATCGATATACAAAAATTTTAACAATATTGGGAATAATTTTTGGGACCTACCATTACATTACAGAAATGATCGGATCCGCCCCTATTCCATGCTCAGCTGGTGGAGTATCATGCTTAACTCGATATGTCTTTCTATTTGGTTTTGTCTCAATTCCCTTTATGGTGCTTAGTATTTTTGTACTTTTGGCTTCAATACTTTTTGCAAAAGCAAGGGTTATCCACACGACAAACTAGAAGAGTATTTTTTATCTGCTATAATATATACAGAATTTTGACAGTCGACCCAAGACTACCCGTTTAGGGAAATATAGGTTAGACTACGCGAGAAAAAAATTATCATTAAATTAATTTCTCATTTTTTGTTCCTTGTATTTATGTTCTTTGTTTTTATTTAGTAAAAGGCCTCAGCCATTATCCACGAGAAATCGTAGACAACGGTTGAGGCCTTTTTGCTTGTGTTTAAAAGAAAAGAAACATAGAAATTTTTGATGTGTCGGAGCCCCCGTAGAGAGGGTTAAGCGGAAAAAATTACTATGTTTCTTTTCTTTTAAATTTTATAACGTTTCAAGAATAAACTGCTCGAGGAGTGTTTCAAGTTCAAAACCTGTTGTTCGGCTTTTGTGAAAAAGGTTTATGAGCTCGGAAGAAATATTTTTTAATTCTTCTTTTTTGAATTTTCCTATTGAATTAGTAGCGAGCATAGTCTTTACTTTCCAAAACAAAATACCATGAAGTTGCTCAGGTGCTGCCCCTGAAGCGAGTGAAGCTTGCCAAAGTGCCCACGCAGACTTTTTATCTCTATTTGCAAATGCGTCTGTTAGAGCAAAAACATTGAATTTCTTTTCCTCTTTTTTTGTAAGCTTGTGCTCAAAAAATTTTTCAGCATTTTTCTTTAGAGCTTTAACACCCTCACCCTTATCGGCAATTTCACTCCATATAAAAATATTTTCTGAATCCTTGATTTCTTTAGCATTTTTTATTGCAAAGTCTTCAACTTCCTCATCTAAAAAAGCATTATCAACAATTACTATAAATTTTTTTCCAAATAGATCGTTAGAAAAAATATATTCCTGAATATTTACCACTGTAATATTTGTATCATCAAAATTTACAAGTGAAGTATCTTCTTTTTCGAAAGACTTCATTATTTGTTCTTTAGTTTTTTTCTTGGCTATACTATCGTTGCCGTAAATAAAGAAAAGCATATTTATATTTTACCTTGCACAGATTTTTTATATTTTAAATACTCAATGCCATATATATCAGCAAGTAGTGTCTCTTGTTTGGCTACAAAATATTTTCTTCCAATTATAAAAACGGCAATCGCAACAAAAACCATAATTAATGAGTTAAAAATAAATGCAAACCCTAGAAGAAAAAGATCGAGCCCTAAGTGTGTTGGAGTTCTTGTGTATTTATATGGACCTTTATGAAAATGATGCTCGTGAGGAATTGCACCGTGACCCGAACGTAGTGAGTGTGTGGTGCGTGAAGCATTTTGCGCCCAAAAGATTAACAATGTTCCCAAAAATAAACAAAATAATCCGGTGTAATTTGAATACTGTACATTATCTGCAAAAATTTGATACGGTAAAAAATGCGCCAAAGTCATACCCACCAAAACTGCTACGAAATATACCATATATGAATATGCTAGGACGTGGTGAACTTTAATTTTTTTATGTTTTTGCTCCATAAGGCTATTTTAACACAATTTCTATTTCAACTCACCCCAGTCACTTCCTTCTGAAATATGAACTTCAAGTGGTACATTTTTTTTATTTTTCAAAAATTCTTTTGGTATGACATTTTTCATTACATCTTCAACTATTTTTTTTACTTTTTCTGTTTCACCCTCCTTTACTTCAAAAACCAATTCATCGTGAACTTGCAATACGAGACGTGCATCTTCAATTAATTTTTCTTTTATTAGTGCATTGTGGGCATCTTTAATAGCAATCTTTATACAGTCTGCGGCAGTCCCCTGAATAGGTGCATTGATAGCCATTCGCTCTGCGCTTGCACGCAAGAAAGGTAGTTTTGATTTAAGCATTGGGAAATACCTTCGGCGTCCAAAAAGTGTTTCTGTGTATCCAGTTTTATAAGCAAATTCTTTTACGCTTTCCAAGTAGCCAGCGATGTTTGGAAATTGTGCAAAATAATTATCATAAAAATTTTGAGCTTCTTTTCTATCAGTACCAAGATTTTGTTGCAATGCAGTAACTCCCATGCCATACAATATTCCAAAGTTAATAACCTTGGCTCTGCGACGCATATCGTGGGTGACTTCATTTTCTTTTACACCAAAGACTTTCATTGCAACAGCTGAGTGAACATCTTTTCCTTCGATAAAAGTATTAATGAGATAATCATCATCAGACATGATAGCCGCAATTCGAAGTTCAATTTGAGAATAATCAAAAGCCATTAATCTATAGCCTTTTTCAGCCACAAAAGCCTTGCGAATATTTTTTCCTAACTCTGTTTTAATTGGAATATTTTGAACATTTGGATCAGCTGAAGAAAAACGCCCTGTTGCTGCACCACATTGATTAAATTTCGCATGAAGTCTTCCGTCTTCCCCAACTAGCGTAGGTATAGTATCAATATAAGTAGAAAGTAATTTTTGTAATTCTCTGTATTTAAAAATATCATCGATAATTGGATGAAGGCCACGCATTTTTTCTAATTCACTTTCTTTTGTGGAACGCGCACCACCAGCAGTCTTTTTCATACGTAGGCCACTTCCCTCATTTATTTTCATTTCATCAAAAAGTATTTCTCCAAGTTGTTTCGGTGAGTTAATATTAAATTCCCTACCAGCATATTTCCATATATTTTTTTCTAATTTTGAAAGCTCTATATGGTACTCATCGGAAAGTTTTTTTAAATAAACTTTATCAATCTTTATTCCAACTTTAGTCATTTCCTCAATCGGTTCAATGATTGGCAATTCTATATTTTCATAAACATATTTTAGTTCTTTTTTTTCTATATCAGCCAATATTTTATTTTTTGCCTCATCAAAATCTTTTCCTCCATAGTTAATTACGTCTTCATAAGTAACATTTGAAAGTTCAGAATTCAAAAGCCAAAGTGCAATAGAAATTTTTTTTAATTCATTTGGGTCAACATTATTTTCACTTTTTTTATCTGCAATTTCCTCTTTTAGTATTTCTTCATTTGAATTAAACAGGCTTTTTGCCCTTGCATATAAAGAACGAAATTCCAATTCATTAAATAACTTTTCAATTTTATTTATCTCAATTGATTCTCGAAATTCTTTTACTGGAAGTTTAAAGTCAATAGGAGCATCACGGCGAATGGTCGCAAGAGTTTTTGAAAATAAAGCTTCTTCTTCACCTTCAACTAATAATTGTAAAACTCTTTCAGTAATACCTACTTTTTTTAATTGTTCAGGAGTTTTTTTTATAACTTTATAAATATTTTCAACTGTTCCAAAAGTTGTAATTAAAGTTGTTGCTGTTTTTTCTCCAATACCTTTAATACCTATAATATTATCAGATGGGTCACCTCGAAGACCTTTATAATCGGGCAAAAGTTTTGGCTTAAATCCAAAACGAGTGAGCACAGCTTCTTCGTCATATAAAATTGTGTCATTAATTCCCTTTTTTAAAGTAAATACTTGTACATGTTTACCATCTACAAGTTGCATTGTATCCATATCTCCAGAAGCAATCACTATATCTAAATTTTTTGCCTGCCCTGAAGAATTCGAAGGGTTTTTACCAAAATGTTCTACTACTGTTCCCAAAATATCATCAGCCTCAAAACCTTCTGCGTCGTACATCGGCACTCCAAATGCTTCAAAAATTTTTCTTGAACTTTTAAGTTGAGTTATTAAATCATCATCAGTCTTTGCTCGCCCAGCTTTATAGGCGCCGTAGGCTTCATGGCGAAAAGTTTTCTTTGGCAAATCGTAAGCTGCGACAATATAATCTGGCTTCAAATCTGCAATGATCTTCATGAGCATCGTAGATAGCCCATACAAGGCTCCTGTAGGCTCACCAGAGGATGAAGCGAAGTCTGGTAGCGCGTGATAAGCCCTATGAATAATTGCATGGGAATCAAGCAAAATAAGGCGTTTTGGGGTGTTTTTAGTATTTGCCATACATAAAGTATAGCATTATTTAATTGAAATTTTACGAGTATTTTCAGTATGATGTGAAAGAGAAATTTGAATACAATTTTTAGGAATTATATCAATTACTCTTTCTGGCCATTCTATCAATACTAAATTTTTTGGATTGGAAATTATTTCTTCCCAACCAAGACGCAAAAGTTCGGAACTTAAATTTAAGCGGTAAGCATCGATGTGAATTAAATTCGCGTAACGTGAGTCGCGTAACGCGTAACGTTTCATAATTACAAACGTAGGAGAAATTACAGATTCAGTAATACCTAAATGTTTCGCAATCGATTGAGTTAGTGTTGTCTTCCCAACGCCCAAGTCGCCCGAGAGGGCGACTATTGTAGCGTTTTTATTTTTTTTTGAAATAATTAAAGAGTAAATTTCTTGTCCTACTTTTTTTATTTCATCTTTAGTAAATTCTTTCTTCATTATTAGTGACTTGGTGGTGGGGTGTGAGTTGTTGTAGTGCGACTTGAAGTTGTTGTTGTTCCATATACTCTGCGTCCAAAATATATTAGAACTAAAATTATAATTATTAATATTAACCACCCCAACAATGTTGTTGGTAAAAATCCAGCCATAAATGCTGCAGCTGCTTGATTGTTTCCATTTGTACCAGTTGAGAAATTATGGATTGCATAAGCCAAAGCATCTTGCTGTGCAGTATTTCTATCTGTAAATGCGACATTGGCTGCTGTAACTAGTGCATCTTTATCTTTTGCATTACCTGACACTCTACTTTGTACTGTCACTGTGCCAGTTTGTTTTGGAACCAATGTTCCTAGTTGTAAAATCACAGCATTGTCAGATGAAGAGTAACTTCCCGCTGAACTATTTACAAAAGTAAAATCTTTTGGAAGTTCTACACGCAATATTGCATTTGTAAGATTTTGAGAAGAAATGTTTGTGTATGTGATGACATCATTCACACTGTCTCCCGCATAAACAGTTGAGAAAGGTGTAGTAACAGTAAGAGACAAAAGTGATTCAGGTCCACCTCCTGTATATGTATTTACATATCGCACAATTACTGGAGTTGGCACACTATTTGAAAGTGTTCGGAAAAATACCGGGTCACCATAAACTGTTCCATTTCCTGTTTGAGCAACTGCTCGGAAAAAATAACTTGTTGCTGGTGTTAAGTTTGAAGCAGTATCTGCAAATGAAATTGATGACGCGCTACCAATGCTTTGATTGCTGGTCACATAGCCATAACTTGTAGTAGTTCCATATTCAAAATGTGCTGTTACAGAAGTACCTTGATTATTTATCACAAGACCGTTGAGTCGGGCTGATGTTTGAGTGATACCGTTTGCAAGCAATGTTGATACTGTTGCTGTAACAGGTGCCACATAAACTGGATTTACTGTCACAGTTATTGACTGACTCGCAGGAGAACTATTGTACGAATTGTAATTTGAACAATTCATATTCAATGTATATGTAGTAGTTGCTGTTGGATAAAAAGTTTGTGATCCTGTACTAGATACAGATGAATAATATCCATTTGTACTTGTCAGCGTGCCATTTCCTCCGTAATTTGTAGACCAATTTAGTGTCACAGGTAAACCCGAAGAGACACTTGTAGGTGATGCATAAAATGAATTTATGTAACAATTATTTTGCTGTTGCTGACTTGCAAAGACACTAACTGTTTGTGTTACAACACCATTTGAATTTCCATAAGCAGAAAGTGTGTAAGTCATTGTTCCATAAACTGGACCAATTGATTGAGAACTTGAATTTGAAACACTTCCAATATTTGAAATTGAAACACTAGTACATCCAGATGTTGACCATGAAAGTGTAGAATAGCCTCCATTAGCCACTGAAGTTGGATTTGCGGAAAATGAATTTATAAAACAATTATTTTGCTGTTGCTGACTTGTGACTGTTATTGTTTGAGATGGATTACCATTTGTTCCATATGCACTAAGAGTGTAATTCATTGTTCCGTATATTGCGCCTGTTGACTGACTTCCTGTTACTGCCACTGAACCAATTCCTGAAATTGACGCACTAGTACAATTTGATGTTGACCAATTTAAAATTGTCGAACCACCAGAAGTCACTGAAGTTGGACTCGCTGAAAAAGAATTTATCACACAAGGATTTTGCTGTTGCTGATTTACTGTCACATATACTGTCTGCGAAGGATTACCGTTATTTCCTGTCGCACTTAGAGTGTAAGAATTTGAATTATAAAGGGCACCAGTTTGCTGATTGCCAGACGGCGCAACATTTCCAAAACCAGAGAGATTAACATTTAAACAGTTTGTTGTACTCCATTGTAAAGAAGTAATATTTCCTGCTGTAATGTTACTAGGATTTGCTGTGAAAGAATTTATTGTACACTGTGCTTGTTGTTGCACGTTTCCCGCTTGAAAATGTGCAATTACAATTCCTTGATGACAAAAAATATTACTATTTGGGCAAGAATTTTCACCGCCAATGTCACCAATATTTAATCCACCAGAAAATAGTTCACTGCCATTTTGTCCATTTAAAAGTCCAGCGGGTGAACTCATGTTTTGATCTGCATACCACACAGTCGAACCAGAAATATAATTTAATGTAACGGATGAGGAAAGTGAAACAACCGCAGAACCTGAAACACCACCGACGGAACCTGAGAAGGTTTGAGATGAAACTGCGCCAGTTGTTTGTGGTGACATATATATATGAGTCGATGATGCAACAGTTGGACTTGTATTATGGTAATACACTTCGACAGCTACAACATCTCCGGGATTTGCAGATACTGTCGGTGCCCAACAAGTAGAACACCCTGGGTGCTGAGTATAATTTGAAACCTGAACAGTTGGCAAATCATTATACTCAGTATTGAAACTTGCCGACGCAAAAGTTGCCTTTGCACAAAATAGTGCTAAAGCAAAAAAGGAAACCATTATAAATTTTTTCATAAAATTTTTCATATATATTAATAATTAATTCTTATAATTTCATCTCGCACACTTAAAATTTCAATTTAAAATTAAAACCTTAAGTATGGGTAGAAGTGGATAAATCTCACTTCTACCAAACTTTAATGTCTCATTAACCCATGAGGCGCTTGGGTGGCACCATTTCCAACACTGTGAAAATGGGAACCATTTGAACCATTTGTTGGTCCGTACAGTCCGTTGCCGGAATTTGTCGGGCCACCAGAATGAGTGTAGCCAGTTGGTCCATTTACAGGAGAAACACCATGTACATACCCCGTTGGAGCATTTACCGGTGATCCACTTCTCTGTTGAACAACTGGACGTTGCCTGCAATTATAACTTCTACCTTGATAAGTATAATTATAATGCTGGCAGTTTGACTGTGACCAACAAACTGGTTGAGATACTCCCCAATAATAGGGTTGGCTTTCAACATAGTAAGCTGATCCATAAATTGGTTGTTGGTAACCATACTGGTTACCATAAGGTTGTTGATATTGATTACCAGCATAGTTTTGATTGGGTCTTTCAACCCAAACCGTATCATGCATGTAAACTGTATCAACTTTTGATATTACCACGGTGTTTGAACCAGTGGCATTACCAGTACTCGCAGGAGAATTTTGAGATAGTGTCAGAGAAGCCTTATACTCCTCGAACTCTATACCATCCCAAAAATTTCCACAAGATACCAACCTTTCACTCCACCAAAAATCAGGTCCCCCAAAAAGCTTCGGGTTGTACTGATATGCTTGTCTTTTCTCAGCATGAGAATAGGTAAGCATATCTTTTTTGGAGCGTGGATCAATTGCGTGATCCAAATTAAGCTTCTCGCCGTTTGCACCGCGAGTGCTTATTTCTACTTGCCTTTCACTGGCTTCAATAGCCGGCAAGTCTCCGATGGTGACATCTCTCAGTTTATACTGAGGAAGTTCTTTGTTTATTCTGTGGTTAAGATTATTTATTCTCTCCACCTTTGCAGAATCGTACCAAGAACTTCTAATGTTCCATTTGCCATTTGGATTCCTGTATGGCAACAGGTTTTGTCCTAGGCAACCTGTGGTCGCCAGAACAAGGACTACTAAGATTACCTTTTTCATTGTTTTTAATTATGTATGTATTTATTTATTATTTAATTGTTTACATGTAAAGAACACCTCTACAGCTACTAGTATATCACTTTTAAGCTTAAATGTCAATAGGGAAAATAGGCTTAAAATGCAGTACAATAAGGGCTATATGGCAATCAAATTTGATGAAGATAAACAAAACAGAAAGGTAGACGACCTCCGAAAACAAGAAGAGGAAGAGCTAGCTCAAGTTTTAGCTGAAGCTAAATACAATATCCCCTACATAAACCTACTGGTTACAACTATCGAGAACGAAGCACTGCGAATAATACCGGAACCTGAAGCTAGGGCTATTGAAGTGGCACCTTTTAAAGTTACAGGCAAAAATATTTCAGTTGCAGTTCGTGCACCATCTCGACCAGAAGTAACTTTATTTAAAGAAGAGTTGGAAAAAAAAGGATACAAGCCAACTTTCTATATGGTTTCTCTAGCTTCACTTGAAAAAGCTTGGTCACGTTATGCAGAAATTTCTTTTGCCGAAAAATCAAAATCTGGAAGTCTCGATATTTCCCCTTCCGTACTTGCAGACTTAGCACAGAGAATAAAAACAATGGGAGACGTCGGTCGAGTGGCAGAAGAAATTACAAAAGAAAGCAAAACTCACAAAGCAACAAGAATGCTCGAAGTAATTCTTGCTGGAGCAATTTCAACGGGGGCATCAGATATTCACATCGAACCAGAAGAGCACGAAGTGCACGTGCGTTTTCGCCTCGACGGAGTTTTGCAAAATATTATGCAATTGGATTTTCCTACTCATAAACTTTTAAATTCTCGTATTAAACTTATTTCTGGTTTGAAAATTACTTCGACGACTACAGCTCAAGACGGACGTTTTGGTATTTTTATGAATGAAGTAGAAATTTCCATGCGTGTGTCTGTAATTCCAGGAGCGTATGGTGAGAGTGTGGTGATGAGAATTCTAGATCCAAAATCTATTCAGCATGAAATTGAAAGCATGGGAATGGATCACAAACTTTACAGTATTGTAATGGATCAAATCAAAAAACCAAACGGTTTAATATTGATTACAGGTCCGACTGGATCTGGAAAAACCACTACACTATATGGCTTTTTACGTAAAATTTATTCTCCGGAATTGAAAATAATTACAATTGAAGATCCTATCGAATACCACCTCGCAGGTATTACTCAAACTCAGGTTGAGGAAGAAAAGGGTTATACATTTCTCGCAGGACTACGTGCAGCACTTCGCCAAGATCCCGATGTGATAATGGTCGGAGAAATTCGTGATGGAGAAACTGCAAAAACAGCTATTGAGTCAGCGCTTACTGGTCACTTGGTTTTCTCTACACTTCACACAAATGATGCAGCTGGTGTAATTCCCCGCCTTATCGACCTCGGAGTTAATCCAAAAATTATGACTTCCGCTTTAAGACTTTCAATTGCTCAACGTCTGGTCCGAAAATTGTGTGTTGAATGTAAAAAAGAAAAAACTCCAACAGAGTTGGAATTGAAAACAATAAAAAATATTTTACAGACTATCGTGGATGAGAAAAAAGATTTGGCTTCTTACAATGTAAAAATTGATCAAGAAATTAAATTATGGGAAGCTATCGGTTGTGAAAAATGTAATGGCACAGGCTACAAAGGCCGACTTGGAATATTTGAAGCAATAGAAAGTGATGCTGCCATAGAGGCATTGGTGCCAACAAACCCAAGTGAAAGAGAAATAAAAAAAGCCGCCATCCCTCAAGGTATACTTACAATGAGAGAAGACGGCATAATTAAAATTTTAAATGGAGTGACTTCATATGATGAAGTCGGAAGCGTCGTTGACCTAAACGAGGCATAAAAAAAAGACCAAAATCTCTAAACAATCCTTCTGCCGCTATGCGACAAAAGTAACAGATTCTTGAAGGATAGCCCCAGAATGCTATAAATAGATCCAGAACGTCCTCCGCAAACGCGTAGGGGCCTTACAGCCTGATTGCTTAGAGATTTAAATCTTCTTTTGTAAATATCTGCTATAATTAAAACGTTACCGGTAGTATATCAGATATCAAATATAATGTCAAGCCCAAATAATAAACAAATTGAAAATGGTGATGAGCTCTTTTTGGACCAAACACTACGTCCGAGTGCCTGGTCAGAATACATTGGCCAAGAAAATATTAAAGAAAATTTGAAAATTTTGCTTCAAGCCGCAAAAGAACGCAATCATCCTGCAGAACATATACTTTTTTATGGTCCACCAGGGCTGGGCAAGACCACACTCGCGCATTTAATAGCAAAAGAGACAGGCAGGCAAATGAAAATTACATCTGGACCAGCAATTGAAAAAGTTGGTGACCTCGCTTCAATACTCACAAATCTTTCTCCTGGTGACATTATTTTCATCGATGAAATTCACCGCTTAAATAAAATGGTTGAAGAAGTCCTCTACCCTGCAATGGAGTCAGGAATACTCGATATAATCATCGGCAAGGGTCCATCTGCTCGCACAATTCAGCTCGACCTTCCACCTTTTACTCTCATCGCAGCAACAACTCGTATCGCTCTACTTTCAGCGCCACTTCGCTCCCGTTTTTCTGGTGGAGTATTTCGTTTGGAATTTTATAGTGAAGAAGAAATTGCAAAAATAATAAAACGTTCTGGAAAAATTCTTGGTATCAATCTTGAAGAAGATGGGATTATTGAAATTGCTAAACGTTCACGTTTTACACCCCGTACAGCAAATTATTTTTTGAAACGCTGTCGTGACTACGCGCAGGTGCATAAAAAAGATTTAGATAAAAAAACAGTTTTTCTTGCACTTTCACTTTTAGGTATCGACGAGCTTGGTCTCGCAGAATCTGATAGAAAAGTTCTTGAAGTTATAATTGAAAAATTTAATGGCGGACCAGTTGGACTCAATACTATCGCAGCAGCAACGTCCGAAGAAGAAGCAACAATAGAAGAAGTTGTTGAACCCTATCTCATCCAGCGAGGACTTCTCGAACGCACCCCTCGTGGACGCATCGCAACCAAAAAAGCTTATGAGCATTTGGGTTTTGAAGGATTTAAACAAGATAAATTAATTTAATTGAACATTTTTTATAGTTTAAATATATGAGCCATTCACAATGGGAGAAAAAGAAATACAAAAAAGCAGCAAGTGAAGGTAAAACAAGTCAGCTCTATGCAAAACTTGTAAAGATGATTACCCACGAAGCAAAACTCTCTGGTGGTAATCGTGAATCATCTGGACTTTCTGCGGCAATTAAAAAAGCTCGCAGTGTAGATATGCCAGCGGACAATATCGAACGAGCAATTAAAAAAGCGACAGAAGCAGGAAATGCAATGGAATCAATTACATACGAAGCCTATGGTCCTGGTGGAGTAGGAATTGTAATTGAAGCACTTACAGATAGTAAAAATCGCGCAGCACAAGAAATCCGACACATACTTGATAAAAATGGTTTTGCTCTTGGTGGCATCGGCTCGGTCACTTGGGGTTTTGTAAGAGAAATAACTCCCGAAGGAGTAATTTGGAAACCAAATATAACAACAGCAATTTCTGAAGAAGATTCAAATGCACTTCTTGATTTAGTCGAGCAGCTCGAAGAAAATAATGAAGTGCAAGAAGTATTCACTAATACTGAATAAGAAAATGAATGACTAATTACTAATATCTAATTTCTAAATAAATGCAAAACTCAAATATAAAATATGACTTAAAACAAAGAACACTATTATTTAGTAAAAATCTACTTTCGATTTTACTCTCAGTAAAACGAACACCAATAAATCAAAATTTAATTATTCAATGCCTAAGATCAGGAACAAGCATTGGCGCAAACTATCACGAAGCCGATGGTGCTGAATCAAGAAAAGATTTCGAACACAAACTTGGTATCTGTAAAAAAGAAGCTCAGGAAACTGAATACTGGTTAACTTTATTAATTCATTTAAAAGAAAAAACAGAATCTCTTAATCCATTACTTGACGAAAGTGAACAACTCCGTAAAATATTTGTGGCTATTATTAATAAATCTAAAGCTTCTCGTATTTCTTAGATATTAGAAATTCGATATTAGACATTTTCTATGATTATAATTTCTATTGATCCGGGTTATGAAAGAGTTGGTATTGCTGTCTTGGAAAAAATTCAAGGTGGAAAAGAGACTCTTTTATATTCAGATTGTTTCAAAACACTTCCAAAGAAAAAAATGGAGGAACGTATTTTCGAAATAGGTAGTGAAGTAAAAAAAATAATTAAAAAATATAAACCAGAAAAATTGGCAATTGAAAAATTGTATTTTGAAAATAATCAAAAGACAGCTATGGGTGTATCGGAATCACGCGGAGTAATCATTTATGAAGGAATGAATGCTAGTTTGGAAATTCTCGAATACACACCTCTTCAAATAAAAGTCGCAGTGACTGGGTATGGCAAAAGTGATAAAAATGCCGTTATAAATATGGTTGAAAAATTGATTGCAATACCAAATAAACCTTCGACTAGCTCAGGTCGAGGGAAAATGCTTGACGATGAATATGATGCAATAGCTATAGGCTTGACGGCTTTTGCTTATACTAGGGGCTAGTTTTCCACAGTTCATGAATTTATATCTTGCAAAGATATCTCTATTTTGTTACAAAATAGGCACGTAAATTTGTTTAATTTTTATAAGTTAATTTTTTAATATATGGATTTCAATGATGATGGAACAATAAAAGATGAGGACATTGATTTAAATGCCCCACTAGATCTTGATGATGACCTTTTAGACGACGATGGGATACCACTCGACCTTGATGAAGATGGAATGCCAATAAAAGATGAGGACGAGGATGATGAAGAGTATTCTGATAGAAGAGAATTTCGTTAATAAAAAAACACCTCTCTGGCCCGCGCCAGAGAGGTGTTTTTTTATTTAATATCTATTTTTACAAAACGATGAGCTCCTATGCGATAAGCTCCTGTTGTAAATTCTTCTAAGCTCAAAACTTTTTTATTTGTCTCAAGGTTTGTCACAGCATTTTGTTTCAAGAGTCTAGTAAACTCTCCTTTCGAAGCAACAAAATTGTTTGAACATAAAGCTTCGGGGATTTCTTTTACACTTGCGACTGAAATTGTTTCCATATCTTTTGGAATTTCACCTTTTGAAAAAGTTTTAGTAAAGTTTTCCTCAGCGTCATTTGCTTTTTCTTTTCCGTGATATTCTTCTACAATTTGACGAGCCAATTGCATTTTAATATTCTTTGGATTTTCTTTTCCGTTTTTTAAAGTTTCTTTTATTTCTTCAATGCTTTCATTTGGAGTATAAGTGCAAAGCTCAAAATAATTTACAATAGAACTATCTGGAATAGACATTATTTTTCCATACATATCATTAGGCTCATCTGTAATTCCTACATAATTATCAAGGGATTTTGACATTTTTTCTTTTCCATCAAGACCTTCGAGGAGCTTAAAAGACAGCACAGCTTGAGGAACTTTTTTATTCATTTCCATAACCTCACGTCCAACAAGCATATTGAAATGCTGATCAGTTCCACCGACTTCTAAATCGCAAGATCCATAAATATTTGCCAATACATCTGAGTCTATTCCTTGAAAAATTGGGTAAAGCATCTCGTGCATAAAAACAGGTTCGCCTTTTATTATTCGGTCTTGAAACATATCTCTTTCAATTATTCGACCGTAAGTAATACGGCGAAGTATTGCCATCAAGTTTATCAGTGAATAATTATTTATATTTATTTTTTGCATTCTTGTTTCAACCCAAAATTCGGCTTTATTTAAAATATCACTTGCTGGTAGTGGTGGTGTAGTTATTGTCTGATCACCACTTTTAATATTTATAGTTCTGTTATCTGGGGCAATGATATCATTTATAGAAACAAACCAATCTGAATTTCTTATCCAAGAAAAAACACTCTGTTCTGTTTTTAATATTTTTCCAACCTGATCTAAATAAGTCTGCATATTTTTATTTACTTCCATTTGGTCAATTTCTGGACGAATTTTACTCTTACCAGTTGGGTCGCCAATTTGAGCAGTGAAGTCTCCTATAAGAAAAATGACCTTGCAACCCATGTCTTGAAATTTACGAAGCTTGCGTAGTATAACTGCATGCCCGATGTGAATATCGGGTCTGTTTGGGTCAACCCCAAGCTTAATGACTATCTCATTTGGGTTTGTTTCGAGTTTCTTTCTAAATGTTCCATTTGGGTCGATAAATTCTCCAACTCCACGAGAAAGCAATTCGTCGATGATTTTACTATTTTCCATATTTCTACTTTAGCATAAAATGCTTTTTTTGTCTGTGCCTATATAAAGTTTCGTGCTACAATTTTCACATATATGAAAAAGAGTAATTTAAAAAGAAAGTTGTTAAATATTGTGATGTTTTTCGCAGGAATTTTTATTTTAGTAAGTGGAGGAGTTGTGATTTGGGTAAGTACAATAAAAATCCCAGACTTTAAAGCTTTCCAAGATAGAAAGGTTGAAAGTTCGACAAGGATTTATGACCGAACCGGAAAAACAGTACTTTACGATGTAAATAGTAATACAAAAAGAACAATCATAGCTTTCGCTGACATGGGTCCATATATAAAAAATGCCACAGTAGCAATTGAAGATTCAACTTTTTACCAAAACCAAGGAATTCGCCCTACTGCAATCATACGCGCATTATTAGTAAACATTACACACGGAAGTTTTGTTCAAGGTGGATCAACAATCACTCAACAAATTGTTAAAAACTCTTTACTATCTTCTCAAAAAACAATTACTAGAAAAATGGAAGAATGGATTCTTGCACTTAAAATGGATCGTGAAATGAGTAAAGAAGATATATTGGCAATTTACTTAAATGAAGCTCCTTATGGCGGAAATATTTACGGAGTTGAAGAAGCTTCAAAAACATATTTTGGAAAAGAACCGGCAAATCTGACCCTTGCCGAAGCAAGTTATTTAGCATCAATTCCAAAAGCTCCAACATTTTATTCACCATACGGTACAAATAGAAAAAATCTAGACGACAGACAAAAAACAGTTCTTGCTCGAATGAAAGAGTTGAATTTCATAACTGACACAGAATACCAAAATGCTTTAAAAGAAAAAATTGATTTCAAACCACAAGATCCAACAGGGATACTTGCTCCTCATTTTGTATTTTTCATTAAAGATTATTTAATACAAAAATACGGTGAAGATGCTGTAAACACAGGAGGTCTTCAGGTAACTACAACTCTTGATTGGGATATGCAACAAAAAGCAGAAGAAGTAGTAAAAAAATATGCTTTATCAAATGAAAAAACTTACAATGCATCAAACGCTGGTCTTGTTGCAATTGATCCAACAACTGGCCAAATACTTTCAATGGTTGGTTCAAGAGATTATTTTGATAAAAAAATTGACGGAAATTATAATATAGCCACAGCAATGCGACAACCAGGTTCATCTTTTAAACCATTTGTTTATGCAACTGCTTTTGAAAAAGGTTATACACCCGACACAGTATTATTTGATGTACCGACAGAATTTTCAATGTCATGTAATCCATCAGGGGCTCCACTTCCTGGACATAATAAAAGTGAATGCTATATGCCAAAAAATTTCAATGGTTTAAATTCTGGACCACTATCACTTCGCTCTGCTCTTGCTCAATCAGTCAACGTTATTGGAGTAAAATTGCTTTATTTAGCAGGTATACAAGATTCTATCAATACAGCTCGCATGATGGGTATAACGTCGCTTGTAGACGCTGCTAGGTATGGTTTATCACTTGTGTTGGGTGGAGGAGAAGTAAAACTTATCGACATGGCTAGTGCTTATGGCGTTTTTGCAACAGGAGGAGTAAGGCATCCTGAAACTGGTATTTTAAAAGTAACAGACAACGCAGGAAATATCTTAGAAAGTTATTCTGATGAAGAGAGCCAGGCAATACCTAAACAAATTGCATTACAAGTTACGGATATACTATCAGACAACAATGCACGTGCACCCGACTTCGGTTTAAATTCAGCAATGTATTTCCTAGGGCGTGATGTTGCTGCAAAAACTGGTACAACAAATGATTCACATGATGCATGGTTGGTTGGCTATACACCAAATATTTCAGTTGGTGTCTGGGTTGGAAACAATGATAATTCTGCAATGGCCCAACAGGTGTCAGTTGTACTTTCTGGTCCACTCTGGCACGAATTTATGAATTATGCATTAAGTAAAGTTCCAGATGTTAAATTTGAAAAACCTGATCCAATTGACTATACAGCTATAAAACCCGTTCTTGCTGGGAAATGGCAAGGAAATGAAAGTTTTTTAATTGATAAAATTTCTGGTGGACTCGCAACAGAATATACACCCAAGGATGCAACTGAAGAAAAAGTATTAACAAACAGGCACTCAATTTTGTATTGGATAAATAAAGATGACCCAAATGGAGATTACCAAATAAATTCTTCTGGAGATCCACAATACTATCACTGGGAAATTCCTGTACAAAACTGGTTAGCAAATTTTGGCTACAAATATGCAACTACAACAGTAAATGATAAACCAAATTTTGACGACAATGTACACGTTCCAGGGAAATTTCCAAATGTTCAAATAACCAATCCCGTTGAAAATATTCCCCAGAATAGTAATTCAAAAATAACAATTACGCTTTCTAGTACTGGTTTTTATCCATTAAGTAAAGTAGATTTTTTTATAAATAATAATTATATTGGATCTTCAACAAGTGCACCATTTTCTTTTTCATTTATACCATCCCAAATATCTGACATTGGTTCTATTAATACACTAAAAATTGTAGCTGAGGATACTGTCTACAACACAGTAGAAGTAAATAAAAATTTTTCAATTTCAAATTAACGAATACTTCTTAAATTTGAAGTCCCTTCATTTATCATTTTTTCGATTTTTTCTTTTTTTAAGAAAATCTCGTTCTTTAGAGTACCACTGCCTAAAATTGAGACTACTCCGTCTTTTATTTTTATATTATTTAAATCAATATCAAAATTAATATTATTTTTTAATATTTTTTGTACTAATATTTTTTTAGCCTTATCATCACTTAAAACAACTTCAAATTTTTGTAAAAATTGTCCTATTTGAATATATTCCATTTTATCTATTCATTGGCATTATTAAATACATAAAACTTTGATTTGAAAGCCCTGAAACTACTAGGGGTTTATTATCGCCAACCATTTGTAAAACAATACTATCCTCTTTTATAGACTGTATGCAGTCCAGTAAATATTTTTGATTAAAGTTCGCTACTATACTCACCCCAGATAGGGAAGCATCCAATTTTGTAGTATTTTCACCAATATCATTATTTTTTGATTTCAATTCAAAAAGTTTTTCTTTTGGTTGAATTTGAAATGTTATTTGATTAAATTTATCAGAAAATACATTTGACATTTTAAGGGAATTTAAAAGATCTTGTTTTAAGATTATTATTTCAGTTGTATGATTTTTCGGAATAATTTGTTTATAGTCTGGGAAAATTCCGTCTATAACTCTCGATGTAAAATATATATTTTTGGATGAAAATGATATTTGGTTTTTACTAAAACAAATTTTAATATCATCATTTATGTCACTAAAAATTCTAAGTATTTCAACTATATTTTTAAATGGAATTAATATTGCTGGAAAGTTTTCAATATTTTTAATTTTAATTTTCTTTTCAGCTAAACGAAAAGAATCTGTAGCTACAAAAACTAAATTATCATTTTCCTGGTAAATATAAATACTTCCAATTTCTGGTTTTATATCAGATATAGCTGAAGCGTAATATACAGATTTAATACCATCTATAAATTTATTTGATGGTATTGTAATACTTTCACCTTTAACTATTGGAATTGTTGGGAAATCATCTGGCGAAAAATTTTTTAGTATTATTTTATTATTTTTTGTTTGTATTAATAAATTATCATTTTCTAAACTTATATTAATTTCTTGATTTGTATTTATATTGGTAAATAAATTATTTAATATATCTCCAGAAACAGCAGCTACACCTTCTTTTTCAATAGTGGCAGGTATTTCAACCTCAACACCAATACTAAGATTTGTTGCTCTTATTTTAAGTGATTTACCAGATGCGATTAAAAGTATTGAAGATAAAATTGGTAATGTTAAATTCTTACCAGTAACTCTTTCAGTTATTGAAATGGCGTTTTTTATTTTTTCGGTTGTGCAGTTGAGTTTCATATATTCTATATATTAAATTACTATTAATACTATACATGTGGATAAGTGGATAAGTATCTTTTGTTTATATTTATCAACCTATTTACTGTTTTATTTTTGATATCTTTTGTGTGTAATCTATTTAATAACTTTTTTTTAAAAAATTATTAAATTTTTATCCCCACTTTATATTTTTATTAACAATCTTTTTCACTACTTTATCCACAAAATTATCAACACTATTTAAACATTGCACGTAATTGCTCTAATTCTTGTAAAATTGATGGATCATTTTTAATTCCCTCTTTTATCTTTAAACATGAGTGTATTACTGTTGTGTGGTCTTTACCCCCGAGTTTCTGACCTATTAATGGGTAAGATACATTGAAGTCCTCACGTAAAATAAACATTACCATTTGCCTTGCTTTCACAATCTCTTTTCTCCTTGTTGTTTCATATATTGTCATTTCGTCGACATTATAAAACTCAGAAACAACTTTAACCACTTCTTTCACAGAGATATTTTTCTTTGGTTTAATATTATTTTTGATTAAACTTTTAACTTCACTCAATGAAAGAGATCTTCCTTTTACCCCCGTTTGGCATACAATAGCATTTAAACTTCCTTCTAATTCTCGAATGTTTCCTTGTATCGACGAAGCTATGTATTCTATGATTTCATCTGGTATCAAATACTCACTATCTTTTACTTTTGCTTTCAGTATTGCTATACGAGATTCTATCTCTGGTTCGTTGATATCTACGATCATACCAGCCGAAAACCTTGATTTTAAACGATCTTCTAGCCCTGGGATGTAGTTTGGGTGTTTATCAGATGAAAAAATAATCTGTTTCTGGTTTTCATGAAAAGTATTGAAGGTATGAAACAGTTCCTCTTGGGTTTTTTCCATCTTCCCCACAAATTGGATATCGTCGATGATTAAAACATCATATTTTCTATATTTATCTTTAAATGAATTTGCTTTGTTTGTTTGAAGTGCATTCACGAGGTCTGTAGCAAATTTTTCTAAAGTAATATAGTGAACTTTTTTTTCTGTATATTTAGCTTTGATGGAATTGCCTATAGCTTGTATTAAATGTGTTTTACCTAAACCTGTCGGGCCGTATATAAAAAACGGGTTGTAGGCTGTCCCAGGAGCTTTAATGATGGCCTGCCCCGCTGCGTAGCCAAGCTCATTGAATGATCCAACAATAAAAGAATCAAAGATGTAACGTGGGTTCAGGTTATCGTCTTTGTTTATATATAAATCTGCCAAAGGTAATTCTTTATTCGGCATTGGTTTTGCTGTCTCAGATACTTGTGGTTGATTTTCTTTATGTCCACCTTCATTTTTTACAATTACATATTCCAAAGAGCGGATGTCTTCATGAAAACCCATTAAAGTCTTTAGTATTAATTTATGGTATTTATTCAATAACCAATCTTTCACGAATTCATTTGGCACACCAAGATAGACTGACCCCATCTCTTCTTTAATTATATGAGTATTTCTAAACCATGTACTGAAATTTGCCTTAGAAACTCCAAGTTCAATTTCACCCAAACAATTTTCCCAAACTTTTTTTGTATCTTCCATAGCTTCCCTATTATAATACTCAGAATTGAAAAGGGGAAACACTGTATAACTTCATTACTATGTTGATAAGCTGTTGATAAGAATATTTTTACTAAAATAAGCTTGGTACTAAAGGATATTTTGGTGTGTCTCTATCCCCTGTTTTTAAATGGGTAAAATAATTTGATTTTTTCGTATAAATGGTGTATTGTATTGTCATGTCACAAACATACCAACCAAAAAAGAGAAAACGAGCAAAAACCCACGGTTTTCTTGTCCGTTCAAAGAGTACAAATGGTAAAAATGTTCTTCGTCGTCGTCGCCAAAAGGGACGCGCGAAACTCACTGTTTCTCCTAAGCACAAAAAGGCTGCAAAATAAGGCTTAATTGAATGATTCCAAAGAAAAACAGGATTTCAAGAGTCCTTTTTACTGAAACCATGAAAAATGGTGTTTCTTTTAGTTGTGGCTTAATTAGAGCAAAAGCCCTTGTTTTACAAGGTCAAAATGCAAAAAATGAGTGCCTTTTTTCTTTTGTGGCTCCTAAAAGTGTCGCAAAGCTTGCTGTAGATAGAAATAAGCTTCGACGCCAAGGTTATTCAGTTATACAAAATAGTCAATATTTACAAGGTAATTTCACCAAAAAGCCATTTTCTCTAGCCTTTTTCTATTCTAAGGGGAGTAAAAATATGAAATATGAAGAAATAGAATCCTCTGTAAATGAAATTCTTAAAAATGTATTAAATAGAATAAATGCCTAAAAAAGCCTTAATTTTATTGATAGTTATTTATCAAAAGACTATTTCACCAGATCATGGTTTTTTAAAGAAAATAGGTCTAGTTAGAAGACAAGTATGTTCTTTTTACCCTACTTGTTCGGAATATGGCATACAGGCAATACAAAAATATGGTGCAATTGTGGGTGGAAAAATGACAATTAAAAGAATATTGCGATGTAATCCATTTTCACACGCAGATTATGACCCAGTAAAATAATTTTTAGCTTTCTTTTTTGGCATTTTCGAGTTACAATAGCGGGATGTTTCACTTTATTGGTACAACTCTTTTGTTTCGCCCTTTATATAATACTTTAGTTTTACTTTTGAATATTTCTCCGATGGCTGACGCTGGGGTAGCTATTATTTTACTTACTTTACTTATTAAGTTTATACTCTCCCCTTTTACTCGCAAGGCCATCAAAAGCCAGCTTGAAATGAGAAAGTTAGAGCCCGAAATAAACAAATTAAAAGAAAAATATGCTGACAATAAACAAGAGTTAAATAAAAAAACTTTTGAACTTTATAAAATTCATAAAGTAAATCCTTTTGCTGGTTGTCTTCCACTACTCATTCAAATTCCAATATTAGGAACATTGTATTGGGTTTTTACCAAAGGTTTAGATATGAATCAGGTTAGCTCTCTATATTCTTTTGTGCACATGCCAGCGCATATCAATATACATTTTTTAGGTTTCATAGATCTTACAGCTAAAAAGAATTTATTGTTCTCAATTTTAGTTGCGGGGGCTCAATATATGCAATTTGCAATGCTCACACCAAAACCAGCACCAGGAGTTGCTGGAGAATCAATGCAAGACCAAATGATGAAAAATATGCAGTCACAAATGAAATATTTTCTACCAGTGATGATTTTTCTTTTAGCTTACTTCCAAGTTCCAGTTGCAGTTTCTCTTTACTGGATTGTAAATAATATTTACGCAGTAATTCAACAGAAAACTTTGCAGAAAAAATATGCAAATGTTGCTGTAATTCAATAATATGAAAAATCAAGAATATCAAAAAATGATAGAAGAGTTTTTAAGAAATATTCCTCTTGCAACAGAGGAAATTGAAACTACAATGGATGAAGAAGGTACTACATGGTTTTCAGTGAAAACTTCTGAGCCTCAATTTTTATTGGGTCGTGACGGTGAAACACTAGATGCCATCAATCATATCTTAAAAAGAATGATTGAAAATAAGACTGATTTTTCAAAAGATGAAAATGGAAAAATGAATAATGTACCATTTCTTTTCACTATTGATATAAATGGTTTTCAAAAAAAGAAACATGAAAATATAAAAGCCACCGCTCATATGATGGCTGAGCGTGCACGTTTTTTCAAGTCAAGTATTGAGCTTGACCCGATGTCTTCATATGAAAGAAGAATAGTTCACGCTTTTCTCACAAATGCAAAAGACATCACCACTGAATCTGTCGGTGTTGGAAGAGAACGCCGAGTAAAAATTAAATATATTACTGTAGAGCTAGACTCCACAATTTAGAATCTTTTTTGTTTACTATAAATAGGTTACTCTCTGTTTTGTCGAGAATTAATTTTGTCGCATCCATCGATACATTTACATCGGAATTTGGGTCACCAATCATATTGAACTCACTTGTAGCTGTATTTATTTTCCAAATTTGGTCATTGAAAGATGTAAGACCTTGGTACCATACATCTGGGTAAGCACCAGCGTCGGGACTTACTGGAACACCACAGTAAACTGTAATATTGTCACTTGACCACACACACTTCTCTGGAAGTGTTTTTATATTTAAATTTGTTGTTGTATTTGTTTTGAGTGAATATGAATAAAGTGAAAAATCTTTACCATTTGATACACTGTAAAGCATATTTTTTCCATCACTGCTTGTAAGCGTTGTGAGCCCCTTAAGTCCTCCAATAATTTTATTCATATCTCCTGTTTGTGTGTCTAGGGTATAAACAAAACCTGGGACGCTTGCAGAAGCTTTTGTTGTTATTGTCATTATGCGAGCTGTTGGCCACTGTGGAATCCACTCACTAAAACTCGATGTAAAGAATTGAGATTTTTTAGTACCGTCGAGATTTGCTGATGTACCAAGAGTTTGATCTCCAAAACTACTTAAATAAAAGACTTTGCTTCCGTCTGGAGATACTACTGCACTTGAAATATTTTCAGGAAAAAATGTACCAAGTAGTTCTGGTATTGGAGTTTCTGCCACATCATTTCCAATAGGTAGAGCATTTGCTACTGTCGCAGTATTTGTAGTCGTAACTGTTGTACTTGCAGTTTTTGCTGGTACTTTTGGAAGTGGAATTGAACCAGAAAAACTCTCAATTGTTTGATTGTCACTATTTAAATAGCGCAAGAATGCAGAATTTCCATTATTTCCAAACATTGCTTCGTAAATGCTTGGAATCGTCGTATTCGTAACTTTTTTCTCAGTCCAGCTTCCTAGTATTTGTTCAAATAAATGCCCTGTAGCGCGTTCTACGTAGCGTATAGCGTAAACTGGAGGTATTGGAGGAGTCGCTGGAACTGTTTTTGATACCTTTGTTTTTGCCACAATAGGAGCCACTGGTGTTTCATCTACAACTGTTGCACCCGCTACTGCAAAGTTTGAAATTTGGCGGAATTTTGGTGGAGTGTTTGTATTACCGTTGTCTGTTGGTAGTGTTTCACCATTTCCATTTATGTTTACTGGTGGTGTATTTGAAATTGGACTATTTGAAATAGGAAAAAAATCTCGAATTGTTACTGGTCCTCCCCCACTTTTTTGTTTAGTGATAAAAACAGAGGCAATCCAAAATGCCAAAATCAATCCGACGATTACCATTGAAACTATGAAGATGAATTTTTGTTTTGACATAAAATGTGTGCTTGTATCATTATAATGCAAATAAAATTAAACTACTATCTCTAGACAATAAAATCGTAATAATTATCTCTTGTTATCACTTTAATTTTTGAGTTTGGGTATGCATTGTCCCACTCTTCCATATTTACCATATCTCTGCTAAATTTCCACTTACACTCAAAGGCTTTGTACCCATTGTATTCTTCAATTATATCAATTTCATCATTATTTTGGTATGACTTATAGAAAAAATATTGAGGATGAGATTTTCTTTTGTAAGCATTCAATTTAATTATTTCAATATAACAAAAGTTTTCCCATAGACTACCCACATCAGCTCTTTCAGGTGGAGGTAGGAAATTTCCAAGCAATGAATTTCTAATACCAAGATCGTAAAAATAATATTTAGGTTTAAATTTCAAGCTCTGGCTGAGTTTTGTTGAAAAAGGCATAATTTTTTTTATAACAAAAGTTTTTTCCAAAAGATCTAAATATCTTTCTACTGTTTTTTGATTGAGACCAACTTCTCCTGCTAGTTTATTTAGTGCTATCGGCTGGCCTATATATTGCGCAAGTAGCTTAATTAAATGCAACAATTTTGAAGGTGACTTTATTTGTTCCAAAGCAAAAATATCTTTTAGCAAATATCCTTCCACTATTTCTTGCAAACGAGATTCCTTTTCGAAATTAGTTTTTGAATTGTAAACCTGCGGGTAAAGGCCATAAACAAGAAAAGAGTTTAAATTATCATCAAGTATGTTTCTTGGAAAATTTTTATTTAGTTCTTGAAGTGCAAAGGGGTATAGTGTAACAATTTCTCTTCTACCGACCAATGGTTCTCCTAATTTATTTGCTAGATCAAATGAGGAAGATCCTGTAGCTATGACTATCAGATCGGGTCTTGCGTCAATTATTATTTTAAGTGCCTGCCCAATGTTCGCGACATTTTGCGCTTCATCAAGTACATATACAGATAATCCCTCAACTCGGGCAAGTATTCTATTTGTATCACCAGAACTTAAAATTTCTTGCACTATGATATTGTCTCCAGAATCTACTAAAAAATTCGTTTTTAATTTGTCAGTATAGTTTTTTATTAAGGTTGTTTTACCGGATCTTCTTGGACCGTATACTACAAGAACTTTACCTGCGATTACTAGGTCTTCTATTTTATAGCTCCGGTTTATATAATTTTCCATATAAAACTAGTATAGCAACTACCAATTTTTTGTCAAATATAGGTATGCACAAATCATCAGTGTCTAAACCCACTAACCCTATCCGACGATTACCATTGAAACTATGAAGATGAATTTTTGTTTTGACATAAATATTATTGTTTTGGCCACTGTGCCGGTGGTGGTCCCATCCAACTTAAAACATGAAAATGGTCTGGTACTGTTTCGTGAACTATAGATAAATAATCATTACCTGTTCCTCCCCATTGATAAACATAGAGAGTTGCATTTGGTGTTAAACCAAATTGACCTATAGTTCTTGTATATCCTTTATTATTATTTGATCCATTTGCAAAAGTTGTTAAAAATTGATTTAACTGGTTACTATTAAGCAAATCAACAACATCACTTCCTGGTATGTGCGTACTTTGACTGTTCCCATGGTCCCAACATTCAGTACCTCCTGTGATTTCTAGACAAGTGTAATCCTTACAAGATGGTCCAGGTAGAATATTAACTTGAGCACTAATTATTGCATCTTCTAATTTTTTCATACCTGAGTATGTGCTATCTGGAAGCCCTGCAAGACTGGTACAAGAATGTTGTCCAACTGTTTTACAATTTCCAACATTAACTGAACTGCTTCCAAAAGTATCAGTGTATTTTTTTCTAATAACATCATCTGCTTGCCATACGTCTCCAACTTTGTATTTACCACCACAAACAGGAGAGCCTGTGGTTAGATTAGTTGCTGGTACGTCGACACTTGAGGTGTCTATCTTAACTTGTGCGCTTTTGAGGTCGAGTTTTATGAGGACGAGGTCGGGGTTGATTGTGTTTAGAAGTGCCCATGCACCGAGAGCGAGGATGAGGCCAGTGAGAGCGCCCTTGATGCGGTGTTTGCCGTCTTCTTTTCCAGATATTGCATCTGTGGACATATATTGTATTCCACCGATGACGATCATTATCACAGCAAGGACAGCTGCTAGACCAATACCAATTTTAAACATTATATTTAAATATGTAGAAATTGATGTACTATCTGGAATAGTTTTTAATCCCGCAATTGGTTGAAGTAAACAATACCCTGTTGTACATTTACAATCCTGATTGTCTGTATTTTTTGGATCACTACAATCAAGTTTGTTATCCCCGTTGCCATTTATTACAGTTGATTGAGTAAAAGTTACAGGGTCACTATACGATAATCTACTAGGGTCGTCGAACGATTTATCTTCTGTAACCGTAATTCTATATTCTGTTTGGTCTGTAAGGTTACTAAAAGTTTTTTCTATTGTTTGAGGACTTGAACTTGCGGTCATGGATATTGTTGCACTTTGTGCTGGGCTGTCATTTTCTGCAGCACTTGCATATTCCATATTTATTCTAGCTGGAGTTGTTTCAGTAAAACCGCTATATGTGACCGTAATTTTTGAAGAATTTGCCACCGTTCCCGCAACCTGTTTTACATCTACGTTGTAACCTTGGTCTGAAGGAACTTCAGGAGCACCACACTTATCTCCATTTATGTGGTCCATAAAACATTTTGCAGGAATTCTATAGTGTCCAGCCTCAACTTTTAAAATACTTGCTTTTGTTTTATTTGTATTATATGCGGCAATTGAAAGTGGACCAGTACCGTCTGTATCTTGAGTTTGATAGTAAAGATATACATGATTTGTGTGGGGCGAGGCAATAATTTGATTACACCAATTTCCATAGCAACCATCAAAAATAATTGCGTCCACCCTACTACTTGTGGAAAACCCTGGCGCAAGGTTCACTGTATTCATTACAAGTTTTGCTCCTGCACTGTGACCTGCAATATCAATTGTATTTGGAACACCAATATGAAGTGATTGAAGTTTTGTTTTTGCTTCCTGTATGAAACAATCAAATTCATCTTTGTATCCTACTGTTTGAGCAGTCTGTCCCGTAACATTTGTTTCAGGTGTAAAAATGACTGAATTTTCAGCTTTTGCTGAAGCACAAAGTCCTGAAGTAGTACACATGTAGTCTGATGTTGGGTTTGTGGATGTGTTTAATCCATGGAAATATATGTAACCTTTTGATACAGACGTTGCATTGGTTGGGACAATTATTCCGCGTTGTTTTTTGAATATTCCAGCACCAACTGCACAAGTTGAGTCATATTTATATAAAGTAGAGCCGTCAGCTACTGTTGTTCCTGTAAAACCTGCTGGTGTTGCAGCGCTTGCTTTGATTGCAAAAAATCCGGTGATTATCAATAAGGCGGATAGAAAAATTATTTTAATTTTTTTATTCATTTTCATTAGAAGTTAATGTTTAAATTCTGCTTTGCGTCTTGGAATAATTTTAATACGTTTTCGATTTCTAGAGAAATATTTGCAGTTCCTCCAGTTGGTCCTTTTCGAAGAGTCATCACATTCTTTTTTGCTGGAGTGTCCACTGCGCTACCATTTATGTTCCATGTGTATTTATATTTTGAAGAATTTATATCAGCGGGTGAAAAGAAATATGGTTCTGCGACCAAGGTTGTCTCATCTGTTGAGAGATTTAAATCAGTTTTTAAAGCATTTTCATACTTTATTCCTTCAAGTGGATCCTTTTGATAAAAAACAATTTTAGGGTCCCCAGTCACGAGCACTGCCCTACCCGATGCTGCACTAGAATTGCTTACTGACGAAACACTCAAATCAACAATTTCAGAATTATTTAAATAATTTGCATTTACTATGTAGGAATCTTTTCCGTAACCAGAACCGTTTGGATCGTTGTCGTAATTGTGTTTCCAATTGTAAACCATATCTGAAGATTTTATTTTTACTCCGTTTGCGCCTTTTATATTGGGCATTGCTGTGACCTTTATTTTTGCTTCAGAGCTTGGCATGGCTTTACCTTTGTAGAAAGGTGGCACATATGAATCGATAGCTTCCCAAAGCATATCTACATCTGCGGGAGTAATGACTATTGTTTTTGTAATTGCGGGTTGTAAATCAATACTTATATTTACCGTAACTGTTGTGGCTGTTCCTACGCCTTTTGTAGTGAAAGAAAAAATTGTTTTTCCAATACCAGACTGCATCGTCTTCCCGTCTAGTGTCCAGGAGATTAATGCACGATTTATGTCTGTCGCATAGCTCGAAAGTGTTATTGAAGTATTTGTATTTGGTCCTGGAACTTCAGGATTGATTGCGACGTTTATACTTGAAGCTGAAACTTGACCAGCAGCAAGAGCCAGAGAAAAAGGCATAAATATAGCCAATATCAAGAAAGAAAATAAAATTCTTTTCATTGTTTATATTATAGTAAAAATATGTACAAGATACCACCCCCTTTACCCCCTCCTAATTTAGGAGGGGGAGATTCGTAATCGAATCGGGGGTGGTATAATTTTTATTTCTGCCCAGATTCACTTGCCGCCAAATCATCCTTTGCTTTTTTTATTGCTAAAACCTGCGATGGGTCGGAAGTAATAATTTGGTCTTCCGTATATGATGAAATAATTTTAATTGCAACGTGTTTGAGTCCCGCAAAGAATATGCCCTCCCCCACATTTGACTCAAGGAGTAGATATTTTTCTTCATCTGTAAGGTTAAAGGTCTTTTGTAGTAGGTCGATAGTCGAAGGTGATTGTTTTAAAAGCATTTGAATTGAAGAGTTTGTGACAATTGGCACACCGTACGGGCTTTTCATAAAGTCGCCGACGTCTTGGGTAATTGTCGCAAGACCAAGGAAATATTTACGGCCTCGTTTTGCAATTGAGTAAAGGAAAGAGGCTGTGTCGTCAGATTTCATCATCCACCATGCCTCATCCACAACAAGAAGCCTCTTTTTTAAGTTTTTGCGAACAGCATTCCAGATAAAGTGAGTGACTATGTACATTGCCACTGGTTTTAGCTCGTCTTCCATATCACGTACAGAGAAAACGACAAATTTACGATTTATATCCACATTTGAAGGCTGGTTTATGAAAGTAGACCACGTGCCACGAGTGTATTTTGTAAGACGTTGAATAATAGACTCACTCCCCTCCATTCCAGATAGAACCATTTCGAAATCAGACAAAAGTGGTGGCTCGATATTTGAAAAATCTGATTCTGCTGAAATATCTTTAAGCGCGTAAGTTTCACTGATTGCGCGATCGATAATTGAATCTTCTTCAGGAGTTAAGCCTCCGAGCATAATACGGAAAAGACCGACGAGGTTTATGATATTTGAACGCAAAATGTCCGCAGGATTTTCATCACTTCTTGGTATTGGCAAATCAAAAGGGTTGATATGGTGATCTGAAGAAAGAGAGATATTGAAATATCTTCCACCGATGGCTTCTGCAAGGTATTCGTATTCACGCTCGGGGTCGATAACTATTACCTCTGTATCAAACATTAATGTACGAATGATTTCCAATTTTGTAGCGTATGATTTTCCAGAACCAGATTTTGCAAAAGTGATAGAGTTGTAATTTTCCAAAGAGAAACGATCAAAAATAACAAGACTAGAATTGTGGCGATTCACGCCGTAAAGAATTCCTTTATCCGAAGTGAGGTCAAAAGAAACGAAAGGAAAAATTGATGAGAGTGGTTCAGAATTTAATTTTTGGTGAATATTTAGGAGGTCGGTGCCAGTCGGCATTACGCTCTTGAAAGCTTCTTCTTGCTGGAAGAGAGCTGGTTTAAAATATACTAGGCGAGATTCTAAAATTGATTTGATTTCGTTTTCAATTTTGAAAAGTTCATTTTCATTGTCAGCATACATTGTGATGTAGAGTCCGACGTCAAACATTTTTTCTTGAGCTTGCATTAAATTGTTGCGCAGGCCTTCCAAGTCTTGGTATGCAGTGTCGAGCATTGGGTCGCGCACCAGACCCTTTTTTGAACGTTCGTTTATTTGGCTTTGAACTTCGGCAACTTTTTTTTGAAATTGCCTTAATACTACTGCTGTATCTATCGGGTGAATAAAAATTGAAACATCAAAAATTTTATCGAGATTGATGATTGGTGAAAACCAATTGTCTGTAAGATATCGAGGGTAAGAAATGACAAAATAAGTGCGCGCCAATTTTTCTCCAAGATTTAGTGCTTTTGGTTCAACACGCAAAGCAGAGGGAGCTATGATGTCTTGGAAGTCTAGAGTTGCTGCTTCGTAAATTTCAGACGGCAAAACAGGCAGGACTTGTTTGTCTGTTCCAACCTTCGTATTTTTTTTTCCAAACAAATCGTCTATTATGCTCATATTATTGTTTTGGTTGTTTATTTGCGTCACCCTCACTTTCTTTTCCTGGCAGTGCTACACCCTGACTCGTGTCGCCTGGATTGAAAGTCTTATAAAACAATTCTATCACTTCTTCTGTGCCGAGCATCACCGTCCGTACTCCAATTCTTGAAAGACCGTCGGAAACAATGCTTGTGCGTTGTTCGAGTTGGCTTCTTTTTTCTTCGAAATCAATCAAAGCATCACCTTTTTTGTCCCCTGTTTTGCCAGATTTTTTCGACATTCCTAAGAATTGCATTATTCCACCCTCTGGTGAAATTGCAGGAGTTGAATATGGGACAACTATAAAAAAGTTTTTTGTCATTATATTTACTTGTTCTGTGAATGAACGGATAAATTCAATATATTCACGAGTTTGAACTTTTAACAATGGTTCAAGTTGATCCTTCATTCTAGTTTCTAGGGTTAAAAGGTATGGGCGGATGTCTAGACGGCGAGATTGAATAACAATTTGTGTAGAAAATTCTAGAGAATTTAAAAAGGATTGAAATTGTGCAATTGTCGCGCGTTGTTCATCGGCAGATTTTAGTGAAAGGTTTACAGAAGAAGCCATAAGAATTGCGCGCACTCCCCCATCTTTGAGGATTACTATGCCATCGCGTACTTCTTTTATTGGTACAAATCCTTGTGTCGATTTTGCATTAACTGCCATAAATTTATTATATCATTGTTATGTGACTTTGTACGTAAAAATGAAATGTTAATAAAAAAATGTCTGGCCGAATCGTAGATGAGGAGACCCGAGGACTTTTTTTATAAATATTTCATTTTGGAGTACTATTTTTTCTTGCATCCAAAACATCTAAACTCCAAGATAAATCTTTCAATTTACTTTCAGATAAACGTGGAACCAAACTTTCTGTTGCGACCACCTCTTCAACTTTTTTCTTTTTCTTTTGAGCTTTTTTCCAAACATAAAGTTTATCTTGAAATGCGTATTGAAAAGCCGACTGAAGAATATCGATAAATGGTCTATTGTTGATTTTTATAAATGTCAGAGCCCCAGCAAGAGCAAGAATGGGGATTATAAGAAAAATACCTAAAATTAAAGGCATTATTTTATAAACTACATATGAAGCACCTAGGCCTCCGACTATGTAAGCAAATTCCTTGAAGCTGAAAGGCCCAAAAATCTTGTCTTCAACATCGATAAATTGTGGAACTTTGAATTGCATTAGATTGCTTCTCGATACGGATCACTACTTACTTTTTTATCTTCAGCTTTTGTGATATTCGGAACAGTATGATCACTTTCAACTTTTGGCAAACCAAAAGAAGTTGTAAGTTTTTTTTCTAAAATACTTTCTTTGGGTGGGACATTCATTGCCGATGTTCCAGCGATAGGGTTTTCTACACCACTTAATATTTTATTTCTTTCGGTATCTGTCGGTTGTGGAATTGGGGTTGGAACTTTTACTACGGGGTTTATAAATTCAATGCCGGATTTTTTGAAGATGTCAGAAGAACCTCCCCCCTGACCCCCCTCCTTATTAATGAGGGGGGAAACTGCGGGTTGGGCTCCCTCTCCTTTATAAGGAGAGGGTTGGGGAGAGGTGATTTCCTCTTCATCTTCCCCATCGCCTGGCACTTTTTCATTTTCGTGACCAACTTTCCAAAAAGTTTCATTGTCGTCGTCGGTGTCAGATTCATTTACTTCATGTATTGCTTGGAGTGATTCACGAATATTTTTAAATATTCTTTCATTCACTTCTTCAACAATTTTTTTCAAGAGTTCTTGGTCTTTAATTTCCAAATCTTCGCCTAGGTCGTGGCGGAAACTATTTGGGTGCGTGAGACCGAGCATTACCATTGTAGTTTGCATTTCCAAACTTCCAAGTTGCTCGTAAGTAAGTTTATTATTTTTTGCAATGTCAGTAAGAGTTTCTTGATAGCTTGAATCCATAATTGCCTTCTGAATATCTTCAGGCAAAATTTCATAAGCTTCTTTTATTCTTTGCATTACTTTTTCTTTGTCCATATATTTATTGTAACATAAATTAAATTCAAACTATCTTACCTAACCCTGACCCTCTCCTGAAATGAGAGGGAAAAATTCAACAATTTCTAATGTTTATTTCCTCCCCCACCGTGATCATCGTGACCTCCTGCTCCGTGTCCATTTGATGCTGGAGCGTGTGCTTCTTCATGATGGTCATCGTGTCCACCACCTCCGTGACCTCCTCCAGACGGAGCTTCATATGTAGACTTTCCAAACTTCGCCGCCGCCGCTTTTGCAATATCTTGATTCATTCTTCCACTATAGTCCATAAGTACGCGTTTTACTGATTCGAAAGCCCCACCCCCAGTTCCAAGCAATACTTTTGCAAAACTTTTACCCATAGCTGAACCGACTGTTGCAGTAGCCCATGAACGCCAATCAGTAACTCCAGCAAAGAATCCTTTAACAGCTTCTTTTCCAATTTGTTTCATTCCTTGTTTGAAGTTAATATCACCAATTAAGTCTTTTTGGTTTTTCATTGCCTTACTAACTGCGTCATTTGGTGTAAGTTTTGCGGTTTCGTTTTTAATTTTAGCTTCCTTTTCAGCAATAGTTGCTCTATCTGCAGTTGTTAGATCACCTTTTTTATATAGTGTTTGTATTTCTTTTGTTAGTGAAGCAACATTATTTTTTGCTTGCGAAGCATCTTTGTGGAAAGTATCAACCAGAGTTTTTTCAGATTGTAATACCCCAATTTTCTTTTCGTAATCTGTTACTTTTTCACCAAACTCTTTGATTTTCGGATCATTTGGATTTTTTGTTCTTCTTGTTTCGATTTCGTTATTGAGTTTTCTTATATCCTTTGTAAGTCTTTCTGTTTCATATGCAGCTGCATTGTTTGCTGTGACGCGTCTGCCAAATCTTTTAATGTTTCCATTTTTGTCACGCTCGTCGTCCATAAATACCTGGCCAGATTCACGACGCTTATTTGCATAGTATTCTGTCTCCGGTGCAGTTTTAATTCTAGCAAGGTCACCCTGCATCTTTGATAGGCCATCAGTTTTTTTGTCTTTACCATCGGCATCTTTTTCATTTTCGAGTACTTTAATTTTATTACCTGTTTTTTCTCCTGTATTAGGATCAATTTCATCCTTTTCAACATATTTTCTCATAACCCCTCCAGTTTTTAATACTGAAAGATTTTGTTTCATTAATGCCAATTCTTTATTATTTTCTTCCCATTGTGGTGTACCTCTTGTAAACTGGTCTCTACTAAGTGTTTTTGCAGCAATTTCTTCTTCTTTCTCATGAATTTTTTCTTCTCTGTGGTGGACTTCTTCATCTTGTTGTTCAAACAAAGCCTTGTCGTAACCTTTGTTTAGATTTTCGGCAATTTCTTTTTCTTTTTGAGCTTGGCGAGCCTGTTTACCTACCCAACCACCAGCAGTATTTGCAGTATCGAGTGTTGCAAATTTTGTCCCTGCATTATTTAAGTTAAAGCCAGTGAGAGATGAAACTTGTTGGCCACCAGCACTATTACGAACATCAAAGCTTGATTTTGAAAGTGTATTTACTTTCGATGACAAAGGTTTTGCAAGAGCTTGCGCTACCCAACCTTTTTTACCAGATGACCATTCTGCAAGAGTTTTATTGCTTGAAAGCCAGTTTGCTCCTCTTCCCACAGTCTGCCTTCCAGCCACAGCTGCAATACCCATCGATGCTCCAACAATAGTGCCACCCACAGCTTTTGCCGCTGTAACCATATATCCACCGATGTCCCCCGC
Organism: uncultured bacterium; assembly: GCA_903892035.1. Taxonomy (GTDB): domain Bacteria; phylum Patescibacteriota; class Minisyncoccia; order Phycocordibacterales; family UBA9973; genus CAITGV01. The sequence continues at coordinate 259,776 of CAITGV010000001.1, read as the reverse complement.
CAAACTCTCGGCAATCTTACGAGCTTTGATCAAAAGGAAAGTTATAATTAAGAGAGGAATAACGATTGACATCACAATACTCATAAGTGATGCGTCGTTACTAATGTTAATGATCGTGATTATTTTCAAAAATCGAATAATTAAATAAATGAAGAATATAAAAATTGGTGCCAAAAATGCATTTCCAAGTAAATCTTTCCACCAAGAGTCTGCACCAATTCCCTTCATGCCTTTTGCGCCAGGAACAACATATGAAACAAAAGCAAAAGGGGCGAATATCATTGAAATCCATAGTTGAATCACACGTCCGAGAAAGATAAAAGCAGACATAAAGAATGTGTAAGCACCAAGTAAACAAATTGCTGCTGCGATTAATGTAATAATTATGAAAAATCCCTGATAACCGGAAGTACCCAATTGCGCAATATTACCGCTACTATCCTTTATGCTGGTGCTTTCGTTTAGTAATGTTTTATTAAACATTTTCTGAGGTTTAAACTGATTTACAATTGCAACAGAAAGTTGTTTTCCATTAGTTGAGTTGAGCTCTGTTCCGTCTGGACCATTTACTGTAATTCCATTATAAAAAACCCGAGCAGCAATGTTTCCTGTATCAATAATTACTTGAGTAAAAAACAATGAAAAGTTAATTAATACTGCAATTACGACCACAGTACCAATCATTTTCTTTGCTTCAAAACCATGTAAGTCTAAAATTGTTGCAATGGCAACGTAAAGTAAAATAAATATAAAAAATATATTTGAAATGTCACGAACAATTTTCCAACCTTCAGTTATCATGCTTGATCCGCTGTAAGATTTACTGTCCAAGCTGTATCCAATAAAGAAATCAAACAATTTTCCAGTTAACTCAAATACCCATGATGCAGGCACAAAAACAACATAATAGGTAATTTTAACAACACAACCCAGTATGCTTGAATCTTTAGAAATAAATCCACAACTAAAGTCATTACTTACATCAATTTGATCAGGATTAGTTAAATTTAGTGCATTTGGATCATTTTGATTTTGTTGGTCTATTGAGTTGTTTTTATCTAAGGTGGTTACTTTTATTGGATCAGAATAAAGACCCATATTTCCAAGCAAAAAACCTACCGTTTGATTTGATTTGGCTTTTAAGTAATAGTCAGTAGGTGCTCTTACTGGGAAAAAGTCATTAAAAGTAGCAGTTTGGTCGGGTATTGTGTCAGGTGAATCTGCCCAACTTTGTGTTGTTGGTTCAACGTCAGCAATTACCGTTGATATCCCATTTGTTGTAGTAAAATTGTTTGCATCATTTACAGAAACTAATATTGCGTAGCTTTCAACAGCTATGCTTAATTTATCAATTTTTTTAAAACTAAATTTTAAAGTAAGTGATGTATTCCCTACACTTGTAGCTGAAATATCACTTACGTAATACCATTTTGACGCATGAATGGCATTTGGTGTCGTTGCTGCTTCGGCTCTATTTCCTCCCAGAAAATTCTTTATATCATTTTTATTTAAAGACAAAGAAACAGGCGCGAGAAGAATCACGCAGAGCATGAAGCCAATCAATATTTTTTGTATGAAATTCTTTTTTTTCATATGCACCCGCGTATAACTATTTTATTTTATCACACAAAATGAAATAAAGTGCTATTTATTTATGCGAGAGTGTGGAGAATTACCAAGTACCTGTTTTTTGTTCCAGAATGCTGAATCCTGTTCTGTGTGGACCAGTCAAAAGATCTGGACCAATTGGCCCGTATGGCATATTGTTGCTTGTATCATTAAAGTTTGTGTTACTACCAACACTAATTGCGTGTAAATTTGGGTCACTGTTTATTGGTTGGTAAGTATACATATAATAATAAGGCAAAAAAGTAGAAATTGTAGGATAGTAGAACGTCAAATGATTAAATGAAACTGTTGCAGGGTGAACCCAATGCTGGGCATCAATATCTGGATTTGTTGTATCTATGTAGGGTGTTCGAAATGGATGTACTACGTAAGTAGTAGGGTTAGAAGAGGTAGGTATTGTTTCTTTAATACAAATACTTAATAGAGAATCTGGTCGAGAGCTACTTGAAATATCTGCAATATCGTCTATCATTCCCTGAGTTTCGTCATTTGCTTGTTTTACAATGTCCGAATTTACAAGCTCTTTATATATACGATTGAAGGTTTTATTTAGTACAGCAAGTTGCTGTTGTGCTGCATCAACTTGTGGTGACATACTTATATTTGGATTTGTTGGACCAGTTTGTGGGCCACCATATTGTTTAATTATATCAGTTTGTACTTTTGCTTCGTCCTGCAAGTAACCCAATCTACGAATAAGTGAATTGTAAGTCAAAATTGAATTTTCGTTATCATTAATCTTTTGTTTGTAGGAATCAATTTTATTGAACCACGCTTTTGAATCTGGTGCGATGGAAGTATTATTTTGAAAAGCAAAATCTCCATTTTGGTCGTCTATACTGCTCATATACGCTTTTACAATATCTTGTCCAGCAAGGCCGACGTGGGGTGTTGTACTATTGAAATGAGCAGGGACTCCAAAAACCTGATAAAACAAACCACTAATTATTTGAAACATCACATCTTGGGTTGCGCCTGAACCTTGTGGTACCTGACTTTGTAGAGAATTAATTATACTTTGTGTGCCTTGTTGAAAATTATTTTCCCAACCAGGATGTGGTCCAGGAACACAAAAGTCTAATTCATAAATTTCACGAATCAAGTCATGTGTAGTTTTATTTTGATTTTTTAGCGCATCTACATATGCAGTTTGGTCTGCTATTACTTTTGGTAAATCATCTGGCCAAACAAAATTTGGATAAGGATTGTTTCCTTGGTTTTGTTGGACGTAACTATTTGGACCAACTGGATTGTTGTTATTCCAACTTGAGCCGCTTGAATTTGTGGAGTTGCTGTTATCTCCTTGGCCGGTACTGTTGTTATTGTCATAAACTTTTGTATTACTAGAAGTATCAGTAAGTGAAGAAAGTCCTTTGTCAAAAAGTTGGTTTAGAAGTGCATCCATAATTGCCTGGATGTCAGAATTTAGATCGTTTGCATTTATCAGTGAATCTTTTGGAACATTGAGTGTTGCTGAAATTTGATTTGCAATGACTCCACCCGGAGTAGTTGTTTCCCAACGTTTACAAACGTGCTTTGCCAGCCAATCTTTTGCTGCTTGTGTTGGGTCATATGAATCTGTGCTTGTAGAATAGTCTTGGGATGCTTGAGCTGTGGCAGATGATAATGTAAAACTCGTATCTTTTGAGGGGTCTTCATAGTTTCTTGGGTCAACGCAGACAGATGGAGTAAGAAAACCTAAACTTTGATTAAGTTGGCTGTGAACTACATCTGCAGGAGACTGAACTGTGCCAGAAAGTTGAAAACCAAGCTGGTCACCAGCTAAAAGTCCAAAACCAATCGGGTTATTTTGTGGCGATTGGGTTAGTGCTTCCCAACCAGTCCACCCACCTTGTGTGAAGTCGCCACCATCGACGAATTTCAAACTCGCGTGGACGTCGACTCCCCCATTTCCTTGTGCGAGAACTTTGTCGAGACTATATTGTGCGTTGCCAGCAAAACCAGCTTTTGCTGCGAGCAAATATGATTTCAAGAAATCTTTTCCAAATGGATATTTTGTTGAGTCAGAAATTGTCACGCTAAATTTTCCAATTTCTTCGTCGGCAATGCTTTTGAAAAATGAACCAGGATTTTTTACAAAAAGAGGCTGACCTTTGAAACCGCTGTTTATCCAGTTTACTGTTTCAGCGGTAATTTCTTTCAATACCAATTGAGCCGCAGCTTTTCCGAGTGCGTTTAAACAAGTTTGGACGTTTGTTATTGCTGCAGTTCCACCTGCAACTGCACCCAAATGAGCGTTACCAACAACATCAACCACACTTACACTCAGCGCAGCCGCAGCCGCAGATTCTGCCGTACTCGTGGTTGCCCCAATTGCCTGAAGACCAATACCCACTGCACAGCCAACGATTGCACCAGTTAAAGATTTTGCTGCGTCATCGATTGAAATTGCTTGTGCTGTTTTTGTTGGAATAAGAAAAAAAACTTGAGCAATTAGTACTACAGATAATACTCCAGCAATGATTTTTTGTGATGATTTTTTCATTAAAATCAAATTACTATTTTATTATAGCATTATTTAATAAATAGGTATGTAAATTTTTTAATGAATCGTTATATTTCCCTATATATGTGCCGTATTGGCTGACACCAAGTAAACCAATAAGAGAATTGTCTATTATTTGAGACATATTTTGTATAGCTAGTCCAGTTTTTGCTGTTGAGTTCACAATATCCAATTGAATTTTTACATTTCCCGACGGTGTTGGTACTTTTGCCATTGATTCTGCATATTTTTGATATGTCTTACCTATATCTACCAAATCTGAAAGCTGAGATTTGTCGCCAGTTGAAAGTATGTTTGCCATTATTGAAAGTTCGTTACCCATTGCAGATTTATTAAATGGATCAATGGCCTTTTGCATATTTTGTCTATATTTTTCAATGTCATTTGGCGTATTGCTATTTATTATAATTAAATATTTTTCCGTATAAATATCAGGAATGTCCTTTTTTTCTGAAACATTTGCTTGCAGTGTACTACCAAGAGCCAATACGTTTTGCTCTGATAAATTGCCATTTTGTTTTAAAGCCATAATACTTGCAAAAAGCTCTTTTGCAAAAAGAGTTGTTTCATTGTCGGCGCTAGTATCTTTTCCGTTTACTTGATCAGGTAAGGTAGCTTTTTTTGCATCAATTATTTTTTTATTCGCATCACCATTGCCTTTTGGGTCCAGTCCCCAGAGAGTTTCTTCCCAGTCTGGAATACCATTGTTATTGCTATCTTGTTGTACTACGCTAGTAAAAACTACTGTCGGGTTCGCAATATTTTTAGGGTCGTTGTTGTTTGTGGTACTAATAGAGTTTTTACTTATTTGGTTTATTGCAAAATAGATGATAACTAAAATTAAAGCAATGCTTACGATTTTGATTACCAATTTTTTACTAGGAAGAAATTTTTGCATATTATTTACCTGAACCCCAATATGTTACAGGGAAGGCCATCCACGGTGTACCTGCATCGTCTACGCAAAGTGGAGCCATGATTGGACTGTATAAACCAAGGATGTATCCACCAACGTGTGTTACTACTGGGTAAAAACCCGTAGTTGCGTAATCTGTAACTTGAAATTTCCCTGCTGGGGTAATTGAAATAATTCCATACCCACTTGCACATTCTACCCCTGGTACTTCTGTTGTTACGATTCTTCCTCCAAAAGAAAGCCCGACCCCAGCATTTGCTTTTTGTCCTTGTAGTAAACCTACAAAAACCAGGAGAAGAGAGATAATTCCCAAGAGTAAAACTTTATTTTTCATTTTTTAATTATAGCATCTTTGACAATGCAAGCCATTTTTCTGTGGGGATTTCTTCTGGGCGAGCTTTTTCGGAAATTTCCAGTGTCGCAAATGCTTTACCTAGATCTTCCCTTTTTAGTATTTCAGACAAATTACTTATAGCCATTTTTCTCTTATGCGCAAAACCAGTTTTTACAACTGTAAAAAACCAATCTTCAGGAGTCTGTCCTCTCTCCTTACAACCCAGTAGGTCAATGTGCTCATTGAGGATTGAGCTAGAGAGAGGTGTATTAAATTTCTCTTTATTAATCCCCCCAATATGAATTATCGCAGAATCAACTTTTGGTGCAGGAGAAAAATACCGTGCTGGAACTTTTGCTATATATTTTGGCATTCCGTAAACTTTCACACTCACTGAAAGAATGCTTTCTTTTTTATCACGAGTCACTATACGCTCCGCGACTTCTTTTTGTACCAAGAGTGTCATACTCGCAGGTTGATTTTCGCTTGAAAGAAATTTTTTCAATATTGCACCAGTGATGTTGTAGGGAATGTTGGCTACAATCTTGTAATTTTTATTTTGTATCTTTAATTTTGAAATATCAAATTCTAATATATCGTCTTCAGTTAAAATTAATTTTTTATTTTTTATGTATTCTGCAAATTTTTCATTTAAAAATTCAAAAAGAGATTTGTCTTTTTCTACAGCGACAACAGTGCAACTAGTCTCTAAAAGTTTTTCTGTCAGTGCCCCCTTTCCTGGACCAATTTCAAGCACTGTGTCCCGCAAATTTATTTCTCCCGCCGAAATAATTTGCGACAAAGCCTTTGCCGATTTCAAAAAATTTTGACCCATTGATTTTTTTGCTTTGTGGTACATATTGTATTTCCCCCCCCCTCTCATTAATAAGGAGAGGGGTTGGGGAGAGGTGCATTAATTAAGAACCTCTCCTGTATCCTCTCCTTGTAAAGGAGAGGAAGACTCATATCCAAACTATCTTTTCTTTACTCTTTCCTGGATTTCCGTATTCTATTTCTACTAAATGTTCCGGTATGTCATAAATAAATTCTGACGGAGCATTTATTTGTCTTGAACCAAATATGGTTCTAATTCCAGCATACACTAAAAATACTTTCTCTTCAGCACGAGTGAGTGCGACATAAAAAAGTCTTCTCTCTTCTTCCCCATCTTCTTTTGTTTTTGCCACTCTATTTTTATTTGGAAATAAATCTTGCTCAAGACCTGTAATAAAAACATTTTTAAATTCCAAACCTTTTGAAGCGTGCACCGTCATAAGTCGCACAGCATTGTCGGCTTTTTTGCCTTCAGCCATAAGGAGAGTATCCTGGTCGCTTGCGAGAGTGGCATCGTCCAGAAGCTTTATCACTCCATCGGCGCCAAGATTATCATACTTTTTAGCAAGCGTTACAAGCTCTTTTATGTTTTCGAGTCTTTCGAGGTCTTCTGCACCCCCTGCTCTCAATATTTCTTCCAAGCCACTTTCTTTGATGATGTATTTAATAGTTTCCGACGCAGTGCTTGTGAGGGAGAAGGCTTTTATTTTTTCAAGAAGTTTATAAAAGTTTTCAACTTTCTTTTGTGTACCTGCTGGCAATTCATTTGTCATGCCTGCAAAAATTTTTGCAATGGTAACTTTTCCAATTCCACGAGCAGGAAAATTTATTACTCTTTTAATATCTGAAAGCGAATTGTGATTTTCTGCTGCACGTAAATACGAAAGAGTATCTTTAATTTCTTTTCTATCAAAAAAGCGTGTACCTAAAACTTGATAAGGAATTTGCTCTGCAAGCAATGCATCTTCAAGTGCGCGAGATTGAAAGTTTGCACGGTAAAGTACAGCAATGTCTTTTGCCTCTACCCCACCCTCCATAAGTGAGTGAATTTTGTCAGCCACATATATTGCTTCATGGCTTTCATCATAAGCTTCGTGAAGTGAAACTTTTTCACCATCTTCTTTTTCTGTAAAAAGATTTTTTGGAACACGCACGGTATTTTTTTGAATTATTTCATTTGCAGCGGTGAGAATATTTTTTGTTGAACGATAGTTTTGCTCGAGCATTACAATTTTTGCACCAGGAAAATCTTTTTCAAAATGGAGCATATTTTTCAAATTTGCTCCGCGCCAACTATAAATGTTTTGATCTGTGTCACCCACAACACAAATATTTTTCAAAGTTCCAGCAAGAAGTTTTGCAAATTCATATTGCACTTGATTTGTGTCTTGATACTCGTCGATGTGAATATATTGCCACCTGTCCTGATAGTGTTTGCGAATATCTAAATTCTTTTCTAAAAGTAAAACTGCTTCAACCAATAAATCATCGAAATCCAAGCCACCCTCGGCTTTTATTTTTTTCTGATATCTTGCCCAGATGTCTGCGACAACTTTTTCAAAATATGAAAATGCTTTATCTGCATATCCAGCTGGAGTGACAAAATTTCCTTTTTCTCGAGAGATTACGCTTTTAATTTTCTTTGGTTCAAATTGTTTTGGGTCGAGTCCTGCTTCTACCACTGATTCTTTTATGAGAGAAATTGCATCACCTTCATCCATTATTTTGAAATTTCTCGTGAGACCAATTTTTACAGCATTTTCTCGAATTATATAAACTCCCAAAGCGTGAAAAGTAGAAATAAAAGGAATACCGTCGATGTGCTCACTCGAAAGTAGTGCCAATGCCCTTTCTCGCATTTCTTTTGCGGCTTTATTTGTGAAAGTCACGGCCAGTATTTGCTCGGGTGGAATTCCCTCTTTTGCAAGCTCTACTATACGGTGCGTGAGAGTCTTGGTTTTACCAGCACCAGCACCCGCAACAATAAGAAGCGGTCCCACAAGTGTTAGGACCGCTTCTTTTTGTTTTTCGTTTAATGTGTCGAGATGGTTTTTCATCTATAACACTATAGCACGATAGTTTTGTTATAAAAATTTATACACCTAAAGACATTATTGCTTTGCTTTCTGCTTTGAATTTTAAAGCTTCTTCTTCAATTATTTGATTCATATTTGGTAATACACCTTTCAAATAATTGATTATAAATTCAGGAGTTGGATTTTCACCCATTGCTTTGCCAAAAGTTTCTGCTTGCTCGTCTGTCATTGTGTCCATTACTCGCAACATTACAGCTTGGTAAAGAATTTTTCCTATTCTCTCCATTGTCGAAATTTTCTCTTCTTCTGGTAGATTTCCCATTCCAAGCTCTACCAAAATTTTTTCCATCATTTCATTGTCCATATGTTTTTTAAATTAATTGTTAATATTAATATTTCAAATTCACGACGTTTATAAGATCTTCTTCTTTTATTTTTGACATTGCAACTTCAATGAAAGTTTTTGTATCCATCATTGAGTCAGTTGCTGTTGGATAAATTCCAGATAGTTCTGAAAGTTTCTGTAGACCTTTTACAAATGCTTGAGCGTGTGTATCGCTACCATCGATTTCAAGTACGTTTCCATCTCTTGTTGTTTCATTTATTAATTCACCAGGACGATAATCTCCACCTAGTGCCATTTTTCCACCGTCTGTTTCGAAACCAGTTGTAGATAAATGTCCTGTTGCGTCGTGTTCTCCGTAAACATTGTCAATAAAAGCCTTGAAACCAAAATCTGCTTTTGCTTCAGGTGTTGCAAAACCTGAAAACATTGAAGAAGTGTAAACAGGGTGTGAACCAATTCCTGAATATGTTTCTGCGAAACCAGATGAAGCTGTGCTCGTCGCAGATTCTGTAGCACTTGTAGCACTACCAGACAAATCACCCTGTGTGTTTGTCTCCACGTTTCCATTTTCAGCAAGACCACCTTGGGGTGTGTTGTCTACTGTTCCATTGCCAGCTACTTCATGAGCGTCGTTGCCGGTGTAGTGGAAGAATTTATCGTGAAATGGAGCGCCTTTATTTATTATTTCATCCTGGCCATTTACAGAATTGTGCAAAATCATATTTCCATGATTATCAATACTGATTGTTGAACCCGCAGGCACTACTCCACTTTCCATTCCATCTGTAGCTCCAGGGCGAAACATTCCCATTCTTTGCGCAATTTCCGCGCCACTTCCTTGAAGTTCTGGTGGTAATGCAACTCCAGGATGATCAACTTGAAACTGATGTTGAAGTTGTTCCATTGTAGTATTGAAACCCATTGAACTCACAGGAATTGCGTGAGTTGTGTAGTCGGGAGTATTGTTCCAAGGATCAAGTCCAAGTCTGTGAGAATAGTTTGGATCATATGGAACTCCACCAGCATGGTTTCCAGTGACAGCATCTGTAGGAATGTTTTCATGTGGTGCCAAAAATGATGCTCCAGCAGAAGCAAGAGTTCCCAATCCAATTCTTAGCCACATATTTTGCTTACGTTTTGATTTTTCTGTCTCTCTTTGTTTTGCGGAAATTCCTGCGTAACGTGCTTCGAAGTTTTGCAAAACGTTTTGATCAAAATTTTGTGCTAATGCTAACTCTCCACGATTTTGAGCACGTTCAACAATCGCAGTATGTTTAGAATTATCTTTATTTAATTTTTCAGCAATTCCACCTAGGACTGCTGTACCGCCGAGTGCCATTCCCGATCTATATAGTAGTGCTTTTCCTGTGAGGGCATGAGCAACTCCACCACTAAATGTTCCAGTGAGCCAGGAAACTCCAAGTGCTCCTCCTGCAGCACCAAGTCCAGCAGAAATTAGTCCTCCAGCTGGAATTGCAATTGCTGTAGCTAATCCAATTGCGAGAGCTTTTTTTGCAATTTTTCCTTTTAGTGTTGTTGGTTGCCAGTTGTTGTAACTTTCAAGAGATTGTCTGAGTAGGGTTTTTCGAAGTGGTGGCATTGCACTTTCTTTTGCAGCCTGAACAGCATTTAATTCGTTTTCAATATCAATCATTGCAAAGTCACGCTTAAAAACCATCATTTGTGATTCAATTTCAGCAGGAGTAAATTGTGGGCCTGGTACTCCGGGTAAAACTGACCCTTCGAGTCTTTCTTTTTCGTCTAATATTTGTGAGTTGTAGTATTGGTATTTTGCATTGTTGTATGTTTGTTCTGCAATTACTAATTGTCTTTCAAGAACAGGGTCATTTGCAGGACCTGTTGCTACTTTTTCACTTGTTAATTTATTTTTTATCCAACCGATAACACCTTTTGGTTTTGCACGTTCGTCTGCTTGGCGTGCAGCTACAACGGCAGCAAATGCTGCAAGATAATCTGCGCGAGCATTATGAAAAGCTGTTTCAAATGTCGCAGTTGGCATTCGAGGTGCAGCTGGTGGTGGAGGTGGAGTTCCCGGAGTTACAGGTGTAGTTGGGGCTGGGGGTGTAGTTCCAGGAGTTATTGGTGTAACGGGTGGAGTACTAGCCGGAGTTGGTGGAGTTGTACCAGGTGTTGTTGGAGTAGCAGGTGGAGTTGGGGCTGGGGGTGTAGTTCCAGGAGTTACTGGTGTAACGGGTGGAGTACCAGCCGGAGTTGGTGGCGTTGGGGTACCTGTTGTACCAATATTTATATTGTTGGTATTTTCAGGATTATTATTTATAACAGGATTAAAATTAATAATTGGACCACTACTTTCTGCCTTCACACTATATTTTAATTTTTCTGGGCCACCTGTACTTGACATTGACCCTGGAGTTTTTCTTGTTGCCATACCGATATTGTAATATAAGGGTATATTTTTAGCAACAATAAGTTGTGGATAGTGTCAAATTTTTTTTATCCACAGGTGGACAAAAAAAGGTTGACTTCGGGGTCTAATAGGGCTACCCTTATATATAGGAGGGGTTTCCCTTCTCCAGAATGCAAAGAAATCTCTAAAATAGCCTTATAAACAAAGACTTTTTAGCAGATACCCCAGAAAAGCCCATTAAATAAGCCTTTTTCATGAATCTACAAAACAATATCCCAAATAAGCCTTATTTTAAGGCACTTTTAGCAAAAATTGGCTTTTTAGCACTTGTGGTTTTTTTCTTTGCGTATCAGGTCACACCTGCAAGTGCTTCATTTTTATCTTTCGTAGGAAATCTATTTAGTAGCAATCAGGCCAATGCCGAAGATCAGAGTACTTCAACTTCTGACAAAAATTCGCAAACAATTCCCCTCCTTCAGGCTGTCTCTACACCGACAATGGGTAATAAAAATCAAGATGATACAAATATTTCAATTTCTCAAAATTCTTTAGTTTCTGAAGTGGGTCCACTTGGAACTTCTGCCGACGTTGCTTTGATGCCAACTCCGTCTGATCAAATTACTGTTTACCGAGTTCGCCAAGGAGATACCATAGCCTCTGTTGCAAAAATGTTTGATGTTACTACTAGTACAATTGTAAGTATAAATAATCTTTCGCGTGGTCAGTCTTTGAAATTGGACCAAATGCTTACAATTTTACCTGAATCTGGTACACAATATACTGTAAAAAAGGGTGACACGCTTGCAAGTATTGCAAAAAAATACAAAATTGATGCAAAAGATATAAGTCTTTACAATGATATAGGTGCAGGAGATGCTCTAGCTCTGGGTGATGAGATTTTAATCCCAAGCAATGCAGATTTGGTTGAAGGTGACACTCCGCCTATAAAAAATATTAATACAAAAAAACCAAAAGTTTCAAGTGGTTCATATGGTATGCCAGCATTATCCGCTCAGTATTCTGGACCTGATCTTGGAAATTATTTCTTGCGCCCTGTTTCAATCTCAAGTAGTGTTGTTTCTCAAGATCTGCATTTCAAGGATGGAGTTGACCTAGCATCAAGTATTGGTACACCAATAATGGCTGCAGCAGATGGAATAGTTATTATTGCAAAACCTTCAGGCTATAACCAAGGTTATGGAGAATTTGTTGCAATCGAACATCCAAATGGAACTGAAACACTTTATGGCCATATGTCTCGTGTTGATGTCGTGCAAGGACAAAGTGTTTCTCGTGGAGAAATAATTGGTGCTGTGGGAAATACTGGGCACAGTACTGGTCCACATTTGCATTTTGAAGTTCGCCACGCAAAAAATCCCCTAGGTCAAGGACATCATAGCTACACTGGAAACTAATTATTTTTTGGGCGGTACTGAAGAGCTTCTAAAATATGATTTCCTAAAATATTTACACTGCCTTCTAGGTCAGCGATTGTGCGCGCGAGTTTAATTACTCTGTGGTATGCGCGAGCTGAGAGTTGTAAACGTTCAGCACTTTGATTTAAAATTTGTTTTACGTCAGCGGATAGTGGTGCAAAAATTGCCAAATCTTTTACATTCATATCGCTATTTGTAGTGATATTTTTTTTAGCTTTTCGAAAACGATCTGCTTGAATTTTTCTAGCTTTCAATACCCTATTTTTTATTGTGACTGTGTTTTCTCCAGTACCCTTTTCCTCACCTAATTTGTCGTAGTCCACCATTCCGACATTTACCCAAATGTCTATGCGATCCATAATTGGTCCTGAAATTTTTCTTTCATAACGCGCAGTGTCACTTGGTTTACAAACACAGTGTTTGTTTTTTACTCCAGCATTTCCGCAGGGACAAGGATTCATTGCAGCTATTAAAATAAAATTTGAAGGGTAAAGTGCTGTGCCTTTTGCTCGAGAAATTGAGACCACATTGTCTTCAAGTGGTTGACGTAAACTTTCAATTACACGTTTTTCAAATTCAGGAAACTCATCTAAAAAAAGTACACCTCTATGCGCGAGTGTCACCTCTCCTGGTTTTATATTTGTGCCACCACCAATGAGTGAAACATATGATGCTGTGTGGTGTGGTGCACGAAATGGTGGCGCTGTAACTAAGTCATCATCAAGTGCTCCGACGATAGAGTGAATGCCAGTAATTTCTAAAATTTCTTCAAGCCGCAAATCGGGTAGCAGGTCTGTGAAAACCCGAGCGAGCATTGTTTTTCCCGTTCCGGGCGGACCCGACATTGCAATATTGTGTCCACCCGCTGCGGCGATTTCCAATCCCCTTTTTGCTGATTCTTGTCCGCGCACGTCCGAAAAATCTATTGATTGATTTTTTCTTTTGTAAATTATTTCTGTTCTAGGTGTTTGAGGAATAGAAATTTTTTTATAATTTTCATCTTCCAAATTGTTTTCATCAATTGCATTTATTAATTCTTTTAAATTTTTTATTCCGTAGACTTTTATGTCTTCTATTAAAGCTGCTTCTTTTGCATTTTCAATTGGCAAATATATCTCAGTAAATCCACGCTTCTTTGCTTCTTCTGTCAGAGGTAGTGCACCTTTTATCATTTGCAATTCGCCATTTAACGAAAGCTCACCTAAAAATATTTTTCCTTCAGGTTTGAAAACAATTTCCCCATTTGCAAGTAGATATCCGAGAGCAATTGCAACGTCAAAAAAGGGCCCTTCTTTTTTGATATTTGCAGGAGCAAGGGCCACGACAGTTTTTTGGTTTTTGTGTTTTGGTGATTCGAAGCCGGAATTTTTTAAAGCGCTTCCCACTCTGTCCTTTGCTTCTTCGACAGCTTTATCAGGCAGGCCAACAATCGAGAAAGCATTTAGCCCACGTGATATGTCCGTCTCAACTGTCACAATTTGTCCTTTCAGTAAATGTGTTTGTGCCGAGTATACTCGTGAAAAACTCATTTGAAAAATTTATTAATCCGCCATGTGTTTGATACATGTTTTTGCTGCCGGATTTGCATGTAGTCGCGCTTCTTCTACTGGGGTATCACAGATTTCACATTTTCCGTAAGTATTATTTTCAATTTTTTCTAATGCACTATTTATTTCGCGAAGACGTCCTGCAAATGTTTTAACTGTTGATGTGCGTTCATCGAAATCTTCAAAACGATCAGCAAGATCATTTTCATCAGCTTCTGGGCCATTTTGTGACTCGGGTACTGCTTCAAAGCGACCATTTTCTGGATTTAGCACACTCACAGCTTTGAGTTCATCTAACAGGATTACTTTTTCTTTTTCTAGCTGTTTTTTAAATTCTTGGATGTTTTTCATATCAATATAGTATCACAGGCTTTTTTTGTCTGCAATTTTATTGCGTTTTGTTTACATTTAGTCTCGCTACTACTGCATCTAGTGCACCACTGCCTGTGGTTATAAGGACCGTATTATCATTTGGGAATAGATAATATAATACTATTTTTCCATTAGAATCACGTATTGCTCTTGCGTCTTTATTTTTTATTGTTGCATCGGTCCAGCGAGTGTTAAATAAGTTTGTATTTGGTCCCACAAGAGGAATATTGAACAATGAATAGATATTGTCGAACATTTTATTTTCCCATGTCAGCATTCCAGCACGCGTGTCACTCAGTGAATTTGTTTTAAATAAAATAAAAAGCTCGTTACCATTATATGAATCTACGCCTATCATGAATTTCTCCCCTAGCGATCGTACTAAAGTATCGGGCGCATCTGCACCAAAATCATTAAAAAATTCTCTAGTTGTAAGCTCTGTGGCACTTGGTGGGTTTATTGAAATATTTTTTTGTAAAGAAATATTTTCAATTACATCAATTCCCAGACTGCTATTGTTTATTTCATTTGCAATTGCTCCTGCGAGACGGTCTGTAGATAGGTCTGTTGTGTCGATAACTTTTTTATTTTCAGCGTAAATCAAAGTACCAGAAACCTGACCCGTGACAGGCACTGGTGCAGGTGTACCAGAAATTGAAATAAAATAAATAATTACTGTAATTGCTATTATAATCAATACGACACTCACGCCGAGCATTATTATATTTTTCTTTGAAGTTGGAGTAAAATTTTCTTTATCTTTCTCTCTCTTTTTTTGTTCTGCAATTGCAATTTTTATTACAGAGCCATCTTCTTTGCGAAGTGCTTCTGCCATATCACTAGAATAAGTGTGCAAACCTTTTACTGGTTCTTTTTTTGGTATATTTTCTTCCATGAAACTATTATACCTTTTTTAAATTTTTATGCCTGTGGAGATTGTGGAGCTTTGATGAAGTCTGGAGATATTGCTTTTATCGAAAGTGAAATGCGTCCACGTTCTGGATCAACACCGACAACTTTTACTGGAACAAGCATTCCCTCTTTCAAGAAATCACTAACTTTATTTACACGGAAATTTCCAATTTCTGAAATATGTACGAGGCCTTCTGTGCCAGAAGCAATGCGAACAATTGCACCAACTTCAATTACTTTTACAACTTCCCCATTGAAGACTTCACCAATTTTATATTCGTGAGTCATTTCTTCAATTATTTTCAAAGCTTTTTCAGCAGAACCATTTTTACCCGTGACGTAAACTGTACCATCGTCTTCAATTGTGATTTCTGCACCAGTATCGTCTTTAATTCCGTTTATTACTTTTCCTCCAGAGCCTATTACCATTCCAATTTGATCGGGTCGTATTGTCATCACTAAAATCTTTGGAGCATAAGAAGAAATATCTTTTCGAGGTTCTGAAATTGCTTTTGTAATTGTTTCAAGAATTTGCAAACGAGCAGTTTTTCCTTGAGTCAAAGTTTCAGCAATAATTTTCACTGGCACTCCTTCGACTTTTACATCGAGCTGGATTGCTGTCACTCCATTTTTTGTTCCAGCAACTTTAAAATCCATATCCCCGTGGTGATCTTCGGGACCTTGGATATCTGTCAAAATTTTATATTTAGGATTTTTACCCTGAGCGGATTCGAAGGGTTCGTTCTCTTCTGTCATGAGTCCCATTGCGATTCCTGCAACTGGTGCTTTTATTGGAACTCCTCCATCCATGAGTGCGAGCGTCGCTGCACAGATTGAAGCTTGAGATGTTGAACCATTTGAAGCCATACTTTCTGAAACGACACGGATAGTATAAGGAAATACTTCTTTACTTGGAAGAACCACAAACAATGCTTTTTCTGCGAGCGCACCGTGGCCAATTTCTCGGCGATTTGTCATAGTAGCACGACCTGTTTCCCCAGCTGAATATGGAGGGAAATTGTAGTGATGCATAAATCTTTTTTCTTCTGCTGTTTCCATGCTGTTTATTGTATTTGCATCATCGGGTCCACCAAGAGTAAGTACAGAAAGTACGTGTGTACCTCCGCGATAAAATATTCCAGAACCGTGAAGCATTTTTGAAAATCCTCCGGCCTGTGCGTAAAGATCACGAAGCTCATCCATTTTTCTTCCATCTGCACGTTTGTCGTTTAGTATTGCTTCTTCGTGTAGAATTCGATTTACTTCATTGTCAAAATGGTCATCTTCTGGGCCGTCGTCTTCCATATCTGGAAATTTTTCTGCAATCAAAGTATTCCAAATATTATGTAGTTCATCAATTTTCTTTTTTCCAGCACCAGCAAAAATACTTTCTTTCATTTTTGGTGCAATGTTTTCATTGAATAGAGCGAGAGATTCGGCTGATAATTCTTTTTTCTCAATTTTTCTTTTTTCTTTTCCAATTTTTGAAATAATTTCCTTTTGAAAATTTTCTAACTTTGTAATTTCCGTTGTTGCTAGGTTGAAACCGTTTACAATTTCTTCTTCATTTATTTCGTAAGAAATTGCTTCTATCATATTAATATTTCCATCTTTTCCGCAAACGATGAGGTCGTAATCATAATTATCTCCACCGAAAACTTCAGCTTGTCCGGCTATTGTGTCTTGTCCGGCATCTTTTTTTGATGGATTTACAATTAGTGCTCCGTCTTTTTGGCGAATTCGTACTGCGCCAACAGGTCCACGCCAAGGAATTTCTGATGTTGCAAGTGCAAGTGACACTGCATTTACTGCGAGAATTCCTGGATCTTCGTCACCAAGAGCAAGAACTGTGACGATAACTTGCACAGCATTTTTAATATGTTGATCGAAAAGTGGACGAATTGTACGGTCGATCACACGACCTGCGAGCACTGCTTCGTCGGAGGGCTTTCCTTCTCGGCGCATAAATCTACTACCGAGTATTTTTCCTGCTGCGTAAAATTTTTCTACATAGTCCACACTCAAATTAAAAAATCCAGGATTTTTTGTCCCGTCTTTTGACATTACTGCAGTCGCGAGCACTACAGTCTCGCCATAGCGCAATATTACTGCTCCGTGAGCTTGCTCGGCTAAGTCTGAAAAAACGGCGGTCATTTCTTTGCCACCGATAGAAACGCTAAATTCTTGTTGTTTCATAATTTCCTGATTCTAGCACGAATTTTACCTGATTCCAATCAGATATTTTTTGGGATTTTCGGAGAGGTCGATGAAGTCGTCGGTCGCTTCGACGAGACGCTGTGATGTGGATTTACCAAAAGAAGCGACTTCCACTTGAATACCAGAGTTGCGTTGCAGATATTCTACGAGAGGTACGAAGTCTCCATCACCAGTGACGAGGACAATAGCATCGAGCTTTTGCGCCATTGTGATAGCGTCCACAGCCATACCGACGTCCCAGTCTGCCTTTTTTGCTCCTCCGGCAAAAACTTGAAGGTCTTTTGTCTTTGTTTCAATACCCATATTGTTGAGTGCTTCGAAAAAATTCTTTTCGTCCCCTGCTTCAGATGTAATGACGTAAGCTATAGCACGCACGAGCTTTCTACCACTCACTACTTCTTTCAGTACTGCAGAAAAATTTACTCGAGCCTTATAAAGGTTGCGAGCGCTATGATAGAGATTCTGCGTATCAATGAATACGCCGACTCTTTGTTCTTTGTGTTTAATTATTGACATTTACTAGTCTAATTTGAGCTTTTTAGTAAGAGCAGCAAAGCGAACCTTGTCTTTTCTTTCCAAATACTTGAGATGTCCTCGGCGGTCAGCCACCATTTTGATGAGACCTCGGCGAGAATGGTTATCTTTTTTGTGTTTTTTGAGGTGATTTGCAAGATCGTCTATAGAACGAGACAAAATAGCCACTTGGACCTCAGGAGAACCTGTATCTTTGTCGTGGATTTGGCTTTTCTTTATAACTAAGCTTTTTTTCTTTGTTGTCAGCATACGAGAGATAATAGCATATATTGGAAAAAAACGCAAGCAGGGTGGAATTAGTTATAAATATACCACCCCCGTCTCGAGTACAAGTCACCCCCTCCTAATTTAGGAGGGGGCCAGGGGGTGGTATAATGTTTTTATGCCTGATATTCAAAAACTTAAGCGTGAATTCCTCGAATATGTCGAAATTGAAAAAGGAAATAGTCTAAAAACTGTCGAAAATTACGATCGCTATCTTTCGCGCTACTTTGAATTTGGAAAAATTGGAAATGAGGGTGATATTTCAGAAGATTCAATTCGAGAATTTCGTTTATATTTAAATCGACAAGCTGGAGCGAAAGTAAAAGGTCAAACTTCTGCGAGTTTGAAAAAAAATACACAAAATTATCACCTCATTGCGCTTCGAGGTTTTTTGAAATATATGATGAAGCGTGGAATGAAAGCACTCTCCCCTGACCACATCGAATTGGCAAAAGTAAAAGAAAGAAGTTTGGATTTAGTTTCTGCTGGCGAACTCGGTAGACTTATAAGTGCTCCTGATACAAATAATTTAAAAGGACTTCGCGATCGAGCATTACTTGAACTTTTTTTCTCAACTGGCTTACGTCTTTCAGAACTTTGTTCTCTTAATCGTGATTTAGATTTATCGAAAGATGAATTTTCAATCCGCGGAAAAGGAGAAAAAGTTCGTGTTGTTTTTCTTTCAGAAGATGCAAAGATGGCTTTGCGTGAATATTTAAAAGCTCGCAAGGATATGCATGAACCACTATTTGCCCAACTTTCAAAAAAACAAAGTGGCTCTGCTCGCCTCACCCCTCGCTCCATAGAGAGAATTGTAAAATACTACGCAATAAAAGCGGGAATTTCAAAAAAAGTTACCCCACACGTTTTGCGGCACAGTTTTGCGACCGACTTGCTTTCAAATGGTGCAGACATTCGTAGTGTGCAGATGATGCTTGGACATGCTAATATTTCTACAACACAAATTTATACACACATTACAGACAAACAGTTAAGAGATGTACACAAAAAGTTTCACGATAAAAAGAATTAATTAATATTAAAATGAAAATAATTTCTTGGAATACAAATGGATTACGCGCGACAGCAAAGCAAGGATTTTTTATTCCGCTTTTTAAAAATTACAAACCAGATATTTTATGTTTACAGGAAACAAAAGTTGAACCACATCAACTACCTGAAGATGTTCGAGAAATAAAGGACTACAATAGTTTTTTTTCATATTCAAAACTTAGAAAAGGTTACAGCGGTGTAGCAATTTACTCAAAAGAAAAACCTGAAAAAGTCACAGGACTTGGTGTAAAAAAATTTGACGATGAAGGTCGCACTCTCGTGGCTTATTTTAAAGATTTTGTTCTAATAAATTGCTATTTTCCAAATGGTGGTTCGGGGCCGGATAGACTTAAATACAAACTTGAATTTTACGATTATTTTTTAAAATTTTGCGACAAACTCAGAAAAGAAAAATATAAAATTATTTTTTGTGGTGACATAAATACTGCGCATACAGAAATTGATTTGGCTCGACCAAAAGCCAATGAGGAAAATACCGGTTTTCTTCCCATCGAGCGCGCATGGATTGATAAAGTAATTTCACGTGGATATGTGGATGTATTTCGCTCATTAAATCCTGGGAAAAAAGCTGTTTATACGTATTGGGATATGAAAACTGGAGCCCGAGCTCGAAATGTCGGCTGGCGCATAGATTATTTTTTCGCTTCTTCCGACATAATGCAAAAAATCAAAAAAACATCGATGATCACAGACTATATGGGTAGCGACCACTGTCCCATCGTACTCGAGTTGACAAAATAGCCTTTTTAACGTATTCTCACCTAAGACGTAGACACAGTGTTCCTTTATTTGTGTTGATCTATACAATAAATAAATTTTGTTTAACTAAATAATTATAGAATGAACGAATTGTTATTATTGTTGGAGAATTATAAAAAATTCCCAACTAAGGTTTTTGAACTTTTCTTAAAAAGTTCTGATCCTCATGATTTACTAGTATATGCACAATTTATGTTGGTGCATTTCAGATATTATTTTGAGGAATTGAATGCATCTGATGATGTTGATGAAGTTGTTAAAAGATGTGATGCCGTATTTTATATATTGAACCGTATTGTTGAAGTGACTACAGACGATTGTCATTTAAATAAAACAGTAAGAAATATAAGATACGAGTTAACATCAGAATACAGCAAATTGCACCAACTGGCGCAGTACGAGGTTTGGAGTTTGGGTGTTGTGGAAGAGATACTCGAAACCAAATCTGTAGAAGGACTTTATGATGTGGCAAAAGTTTGTCGCTCGAGTAAAGTACTTTCAACTGTGTGTGCCATTAGATGGCATGAGCTAACAGGAATTTCCTGCAATTAGTAGGAATTCCAAATAAGAAATAAAGCCCTAGTAGAAATACAGAGGCTTTATTTTTTTGTCCAATTTTATACTCCGTGTTTTTTGTGGAGTTTTTTTATTTCGAGATTTTCGATTTCTTGTTTTGTTTCTTTGGCTTTTTCACCGAGAGATTTTAGGTCGGTGTCGGAAAGTTTATCAAGTTCCCCTACTCGCGCGTCGAGATATTCGCGAGTATTTTTATTTGGACCATCAAGCACTTCTTCTAGAAGTGAATTTAAAATCCAACCCATTCGCGGACCAGGCTTAATATTTAATTCTTTCATTAAAATATTTCCATCAACTTTGAGAGCAGATACTGATATGGGATCACGCAAACATTCTTCGATCATTGCATGATATTTTCGAAGACGGTAAGGTGCTTCTTTTTTTGCCATACCGACACGGTCGCACTCACGAATTCTCATTAAATCCCAAATAGGATGATTTTCTTTTTCACCTGCAAAAGCTTTCGCGTCGGCGGGGCCAATGTTAACAATAGTTCTACGCACCGCAGAAAGAGTAATTGCTTCTGTGTCAGAAAAAAACATATGATAGCGCACGAGTTTTACAACAAAATCTGTAGTTTCATTTGAAAATTTTAAACGCTCCATTATTTTTTGTGCCATGCGTGCACCGATAACTTCGTGGCCGTAAAATGTATATGCTTTTTTTAGTCCCGCCCGACGAGAACGTGGTTTACCAATATCATGAAAAAGTGCAGCGATGCGAATTTCAAGTGACCAATTTTTATCTGCTGCGTGTTGAAGTGCTTGAAGTAAATGTTCAAATACATTGTACTTATGTGCTCCACCTTGCTCACAGCCAATTCCCTCTTCAAGTTCTGGAATTATGTATTTTAATAAACCAAATTTCTGCAGCATTCCAATTCCAATCATTGGCTCAGGTGAATTAATTATTTTTATGAATTCATCTCGAATTCTTTCCGAAGAAACTTTTTTGATAAGTTCTGCATTGTGGATAACTCCAAGTGTTGTTTCATGCGAAATTGTAAATCCAAGCTGAACTGAAAATCGCACAGCGCGGAGCATTCGGAGTGCATCTTCATTAAATCTTTCGTTTGCATCCCCTACTGTTCTGATTACCTTGTCCTTTATATCTTGTTGTCCTTTATAAAGGTCAATGACATGTCCTTTAGAGTCCATTGCAATGGCGTTAATGGTGAAATCACGTCTCTTAAGGTCGTCTTCGAGCTTAGAGCTGAATTTAACCTCGTCGGGGTGTCTATGGTCACTATATTGTGTTTCAAGGCGGTATGGGGTCACTTCTACGATGTTTGTTTCATGTGTAACACTATTGTTTTCACTATTTCCCTCAAAAACCACGGCAACTGTACCGAACTTGTTTTCGTAAATAGTTTTTATAAATAGAGGAATGATTTGTTCTGGTGTAGCATTTGTTGTCACGTCCCAGTCTTTTGGTTTTCTATCAATGATAAGATCTCGAACACTGCCTCCCACCAGGTACGCTTCAAAACCGGCTTTTTCAAGCGTTTCAGTTACACGTGTAACGTATTCTGGTATATTTTGTGTATTTATGTCTATTAGACTTTGTTGTTTTTGGCTCACTGCCTTTTTGTGCGGGTACCGAGAATCGAACTCGGGTCTCATCCTTGGCAAGGACGTGTTCTACCACTAAACCATACCCGCTAATTAATTTTTAACTTATCCAGTATACTATTTTGTTGCAAATAACGCAATTTGGGTTATTTATCTATAAAAATCAACATATTTTACTATTTACTAATAATTATATATACTTAAGGTGTTAATTAAATGCGCTCGTAGTGAAATGGATATCATGCCTGCCTTCGAAGCAGTTGTTGGGGGTTCGAATCCCTCCGAGCGCACATATTGTCTCTGACTGTTGTTGGTAATTATGCACAAAAAGGTCAAAACTGTGGATAACTATGTGTACTATGTTTGTAAAGGACACTTTTTTGTGTCTTTTGTCCGATAATATGTTTCACGTGAAAGAATTATCAATGTTACATGTGTAACAATGCCTAAAGTATTTACATCAGAAAAACAAAAAATTGGGGCAAAAGGTGAGGAAATTGCCGTAATGTTTCTCATGAAACAAGGCTTTTCGATTGTTGAAAGAAACTATACAAAAAAGTGGGGCGAGATCGATATTATTGCTGAAAAAGGTAAAATGCTATATTTTATTGAGGTTAAAGCTGTTACACGTGAAATTACAAAACGAAAAGCAGAAGAATGTTTTCCTGAACGTGGAAAAGCTATTAAAGACAAGGTTGATTTTTATAGACCTGAAGATAATATACATCTGTGGAAACTTAAAAGACTTTCAAGGACAATTCAAACTTATTTACTTCAACGGAAAGTCTCTGACGATAGGGAATGGCAGTTTGATGTGTTGGTTGTGTATATGGATATGAGTAAGCGCCTCGCGAGAGTAAAAAGATATGAAGATATTGTTTTGTAAGAGTTTTAGTTTGTTTTTATGAAATTTCGTGGTAGTATAACTTGGTATTTTTATAAATTATTCGGGGCGTAGTATATCGGTAGTATACTTGTTTTGGGAACAAGAGGGCCGAGTTCGATTCTCGGCGCCCCGACAATATACTAAAAAAGCCAGCATTTGCTGGCTTTTTTAGTTATTTTTGATAATTTGCCGGTGCGTGTTTCGAGCTTGCTTCTCTTCGTGATTCTTCATCTGCGTCTTCTTTTCTTATTATTAGTCCATCTGCTGTGCGTATGAAATTATTACCTGGATTTAGCTTTCCCTCTTCCATTAATTTTTTTCTTGCAGCTATTACTTTTGGATTACTAAGATCAATACCTCCATTTTCCATTCCCATAAATTTATATTGATTAAATTATAATTACTAATTGTATTCTTATGTATAGAAAATGCAAATGTGCGGGATGGGAGAATCGAACTCCCGACACTAGTTTGGAAAACTAGAGTTATACCATTTAACTAATCCCGCAAGAAAACCTGTTGGCATAATATCAGAAAAGCCGTTTTGACACAAGAAAAAATAATGACAGGCCGTGTTAGGTACCTGTCTTATTTTTGATAATTCCTTCTAGTATTTGTACTAAAAGAATTCTGGCATGAGCCGAATCTCCACCAAGCATTGACCCTAGTTTCCATGGTTCAATTGTTCCGATTACAGAAAAATTTTTATGTTTTCTTTTTAATTCATCGAAACATGGAAAAATGTTCTTACCATCTTCTTCACTATACAATACTGCAGTTAGGACATCGTCGATATAAGGGTAAACAATTTGAATTATATCTCCCATTTCAGGAAAACTAATACTAAGCTTGTCTACTAGCATTATATCTGGCAACGTTCTCATTTCTCGAAAAAAAGTACTAAATTTAGTATATTCACTAAATTGTATCTTTTCTCCTGTTAAGGTATCTAAT
Organism: uncultured bacterium; assembly: GCA_903892035.1. Lineage (GTDB taxonomy): Bacteria > Patescibacteriota > Minisyncoccia > Phycocordibacterales > UBA9973 > CAITGV01. The sequence goes on along the minus strand of CAITGV010000001.1, from coordinate 235,663 downwards.
CCTAGAGTAGGGTAGATAGTACTAAAAAAATCTGGATTCTTTGAGTACACTAAAATGTCATTTTTCATATGCATTATTTAATTTTTTTATACTTTCTCACTATACTCACTATTGAGAAGTTTGCAACAATTAAAAAATCACCCGTTTGGGTGATTTTTTAATTTCCTCATGAGAAAAAAACTATTTTACAGCATCCTTGAATGCTTTTGCTGCGCGGAACTTTGGAACTTTTGTAGCTGCAACTTTTACAGCTTCGCCAGTCTTTGGGTTGCGAGCCATACGAGCTGCGCGTGCCTTGACTGAAAAGATTCCCAAGCCTGCAATTGAAACTTCACCTCCTTTTTTTAAAGTACCGATGATAGCCTCAATCAAACCGTCTACGACTTCTTCTGAAGCAACCTTTGTGCCCCCGATTTTGCCGTGAACCCACTCTACTAGTGCTTGTTTATTCATTGTGTTTATTTAAAATTAAACGAATAATAGCTCGACCAGCGTCTGGTTTGGCCTCTGGGTCAAACCATTGAAACATAAGGACATTATACTCCTGCCTGTTTTTTTGACAATACAGGCCACATTTGATACAAATAGTGTGGTTTTATAAGAAGCGGAATTTGTTTTTTGAAATGGTCTGGGGATTTTTTCCGAGGACCTTTCAAAAAATTAATTCCGTGGATTATTTTACTTAATTTAGATGCATTATGATAAAAAAACTTACAAAAGAAGATAAAATAAAAAATTTTGATCCAACAGCAATGGCTTTTGAGGGTAGAAATATTTTTGGACTTCCGTTTACGACTGAAGAAAGTGAAATTGTTATTATTCCTGTGCCCTGGGAAGTGACTGTGTCATACAGAAAGGGGACAGCGAGTGCTCCTACTTTAGTTTCGGAAGCATCGGACCAAGTCGACTTATATAATCCTTTAATAAAAGATTTTTGGAAAAAAGGAATTTCACTCGAGCCAATTTCAAAAACACTTTTGAAAAAAAATAAAGAACTTCGTGTGAAAGCAGAAAGACATTTGGCAAATATAGTATTGGGTGAAAAAGCGAAAAAGAATATAAAATTAGAAAAAGAGCTTGCAGAAATAAATAAAGAAAGCGAGAAATTGAATCTTTGGTTGAAAAATGAAGTAATAAAATTTTCAAAATTGGGTAAAAAAGTTGCAGTCCTTGGAGGGGAGCATGGAGCAATGCTCGGTGCTTTTCAAGCCCACGCAGAAATAAATGGTGATTTTGGAATTTTACAAATTGATGCTCATCATGATCTAAGAGATTCCTTTGAAGGATTTACGTATTCTCATGCGTCTATAATGCACAATGCTTTGAAAATAAAAGAATTAAAGAAATTGGTTGCAGTTGGAATACGAGATTACGGAGAAGGGGAAGTGGATGTTGTAAAAAATTCAGCTGGTCGCGTGGAAGCATTTTACATGAAAGATATGGCGGGAGAGATGAGTAATGGTGCGACATGGGACAATTTGTGTAAGAAAATAATTAAGAATTTACCTGAGAAAGTATATATCAGTTTTGATATTGATGGTTTGGATCCGAAAAATTGCCCAAATACAGGGACTCCTGTGCCAGATGGACTTGGTTACGAACAAGCAGTATATTTGATTGAGCAATTGGCAAAAAGTGGAAAGAAAATAATTGGTTTTGATTTAAACGAGGTAGGTAAGGGGGAGTGGGACGCAAATGTCGGAGCACGATTGCTTTACCGACTTGCTTCTTTTTTATAATTTAATAGCTTATAATTAACGTATGAAAAATAAAAATTTTATTGATTGGGTTTCGAATACTTTTTTCCATTTCAATGCTCGCGCTTTTAAAGATGCGACATTGGCTTATCAAAAACATTTAGACCAAGGTGGTACAATGTTCCTCGCTATGGCGGGAGCAATGTCTTCTGCACGACTTGGTATTACTTTAGCACCAATGATTCGCGCAAATAAAATGCATGCTGTTTCTTGTACTGGTGCAAACCTTGAAGAATCAGTCTTTCGTCTTGTTGCACATCACAGCTACAAAGATTTCCCAGACTATCGATATTTTCGTGAAGAAGATGATGTTGCAATATTGGACGCTGGGCACCGCCGTGTGACCGACATGTCTATTCCAGAAGAAGAAGCATTTAGAAAAATTGAAGCAATCATTTTACGTTTTTGGAAAGAAGCCCAAGAAAAAGGCGAGAGATATTTTCCTCACGAATATTTTTACAAACTTTTACGCTCTGGAGAATTGAAAGATTTATATGAAGGTGACCCAGCGGAGTGCTGGTTGCTTGCAGCCGCAGAAAAAGATTTACCAATGGTTGTGCCTGGTTGGGAAGATTCGACACTTGGAAATATTTTTGCAGGATATTGTAAAAGGGGAGAGCTTGATCCAAAAATTGTAAAAAGTGGAGTTGAATATATGGTTTACCTTTACGATGTTTATAAAAAACTTTCGGAAGGTTTTGGTTGTGGATTTTATCAAATTGGTGGGGGGATTTCTGGAGACTTTCCAATTTGTGTTGTGCCTTCTATCAAATACGATCTAGAGCAAGAAGTAAAACCATGGGCTTACTTCTGTCAGATAAGTGATTCGACAACTTCGTATGGTTCATACTCCGGCGCAACACCAAATGAAAAAATCACTTGGGACAAACTTACAAAAGACACTCCAAAATTTGTCATCGAATCCGACGCCACCATCGTCGCTCCGCTGATGTTTGAATGCTTGCTCGATAGGTATACGCTAGGAGAAAAATAAAAATACTAAATAAAAATGCTCACAATTGTGAGCATTTTTATTTTATTTTACTTCCTTTTGAAATTTTGAAAATGCGGATGTTTGTTTCTATTTCAAGAGTCTTTGCTATCTCAGAAAATTTCTTTGGTAATGGACCCGGACCTACCCATACGCTCTGGTGAACCATGCGATAATTAAAAATTTTCAATTGATTTCTTAACCAATTTCTCGCATAGCGTTTTGACTCCGGAATATCGAAGCTAATTATCGCATGATCAGGGTCTGATTTTTTAAAAGGGGAGGGAATGAAATAAATACGAGATCTTTTTTGTTTCTTTACATATTTTTTTCCCGTCAGTTGCCATTCACTATTTATATTTTCTACATAACCTTGTTTCTGTAATCGATTGAGTGTAGTGCGCACTGACTTTGGATTTGCTCTTTCAAATGCCCGCTCTCGCAGGATTCGGTAAAAGGCGCGAGTGCTACGTGCACTGCCAAGAAAAGCAATTAACAAATCTCCAATTGTCGCCTCTTGTATATCCATAATATAAGATATAGTATAACACAACGACGGCCGTCAATATGTTATGTAAGTTTATATATTTAAAATTACTAAACTAATCCTATCATTACTACCAAACCTCAATACTCTCCCTCGGTATTGTTAGTATAGGTTTCACTGCGTAATCTGAAAATTTAGCTAGTGTTACACGCGGATTGACGATAGGTGACAATTACCATACTATTACGAGTATGATACAAGCTTGCCAGAACTGTGAAACTGAATTTGAGATTGATGTGTCATGAAAATAATTAAAAGAAAGCCCACTGAGATACTTATCTCTAGGGGGCTTTCTTGTTTCACACATAATTTTTAGCGGGCAAATTCTATAACGCGAGTTTCTCGGATCATTGTAACCTTGATTTCTCCAGGGTACTTGAGTTCGTTTTCAATCTTCTTTGCAATTTCACGAGCCATTTCACGAGCCTCGACATCGTTCACTTTTTCTGGAGTGACAAAGATTCGGATTTCACGACCAGCTTGAAGAGCATAAGATTTTTCTATTCCAGGAAAGGCATTTACCAATCCTTCGAGTTCACGCAAGCGCTTCAAATAATTTTCTACACTATCACGACGAGCACCAGGGCGACCTCCAGAAATTGCATCGGCAGTTTGCACGATGACAGCCTCGATAGTTTCGTATGGGTAGTCTTCGTGGTGAGATTTCATCGCTGTGATGACGCGAGGGTCTGCACCAAATTTTTGCAAAATACGAATTCCAATTTCTATGTGAGTTCCTTGAACTTCATGGTCGAGTGCTTTTCCGATATCGTGAACAAGTGCGCCAGCTTTTGCTATCGCAACATCGGCGCCAAGTTCTTCAGCAAGCATACCTGCGATGTGTGTCATTTCAATAGAATGTTGTAGAACGTTTTGTCCGTAACTTGTTCGGAAATATAAACGACCGACGATGGTGACGAGGCGTGGATCGAAGTTAAATATTCCACATTCGTAAACTGCTTGTTCACCTTTTTCTTTAATTATTTTATTTATATCTTCTTTTGCCTTGTCTACCATTTCCTCAATTTTTGCTGGCTGAATTCTTCCATCAAGAATTAAGTTTTCTAAAGCGAGGCGCGCGACTTGTCGGCGAACAGGATCAAATGATGAAATAACAATTGTTCCTGGAGTGTCATCGACAATTAACTCAACGCCAGATGCACGTTCAAATGCACGAATGTTGCGCCCTTCTTTTCCAATAATTTTTCCTTTAATGTCATCATTTGGAATTATGACATTTGTCGTCATCATATCTGAAGCAGTAGAAGCGGCGAGACGTTGGATTGCAGTTGAAAGAATTTCTTTTGCGCGACGATCAAGTTTGTCGGCAGCTGAAACTTCAAGCTTCTGCATTCGCACAAGAAAGTCTTGCTCGTATTCATCTTCAATTTGTTTAAAGAGTTCTGTTTTGGCATCTTCGACAGAAAGGTGAGAAATTTTTTCCAATTCTTTTTGTTTCACTTTATCTGCCTCATCGATGCGCTCTTTAATTTTTTTAACTTCTTCAACCTTAAGTTTTATATTTTCAACTTCTTTATCTATTTCTACTTGTCTTGAGTCGAGAAGTTCTTCTTTTTTAATAAGACGTTCTTCTGTGCGTTTGTATTCGACCTCTTTTTCTTTTTCTTGTTTTTTTAATTCTCCATCTCTCTCTTCATATTTCTTTTTTGCGTCGTCCACTATTCTCTGCGCTTCTTCTTTTGCTCCGACCATCATTTGTTTGATGTCGATTTCAATAGAACGGCGCTGACCGAGTGCAACAACACGGCGTAGGTAATATCCTATGCCTGTACCACCTGCTAGGGCGGCGATTGCTATAAATATTGCTATTAAACTCATAAACGTTTTGCGCCTACAAGTAGCCCTGTATCAAAGGTTTTATTTTAGTTCTTAAAAGCTGTATTTGGAAAGAAAAACATAAAAATCTAAAATTTTTGAATATAAGCGTACCTGTAAGCATTCTTAAAATTGCTAAATGTCGATAGTTCTAATATAACACAGGTTACTCAAAACAGGAAATAGCCGAATTAATAAATATACCACCCCCTAACCCCCTCCTAATTTAGGAGGGGGTGACTCGTACTCGAGACGGGGGTGGTATAAATTTTATTTCGTTCCAGATTTTGGTTTATTTATGATGTCATCGACGATGCCGTATTTTTTGGCTTCGTCGGCTGTCATGTAGTAGTCGCGGTCGGAGTCTTTTTCTATTTGATCGACTGGCTTGCCAGTATTTTTTGCCAAGATTTTATTCAAATTTTCCTTTGTGCGGAGGATGTGCTTTGCGACGATTGCTATGTCGGATGCTTGGCCTTCTGCGCCACCCATGACTTGATGAATCATTACTTCACTATTTGGCAAAACAAATCTTTTACCTTTTGCTCCAGATGAAAGAAGTACAGCAGCAGCTGAAGCGGCGATACCGATACACACGGTAGAGACATCTGGCTTTACGTGATTCATCGTATCGAAAATTGCCATTGCAGCTGTGACTGAGCCACCAGGAGAGTTTATGTAGAGTTTGATATCTGCTTTCGGGTCTTCGTGTTCGAGGAAAATAAGCTGAGCAATTACAATATTTGCCATGTGGTCATCTATTGCGCCACCTAAAAATATAATACGCTCACGCAAAAGGCGAGAGTAGATGTCATAAGCGCGTTCGCCAAATTGTGATTTTTCTATAACTGTTGGGATTAACATAGATAAATGTCTAAATTACTAATTTCTAATGACTAAACTATAGCAAATTTACTAATATTTGGAAACACCTTATATTATAACGTTCTTTAGAAAATGTAAAGGCAGAGCTTGACAAATTGGTTTGAAAATGCTATACTATAAAAAATAAAGGCGACCCGCCTGTCAGGGTTTAATAATTAAATAATGAATCACGAAACTTTCAACGCGCATGCTAAGTCTCATGGAGAATGGTTACGCAACGCAATGTACGCTGTAATAGCGTTAGTAGTATTAGCTTTAATGATCATGGGGATTGCCTCAATGTTCAAAAAAGAAACAGTTTGTCCAACGCAAGTTCCTGTGAAGGAACATTGGTTAAAGGAAATTGCATCAGCAAACGTAAACCCTGCTCGTATCTTTTACAAAGATGGTGGAAGCAAGATGGTTAGTGTAGACGATGCAGGTACTGCCGAACATATCATGGCAATTGAACACAAGGTTGCTTATGCTGTGTTTGCAGACGACCTTTACTTAGGTATCTCTGCTGGAGGTATGGAACCAATAATTCCAGCTCCTGTAGTGATTGAAAAGCCAGTAGTACATTACGTTACTACTCCAGCGAAGGAAGGTGCAACTTGTGATGAGTTGCATAAAGTAAACCAAAATCTTGATTCTTTGAAAAGAGAATTGAGAAAAGGTTCTACACAACCTGCTGTAGAAAAAAAATCTGGAAGTTTTGTTCCTGCGAAAACCGATGTAAATGGTTTGAGCATGAATATACCGACACATTCAGTGTTTGGTGGAAGACATCCAGTATCGCCCGATGCCGTGGCGAAAGCAAACGGCAAAAATTACAAAGATGTTGCAGTAAAATAAAATTACAGCTCATCCAAAAGAAAAGGCACCGCTTACTTAAATGTAGGGGTGCTTTTCTCATTCTAGTAAATAAATTTTATTTTTCGTCTGACTGACTTTCGAGAAATGCTAGGACTTTTTCATTTGTGAGAGCACTTTCGACGTGCATGCGAGCACGAGCGGGGTCGGCATCAGCATAGCGAGCAAGGAGAGCGGAAACTTCTGTTTGAATTCTTTCTTCGTCAGCAACAATTTTTTCTATTTTCGCAATTTCAGAAAGGGCTAGAGAAAGCATTGCGCGCTTCTCACCTTCCTTTTTAAATTCTTCGCGAACTTCAGCTTCTGACTTTTTTATTTGAGTTAAATAATCTTCGAATTTCATTCCCATTCTTTCCATATCGGCACTCATCATTTGAATCATTTTTTCAACTTCGCTTTGCACTAAAATTTCTGGAACATCGGCTTTCATTTTTTCAATAATTCCTTCAAGAATTTTTACTCGAACTTTCTCTTTTTCCTTTTGTAATTTTTCAAGTTTGAGATTTTCTTTTAATTTTGTTTTTAAATCATCGATACTTGCGAACTGTCCGAGAGATTTTGCAAATTCATCGTCGAGTGGGGGAAGGTCTTCGTCTTTTATTTCTCCGTGATCGTGTTTTGCCTCCTCTCCTTCTTCGTGTGTATCGTTCTCATGCATTTTGTCATGAGCACGCATTTTACGAATTGAAAGAAGAGCGTCATCAATTTCTTTTTCATCTACATCTACACTTGCATCCATTTTAGAATTTTCTTTTGCAATTTTTTTATAGTCAGGCATTGTGACCTCTGGAAGCACTGCAGTTTTGATAGTGAAACCAAGAGGACTACCTTTTGCTATCTTTGTAATAGCAATTTCCGGGCGACCAATAGCGTCGATTTTATTTTCTTCTAAAAGCTCGGGGTACATTTCACCCAATGCCATTTCTGCCATCTCTTCCATTAAAGTCATTTCTGGAATTTTTGAGCGTAGCATTGCTTCAGGCACATGACCTTTTCGAAAACCGTCTAATTCAACTCTCTCACCCAAATGTTTGAGTGCTTTATTTTCATACGATGCAAATTTTTCTGCAGAAAGCTCACCTTCAATAAATAGCTCGCTCTTTGGCAGTTTTTTTATTTTAATATCCATAAATATTTAATTTAACTTTTAATTCTCTAACTTAGGAGCGTATTCTTTATTGTATTTCTCTGCACATTCTTTTAGAACTTTCATAGCTTCTTCTGGTCCGAAAAATTCTTCAACTTTTCCTGTACCTGGTTTTTTAAGAGCTTTGATGTTTTCCCAAAAATATTTTGTTTCAGTTTTAAAGTATTCACCTAAATCATCTACGTGTTTTATGTAATCTGAACGTTTATCATCTTTTAATACTGCGATAATTTTGTCGTCAACTTCACCGCCGTCGATAAATTTCATTACACCAATTACGCGAGCCTCTACGAGTGATCCTGGAACTAGGGGTTCTGTGATATTTACTATTTCAACATCGAGTGGGTCGCCATCGTAGTCCCATGTCATAGGAATTGCTCCATATGTAAAAGGATAAGAAAGTGAAGAATAACCAACACGGTCAAGTTTAAGTTGTCCACTTTCAGTAATGAGTTCGTATTTATTTATACTACCTGCAGAAACTTCAATGATTGCATTTACTACACCAGCTTCTTCGTCTGCAAAAGGAGGCAGAACATGAAGCAAATTTAACATGTACTTCGATGGTTTATGATTTATATTTGCCATAAAATATTTGTTATTAAATTATAATTCGTCTTTGTTTAGATCTTCGAGTTTTACAAAACCTTCTTCTGTCATTTCTTTTCCAACTTCGTCAGAAGAAACAACTTCTTCACCCTTTATGCCTTTGATGTCGATTCTCCAACCAGTAAGCTTTGCGGCGAGGCGAACATTTTGTCCACCTTTTCCAATAGCAAGAGAGAGCTGGTCATCTGCTACTTCAACAACAGCTTTTCTTTCTTCTTCGTCAATTTGTATATCGAGAACTTTTGCAGGAGAGAGTGCGCTTGCGACAAATTGTGAGGGAACATCACTCCAAGGAATGATATCGATTTTTTCACCACCGAGTTCATTCATCACAGTTGTGACGCGTACTCCACGCTGACCGACACAAGAACCAACTGGATCTACGTGATCATCATTTGAAAATACTGCAATCTTTGATCGTGATCCAGCTTCGCGAGCAATGCTACGAATTTCTACAGTACCATTTGCAATTTCTGGAGCTTCAAATTCAAAAAGTTTTTCAATTAATTTTGGATGTGTGCGAGAAAGACGAAGATTTATTCCGCGAGGAGTTTCTTCTACCATATATAGATATGCACGAATTCTTTCTCCACGACGATAGTGTTCACCAGGAATTTGTTCTTCATAAGGAATAATTCCAGTAACGCGATTGAAATCCACATATACAGTTCCGCGTTCTTCTTTTTGAACAACACCGTTTACTATTTCACCTTCTTTTGTGCCGTATTCGTCGATAATAGATGTGCGTTCTGCTTCACGGATTTTCTGCATTATAACTTGCTTTGCAGTTTGAGCTGCAATACGTCCGTAATCTTCCTTTCCTTCAAGAGGGAAGACAATTTCATCTTCGATTTGTGCACCTTTTTTTATTTTACGAGCATCTTCAAGAAGAATGTGATGTTCAGGATTGAAACGTGGACGTTCATCGCCTTCTTCTATTTCCTCTTCCTCTGCACCCTCTTCTGTGACACGCACTGTCGATTCATCGACAACAATTTTAATTTGAAGAAAATCTGTTTTACCAGTTTCAATATCAAATTTTGCGCGTATGATTTGGCCTTTCTTTCCGTAATCTTTTTTGTACGCAGCGGCCATAGCTTGCTCGATGGCTTCGATTATTTTTTCTTTTGGAATTTTACGCTCAGCTTCGAGCTGTTCTAGCGCAGATCTCATTGTTTTGATGTCTAACATAGCTTTATTATATATTAAATTTTATAAATTAGTAAGAAAAAAAGTCGGGTTCGCGACCGACTTACAAAAATAATATAGCAAAATTAGCCAAAAAAGTCAAAGTGTGGTGAGTTATCCACAGCATACTATATATAGAGGTGATACAATATAGTTATATGGAAAATACTAATCAAAATGGTTCCAGTAATTTTGTGTCACCACCAAAAGGTTTATTAAAAGGTAAAAAGAATTTATATCTTGGTTTGGCTTGCGTGCTTGCTGTAATGGTAGTTTTGTATTTTGTACTCATTCAAACTAAACAAGTAAAAACTACAGCACAGCAAAAAATGGAAATTCTGCAAAAAATCGCTGATGCTTCATCTGCACCCGTAGATCCGATAGTTAAGAAAAGTGTTTTAAATACAATGGCAAAAGCCAATACAAATACAAAAATATCTGCTCCTGACACTCAAGCAAAGAAAAATGTCTTAGATTTAATAGCTAATGCCAGTAAATAGCTAAAATATGAGTAAATTCACAAAAAAAATTAAATACACCTTTATAATAATGGTTATTTTTGCTATTGCAGGTTTTGGTTTTAGTCAAAATACTAAAAAAGCAGAAGCAGCCGTAAATACAAACCTCACTGGCTACGCTTGGTCCTCAAACATTGGCTGGATTGACATGAGTGGAGTTACTCTCGATACATCTGCAAATACTTGGAGTGGTTATGCATGGTCATCAAACATCGGATGGCTGTCTTATAATCCTGTGGATTTAACATCAAGTTCAGTTTCATCTCCAGACTCCCGAACAACTTCAATGCCTTGTCCTTCGACAAGTACTCCTTCATATAACTCAGTTTCTGGTGCAATTACTGGTTTTGGACGATTTATTTCAGGTGGAATTCCTACTACAGCTGGAGGTTGGGGAGGATGTGTACAAATGGATGGAGTTTCATTTAATTCATCAACAAATACTTTGACTGGTTATGCTTGGGGAGGAGATGTTGTTGGCTGGGTTGATTTTTCTGGAGTCGGAATGTTGCCAGACAATGGTGCTCCGATGGCTCAATTGCTACCTGCTTCAACACAGTTGCCAAGTACTGGCGGAGATGTAAATCTTACATGGGCAACTCTAAATGTTGATTCTTGTACGGGTGTAAATTTTGATACACAAGGAAATTTGAATAATAGTACTGGTTTACCAATTCATTACCCAGCAAACACAACATCTACTGCTCAAACATTTACTTATACATTAAATTGTACACGCACAAGTCCTCCAGGTAGTGCTTCTGCAACTGCGACGGTAATTGTGGATCCATATTCAGCATTAACACCTGATATTATTTTTAATGCTGCAAATAATATTACGAGCGTTGACTGGTCATCACCAGTAACATTGCAATGGCAATTATCACCACAGTCAGACCCAAATACAGTTTGGGATCACTGTACACCAACTCTTGGTGGAGGTGATTGGAGTGGAGCCACAACATTTCCTGTTCCACTTGGTTTAAGTCCCGCTAGCCTGTCTGTAAGTGTTCCAACAAATGGACAAGAGTATGATATAACCTGTACTGATAACAATCAGTACACAACACCAGTTCATCATGTGAATATATTGTATAATTTACCAGATTTTACATTAAGCCCTAATACTTGCCCTGCACCATCATCTGTAACACTTAATTGGACAGCTCCAACAAGCTCTCAGTCTTGTTCATCAACTAATTTTAGTGCGCAAGTAAATCCGAATGCTCCTGGTTCTTCTGTTGTTCATCCTATTCAAACTACAACCTATTCAATAACATGCAGTAATCCAAGAGGAAGTTTGACGCAGTCGGTTGTAGAAAATGTTGGTCCGTGTACTACTGCGTCGCAAGTGCATCCTGGTCCTGTGTATCATGAAAAATAAAGTGTATAATATATTATCAATTAAAAATTATTATTAGTTAAAATTATCATTATGAAAAAAGAAATACTGAATTCAATAAAAATATTTTTGTTAGCATTGGTCGTCGTGTCTTCTGTGGGGGTTGCGAGTGCTATAACTGCTCCACCACCGATAACATGTCCACCTGTTTGTGCCACTTACAATGGACCAATTGCAGGTTGGAACCCTTCACCAGGTGGCGCACCTGCAAATAACATTGCAGCACCTATTAATGTAAGCAAAAACCCTCAACCAAAAGCAGGTCAGCTTTACCTTGGTCAATCAGATGTACCTGCAACTCTTGATCCAGACAGTACAAAGTTGGATATTACCGGTTCAGCAACAATGAGTGGGGGCTTAAGTGTTTTTGGTTATTCAGCATTTTTTAATCCAGTATATATTGGCCCAGTTTCATATTTTTCTTCAATGGCAATGCCGCCAGTGTTTGTAGCCAGTTCTGACAATAATAGCCATTTAGCATCGGCTAAATCCGCAGGAGGTATTGTTTCAAAAATATTTTCTGCGGTTTTTGGAGAGCCAAAAGTAGCTTATGCTGTTCAGAATGTAACAACCAATAATCAGTTACCTATGTTTTGTTTAGATATTAATGCAAGTAACTACGGGTACCCTTTACCTTGTAATTATCCACCAGGTCAATTTTGTACCGATCCATCAGCATCAAATTATCCAAATGGTTTATTGCCATGTACATACGCAAATGCTAATTCAAATATTATGCAAGCTCCCAATATGACTGCTTTGATCAGCATGCCATTAAATCCACAATTTAATGTTGACGTTGAATCGTTATTTAAACAAAGAGTAGAAGTAGCAAGTAATTTATTTGCAAATACAATGTCCACAAATGACCTTGTGGTAGCTGGCCATAATGTCTGTCTTTCTGATGGAAACGGAGGTAGTACAAACTGTACTTCTTCAAGTTCTAATACCACGACTACAACAGGTGTTACCTCAACTGGCGAAGGTACACACTTAGCTAAATTTACGGGTGCAAATAACACACCCGCGACAAATATTGAGGATTCTTACACAACAGAAACTAGTTCTGGAGACTTAACAGTAGGGGGGTGGAAAGATCCAAATCACGCTAAGTTTACGGTTGGAGATAGTACATATGGTGGAGATGCTGTTATAAATGGAAAATTGAAAATTACGGGGGGATCTCCTGGTGCAGGAAAAATTTTAACTTCCAACGATGCAAATGGTAATGCAACTTGGAAAGCACCTGGTATTCCAGTCTACAGTGAAAACTCAGCTTGTTATAATCCATTGGTTGGGACACTTACAATGAGCCCAACTTGTTTTGATAATAATAATTCTATTACAGTTCAAAATACTCAAGTAGGGTATCTTGTAGGGATGTAATATTAATTTTACAAACAAAAAATCCGCCACGTGGCGGATTTTTTGTTACCTGCTATAATTAAAGTACTTTGCAAATACAAGAAGACCAATTGAAAAAATTTATTCTTGCATCGAGTCTTGTGAGTAAGACAGATTATTCTGATGCGGAAAAAATTGCTGGAGAAAAAAATCAAACACCCGGAGAAGTTTTGGTTTCAAATGGAAAAATTACAGAAAATGATTTACGCCATATGCAAGCATATGTTTTAGGAATTCCTTTTGTGACTCTCACAAATGAAAAAATTGATTTCAGTATTTTGTCACTAATTCCAGAACCAATTGCAAAAGCTCATAATATTATTGCGTATAAACAAACATCTGCGGGGCTAGAGGTCGCAATGCTTGATTTTGATGACCTTCCAACTATCGACTCAATTAAAAAGAAAGTTGGTGTAAAAATTTTACCTCGTCTTACAGACGTCGCTTCAATTAAAAACGCACTAGCTCAATATAAAAAAAGTTTGAAAGCTGAATTTGATGACATTATTCAAAAAGAAACAAATTCACTTAAAACTGTCGCAGAAGAAAATGGGGAAGCGGTTACAGCAGAAGATTTGAAAGCAATGGCAGAAGATTTGCCTGTGATGAAAATTGTCGACACTTTAATTTCACACGCAATTTCGCAAGGAGCTTCTGATGTGCACATTGAACCAGGCGAGGAGTCTCTTGTGGTTCGCTATAGAATCGACGGACTTTTGCACGATGCGATGGTCTTACCAAAAGAAGCTGCAGCAGGAATCACTGCTCGTATAAAAGTTCTTTCAAATTTAAAATTGGATGAAAAACGTTTACCCCAAGATGGTAGATTTAAAATTTCTAACGAAGATGGTAACGTTTCTTTTCGTGTTTCAACACTACCTACATATTTTGGAGAAAAAACAGTAATTCGTATCTTGCGAGAAAGTAGCCACGGTTTCACTTTGGAGAAACTTGGTTTTCATGGCGATGCACTCGAATGGATTCACGAAGCAATGAAACAAAAGACAGGAATGATACTCGCTGCGGGCCCTACTGGATCTGGAAAGACGACAACACTTTATACAATGCTAGATATTTTAAATACACCAGAGGTAAATATTTCTACAATTGAAGATCCGATCGAATATCAAATGGCTCGCATAAATCAAACACAGACAAAATCTGAAATTGGTTTAACTTTTGCAAATGGTTTACGTACACTGCTTCGTCAAGATCCAGACATTATAATGGTGGGAGAGATTCGTGATGGAGAGACGGCTTCGCTTGCTGTCAATGCATCTCTTACTGGTCACTTGGTGCTTTCGACAATACACACAAATAGTGCAGCTGGTGCTGTGCCTAGAATTTCAGATATGGGAGTTGAGCCATTTCTTATTGTCTCAACGATAAAAACAGTCATTGCACAGCGTTTGGTTCGAAAACTTTCTGGTGCAAGAGAAAAATATTTTATGAGTGAAGTTGAATTGGATGTTTTATCAAAATCTGTTGACCTTGATCGTATGATGGAATTTTTGAAAAAAGAAAAAATTGTAGCAGAAGATGCAACATGGAAAGAAATCCCATTTTACAAAGCTCAAAAAACCCCCGAGTCTCCTGATGGATATTCTGGTAGAATGGGAATTCATGAAGTGTTGAAAGTTTCACCTGCGATCAAAGAGTTGATATTGAAACATTCTTCTCAGGACGAAATAGAAAAGCAAGCAAAGTCTGAGGGAATGATGACAATGCTAGAAGATGGAATTTTCCTTGCAGTACAAGGTATTACTACGACCGAAGAAGTATTAAGAGTTGTTTCAGAATAATATGCATTTTAAATATAAAGCATTAAAAAAAAGTGGAGAAATTTTTGAAGAATTTGCTGAATCGGCAGATAAATTTGTTTTGGCAAAAACAATTCGCGACGATGGAAATGTTCCTCTTGTGATAACAGAAGTTAAAGACAAGGTCTTTTCATCAGCATATATAAATGGCTTGCTGGGGCATGTTTCACTTTCTGAAAAAATAATGTTTACAAAAAATCTTTCCGGAATGCTTACAGCAGGACTCCCACTCTTTCGCGCGATTAAAGTTTTAGAAAAACAAGCAACAAATGCAGAATTTAAAAAAATAATGGGAACAATCATGGATGAATTGGACAAAGGGGGGACTTTGTCGCAAGGTCTTGAAAAATATCCAAAAGTTTTTCCTCCACTTTTTGTTTCAATGATACGGTCTGGAGAAGAATCGGGTGGACTTTCTGCTGCACTTAAAGAAATTGGGCAAAATATGCAAAAAAGTTATGCACTAAATAAAAAAATTAAAGGTGCATTAATGTACCCTATGATTATTCTTATTGCTATTGTAATCATTGCAGTGCTTATGCTTATCTTTGTGGTTCCAACTCTTACAAAAACTTTTACCGATATGGGAACAAAGTTACCAGCAAGTACTCAGTTTGTTATTTCAGCCAGTGACTTTATGAAGCAACATTATTTTGCTTTTGCTGGAATTGTCTTTGGCTTATTTATAACTTTTAAATATTTATTTCGATTTAAAAAAGTTCAACGAGGGGCCGATTTTGCAATTCTTCGTTTGCCTGTAATAGGTTTTTTGGTAAAAGAAATGAATTCTGCACGAACAGCTCGTACACTTTCTTCACTTTTGGCTTCAGGTGTAGCAATGACAAAATCACTTGAAATTACAAAGGAGGTATTACAAAATTCATATTATAAGGATGTAATCGACAATGCAATTGCCACAGTACAAAAGGGCGGAAATCTTTCTAAAATTTTTCAAGATAATGATTTTTTATACCCTGTGATGGTAGGAGAAATGGTTGAAGTGGGTGAGGAAACTGGAAATTTATCTGCAATGCTTGTAGATATTGCGAATTTTTATGAGGGAGAAGTAGACGACAGGACAAAAGATCTTTCTACGATTATTGAGCCAATAATGATGATATTTATTGGTGCAGGTGTTGGATTTTTCGCAGTTTCAATGATCACACCTATGTACTCACTAATGAATAATATTGGATAAATGAATAATTATTTTAAAAAAATTAGCAGTGGTTTTACAATACTTGAGGCAGTAATTACTATTTCAATTATTATTATAATTGGTGCAGCTGTTGTAATTTCATTTGGAAATTCAAGTAAAGTACAAATTTTAGCAGGAGCAGAAGGAGATGTCATTTCATTATTAAATACGGCACGAGAAAATACTATATCTTCATTAAATTCTACAAACTACAGTGTTCATTTTCAGTCAGACAAAGCTGTAATGTTTATTGGAAGTACTTACACGGCAAATCTATCAACAAATGTAACTGTTACTTTTGATAGTAGCGTAACAATGTCATCAATTTCCCTCACAGGTGCAGGATCCAATGTTACTTTTGATAGAATTACAGGTACCACAGCAGAAGATGGAACACTCACTTTGATTTCTGGCGGGAATAATTCTATTTCAAAAACAATTACAATAATAAAAACCGGTTTGGTTAGTGGCTCCTAGAAAAAAATAATGTATAATAGTAATATGAGAAGTAATAAAAAAACTGGAGCAGCTTTAGTTGAGGTTGTTGTAGTTGCATCGATTGTAACATTACTTACTGTGGCAATTACTGGCGTGATAAATCAAACTGTTGTTGTGAATGATTTGGCTTTAAGAAATACTCAGGCAGGATACATATTAGAAGAAGGGGCTGAAGCAGTAAAAATAATTCGTGATAATAGTTGGTCAAATATAACAGGTCTTACTGCTGGAACAAATTATTATCTTGGGTATAGTTCTGGTGTCTGGTCACTTTCCGCTACTCCTTCTACTGTAGACACAAGATTTACTAGAATTATAGTAATTTCTGCAGTAAATCGTGACGGAAATGATGATATTGCAAGCAGTGGAACAAATGACACTGGTACAAAGAAAGTAACAGTCACTGTATCGTGGTTAAGTGCTGGAAATACGGTCACAAAAACTTTAGCATTTTATGTATCTGACATTCTATCTTAATGAATAATTTTTTTAAAAAAAGAAATAAAGGAGATTCATTGATTGAAATGTTGATTTACGTTGTTTTATTTACTATTTTTTCAATAGTTTTTATTAATTCTGTAATGATAATGACGAAGACTTACACAAGAATTCGAGGTAACAATGCTATTTTGGACTCGAGTACAAGTTCTATGAATCGCATAACAAGTGAAATTCGAAATGCAGTTTCTGTAGACAGTGCGCATAGTACCCTAGATGCAAGTCCTGGTGTACTTACTTTAAACACCACTGATTCAAATGGAAATGCAAAGGTAGTTAAATTTGATGTTTCAAATGGTGCAGTTCGTTTGACTGAAAATTCTGTGGTAACAGGTAATATCACAAGTTCAAATGTCACTGTGACAAATTTGGTTTTCAGACTAATCACGACAATTCACGGCTATGCTATAAAAGTTGAAATGACTTTGCGTGATAATAAGATCACGACCCATACAGAAAATTTTTATGATACTAGTATATTGCGTGGAGCATATTAAAAATGAAAAAATATATTAAAAAAATTAAATTAGATAAGGGTGCTGCGCTTTTGATTGCTGTGGTATTTTTTATGCTTTCTTCTACTGCGGTGATTGGAAGTATTGTTTCTCCCGTATCGCGAGAGTATCATGTTTCGAGTCAGTCATATTCCTCTAAACAAAGTTATTATTTGGCTGAGTCTGGAGTTGAAGATGCATTGTACAGACTGCAAAACAGAATGACTATTTCAAATACCGAGACTATTTCTTTAAATTCGAGTTCTGCGACGACTACAATCACCGATGCAGGTTTGGGAATTAAAAATATTTTATCGACAGGAAATGTTTCAAATTATCAAAGAAAAATTTCTGCAGCAGTCAATGTCGGTTCTGGGCTTTCATTTACATATGGAATTCAGGCAGGAGATTTAGGACTTTCAATGGGGCAAAGTACAGTAGTAAATGGAAGTGTTTATTCAAATGGAAATATTTCAGGAGGCCAAGGTAGTAACGCAAGTGTAACAGGAAGTGCAACTGCAGCAAATAGTATTGCATCGAGTGCGGACCAACAAAATGGATCTGGAACTCCAGCATACAACATTACCCTAAATCAAAATTCAAATACGACAGACATAGCTCAAAGTTTTCAGGTGAGTACAAGTGGGAGATTGAGCCAAATATCTTTGTATCTTAAAAAGATAGGTAGTCCATCAAATGGTTACGTTTATATTGTAAATAACAATAACGGTCTACCGAGTAATAATTACTTAACAAGGAGCACCGTCTCTGCATCTCTTGTTTCTACTACATATGGATGGGTAAATATTACATTTAGTACAAATCCACAATTGTCGACAAATACTACATATTGGATAGTTTTTGATGGAGGAAGTTCACATGAAAATTATTATACAATTGGTGCCAATGCTTCTTATAACAATGGTACTTCAAAAATTGGAAATTATTATAGGCAAGAAGACAATAATCAAAATATTTGGAATGCAAACAATCCATCAAATGCTGACATTTTCTTTAAAGTATTTTTAAATGGAGGAAGTGGATCAATTGATAATATTAATGTTGGAACAAATAATGTCGGAAATACATATGCTCATTCAGTTACAAATTCAAATATTGCTGGAACAAATTATTGTCAAACAGGAAGTCACAATAATAAAAGTTGCAATACTTCACTTGCTGATTCACCTCCAATAGGTTTTCCAATTTCTGACCAAAATATTGCTGATTGGGAGAATGACGCATTAACAGGTGGCACTATAAATGGAAATTATACTATTAATTCAAATAATGTGTCATTAGGACCAAAGAAGATAGTTGGAGATCTTGTGGTAGACAATGGTCATACCCTTTCTTTAACAGGAAATATATGGGTAACAGGAAATCTTATTGTAGATAATAGTGCAACTATTCAACCCTCATCTTCATATGGCGCTTCAAGCGTAGCTATTATTGTAAATGGCACTGTTACCGTTCAGCGCTATGGTAATCTTCAAAATTCAGGAACAGTGGGAAGTTATGTTTTAACATTAACTACCAGCACCTGTCCAAGTGGTAATGGGTGTGATAATAATAGCCATAATTATTATGAAAATCATGATAATTATATCAATAATAATAATGCTATAAATTTGGCTAGTCATGTTGATGCTGGTATTTTATACGCAGCTAATGGCACAATAACTACAAGAAGAAATGCTTATGCAAGGCAAATTACTGGGTATGGAATAAGTCTTGGAAGTAGTTCCGAACTTGTGTATGACAGTGGGCTTATAAATCAAAATTTCATCGGTGGGCCTTCTGGTGCGTGGACCATAAATGGTTGGGGGGAGTCGCAGTAATTCCCGCAGATTTGTTCGTGCTCCTCATTTGTTGCTATAATACAGCTATGAAAAAAATCATAGTTGGGAATTGGAAAATGAATCCAGCTTCAAAAAAAGAGGCTGAAAAATTATTTAAAGAAGTAAAGAAAAATATAGTAGGGTCAAAGGCAAATATTATAGTATGTGCTCCGTTTGTATATTTAGAAACATTAAAAAAAATAGGTATGGGGCGTATCGGTTTGGGTTCTCAGAATGTCTCACATCTTGAGTCAGGTGCAGTTACAGGGGGCGTATCTGCATCAATGCTCGCATCTCTTGGAGTAAAGTACTGTATTGTAGGCCATTCAGAATGCCGAGCGCTTAGTGATACTGACCAACAGATAAATCTAAAAATAAAAAATTTATTAAAAAATAAAATCACCCCAATTCTCTGTGTGGGTGAAAGAGAACGCGACGAAGCCCATACATATTTACAATTTGTTGCAAATCAAATTAAATATGCATTTTTAGATATACCAAAGTCTGCAATAAAAAATATAATTATTGCCTATGAACCCGTGTGGGCTATTGGTGCTAGTGCTACACGTACCGCAACTTCAGAAGAAGCACTTGAGATGAATATTTTTATTAAAAAAGTTGTATCAGATATTACTGATGAGAAAATAGTAAAAGAAATTCCTATACTTTATGGTGGTTCTGCGGACGAGAGTGATGCTGGAAATTTTATGACCTTAGGAGGAGCTTTTGGATTATTGCTCGGGCGTGCAAGCTTGGATGCAAAAAAGTTTGGGAAAATTTTAAAAATAGCATCTGATATTAAATAAAATGAGAACAATAAAACAGATAAAAAATTGCAAAGGAAAAAAAGTTTTAATGCGTGTCGATTTCAATGTGCCTATTGATAACGGAAAAATTCTTGATACTCTCCGAATCAAAGTTATACTTCCTAGTATTGAGCTCTTGAAAAAGAAAGGTGCAAAAATAATTCTCATAAGTCATATTGGTAGAGACCCAAAAGAATCCCTTGCTCCTGTCGCAAAAATTTTAAATAAAAATACTAAAGTTACATTTGTGTCTGAAATTTTTGGTGAAAAAGCAAAAAAAGTAATTGAAGATATGAAAAATGGTGATGTTGTCTTGTTGGAAAATTTACGTAGCAACGTTGGTGAGAAAGATGGAGATATAAAATTTGCAAAAGAGCTTGCAAAATATGGAGATTTTTATGTAAATGAAGCTTTTCCTGTATCACACAGAGCAGATTCTTCAATTGTTCTTTTACCAAAATTGTTGCCAGCATTTGCAGGTCTCCAAATGGAACGTGAGGTAAAAGAGCTTTCAAAAGCACTAAAACCAAAAAAACCATTTCTCTTTATTTTAGGTGGAGCAAAAATTGAAACCAAATTACCATTACTTAAAAGATTTTTGAAAATTGCGGACAATGTTTTTGTTGGAGGAGTACTCGCAAATAATTTTTTTTATGATGAAGGTTTTGAAATTGGTCAATCTATATATGATAAAGAAGCACCTTCTGTAAAAAATATACTAAAGAATAAAAAATTAATTATTCCTAACACTGTTTTAGTTGTAGATAAAGAAAAAAAATCGAGCACGGTATCTGCACAGGCTGTAGAGAAAGATGAAATGATTTATGATGCAGGTTTGCCTTCGATTGAAGCATTGGCGCCACTTATAAATAAAGCAAAAGTAATCCTCTGGAATGGGCCGATGGGTTACTACGAAGGTGGTTATGTAAAAGGCACAGAAAAACTTCTTGACCTGCTTTCAAAAGCTAAAGGTGAGACAATAATTGGTGGTGGAGATACTGCAGTACTTGTAGAGCGTAAAAAACTTTCTCATAAATTTACTTTTGTTTCTACAGGTGGTGGAGCAACTTTGGATTTTCTAGCAAAAGGCACACTGCCTGGAATAAGGGCACTCAAATAATAAAACCCATCCGCCCTTCGAAACCATCCCTCAATGAGAACATTGACCTACTGGGTTATCAAGGAAGGAAAATACCTAACCTCTTATTTTATCAGCAAATTCTTTTATTTCTCCTTCTTCGTATTTTTTTGTTTCCCAATTTGAAAAACCGTCATCATTGAAGCGGGGAATTAAGTGTATGTGAAAATGTGGGACGTCTTTTCCTACAACTGATATTTGTACGTAGTCTGCACCAACTCCATTTTTTATAGCGGTTATCAATTCTTTTGTTTTAATAAAACTTTTTGATATCAATTCATCTGGCACGTCTTGCATCCATTGATAGTGGTCTTTTGTGATTATAAGTACGTGGCCTTTATTGATAGGAAAAATATCCATAAAAGCGAGCAAATTTTCATCCTCATAAATTTTTTCGCTAGGAATTTCACCTTTTACAATTTTACAGAAAATACAATTTAAGTCGTTCATAAGCAAAGTATATGCTAAAATCATTTCTATGCAAGATGTGGAAAATTTAATGGGCGTGCTTTTAAGAAATAGGGGGATAGAAGGCGCAGAGGCTAAAGAAAAATTCTTGAGACCAAATTATGAAAGAGATTTTTATGATCCTTTTTTAATGCACGATATGGAGCGTGCTTGTGTGCGTATTTTTGAAGCGGTGGAAGCGAAAGAGCTGATTACAGTTTACAGTGATTATGATTGTGATGGTATTCCTGGAGCTGTGGTTCTCCATGATTTTTTTAAACAAATAGGATATGAAAATGTGCACTATTATATTCCACATCGCCACGATGAAGGATATGGACTGCACATGGAAGCAATAAAAGGTTTTATTGAAGATGGAACAAAACTTTTAATAACTATTGATTTGGGTATCACTGCAGTTGCTGAAACTGCTGAAGCACAAGCAAATGGAATAGATGTAATTATTACAGATCATCATATCCCACACGAAATACTTCCGAAAGCGTATGCCATAGTAAATCCAAAATTGGGAAGTTATCCTGACTCGATGCTTTGCGGTGCCGGAGTTGTTTTTAAGTTGGTGCAGGGACTTATAAAAAAATATGGAGAGTATTGGAAAATAAAGGAAGGGGCGGAAAAATGGCTTCTTGATATGGCAGGTCTTGCGACACTTTCTGATATGGTTCCACTCGTAAATGAAAATAGAGCGATAGCATTTTTTGGTATAAAAGTTTTGCAAAAATCTCCACGATTAGGGTTGCGAGAACTTTTTTCTGCTATGAAAATTGAACAAAGATATCTAACAGAAGAAGACATTACTTTTATGGTGACACCAAGGTTAAATGCAGCATCAAGAATGGATGATCCAGATCGAGCCTTTGAATTATTGGTAACAGAAAAACCAGCAGAAGCAATTGCACTTGCAACACATCTGACAAAAATAAATGACACACGTAAAACTTTGGTCGCAGGCATTATGAAAGATGTGCATGCGACACTTAAGGACCGCGAGGAATGCTCTGTAATCGTCGTGGGCAATCCTAAATGGCAATTTGGGGTACTTGGGCTTGTCGCTGGGAAACTCACTGATCACTATGGAAAACCAGCTTTTGTGTGGGGGCAAAATGGTGATAGTGACATAAAGGGTTCTTGTCGGTCAGACGGAACAATCAATGTCGTGGAACTTATGACGCACATAAATACTGCATTTATGGGTTTTGGTGGGCATGAACTTGCTGGAGGTTTTTCTGTGTCACGCGAAGAAATTCATTTTTTGCCTGAAAGAATTGAAAAAGCGTTTCATGAGTTGACCCGTTCAACAAGTTCAGGGCAGGCGAAAGAAAAAGAAGAAGGTATCGGTGATGTAAAAGTTGATGCAAAAATTTCAGTAGATTCTGTAGATGCAGATTTGTGGAAAGTTGTGGAACAATTTTCACCATGTGGGCTTGGAAATCCAAAACCAACTTTTCTCTTTGAAACTATTGAAATTAGTGAAGCAAAACTTTTTGGTAAAGAAAAGAATCATCTTGAATTAAAATTTAAAAATTCTCGAGGGAAAAAAATCACCGCAATTGCATTTTTTAAAACTTTTGATGACTTTTCTATACCAATTGAAATAGGAAATAAAATAAATCTTATTGCTACATTAGAATTTTCTCGTTTTGCTGGTAAAAACGAGATAAGGTTGCGAATCGTTGATATATTGAAATAATATGAATAACAAAATTAAATTAATAAAATATACTTTTTTAGTTTATGGTATACCTCTTTTAATCCTATCATCACTATCTTTTACTCGTAATTTATATGGAGTACAAGCATTCAATATAATTTTAATCCTATTGTTATTGTATTGCTTCAGTATTTTTTTTAGAAAACAAGACAATTTTGAAGAATCAAGAATTAATCAAATTAAACTAGGTCTAATAAAAATATTTAATTATATTTTTAAAAATAAAATTAAAAGTGATTTCGTTATTGCGCAAAATGAAAAAATTTCCTTACTCTTTTATGGTGTAAAAATATTTTTTGTACCACTAATGTTACACTTCACTATTGGTAATATTTATATATTGAGAAATTTATTTGCGTCACAGCATTCTTTTAATTTGAATTTGGAAAATATCAATCTTTATTATATTAGAATTATTTTTTATTTAATCCTTATAATAGATACCCTTATTTTTAGCTTCGGGTATTTAGTGGAATCAAGAGGATTAAAAAATATAGTTAAGTCTGTTGAGTCTACAGCCCTAGGGTGGTTTGTGGTTTTGGTATGTTACCCACCATTTAATGATTTTACTGGTAAGATTTTAGGATGGTATTCATCAGATTTTAGCGACTTTGGAAATATTAAATTAAATTTTCTTTTTAGTATTCTGGCAATATTATTATTTATTATTTATTTGTTTGCATCTATTGCCTTGGGATTTAAAGCTTCAAATTTAACAAATAGAGGTATTGTTTCTTCTGGTCCATACAAATATGTAAGACATCCTGCATATATAGCAAAGAATTTAGTTTGGTGGGTTATGGGGATTCCTTTTATTGTTAAATTTGGTATTGTTGCTATATTTAGTCTTTGTGCATGGAGCTTTATTTATTATTTGCGAGCTGTGACAGAAGAAAAACATTTGATGCATGATAGTGATTATATGGAATATATGGAAAAGGTTCCGTATATGTTTATTCCGGGTTTATTTTAAATATGTATTATATTTAGTGTTATACTATTTTTTATGAAAGAAATTATTATTTATACAGATGGTTCATCAAAAGGTAATCCGGGTCCAGGAGGTTGGGCCTCCGTCGTTTTGTTCCAAAACTCTGGTGGCCAAGGGAAGGTTTGGGAGCTGGGTGGAAGAGAGGCTCACACGACGAACAACAGAATGGAGCTCAGGGCTACTATTGAGGCACTGCATTTTGTGGACAAGAGAGAAGAATTAAAAAAAATGCCAATTATAGTTCATACTGATTCTGCGTATGTATTAAATGGTATTACAACTTGGGTCTATTCATGGCAGAAAAATGGGTGGCGGACAGCAGATAAAAAAGAAGTTTTAAATCAAGATTTATGGAAAGAACTTTTAGGTCTTGCAATGAAATTTAAGTTAGATCGAGATTTGTCTTGGAAAAAAGTTGCAGGTCACTCTGGGGTTGAAGACAATGAAAGATGTGATGTGATAGCTACAAGTTTTGCTGATGGCGAAAGACCTATGCTTTTTGTGGGCTCAATCGATAACTATCTTAAATACAAAGCAAATTAACAAATTATTCGTGCTTAATCCTCTCTACGGGGGGGCTCCGACGCGACTCATAATTTGTTAATCTGCTTTTTCTTTGTGTTAGAATATTATAATGTCTGCAAAAACTGTTCTTGTGATAGTTTTTGGTTTCACACTTGGAATATTTTTACATTCTGTATTTATTTTTTTGACTTATGAAGTTATTTTATGTTTCTGTATAACAGCAGGAATTTTTTTATACTATTTTTTAATATCGAGAAGTAAATTTGTAATATTAAGTGCAGTGTTTTTGTTATTTATTAGTCTTGGTATATTGCGTTTTCATTGGAGTTTCATTGCAGATGAGAAAATTAAAAATTCACTAGATATTTATGTTGGTCAAAATACAGAAATTACTGGTATTGTTTCGAGCGAGACATATGATACAGATTTTAGTGAAAAAATTTTAATTGAAGGTAAATTTCCAAATGGTGAAAATGCGCAAATTTTGGCAAGCGTTCCACTTGGAGGTAATGTTTCTTACGGGGACTCTGTTGATATTTCCGGTGTAATAGCAAAGCCTACAAATTTCCAGACAGATTATGGAAAAGATTTTGACTATATATCATATCTTGGTAAGGATGATATTTTTTACACTTTACCAAAAGCGAGTGTAAGAATTATTTCTCATCACAACGGTAGTGTAATAAAAGAAAAATTATACAAATTTAAGCAAAGTTTTCTAAATAATGTTTCCAGGGTATTACCAGGTGACACTGGGCAATTTATGGGAGGCCTTATTTTAGGTGCTAGAAAAACAATTAGTAAGGATCTCACAAATGACTTCGTGCGAACAGGTACGATACATATGGTCGCGATTTCTGGTTACAATGTCACGATTGTATCAAATGCAATAATGAAAGTTTTAAATTTAATTTTACCCGTTACTTTTTCAATTGGTTTTGGAATTTTTACAATTATTTTATTTGCTTTGATGACTGGAGCCGGAGCGACTGTAATTCGCGCAAGTATTATGGCAATACTTTCCCTTTTCGCCCGAGCTACAAATAGAAATTATAATATCGATCGTGCACTTCTTGCTACTTTATTTTTAATGCTTTTGCAGAATCCAAAAATTTTAGTATTTGATGTTTCATTTGAACTTTCATTTCTTGCAACAATTGGTATTGTGTATTTAGCACCAAAAGTTAAACCGTGGTTTTATTTTATTGCGGAAAAAATGGAAATGCGCGACGTTATTTCCTCGACAGTAGCCACAAATATATTTGTTTTACCATTTTTGCTTTATAAAATGGGTGTACTTTCAATAGTTGCAATACCTGCGAATATGCTCGTACTACCACTTGTGCCACTTACTATGGGTTTTGGTTTTGTTGTGGGTTTTCTGGGGTATATTTCTCAAATGTTTTCAATACTTGTTGCATATATTGCATATGCATTACTCAAATATGAACTTTTTATAATTCATTTATTTTCCAATTTACCATTTTCTGCAGTAGCAATAAAAAGCTTTCCATTTATCATAATGGTCATAATATATAGTTATTATATTTGGTGGATATGGGGAAAGAAAGCTAAAGTAAAGATTTGAAATTTTCTTCTACAACATTCCAATTTAGATTTACAAAAAAAGCTTCAACGTATTTTTTCTTTTCACTTGTGGCGTAGTCGTAGACATAAGCGTGCTCCCACATATCT
The DNA here is from genome assembly GCA_903892035.1 of uncultured bacterium. Taxonomy (GTDB): domain Bacteria; phylum Patescibacteriota; class Minisyncoccia; order Phycocordibacterales; family UBA9973; genus CAITGV01. Next base: position 208,844 of record CAITGV010000001.1, on the reverse strand, counting down.
ATTGCTATTATTGGTTTTAGACCTTGTAAGTGTCCCAAGTGTTGTTCATCTACCCATTGAGTTAATATACTATTTGCTTCCTTATCATAATAAAGCATTGCCCAACCGATACCACGAGTCATTGCCAAATTTTTCATTCTAGAAATAAAATTATCAAATGAACCATATTCTTGAATTATTGCTTTGCTTAGTAGTCCACCTGTGGTGAGCGTAGTCGAACCATTTTGAAATTGGCTGAAATATATTTCATGATTTCTCATTCCATCGTATTCAAAAGCGAAACGACGAGAAAGTTCGCCGATTTCATATGCATTTTTTTCACTATCTTTTGAAAGTTCTGCAATTTTGTTTTGCGCGTAATTTGCAAATTTAACATAACCCGCATAAAGTTTTAAGTGCTCTTCTATATTTTTTTTCGAGATTCCTGCGAGCTCTGGAATTTCAAAAGTTTTTGCAATAAATTTATCCATATTCGCAAGTATAGCAAATTCTGCTATTATAAGTCTATGAATGAAATTCAAATATTGATTGTTGATTATGGTTCACAGTACACTCTCGTCATCGGCAGGACTCTAAGAGAGCTAGGGGTCCGAAGTGCAATATTGCCACCAGAAAAAGCTATATATTTCTTATCTCAAAACACTCCAAAAGGTGTCATTTTGTCTGGAAGTCATCACAGTGTGCATGATGTGAATGCTCCACAACTACCAGAAAACCTTGATTTATCAGGAGTAAAATACCCAGTACTTGGTATTTGCTACGGTATGCAATTACTTTCTCATACCCTAGGTGGAGTAGTAGATAGGCCACTACTGCATCGTGAATACGGTCCGGCGATGGTTTCACTCGATGTAAACCACCCACTATTTTTGGGGGTAGAACAACAAACGCAAGTATGGGCGAGCCACGGAGATACTGTGAAAGAATTGCCAAAAGGTTTTCATTCTATAGGTACAACAAAAGGTTATGCAGCTATGACCGATGCGGAAAACAGAATTTTAGGTATTCAGTTTCACCCTGAAGTCGTTGATACAAAAGAAGGAAAGAAAATTTTGCAGAATTTTTTGAATATTTGCGAAACAAAAATTGATTGGAATCCAACAAATATAATAAAAGAAATTCAAAAAGAAGTTTTAGACGTGGTAAATACGTCTCTAGGTAAAAATGTTATTCTCGGACTTTCTGGTGGAGTGGATTCTACCACTCTTGCAGCATTGCTCGCTCCGGTTCTTGGAGACAAGCTCGTATGTGTGGCAATCGACACTGGAGGACTACGTGAAGGTGAACTAGCGGAATTAAAAATAAATGCAAAGAGTGCTCATGTGAGTAACCTCGTGGTAATTTCAGCCGAGGATGAATTTATAAAAAATATTTCTACGACGACAGATGCTCAGGAAAAACGTGGAAAGTTTCGTGAAGTTTACAGTAAAATTTTTGAAGAGCAAATTTTGAAACACAATGCAGGTTTTATGATTCAAGGCACACTTGCGACTGATATTATAGAAAGCGGAGAAGCTGGAAAATCGGCTCTTATAAAAACTCATCACAATGTCGGACTTTTATGGAGTGTCGATGATCTGCATCCATTTAGAAATTTATTTAAATATGAAGTTCGTGAAATCGCTCGAACATTAAATCTTCCAAAGGAAGTTTATGAAAGAAATCCTTTTCCGGGTCCTGGACTTTATTTGCGTGTAGTCGGTGTACCAGTTTCAAAAGATTATATTTCTTTAGTTCGTATGGCAGATAACACAGTGACAGAAATTGTAAAAAAACATAATTTGGAAAAAGAAATTTCTCAACTCGTAGTTTGTCTTATTGGTATTCAATCTGTCGGGGTGAAAGGGGATGAAAGAGTCTATGGTTACTCTCTGCTTGTACGCGCAGTAAAGACGATAGATTTTATGACAGCCCAAGGGTATTATTTCCCAGAAAATGTTGTAAATGAAATTACTAGTGCGCTCACTCAACATAAAGAAATTGTACGCGTACTTTTTGACATGACACCAAAGCCGCCGGCAACAACAGAATTTGAATGATGTACAAAAAAGGGCAGTTGGAATATTTGATTGCCATCTTACTCCTCTCATCATTAGTAGTAAGCTATTTTGCTTTTACTGAAAAAAATAATAATTCTAAAAATTTAAAAGTAGCATATATGGACATCGGTCAAGGGGATTCTATTTACGTCGAAGCTCCAAATGGCAATCAAATGATTATTGACGGCGGACCTACAAATCTCACCACAACTCGGCTTGCAGAGCTTATGCCTTTTGGTAATCGCTCGATAAATATCCTCGTGGTGACAAATCCAGACAAAGACCATTACTATGGATTCCTAAATATAATAAAAAATTACAATGTTGGCGCAATCCTTGAGCCTGGGACAATTTCAAATTCTCAAACCTATGCATCACTTGAAAATTTAATCGCTGAGAAAAAAATTCCTAAAATTATTGCTCGAAGGGGAATGAATATTATTCTTGATCAGAAAAACAATGTTGTCTTTCATATTTTATTTCCAGACAGAGATGTGTCGTCCTGGACTACAAATGATGGTTCGATAGTTGGGCGTATCACATATGGAAATAGTTCGTATATGATGATGGGGGATGCAACAGTAAAAACTGAAGATATTGTTCTTGCTGAAAATTCACAAAATGATTTGAAATCTGATATTTTAAAATTGGGCCATCATGGTTCCAAGACCTCATCTAGTAGTGAATGGCTTTCTACGGTCGCTCCATCATACGCAGTAATTTCTGCTGGCCTTAACAACAAGTACGGTCACCCGCACAAAGAAGTTCTCAACCGCCTCGATTCATTTTCGATACCCTATCTCATCACATTCCAAAAAGGTAATATAATTTTTGATTCTGTTGGAGGTAAACCTATCTTAGAAAATTAGCACGAAAGAAATAATATTATGTAAAATATTTCTAATATATACAGAATACTACTTACCGAAAAAACGCCATGGCGTTTTTTCGGTAAGTTTGATAATATATTAGATATGAGTGTAGAAAGAGAGATATTGAAATATTTAGCAAAAGATAAACACGTGCTTAGATACAAAGGCGTGCGAGTCGGGCTATTTGGTTTACCCGATTTTAAGCATCATAAGTTTCAAACACTCGCGAACAATGCGTCACTTTTACAGAAGAAGGGATTTATTAAAAGAACACAAAAAGGTGAATATTTTATTACTTATAAAGGACTTGAGTTTTTAGAAAGTGGAAGAGATTTTTTAAAAAAGCTAAATATTGAGGTTGATAAAAATTTACCAAAAAATTTGCTCGTAATATATGATATTCCGCAAAGTATGAAAAAAGAAAGAGACTGGTTTCGTTTTCATTTGAAAAAGTTTCATTTCGTAATGATCCAAAAAAGTGTTTGGGTTGGACCCTCACCTTTACCAAAAGAATTTCTTGATTATGTGGAAGAAATAAAGTTGGGAGATAGCTTCAAAACATTTAAATTAGCGAAAGGATATGGTCAAAAGTAGTATACCCATTTTACGCTATCGCGATTTTGGGTATAATACATTGAGATTAAGAGGGTGTAATATTCGATACCTCTAAACGTCTGATATAATATGAATATACAAAATAAAACTAATCACCTAATGATTTTTCTCTTGATTGCTGTTGTTTTTATGGGTTATTTTACTTTTCTGAAGAGCATAAATAATTCCGGTCCAATACCAAACCAAAATTCAAATCCTAATCCTATTCAGCAAATAACAAAAAAAGATAATTTTATCGAGGAACCTATCTCATTTATAATCGGTTATTGTGATCAAGGTGCTCTGTTGCCAACTGGTTCTCGCGGTGAATATTATAAACAAGATGGAAAATATTATACTAAAAATGGTCCAACGGAAATTACAGAACAACAGTATGTGTATGCATATACTAATCCTCCCACCAAACAATCCTGTCAGGCTTTATATGAAAAACAAAGAAGTGATTTTGTATATGAATGTATGCACCGAGGTCCATTGCCAGCAGGAACTTTACTTGCTCCGGGAATAACTTGGTTTCGTGGTACACAAGCACAATGTGAACAAGATTGGATAAATGAAGAAAAATATCCTCTTTAGACAAAATAAAAATCCCTCGCTATGAGGGATTTTTATTTGATGATACCGGCTTTTTTGAGGGTGGCGTAAGCGCCGTTTTTGTTGATTGTTTTGATAGCTTCGGTTGAGATTGTAAGGTTGAAAGTTTTGCCGAGTTCAGCCACAAAAACCTTCTTTTTCTGAAGATTTGGGTATTTTCTCTTCATGCCTGTAGGGTTGAACTTTGTCGCACGAGTACGATTCGAGTAACCACCCGCCATTAGAGAACCTTTTTTAGTTATGTCGCAGACTTTTGCCATATATAATATTCTATTTAAGTGCTTCGTATGTTATCATACAAAGTATATTTATGCAAACCACAGACGCAATCTTTTATGTAGCCGTACTTATAATGTCAGTTGTCATCCACGAAGTCTCTCACGGCTACGCGGCATATTTACTTGGAGACAATACGGCAAAAGCTTCCGGCCGACTTACATTAAATCCCCTAAAACACCTCGATCCACTTGGATCTGTGATAATTCCAGCAATACTTGTGCTCACACATGCCGGTTTTGTTTTTGGTTGGGCCAAGCCAGTACCTTATAATGAAAGAAATTTAAATAATCAAAGATGGGGGTCTGCAATTGTTGCTTCAGCAGGAATAATTGCGAATCTCTGTGTAGCAATAATTTTTTCTATTTTAATTCGTATATCACCATCACTTGGAATTCACACACTTTCGTTTTTCTATTTTGCTAGTACTGTAGTTTTAGTAAATGTTGTTTTAGCTGTTTTCAATCTTGTGCCAATTCCACCACTTGATGGTTCAAAAATTCTTTTTTCATTTTTACCTGCTCGTTTGCGACACTTACAAAATTATATCGAACGATTTGGAGTTTTCTTTTTGGTAATTTTTGTTTTTTTCCTCTGGAGATTTATTGGTCCGGTGATTTATTCACTTTTTCATTTATTGACTGGAATTTCTGTTTCATAAATGTGCTATTATTTAAATATGCTTTGGCGTATTTTAAAAAAACTTTTACCTCTAATAGTTTTTTTGTATTTAATTTTAACGGGTACAGCACACGCTGCAAATCCTGGCTCAATAACTTCCGGTAGCCAGACTGCACGTTTGTGTACAAATGATGCTTGTACTACATATAATAAAATAAATTTCATAACATCAAATGGAACCCCAGTTTCAGTTTCGGATACTGCCGTAACTGGATATATTTGGTCTGAAAATTGGGGTTGGATAAATTTAAATCCTGCACAAGGTGGTGTGACAAATACTACGGGTGGGGTTTTGGGTGGAAATGCTTGGGGGGAAAATTTAGGCTGGATAAATTTTGCACCAACACAAGGCGGAGTAAATATTGATACATCTACAGGAAATTTTCAAGGCTTCGCTTGGTCAGAAAATGCAGGATGGATTCACTTTGACTGCTCGCTTATAGATGCATGTGTAAATACAGATTGGAGACCAGCAGGAAGTAGTAGTTCTAGTTCAGGCGGAGGAAGCTCGAGCGGTGGTGGCTCAAGCTCAGGAGGAAGTAGTTCCGGTGGCAGTTCCAGTGGTGGCTCAAGTGGAGGAGGTTCTAGTTCGGGAGGTAGTAGTGGAGGAAGTTCAAGCGGTGGTGGCTCAAGCTCGGGAGGAAGTAGTTCTAGTGGTAGTTCAAGTGGTGGCTCAAGCTCGGGAGGAGGAAGTAGTAGCGGAGGTTCTAGTTCAGGCGGAGGAAGTTCAAGTGGAGGTGGTTCAAGTTCAGGAGGTGGATCTGGAGGTGGGGGTAGTTGCAGTAATGACCTTTGGTCTCAAATTGTTTGTATTATTACGAATCCAGATTTAAGTATTCCGATAAAGGCCACGACTACTTTTACGCTTCTCTTTTCTACGCTTGTCACACTCGGATCTCTATTATTTTTAAATCCACTTTCAATTGGAGAAATATTTTTTATTCCTCTCCGATTATTTTCTCTACTTCTTGCAGCTTTTGGTTTGAAAAAGAAACCATGGGGAACTGTATACGATTCAATTACCAAACAGCCTCTTGATCCTGTTTATCTTTCACTGCAAGATCTTGAAGGAAATGAAGTTGCTTCGGCTATTACCGACATCGATGGACGATATGGTTTCAAGGTTCCCCATGGAATTTATAAAATGGTAGCACATAAAGACAATTATATTTTCCCATCTGAAATTCTTGCCGGCGAGAGTAAAGATGAACTTTACGACAATCTTTATTGGGGAGATTATATAAAATTTGACGGTGATGTTATTGCAAAAAATATTCCGATGGATCCAGTTAATTTTAATTGGAATGAATTTATAAAAAGCAAAAAGAAACTAATGCGTTTTTACACAAAGCATGACAGACTTCTTTTCCATATTTCAAATATTCTTTTCTATGTAGGTTTATCACTAGCATTTATAGCTTTTCTTGTTTACCCTGTGACATACAATATTGTTGTTTTCGCTCTTTACCTTCTGTTATTTATTTTGAAGGAAATTGGAATTAAACCAAAAACACTTGGATCTGTTGTGGAAATTGTAACTGAAGAGCCATCTCCTTTTGCAATCGTTCGTGCATATTCAACCGCCGACGGTTCTGAGATTGCTCACCATGTAGCAGACAGAACAGGAAATTATTATTTCCTTTTACCAAATGGAAACTACTCGATTGGTGTTGATAAAAAGAATGATGATGGCACTTATTTAAAAGCTACGAAGTTTATAAATGTCACAGTCAAAGAAGGAATTTTGAAGCAAATCTTTAAAGTCTAAAATATAAATTTGACAATTTCTACCTATTTGTTAGTATGACTCCTGTTATATGCCATCAATAAATCAGCTAGTAAAAAAGGGAAGAAAGAAAGTTGTCCGCAAATCAAAAGCGGTTGCTCTTGCTCGTGGATTCAATGCTCTAAAAAATCGCCCAGTGTACTATCCAGCTCCTTTCAAAAGAGGAGTATGTACAAAAGTAACTACAACTACACCAAAGAAACCTAACTCAGCTCTACGTAAAATAGCTCGTGTACGCCTTACAAATGGTATGGAAGTCACAGCATATATTCCAGGTATGGGCCACAATTTGCAAGAACACTCTGTCGTAATGCTACGCGGAGGACGTGTGAAAGACCTTATTGGAGTTCGTTACCACATCGTCCGCGGTGTGCTCGATGCTACAGGAGTCGACAAGCGTCGCAAGGCTCGAAGTCGTTATGGAGCAAAACGCCCTAAAGCTGATAAAAAATAAGATAAATGTCTAATATCTAATTACTAATTTCTAAATTAAAAAATGAGACGAAAAGTAAAAAATCGAAATATTCCAGAGCCGGACAATGTATACAATTCTCCAAAGCTCGCTAAATTCATAAACTGTATTATGGATTCTGGTAAAAAAGAAACAGCTCGTAAAGTTGTTTACAAAGCTTTTGATGTAATCAAAGAAAAGACTGGCAATCCAAATCCTCTCGAAGTTTTCGATATGGCTATAAAAAACGCAGGTCCAATGACAGAAGTTCGTTCTCGCCGTATCGGTGGAGCAAACTACCAGGTTCCAAGAGAAGTTCGTCCAGAACGCCGTTTAGCTCTTGCTATGCGTTGGATCAAAGATGCAGCATCTTCAAAGAAAGGCCAACCAATGCATATCAAGCTTGCCGATGAACTTATTTCAGCTTCAAAGAACGAAGGCTCAGCAGTGAAGAAGCGTGATGATACTCACAAAATGGCAGAGTCAAACAAAGCATTTGCGCACTTTGCTTGGTAAAAATTGCCTAGCAATTTTTACCCTGAGCGTAGTCGAATGGGTAATCTAAATCTAAACAAAAACTTCCTTAGGGAAGTTTTTGTTTTTTAAACCCATCCGTCCTTCGGACACCTTCCCTTGTCAACCCAGTAGGTCAATGTACTCATTGAGGAAGGCTGAAATGCTAAGCATTTTCTGTGTTTGCCTGCATTTGTGTATAACTTCCGTTGACAAGTCGCTATGGGGGGGTTACACTTACGGTATTAGTTTCTTAAGTTTCAAGGTCGTTTCTAATTATTAATCTATAAATTATAAAATTTATGCAAAGTTCGAATAACACTTTTAAAATAATTCTCTTAGTCATCGTTGTATTTATCGCCGGTTACTTAGTCTCTTCGAGCATGAATAAACCAGACACTGGTCAGACTGGCGCAGTAGCAAATGCCGTAACAAATGGAACAAAAGCAAGTACTATAGTAAATGGCGGGGCATGTACTGATAACCTTGCAACAAATTTTGGCGGTACTTTGCCATGTAAGTATCCTGTTGAAGGTACCTTCCTAGGCACTTCCAATGGCGACGGGGGTTGTTATTTTTGGTTCTTAAATACAGATTCACAAGGTAATCAGTATATAACATACCAGTTTTTTAACGCACCTTGTCCACCAAGTGCTACAATTGCAAACAATCGCTCGCTCTCCAAGTTTCAGTCTATAAATGGTATTCCAAGTACCGGTAATATGGATATAAATACGCGTACCTTAATCGACAAAATGTTAAAAACACCTCCCGCTAAGTAAAAATATTAATTCAATACTAAAAACCCCGCTCTCGGTGGGGTTTTTAGTATTTGCAAAAAAAGCCGAAATGTCGTATAGTCTTTGTACTAAAGACAGGGATGTCTATTTTTTAATTATTAATTATTTTATATATGGAACGAGATTACCCACTAGAAAAAGTTAGAAATTTTGGAATTATTGCGCACATTGACGCTGGTAAAACTACCACATCAGAACGTGTGCTTTTTTACACTGGAGTGTCACACAAAATAGGTGAAGTGCACGACGGTGAGACTACAACAGACTGGATGGAGCAAGAACGAGAGCGCGGGATTACTATTACTTCTGCTGCTATCACATGTTTTTGGACACCGACTTACGCTGACCAAAAAGATAAATCAAAAAAGGTTCGTTTCAATATTATCGACACTCCTGGGCACATCGACTTTACTGTTGAGGTGAAAAGATCACTACGCGTGCTCGACGGCGCTGTTGTTGTTTTCGACGGAGTTGCTGGAGTTGAACCTCAATCTGAAACAAACTGGCGCTATGCTGACGAAGCAAATGTTCCTCGTATTTGTTTTGTAAACAAACTCGACCGTACTGGTGCTTCTTTTGAACATTCATATAAAACAATTTTGGATCGTCTTTCAAAAAATGCTATTAGAATGCAAATTCCTATTGGTCTTGAAGAAAAGCATGAAGGAGTCATTGACCTACTAGGAATGAAAGCTTACTATTTCGAAGGAGAAATGGGAAATAAAGTTCTTGAAAAAGAAATTCCCGAAGAATACAAAGCCGAAGCAGAAAAATTTCACGGTGAACTTATAGAAAAAATTGTTGAGACAGATGACACATTGATGACAGAATATTTGGATGGAAAAATTCCAGATTACGCAACTTTAAAAAAGACAATGCGTAAAGCTGTTATTGCAAATAAAATCTTCCCAGTTTTTGCTGGTTCTGCTTTGAAGAACAAAGGAGTCCAGCTCGTGCTCGATGCTGTGGTAGATTATCTTCCATCTCCAATGGACATCCCACCTATCACTGGAGTAAATCCTGACAACGATGAAGCTATTGCTCGCCATGCTGATGACAAAGAACCTTTCTCAGCGCTCGCTTTCAAAGTTGCAACAGATCCATTCGTTGGACAATTAATTTTCTTCCGCGTTTATTCTGGTACACTTGAAGCAGGTTCATATGTTTACAATCCTCGTACTCGCAACAAAGAACGCATTGGACGTATTTTACGAATGCATGCAAACGATCGTGAAGAAGTGAAAAAAGTTTTTGCTGGAGAAATTGCTGCAGCTGTAGGACTTAAAGATACTATCACTTCAGATACTTTGTGTAATGAAGAAAATCCTATCGAGCTCGACCGTATCGTCTTCCCAGAGCCTGTGATCTCTCTACGTATTGAACCAAAGACAAAAGCTGACCAGGAAAAAATGGGTATGGCGCTCAACCGTCTTGCACAAGAAGACCCAACATTTAAAGTTTCAACAGATCAAGAAACTGGCGAAACAATTATTGCTGGAATGGGAGAACTTCACTTGGAAATTATTGTTGATCGTATGAAGCGTGAATTTACCGTGGAAGCAAATGTCGGTAAACCTCAGGTTGCATATCGCGAAACAATTACTGGTTCTGCAGATGTTGAAGGTAAATACATTAAACAATCTGGTGGACGCGGTAACTACGGTCACGTGAAGATTAAAGTGAAGCCAATGGATATGACTCTTACAAAAGAGGATATTGAAGATTTACCAAAGAATACAAAACGCGATTCTCATTTCGAATTTATCAACACAATCAAAGGAGGAGTTATTCCACAAGAATATATCGCGCCTTGTGAAAAAGGATTCCGAGAAGGTCTCGATCGTGGAGTTCTTGCTGGATTTAAAATGGTCAATGTTTCTGTAAACCTTTGGGATGGAAGTTATCACGAAGTGGACTCAAACGAAATGGCTTTCAAAATTGCTTCTTCAATGGCTATTCAAGACGCTTGTAAACAAGCAAAACCAGTTATCCTTGAACCTATGATGAAAGTTGAAGTTATAACTCCAGAGAAATTTATGGGAGATGTGACTGGAAACCTTTCTTCAAAACGTGGACTTATCGAAGGTATGGAAGAGCGTGGAATGAATAAAGTTGTGAAAGCTGTTGTTCCACTTTCTGAAATGTTTGGCTACATGACATCACTTCGCTCAATGACCGAAGGTCGCGCAGGATTCACAATGGAATTCCTCCGTTACGACATTGTTCCTCAAAACGTCGCAACGACAATTATTGAAGCAAGAAAATAGCCACCACCCCCTCGGTTGCTACCGTAGACCCCTCCTCAAAAAGGAGGGGTTTGCTATTTATGCAAAAAAGAGTAATGTTTTATATGTAATAAACATTTCTTTAACTTAATAAAATTTTACACAAATGGTACAAGAATCCGAAAAACTAGAAAAACTAGCTGTTAATTCAGGAATTAACTTGCTGGAGATGTTTTTAAAAGTATTGAAGGAAAAACATAATCCTTCATTGGAAAGCAAAGTAACTTTTCAAGGTTACGAAAAAGGTGTACTGCATGAATCCTTTAAAGGAAATTGTGCGAAAACTTTACAAGCCAAACATTCGCGAGAATTATTGGCTGAAACATCACATCAAATCTGTATGGCTTATGAAGGTAGCAATTACCTTGAAAACTATTTATTTGTTCTTAGTAATAAAAAATTTCGTATAGTTATAAGCAAAACAGAATGGCAGGAAATGATTACTGAAACGGAAAACGCCATTTCAAAACTGGAGAAGAAAATTTAGCAGTAATCTTACTTGTGAATTAAGACCAAAGGCCACGTATCCACTCGATGGCCTTTTGTTTTGCCTACTGGTTGAATATTTGACAATAGTTTTAAATTTGCTACTATGGCTAGACGTCGCACTTTGTGCGGTTATTATAAATTTAATATATTATTAGCAGTTGGAATTAAGCTCATCGTTCTCGTACGTTTGATTCCCATTGTTAAAAACAAAATCATATGGCAGAAGAATTTAAAAGAGATAAGCCACACGTAAATGTGGGAACAATCGGTCACGTTGACCACGGTAAGACTACTCTTACTGCGGCTATTTTGCATGTTCTAAACATGGCAGGTAAAACAGTTAAGATGAAAGGAGTTGACCAAATCGACTCTGCTCCAGAAGAAAAGGCTCGTGGTATCACGATCGCTCTTTCTCACAACGAGTATGCGTCTGACTCTCGTCACTATGCTCACATTGATGCTCCAGGACACGCTGACTACATCAAAAACATGATTACTGGTGCTGCTCAAATGGACGGTGCTATTATCGTGGTTGCAGCTACAGATGGTGCAATGCCACAAACACGTGAACACATCCTTCTTGCAAAACAAGTTGGTGTGCCAAGAATTATCGTATTCCTCAACAAGTGCGACATGGTTGATGACAAAGATATGATAGACATGGTTGAAGAAGAAGTACGAGAACTACTTACAAAACAAGGTTTTGACGGCGCAGGTTGTCCAGTTATCCGTGGTTCAGCTCTAAAAGCTCTAGAATCAACTTCAGTTGAAGATGAATGGGCAAAGAAAGTGCTTGACCTCGTAGATGCTTTGGATACTTACATCCCAGTTCCAGAACGCGATGTTACAAAGCCATTCCTTATGCCAATCGAAGATATCTTCTCAATTGAAGGCCGTGGAACAGTTGTTACTGGCCGTATTGAAAGAGGTGTCATTAAAGTTGGTGAGGAAGTTGAAATCGTCGGTATTAAACCAACATCAAAGACAGTTGTTACAGGTATTGAAATGTTTAACAAGAATCTCCAAGAAGGAATGGCTGGCGACAATGCTGGTATTCTTCTACGCGGAGCAAAGAAAGAAGATCTTACTCGTGGACAAGTTCTTGCAAAGACAGGTACTGTAACTCCTCACTCAGAATTCGAATGTGAAGTTTACATCTTAAAGAAAGAAGAAGGTGGTCGCCACACTCCATTCTTCAATGGTTACAAGCCTCAATTCTACATCCGAACTACAGACGTTACTGGTGAATCAAAACTTCCAGAAGGAGTTGAAATGGTTATGCCAGGAGACACAGTAAAGCTTACAGTTAAACTCGTAACTCCAGTCGCCCTAGAAGCTCAACAGCGTTTCGCTATCCGTGAAGGAGGCAAGACAGTTGGAGCAGGAGTTGTTACTAAAATTATTGCTTAATTATTAATAGTTATTTTTTGTTCTTATGACAACAGCAACTGTAAAACCGAAGATCGCACGCGCAAAGAAATCTGACACCAAAGAAGAAGGCGTGGTAAAGCTACGTATTCGAGTGCGCGCGTACGAGAATAAAATTCTCGATGCTTCAGTAAAGCAGATTATCGATACTGCACGTCGTTATGACGCTACAATTATCGGTCCTACGCCATTGCCAACAGAAATCAAAAAATATACAGTCAACCGTGCATCGTTTGTTTACAAGAATACTCGCGAGCAGTTTGAAATGCGAACGCACAAACGTCTTATCGACATCTTGAACCCAAATGCAAAAACAATTGAAGCTCTGACAAATCTTAATTTACCGTCAGGAGTCGATATCGATGTTAAAATGATGTAATCTGAAAATCCTATGAAGCTCGCTATTGGAAAAAAACAAAATATGACTCAGTATTTCGACAGTGAAGGTCGCGTTTTCCCTGCGACAATTGTTGCTACAGGTCCTGCTGTCGTCACGCAAGTGAAAGCAAAAGACACAGATGGATATTGCGCTGTGCAAGTAGGTGCAGGTGTACGAAATACAAAGAGAATCAATAAAGCTCAAAAAGGCCACATGAAAGAACTTGGAAACTTTTCAAGTTTGAAAGAATTCCGCATCACTCCTGAAATTGCCGGTACAATGAAACGCGGAGATGTTATCGACTTTTCAGTTTTTGCTCCAGGTGACAAGATCACAGTCACTGGCGTCACAAAAGGTAAAGGCTTCCAAGGTGTTGTAAAACGCCATGGTTTCCACGGAGGACCACGCTCTCACGGTCAGAAACACTCTGAGCGCGAACCTGGATCAATCGGTGGAGGTCTTCGTACACGTGTTCCAAAAGGAATGCGTATGGCTGGAAGAATGGGAAGTGATACAGTTACAGTCAAAAACTTGAAAGTGCTAGCAATCGATGCCGACACACAGAGTTTGCTTATCAGTGGTGCAGTGCCTGGACGTCGCGGCACAGTTCTCTATATCCAAGGAAAATAATTTTATGGAAGCAAAAGTATACAATCAAAAAGGAAAAGAAGTTTCAACACTCGCATTGCCAGAAGAAATTTTTGGCTTGAAGTGGAATTCTGATCTCGTGCACCAAGTCGTCACAAGTATGATGAGCAACAAACGCGCAGGTACTGCAAATGCTCGAACTCGCGGTGAAGTTTCTGGTGGAGGAAAGAAACCTTGGAAACAAAAAGGAACAGGACGTGCTCGTCATGGATCTACACGTTCACCAATCTGGCGTGGTGGAGGAGTGACTCACGGTCCTCTTGCTGAAAAGAGTTACAAAAAGAAAATCAATAAAAAGATGAAGACAAAAGCTCTCTATACTGCACTTTCAGAAAAGAATCGCAAAGGACAAATTCTTTTTGTTGATACTTTGTCTTTCGATAAAATAAAAACAAAAGATGCAAATGAAGTTTTGAAATCACTTGCGAAGGTTTCTGGTTTTGAAAGACTTGGAACTTCAAAAAAGGCAGTTGCATTTTTATCATTTGCAAAAAAAGATGCTACTTTGGAAAAGAGCTTCCGCAATTTGCCACCAGTAGTTTACGGAACAATTTCAAATATCAATCCGGTTGAAGTTTTGTCTTACAAATATTTAATTGTTGCAAATCCAGAAGAGAGTTTGAAATTCTTAGCTTCAAAGAATGCATAATTTTTAAAAATATATGGCTATAAAAAAAGTTACAAAAGAAAAGGCAGAGAAAAAGACAACAAAGAAAGCTAAAGCAGTTGTCGCAAAGACTGAAATTACAGCAGGAGCTTCAAATTATGCAGGTGTAATTATTCGTCCAAGAATTACAGAAAAAGCTGCAATGGTTATGGAGCGAGACAATGCTTACACTTTTGAAGTATCAGAACGTTCAACAAAACAAGAAGTAGAAAAAGCAATTCTTGCTTTGTATAAAGTGAAGCCTTTGAAAATCAACATTACACCAATTGAAAAAAAGAATGTAATTGTTCGTGGTAAAAAAGGTGTTCGTGGCGGTGGTAAAAAAGCCGTTGTTTATTTAAAGAAAGAAGATAAAATAGAATTTATTTAAAATATATGAAATCCTACAGACCTACAACTCCATCTCGCCGAAGCATGACCACAGTTACTTACCGTGGAGTGCTTTCAGGACATACAGCTCACAAGCCTCTTACAAAAGGTGTAAAGCGAAGTGTTGGCCGAAATAATCAAGGACGCATTACAACTCGCCACAAGGGTGGAGGTCACAAGCGTGCTTATCGTGAAGTTGATTTTCTTTATAACAAAATTGATATTCCAGCAAAAATCACTTCTATCGAATACGATCCAAACCGTTCTAGTTTTATTTCTCTTGTAAATTATGCTGATGGTGAAAAGCGTTATGTGCTTACACCAAAATCATTGAAGGTTGGCGACACTTTCATCGTATCTGAAAAAGCAAACCTTACAGCTGGAAATCGTCTTCCACTTCACCTTATACCTGTTGGAACATTTGTTTACAATGTGGAAATTAAACCAAAAGGAGGTGCAAAGATTGCTCGTTCTGCAGGAATTTTTGCTCAAGTAGTCGCAAATGCTGACGGTTATACAAACGTAAAAATGCCATCAAGTGAAGTTCGAAAAGTTTCAGAAAATTGCTGGGCATGTATTGGTGAAGTTTCAAATGAAGAATACAAACTTATGAATTTCGGAAAAGCTGGACGCTCACGCCACAAAGGTATTCGCCCAACAGTCCGTGGTAGTGTGATGAACCCAGTTGATCACCCATACGGAGGAGGTGAAGGACGCCAAGGACGCGGAACACGCCGACCAAAGACTATGTGGGGTAAGGTTACAGGTGGACGAAAGACTCGCACTCCAAAGAAATACTCAAATCAATTCATCGTTTCTCGCCGAGTCGTCGGAAAGAAAAGAAAAGGTTAAAATTTTTAAACAAAACAAAAAAAACTCTCCGAAAGGAGAGTTTTTTTTGTTTTGTAGTATAATACCCACATGGAATCTCCAAAAGAAAAAGAAGCGTTTAGTGTCGTGAAGAGAGCGAGGAGTTTTACTCATGCGGTGCGGGGAATACGGATTTTTATTGCCACTACTCCAAATGCATGGATTCACATTTTGCTTGGTATCTCTGCAATTGGTCTAGGATTTTCTTTTCATATAACACAAAGTGAATGGCTTGCAATAATACTTTCTATCGGCCTTGTATTCGTCGCAGAAGCGGTAAATACAGCTGTAGAGATCGATATAAACCTCACCTGCTCCGAATATCACCCTTATGCGCGCGATACAAAGGACGTAGCCGCAGGGGCAGTGCTCATCGCTTCCACAATTGCACTAGCTATCGGACTGATAGTTTTTCTACCATATTTTATTCCTTTCTTTTAGCTTTCGGCTTGAAATTTTTCTGACCAAGCTTCTGGGTTTTGCGCCCAGTCTTTCAAGATGTTTTCTTGATTTTCTTTTAGGTAATTATTTTTTATACCAAATTCTAAAAGTGTAGGGTAGCGAAGAATTGAGTCGAAATTGCAAGGCACTGAAAGTTTTGCGCCGTCTTTATTGTATGGAGCTGTGCCACCAAATACTTCATTTGCTTTTGGAAAGCCGTAAGAAAAAATTGAGAAACAATAATTAATTTCTCCTTTTGCATTTCGTATTGCTTGCACCGCATTTACACTTGATCCTCCTGTTGAAACCAAGTCTTCGATAAGTAAAACTTTTTTACCACTCAAATCACTACTTGCATCGATGCCTTCAATTTGGTTTTGTAGACCGTGGCCTTTTGGCTTGTCGCGTACATATATAAATGGCACTCCTAGGCGCTCTGCGAGTCCGTAGCCGTGTGGAATACCTGCAGTGGAAGTTCCGGCTACTACATCAGGTCTATTATTTTCATTTTCACTAAATGCATCAGTCGCCAAAATTTCCAAACCATCAATAATTAATTTTCTAGCATCAGGGTGAAATAAAAACATTCTATTGTCATTGTAAATTGGACTTTTCAATCCCGATGCCCAAGTGAAAGGCACTTCTGGATTAAATTTTATTGCTCCAATTTTAAAACCAATTTCCGCCAACTTATTTGCAATACTTTCGAGATTTTCTTTTGAATTCATGCTTGTATTATATAGGTAAAATAGGGAATTACACTACTTGACTTTTAGATATTTATATGCTATACTTGTAGAGTAATATAGTTCGTTGAAAACATTGATTTTTTAATTGAATTTTACGTTTCTCTCAGCAACTTTAAGGGTTTTTGAGAGAAACGTAAAATAAAATAAATAGTTAAACAATTAAAAAATTAGAAAAATGAGAAATTTAATGATTTGCTTATTTGCTATCGTAGTTATAGTAATGAGCGCTTGTAATTCAAGCAAAACAAAAAGTGCCGGTACTTACAAAGTAACAGTTGTGAGTAATGAAGGATTTGATCAACTTGTTGGTCACTACAAAGTAATCGCCGTTACTGAAAGTGGTGACTCTGTGACATCTATCATTTCCGAAGGTTTATTGTTCAACAACACAATACCTTTTCAAGCAGAAATGAAGAAAAACCAAATCGCAAGATATGGCAGGATTGATGATAGTTCTTCAAACAACATGTTTGAAGTGACTGTGATTGGTCAGGCAGAACGTGATTTTGCTATGGGCGGACACAAGGTTGTAGTCAAAACTAAATCTGGTATGGAAGTTGATTGCCATATCAAAAATGAGGTTTTGCTGAAAAACAAAATCCCTTTTTCAACTTTAATGAAAAAAAACGAAATCGCAAGATTTGGTTTTATAAATTAACGTCAAAAAGTAGTAAGCAAAGGGCTCGGAACAAATGTTCCGAGCCCTTTCTAATTGCAGAATTTTAATTTTATGCAGTTAGGTTGCTTTTAAGAGTGCCTATTCTACTTTCTGTGAGGGTGTTATCGACATCTTTTGCCATATCTTCCAAATCTTTTAATTCAGTTTCGACAAAAGCCATATCAGCTTTTAAGTCAGCTTCAACTTTCTGTAAACCACTTTCCATTTCAGCATTTATAGCTTTTACGTCATCATCATTTTCATTCAAAGTCACACCAGCATCCGCGTAAGCTTTTTCAAGATCACTTTGAATTAAGTCTTTAATTTTTTCAACATTTTCATCACTACCCTCTATAGCGCCCAATGCTTGGATTTTTTGTTTTGTATCTTGCGATAGAGCATCACTAGCTAAAACTTTTTGTATATATTCTTGATATGTCATAATTTTATATTAAATTAAGCAGCCATGTTTAGTAACATTTGTAAGTCCTGAGCTTTTTTCTGATGCATCATTGCTTTTGCATTGTTATTTGCAATTTCACGCATAAGGCGCATTTGGCGAGCTTCATTCATTTTATTTCTCATATTTTCTTTCATTTGAGAAATTCTATTACCAGCACTTTCGATAGATTTACCTGCAAAATCTTTTACACTATTGTAGCGATTTGCAATTCCATTACTAACTTTTTGATAACCCTCTACTGTTTTATCTTTAGCATATAATGTAGCATCAGCAACAAGGTTTGCTTTTTCAGTTGCAAACATTGCCATTTGCTCAGCTTTTGTTTCAAGAAAAGCACTTGTGTTCATTGCACCTTTTTCAATTTTTCCACCGACATAATTTGCACCTTCACTTACTTTTCCTACTACGTATTCTGTACCTTCACCGATTTTGTAGCCAATTTTATCTGCACCGTCCATAACTTTTTCTGCGCCTTGGTCAAGTTTATTGCTGACGTATCTTCCTCCAGCTATTGCAATCTCTGGAGCAGAAAGTGCAACAGTGGCCACTGTATTCATACTAGGGATCATTTCTTTTCCACGATTAAACATTCCTCCAATTTTTCCACCGACACTTTTGAAAAAGCCCGAAGCTTTGTCTTTTGTGGATGAAACAAAATTTTTAATACTTTCCAATCTTTCCCCACCTTTATCTAAAAGACCAGGAGTATTTTCACCTGTCTGCTCTGAAGTATCCTTTAGATTTTCATTTGCAGAATTTTCCTTTAATTTTTCTGTGTTAAACATAATATTTTCTTCAAATAGAAGCAATAATTAATAATACATATTATTATAGCACCTAGGTATCGCACCGCAATACGTAAAATTTGACAAATAAGTACAATTTGCTAATATAGGGCAACTAGCTCTTAGGGGCTATTTTAATTGCAAATATGACAAGATCACTCAAAAAAGGACCATACGTCGACGAAAGGCTCTTGAAAAAGATTGCCGGAAAGAAACCGCTAGAAACGGGCATGATTAAGACGTGGTCACGCGCAAGTCAAATCTCACCAGAAATGGTTGGTTTCAACTTTGGCGTGCACAATGGAAAGACTCATGTTGAAGTTTTGGTTACAGAAGACATGGTTGGTCACAGACTAGGTGAATTTTCTCTTACTCGCAAATTTGTAAGACACGGAGGAAAGATGCAGAAAGAGCTTGAAGCTAAGAAGAAAGAATCTGAAATAGCTGCTGCTCAAGCTGCAAAAGCAAGTACTGCTGATACAAAGAAAAAGTAAATGACTAATGCCTAATATCTAATTTCTAAAACAATGAAAGCAATTTTAAAAAATTACAGACAGTCACCTCGAAAAGTCCGCCTTATAGCGGGTCTTATTCGTGGTAAAAATGTCCTAGAAGCTACTACAGAGCTTTCATTTTTAGCTAAGCGTGCATCACTACCTATAAAGAAGCTTATCGACTCAGCTGTAGCAAATGCAAAACAAAATCATTCAATAGCAAAAGACAATTTATTTATTAAAAAGATCGAAGTAAACAAAGGTATCGTATTAAAGCGTTCAATGCCAAGAGCACGAGGAAGTGCTTCACGCATCAACAAGCGTTGCAGTACAGTCACTCTTGAATTAATGGAAAAATAATTTTATGTCAAAGAAAGTACACCCATATGCACATAGATTGGTAATCATCAGAGACTGGAAGTCTCGCTGGTTTGCTGCAGACAAGAAATACAAAGATTTCTTGCGTACAGATGTGCTTGTGCGTGAATTCCTCACAAAGCGTATGCGTGGTTTTTATGTTTCATCTATTGAAATAGAACGCAATCGCAAATCAACTCGTTTCATCATCCGCACATCACGCCCAGGTATGGTCATCGGTCGCCAAGGAGAAGGTTCTGTAAAATTGAAGAATGACATAATCAAATTTATGCAAAAGAACAAAATCGCAATTCCAGAAGAATTGAAGATTGATATTTTGGAAGTTGTTTCTCCAGATGCAGATGCTGCACTCGTTGCGTATTCTGTCGCAGAAGGAATGGAAAAGCGTTTGCCTTACCGCCGTGTTATCAAACAAACAATCGAGAAAGTAATGTCTGCTCGCGGAGTAGAAGGAGCAAGAATTCTTTTGGGAGGACGCCTAGGTGGTGCTGAAATCGCTCGCAGTGAAGAACTAAAACGTGGATCAATTCCACTTCAGACTTTCCGTGCAGATATTGATTTCGCAAGAGAAAAAGCACACCTTCCATATGGAGACATTGGTATTAAGGTTTGGATTTACCGCGGAGAAATTTTTAATAAAGATAATAAAGTAGAAGTAAAATAATTTTATGTTGCTCCCAAAGAAAGTAAAACACAGAAAGTGGCAAAAGTTTCGAGGTAATAAAAATACCTTGAATAAAACTCCAGACACACGTGGCATCAAACTTGCTTTTGGGTCTTTTGGTTTGAAGTCTGAATCAACAGCACGTGTAAAATCAAATCAAATCGAAGCAGCTAGAAAAGCAATGACTCGCAACCTCACAAAATCTGGAAAAGTTTGGATAAGAATTTTCCCAGATATGCCTTTTACATCAAAACCACCAGAAGTGGGTATGGGAAAAGGTAAAGGAGATTTGCAAGGTTATTGTTTCGAAGTTCGCCCAGGCCGAATTATTTTTGAAGTTGATGGAGTTGATGCAGCAATTGCAAAAGAATCTCTCCGCAAAGCTGGAACAAAGCTTCCTCTTAAGACTCGAGTAATAAGCCGATAATAATTTATATTGTATGAAAAAGTTAAACACAAAAGAAATGAAAGATACAGAACTTACAGCAATGCTTAAAGAGAAAAGCGAGGGTCTTCAACATTTCCGTTTCAATATCACAGGTGGTAAGATCAAAAATGTGAAAGGGGCAAATACAATGAAGAAAGACATTGCAAGAATTTTAACAGCCCAAAAAGCTCGCATGTCAAAATAATTTTATGAAAAAGACTATAGAAAAAACAAAAAAGGCAGATGGAAAAGTTGTGGTGAAGAATCCAAAGACTCTCGATGGAGTAGTGGTTGGAGACAAGATGGACAAGACTGTAGTAGTGTCTGTCACACGCTTTGTGAAGCATCCAAAATATCAGAAACATGTAAAGATTTCAAAGAAATACAAAGCACACGATGAAGTAAACAAATACAAAGTTGGAGACAAGGTGACTATCGTCGAGACTCGCCCAATTTCAAAAGATAAGCATTTTAAGACTATATAAAATTTTATGATTCAAGATGGAACAGTAGTAAAAATCACAGACAATGCCGGAGGAACCGTTGGAAAGGTTTTCAAGGTACTTGGTGACTCAAAGCGTCGCTATGCACAAATAGGCGATACTGTGATCATTTCAATCAAGGTTGCAGCACCACGTAAAGCTATTAAGAAAAAAGATGTTTGTCGTGCAGTCGTTGTTCGCCAAACAAAAGCTTTCCGCCGAAAAGATGGCTCATATATACGTTTTGATGACAATGCAGTTGTGATTTTGGAAAAAGAAAAAAATGAACCAAAAGCAGGTCGTGTATTCGGACCAATTCCTCGTGAGCTTGCTGAAAGAGGTTACCAGAAAATTATTTCATTAGCCCCAGAAGTAATATAAATTTTATGAAAATCAAAAAAGGAGACAATGTAATAGTTACTGCCGGAAAAGATAAAGGCAAGAAAGGAAAAGTCATTTCTGTTTTTGTTGCTGACAACAAAGTTCTTGTGGAGGGTGTGAATATGAAAAAGAAACACCAACGTGCTCGAAAAGAAGGAGCAAAGGGTCAAATCATCGATGTTGCTACACGTTTTTCTGCATCAAATGTGATGATTGTAGATCCAAAGACAGGAGAGGGATCACGTGTCGGCAAAAAGAATATTAATGGAAAAAATGTTCGTATCAGTAAGAAGAGCGGACAAGAAATATAGCTAATAATATATATTGTATGGAATCAGTAAAACAAAAAGAAAAAAAGGCAGTTGAGATGATGAGTAAGAAATTTGGCTACAAAAATGTAATGTCTATGCCAAAAATGCTCAAAGTTGTAGTTGCATCTGGAACTGGAAGTGGAGTAAAACGCGACAAAAACCGCAATGATTTTATCGTTGGACGTCTTGCAAAAATTACAGGACAAAAGCCATCTCTACGCTCTGCAAAGAAATCAATTGCTTCTTTTAAAGTTCGTGAAGGAGATCCAATCGGTGTTGTTATCACTCTTCGTGGTCCACGCATGTACGCTTTCCTAGATAAGCTTTTAAATGTTTCTCTTCCTAGAACAAAAGACTTTCGTGGTATTGCTCGCAAGGTTGTAGACAATATCGGTAACCTTACATTTAGTATCAAAGAACACACAATTTTCCCTGAAACAGCCGATGAGGATATAAAGGATGTTTTTGGAATGGCTATCACACTCGTGACATCTGCAAAAACAAAAGAAGAAGCTCTTGCATTCTTTGAAGCTATCGGTTTTCCTTTCAAAAAAGACTAAAACTTAAGCATAAAAAAATCCCCTTGTGGGGATTTTTTTATGCTGATATACTGTTTATATGAATAAGATAGGTAGTAAAAAAGTCACTATGGATACCTTGGCAATGATGGTAGCAAAGGGTTTTTCTGGTGTTGATTATAGGCTAGATAAAGTTGACTCACGATTAGAAAAGGTTGAATCAAAATTAGATAAAGTTGAAGTACGACTAGATGGTGTTGAAAAGAAAATGGATGCCATGGATATTAGCGTAAAAGCTACACGTCGTGAAGTTTTAAATGTTGGCGACCGTTTTGTTCCTCGCCATGAATTCGATTCTCTCCTGGTACGTTTCAATAATCTTGAGAAAAAAATAAAAGAGAAAAGTAAGTAAAAAAAATCCTCGTAAGGGGATTTTTTTTACTTAATACAACCCATCCGCCTTTCAGGCACCTTCCCTTATCAAGGAAGGGAAACTGCTGACAAGTTTTTGTATTTGCATTTATTCTCCTGATAAGGGGGACAGGAGTTTTTTTTGAATACGCAAGTACAGTCCTTATTCAGCATTAGTTCACTCTTGTATTGACAGACGTATATATTTATGCTATTCTTTGGGTTGGTTGGTTCCTTGAAAAAAATTGTTACTGGATTAGTTGCGTTCTTTTAGTGATTTTATGATCTTTGAGAAAACGTAACTAAATAATAACAATAAATTTATAATAATGAGAAAAGTAAAATTATTCACGCTAGCATGCCTAGCCCTCGCGCTTGTAATAACGAGTTGCAAAAAAGAAATCACAGAACCTGTGGTTCAAGCGTCAGCACCTCCGCAGATTATGAGGTACAACATTTTGGACAGTTCGGCGTCTTTTGAAAACAATTCGAGCACTGTAATTGCTGGGTACACTGGTAAGTACGCAATCAAGTATTTGTACAATACCGGTAAAAGTCAGGTGTTTGGGTATGCGTTTCCACAACGTGATTCAGGTGAAATCTGGTTTAGTGGAGACGTTAATGGAAAGCGAAGGTACATGGTAATTACGTCTGAACATGATTTGGGCGGATGGAACCTGCACGCAAAAGCTGGGGTTGGTACGGATGATTTATCTGTTTTTCCAACTACGCTGACAGACACCACTTTGTTTTTTACAGTAACTCACAAAGTTACAGGAAGAACATTGAGAATACTTAGCTCGGAATTTAGGAGTCAGGTTTACGAAAGTACGTCAGGATTTTGCACAATAATGTACGATACTCCTTAAATGAAATGCAGTTTTTAAAATGATTAAAGTCCATCTTCTTACCAAAGTTAGGTGGACTTTTCTATTTTATTTGCTTAACCAGCTTTTATATCCTTCTACAATTTTTTGAGCGACGGTGTCGAGAGGGAATTTTGAGGTGTCGATTACTAGATCGAAATTGCTTGGAGCAGTTTGGTCTTCTATTCCATATAAATCTTTATATCTTTTTCTCTCACTAGCGAGACGTTCTGTAATTGATTTTTCAATCTCCTCTGCATTTTGAAAACCACCAACATTTTCTTTTTGTCGATTTGGATTTTTTTCTGCATCAACGAGAATTCTCTCTGCAGCAATTTTTGGATCAAGCTCAAGGAAAACTTTAAAAGATTCTGGTATAAAAAAGAAACCAAGACGAGAATCAAGAACGATGTTTTCTTTTGTGCCTGTTTCTTTATTTAAATCATCGAGCTCTGTGTCAGTCGTAGGGTCAGTTTCAGCTAGCTTTTGCAGTTCTGCGAGGGTGATGCCGTGCCTGTCAGCTATCGTGCGCATAAAGTCTCCAGTGGAAACTCTATTGTATCCCAAAATTTCAGCAACTTTGTTTGCAGTTGAACTCTTTCCGCTTCCAAGTTTTCCCGCCAAAGTGATAATGTGTTTTTTCATTACTCTATTTAAGCAATAAAAACCCCAATTGACAAGCACATATACGGAGTATAGTATTTGAGTGGATAAAATTAATAAAAATAAAATGAAAAAGTTCGATGATTTACCCGACATTAATGTGTCTAGGGACGAACTTCATTTGTTTGGCGTACAGCACCATTTTATTTTCTTTGAAATTTGCAATAAGCAAAATTTAACGGACAGAAAATGGTTGATTCGTGTTGAAGATAATTCTTTTAATAATAAGACTGGAAATTACAGTCAGATTTTAAAAGATTTCATTCAGTACGAACTGTCTGAAAACCAAATTGAAGTCGAATTCTCTCAAAAGTTTGAAAGTTTCTGGAAAGGTCAGATGATATATGAAAATAATTGTTTTGTATTTCTTGTTGATGAACAGGAAAACAAAAAATCGCCTTTTGAGGATATTTCTCGAATTATTCAAAGAGAGTTCCCCGACACAAATGTATCGTTCCCTGACTAATGGTTACGATACGAGTATAGCCCCTTTGATTTGACATCAAAGGGGCTATCTGCTAGTATAGGGGAGTTCCTGAAAAGGAATGGTTTTGTTCAGGTTAATCCGTTTTTCTCCTTATAATCCTTCAGAAAGATATTTTGTAGGGGTTTTAAGAAAAAAAACGAGATATTGCTTGATGAAAACCTTATTTGTATATGGCAAAAACATCAACAGTCGCAAGATCAAAAAAGACACCAAAATTTAGTACTCGGGCAACAAACCGATGTTTTCGTTGTGGCCGTGGACACGCTTACATCCGTGATTTTGGTCTTTGCCGTATTTGTTTCCGAGAACTTGCAAATGAAGGAATGATTCCTGGAATTCGCAAGTCAAGCTGGTAATATATATATTTTATGACAGACCCAATTGGATCAATGATAACAATGATAAAAAACGCTAGTCTCGCAGAAAAGGAGACAGTGCTTTTGCCTTACTCAAAACTAAAAGTAGCTGTTGCTGAGTGTTTGATCAAAGAAGGTTACTTGAAGTCATATTCAAAAAAGACAAAGAAAAATCATCCATTCTTAGAACTCAATATCCTCATCAATGAAAATGGAGGAAAAGTAAAAGAAGTTGACCGTATTTCAAAGCCATCACGCCGAGTTTATATGGGAATGAAAGAAATCCGACCTATTAAAAATGGTCATGGTTTGGCTGTATATTCGACACCAAAAGGTATTATGTCTGGTAAAGAAGCCCGCAAAGAAATGGTCGGAGGAGAATTATTGTTTACAATGTGGTAATATTTAAATTTTTATGAGTAGAATTGGAAAACAAATTATCACGATCCCAGAGAAAACCGAAGTTACAAAAAACGGATTGGTTATTACTGTGAAAGGTCCAAAAGGAAGTCTTTCACGTTCTTTCCGAAGTGAAATCGAAATTACTGTTGCAGATGGTACAGTTACTTTTCTTCCAAAGAGCACAGCAGATATTTTGTCTCGTGCACTGTGGGGTACATATGCTTCTCACGTTCAAAATATGATTGAAGGTGTGAATACAGGTTTCTCAAAGAAGCTTATATTGGAAGGAGTTGGTTTCAAAAGTGAAGTAAAAGGAAAAAACCTCGAACTTGCTCTTGGATTTTCACACGGAGTTTCAGTTCCTATTCCAGAAGGCCTTACAGTTACAGCAGAAAAGAACAATATCACAATCACAGGTATCGACAAAGAACTTGTTGGAGCATTTTCAGCAAAGATCCGCGGTATGAAAAAGCCAGAGCCTTACAAGGGTAAAGGTTTTCATTATGATGGTGAGGTTGTACGTCGCAAACAAGGAAAGAAGAGCGCATAAAGAATTTCTAATGACTAATTTCTAAAACTATGAAAAAGACATCAATCAAAACAGTAAAGAGACTTCGATTAAAGGCAAAAATTCGTGCAAAGATTTTTGGTACAGCAGATTGTCCACGTCTTTCTGTTTTCAAATCAAATAAATTCATGTACGCTCAAATCATTGACGACAATGCTGGCAAGACTTTGGTTTCTGCTTCAGATGTCACAGAAAAGAGTGGTACAAAAGTAGAACGCGCAAAGAAAGTCGGTACAGCTGTTGCGGGTAGTGCAAAAGCTTTGAAAATTACAAGTGTTGTATTTGACCGTAACGGTTTCAAGTACACTGGCCGAGTGAAAGAGCTTGCTGATGCAGCACGTGCGGCAGGTCTTAAATTTTAAATTATATGGATAATACTCAAGACACAAAAAAAAGTTTTCCTGCAGGTGGTGCAAATGGACGCCCTCCTTTTAAAGGACGCGGTGACCGCGGACCTCGTACTTTTGCAGATCGACCAAAACCAGAATTTGATCAAAAAATAATTTCAATCCGTCGCGTTACTCGCGTGGTTTCTGGAGGACGCCGTATGAGTTTTGCTGTTGCACTTGCAATAGGGGACAAGAAAGGTTCTGTAGGAATGGGTACAGGAAAAGCTGGAGACACAGCACTCGCTATCAACAAAGCTCTCCGTTCTGCTCGTAAGCAAATGATCAAAATCAAGACTACAAAAGATATGTCTATTCCTTACGATGTTTCTGCAAAGTTTTCAAGTGCAAAAATCACAATCATGCCAAACAGAGGAAAAGGTCTTGTAGCTGGAAGTACAGCTCGTGATATACTTACTCTTGCAGGTCTTAAAAATGTCACTTCAAAACTTCATTCAGGAAGTAAGAATCGTTTAAACAATGGTCGCGCAGTTATGGCAGCACTTGCACAACTTTCAGCAAAGAAAATTACACAAGTAATTGTTCCAGAAATTACACCCACAGTCGTAGTACCTGAGACACTAGCCGAGGTAGCAAAATAATTTTAAATATATGCAAATTCACGATATAAAAAGAAAGACAAAGAATAAGAAAAAGCGTTACATCGGTCGTGGTGGACGTCATGGTAAAACTTCTGGTCGTGGTACAAAGGGTCAAAATGCTCGTGCAGGTCACAGAAAGCGTCCTGAAATGCGAGACATCATCAAGAAAATTCCAAAAAAGCGCGGATACAAATTTGCTTCAATTAAAGACAAGCCAGCTGTATTAAACCTTTCTGCTTTTGATAAGATTTTTAAAGATGGAGATACTATTTCACCAACTATCTTAGCTGACAAGAAAATCATAAAACAAGTTTCTGGAAAGACTCAAAAAGTAAAAATTCTTTCAGTCGGTACTATTTCAAAGAAATTGAATTTCGTAGGTTGTACAGTTTCAGCAGTTGCAAAAGAGAAGATAGAGAAAGCCGGAGGAACAGTAAAGTAATAAAATGGACAATTTCATACACAAAATTAAAGTAATTTTCGGAGATAGGGATTTGCGAAAGCGCATACTATTTGTGATTTTTGCTTTGTTTGTTTTCCGTGTACTTGCTGCAATTCCAATTCCTGGAATCGATTCTACAAAGCTCGCAGCATTTCTCTCAAATAACCAATTCTTTGGAATCTTAAACGTTTTCTCTGGTGGAGGTCTTTCAAAACTTTCAATCATAATGCTTGGAGTAGGTCCATACATCACTTCATCTATTATCATGCAATTGCTTACGATCATGATTCCAAAGTTGAAGGAAATGTATAGTGAAGAAGGGGAAATTGGAAGAAAGAAATTTACACAATACTCACGTTTGATCACAGTTCCTCTCGCAGCAATTCAAGGTTTTGGACTTATGGTTCTTTTGAATAAGTCTGGAGTACTTGGAACTTTGACTACTTTTTCAATGGTTACAAACCTCATCGTAGTTATTGCTGGTTCAATGCTACTGATGTGGCTTGGAGAACTTATGAGTGAATACGGTATTGGAAATGGAGTATCACTAATTATTTTTGCAGGTATCGTGTCAGCTATTCCAAAAGAAGTTAGTCAATTGATGTTTACTTTTGATGCTTCACAAATTCCACTCTATATCGCATTTATCGTGGCAGCTATTATTGTTATTGCTGGAGTTGTAGTTGTTACAGAAGCAGAAAGACCAATACCTGTCACATATGCAAAGCGTGTACGTGGAGCAAAAATGTACGGTGGAGTTTCTACTTACATTCCTCTTCGCATAAACCAAGCTGGAGTTATTCCAATCATCTTTGCACTTTCAATTCTTTTATTCCCTCAAATGATTGCAAACTTCCTTGCGACTTCATCAAAACACATTTTGCTTTCAATTTCACATTTGCTTACAGGTTTCTTAAATACTACATGGTTGTATTCTCTTGTATACTTCATACTTGTATTTTTGTTTACTTACTTCTATACAGCTGTGACTTTCGATCCACATGCTCTTTCTGTAAACTTACAAAAAAATGGTGCATTTATTCCAGGTATCAGACCAGGTGATTCAACAGAAGCATACATTGCAAAAGTTGTAAGTCGTATTACATTTGTCGGTGCTGCCTTTCTTGGTTTGGTTGCGGTGCTTCCGTTGGTCGTGCGTGCTCTTACTGGCATCACCGCAATAGCTATCGGTGGTACAGCGCTTCTCATCGTTGTCTCTGTTGTCCTTGACCTCATAAAGAAAGTCGATGCTCAACTTTCCATGAGAGAATACTAGTACCAAATCTCAAATCTTATAACTTACATCTTATACAAAAAATCCCTAAAATCAATTTGATTTTAGGGATTTTTTGTATATAATCAGCATATGGAAAAACCTTATACATTTGTATTTTTTGGAATCGTTGGGTCTGGAAAGGGAACACAAATAAAGCTATTGCAAGAGCTTTTGAAGCAAAAGTACCCTAGTGTTGAAAACGTTTACGCATACCCAGGTGGTGAATATTTAAAACTTACACAAGACGTAAATAGTTATACTGGAGGACTTGTTAAAAAGACATTTGAGCTTGGTCATCTTCAACCTGATTTTCTTACTATCGCAATTTTTACAAATATACTATTGAATTCTCTTACACCAGAAAAACACTTAATTGCAGATGGTTACCCAAGAACACTTGATCAAGCAAAAGCCTTTGAGTCTGCAATAAATTTTTATTCACGCGGAGAAGTAAAAATTGTTTATATTGATATTACTAAAGAAGAAGCTGTTCGTAGAATGAAATTGCGTGGACGTTCTGACGATACTGATGCAGGTATCAGTCGTCGTTTTGATGAGTATACAAATAACGTTATTCCAGCTATGAATTATTTCAATGAAAAACCTGGTTACACTTTGTATAAGATTAATGGTGAACAAACAGTTGAGCAAGTACACGAAGATATTAAGAAAACATTAAATTTATAAAATGGAAAATAATTCATATATCGTAATATCGCTCGGGGGGTCGCTTATTTTTCCAGAAAGCATTGATGTGGAATTTATTTCAGGTTTCAAAAAATTAATTGAAAGCTATGTTCTAAAAGGACAAAAATTTGCAATCATCACAGGAGGCGGAAAAATTTGCCGATACTACAATGAAGCTTTAGAAAAAATTACCTCTCCTTCTTCGACTGACCTAGATTGGCTCGGCATTTCGGCTACTCGCCTAAATGCCGAGCTTTTGCGTTTTTCTTTTGGCGACATGGCAGAACCTGCGATATTTCTCGACCCACAAGCCCCAAAAATCACCGATAAG
This sequence comes from uncultured bacterium, assembly GCA_903892035.1. Classification (GTDB taxonomy): domain Bacteria; phylum Patescibacteriota; class Minisyncoccia; order Phycocordibacterales; family UBA9973; genus CAITGV01. Next base: position 178,854 of record CAITGV010000001.1, on the reverse strand, counting down.
CCTATTTTAGTTGGTGGAGGGTGGAAGCCGGGACATTCGAGTGACGGTTCGGCTGTGGCCCTTGCAAAAGCTTTGGGTGCAAAGAAATTAATTAACCTTTCAAATATTGACTATGTATATACTGCCGACCCTCGAAAAGACCCCACCGCAACGCCCATAAAGCAAAGCAACTGGGCAGATTTCCGCGCGCTTCTACCAAAAGAGTGGAACCCCGGTATAAATGCTCCTTTTGATCCAGTCGCAGCCGAAATGGCGCAAAATCTTGGCCTAGAAGTCGCTGTAATGAATGGCAAAAACCTAGAAAATCTCGCAAACTATTTCGACGGAAAAGAATTTGTAGGGACGGTAATAAAATAATATTAAAAGTGAATATATATAAATACATTGGAATATTGGGACTCGTATTTATTTGTGTGGCTATGGTTGTGAAAAAGCGTAGCGTACGTGATGTTTTTTCCTTTTTTGGAGGAATTGGACTTTTGATATATAGTATTTATCTTAAAGATTTGATTTTTATTATCTTGCAAGCCGTGTATATATTGGTTGTAGTTTTTGATTATATAAAGGAGAAGAAAAAATAAATATATGAATTAATTGTTTATTCGTGAGCTGATTGTAGGGTAGTAAATTATTGAATAAGATATTTAATTAATGTAAATCTCTAAGTTATACACATTGACTGTGAACGTATGTTCACTATATAATAGACAAATGGATGAAGTCATAAAAAATATTACCCTGTTCAAAGGGAAAAAAGTGAGGAGAATATTTTATAAAAATGAGTGGTATTTTTCTGTGGTTGATGTGATTGAGGTATTAACGGACAGCCCTAACCCTAGTCAGTATTGGCGTAAAATTAAGGATAGAGAATTTACTGAAAATCAGTTGTACCCAAATTGGGTACAACTGAAATTAGAAGCTTCTGATGGAAAAAAATATGAGACTGATTGTGCTAACGTTGAAGGACTTTTTCGTATAATTCAATCAATACCTTCTCCGAAAGCAGAACCTGTAAAACGCTGGCTTGCGAAGGTGGGCTTTGAAAGAGTGCAGGAGATCGAGAATCCTGAGCTTGCAACCAAGCGCACCAGAGTGCTATATAAACTGAAAGGCTACAGTGATGACTGGATAGAAAAAAGAATGCGTGGAATCGTGATTCGCGAAGAGCTCACGGATGAATGGAAAAACCGCGGAGCAAAAGAGGATAAGGATTATGAAATCCTGACAGCTGAAATTTCCAAAGCGACTTTTGGTGTAACTCCAAGCGAATACAAAAATCTGAAAGGCTTGCAAAGGCAGAATTTGCGGGATCATATGGATGATTTTGAGCTGATATTCAGCATGCTCGGCGAGCGTTCGACGACGGAAATTCATAGGAATGAAAATTCAAAAGGAGTTGGAAAATTGAAAAAGGATGCAAAGCGTGGTGGAAATGTGGCAGGCGTAGCGCGCAAGAATCTGGAAAAACAACTCGGGCGTTCAGTGGTCACAAAGAATAATTTTTTGAAACAAAAGAGTAATAAGAAATTAAAATAAAAATTACGCAACTGTATTCCACGCATAGCTGAATACATTGCGGAGATTTTCCGCGAGGATTTGATCGCGAGTTTGGATGAGGGTGTGATGCGCGCCGTCTTGTACGATAGTAATGATGTATTCTCCTACGATCCATTGTGTCGCTGTAAATTTTTCTCGTGACTGTGTCGACGTTTCTCACGTTTCAAAAGCCGAGACCTGCTATCAAAGTTTCTGGTTGTCTTCTTGCTATCGAGTACATTTTTCTTCACAATGTGTTGATTCGTCTGACCTTTGGTTTTCTCGAGATTGCCAAGGGTGCATGGATTGTTTTGGTTGCGTGAACTTAAAGAAAAAGAATCATTGTTTTTTCAATGAGCAATATTCAAAAGAGGAATATGATAAAAAGGTGGCGGAATATAAATTATATACTCGAGAAGGGATAGAAAAGGCGCTGAAAGACACTAGAGAATTTTGGAAAAAATTTCCAAATAAAAATCATCAAGGTGTAAAAAATATTGATTGCACAGGTTCGTATGTGACAAATTCAAAAAATGTTCACGATTCATTTTTGATAAGAGAGAGTGAAAATTTGAAATATTGTCAGTACATTCAAGAAACTCCTGGATCAAAAGATTGTTATGATTATTCAAATTGGGGAGATGGTGCTGAGATGGTTTATGAAGCAATTTCTTGTGGATCGGGAGTGCAGAATATAAAGTTTGCTTTTCTCACACAAGAAAGTTCTCATGACACAGAATATGCAATTGCGTGCCGAGGTGTAAGCGACCTTTTTGGTTGTGTTGGTCTCCGCAAAAAAGAATTTTGTATTTTGAATAAACAGTACACAAAAGAAGAATTTGAAGAATTAATACCAAAAATAAAACAACACATGATAGATATGCCATATGTCGACAATAAGGGTCATATTTATAAATATGGTGAATTTTATCCTACAGAAATGAGTCCTTGGGCTTACAATGAAACAATAGCGCAAGAATATTTTCCACTTACAAAAGAGGAAGCAGTAGAGCAGGGTTACAGATGGAAAGATGTTGATACAAAGACCTATGTACCGACAATTCTTTCTGAAAATATTCCTAGTGATATTTTAAATACAGATGAAAGCATTACAAAAGAAATAATAGAATGTGCACATAAGACGAATTGTAATCACAATTGTACAAAAGCATTTAGAATTATTCCAAATGAACTTTCATTCTATAAAAAAATTGGTGTGCCACTTCCGACACTTTGTTTTGCTTGTCGCACGATGGAGAGACTTTCTTTGCGACACGGCATTCATTTATTTGAAAGAAAATGTGAATGCGCTGGTGTAAACTCCTCAGTGGGTAATTATACAAATGGAATAATACATGACCACGGTAATTCACCTTGTGAAAATACTTTTATGACAGGCTTTGATCCAAAAAATTCCGACATAGTTTACTGTGAATCTTGCTACCAGCAAGAAGTGGCGTAGTTTATATTTTTTCTCTACTGTGTTAATGTAGCAATATGGGAATAATTATTAAAACAAAAGAGGAAATTGAGATAATACGGGAAGGGGGGAAGAGATTGGCTACTGTGCTTCAAAAGGTTGCAAAGCACGTTGCACCAGGAGTTTCGACGTGGGAGCTCGATGAATATGCGGAAAAATTGATTCGTGAAGGTGGAGATGAGCCAGCATTTAAGGGTTACAAGCCAAGCGGGCAGTCTGCTCCTTATCCTGCATCACTTTGTGTATCTGTAAACAATGAAGTGGTGCACGGTATACCAAAGAAAGATAAAATTTTAAAAGAAGGTGATATTGTTTCACTCGACCTTGGTTTAAAACACAAAGGACTTTTTACCGACCACGCTATCACCGTACCGGTAGGAAAAATTTCAAAAAAAGATGAAGATTTAATAAAAAATACTCATGATGGAATGATGGCAGGAATTTTTGAAGCTCGCGGTGGGGGGCGTGTCGGAGACATAGGTTTCGCAATACAAGCTGTGGGAGATAAATATAAATATGGAATTGTGCGTGTACTTTCGGGTCACGGCGTAGGTAAACAAATTCACGAAGATCCTTTTGTTCCAAATTTTGGTAAAAAAGGTACAAAAGAAAAATTAATCCCTGGAATGATAATTGCAATTGAACCAATGTTTAATTTGGGTACTCACGATGTCGTAGTAGGGAGCGATGGCTACACTTTTCGTACAGCAGACGGTAAAAAAAGTGTGCATTTCGAACATACAGTACTTATTACCGATGGAGAGCCTGAAATTTTGACCTTGCCATAAATTAAACTATTTTCAAAATCAAATATAGGTTATAATTGTGCATATGGAACAAATGGGTTTGCGCAGTTCAGAAATTCCCAAATTTAATTCTCCACAAGAAGAGATAAATTATTTGCGTGCGCATTTACAGAAAAGAGAAGCAGAGCTCGGTGGAGAAAGTACGCAGGAGGGTAGAGAAAAAATTGCAGATCAGACAATACGTGAATATAAAGCAATACCTATCGGGCAAGTATTACCACAAGAAAAAATTCTTTCAGAAGAAAAATCTGAAGCCATTATTTTAGCATTGAAACCCGAAGCGCATGATAAAAAAATTGAAGAGCTTTTGGGTATTATCGTCGAGCATGGACTAAAAAATGCTCTATCAATAGTGGAGAAAATGAATAGTGCTCACCTGGATAATGATTTTCATAGATTTTTGGTTCAATATTTAGCCTCGACTCACTCACTTCCAGGACTAAAAGAGGGAACAGAAATAGCAAAGTCACTTCATATGAAGCTTTTTGAAATTACTCTTCCTGCAAAAGACGAGGAAGATAGTCGCGGTTTCAAAGAACTTCTAAACGCAATGGAGCAATTTTTTGCTGGTATGCAATCTGTCGGAGATGGGCGCGACAATCACGGCAAGTTTCATTATACTTTGGAAATTGCTCTATCAAATTCTAGTGATGAAGTTATTTTCTATTCAGCAATTCCAGAATCAAAAGCCGATCTTTTTGAAAAACAAATTCTCTCAGTACACAAAGATGCAAAAGTTCGTGAGGTCACAGATGATTACAATATTTTCACAGAAGGAGGTGCATCAGCGGCAGCATTTGCCGGATATGAGCGATATGAAGTTTTTCCTATAAAATTATACGAAACTTTTGAGCATGACCCATTAAATGTTATTTTGAATATTTTTTCAAAGTTAAAAAGAGAAGGTGAGGGTGCTGCAATACAACTTGTGATTCAGCCACAAGGTACAAAGTTTATTCACGATTTTAATGAAGTACTTGAAGAAGTAAAGCAAGGAGAGTCTGCGGCAAAAAGAATAAAATTCTTTAGTAAATTTGATAAAGCTTTTGGAAAAGCTGTGAAGGAACTTGTAGTAGGGTACAGCAAAGATGAAAGCAAAGAAAAGGAAAAAGAAAAAAAGAGAAATGAAGATTCGATAAAAAATATTACAGAGAAAGTAAAATCAAGCATAATGGCTGTAAATATTCGTATTGTGGCATCTGCAGAAACAAAAGATCGCGCAAAGCAAATTCTTCAAGAACTCGAATCAGCTTTTCATCAATTTAATGATACAAATTCAAATGGTTTTGTTTTTAGTCATGTGACTGAGCGTGGTTTACCAGATCTTTTACATGAATATTCTTATCGTCTTTATAACGAAAGAGAAACTTTACCTTTGAATTTAAAAGAGCTTTCAACTGTTTTCCATTTCCCTTATGGTATTTCTTCTGCTCCTCAACTCAAAGAAGCTCAAGCTGCTATTGCTCCTGCTCCGAGAGAAATGGCTTCATCTGGAATTGTACTTGGTACAAATATGTATCGCGGAGAAGAGAAACAAATTGTGATGTCGCGTGAAGATCGCGTACGACATATGTACGTCATCGGTCAGACGGGAACAGGTAAAACAGTATTTTTGAAAAATATGATTATTCAAGACATAAAAAATGGTGATGGCTGTTGTTTTATTGATCCGCACGGAAGTGATATTCAAGACATATTGGCAAATATTCCAAAAGAGCGCATTGATGATGTTATCTATTTCGACCCAGCTTATACTGCAAGACCAATGGGGCTAAACATGCTAGAATTTGACGCAAACTATCCTGAACAAAAAACTTTTGTTGTGAATGAACTTTTGGCAATTTTCAATAAGCTTTTCGATATGAAGACTGCAGGAGGTCCAGCCTTTGAACAATATTTCCGTAATTCCGCTTTGCTTGTGATGGAGCATCCTGAATCTGGCTCGACTCTTCTTGAAATTGGACGTGTACTTGCTGACAAGGAATTTCGAGATATGAAATTGTCACATTGTAAAAATCCGATCATCAGTCAATTTTGGGAAAATGCTGAACGCACGACAGGGGAGCAGAGTTTGGCAAACTTTGTGCCATATATTACAAATAAATTTGACGTTTTCGTTTCAAACGATATAATGCGTCCAATTATTGCTCAACAAAAATCAGTTTTCAATTTCCGTGATGTGATGGATCAAAAGAAAATACTATTGGTGAATCTTTCAAAAGGCAGACTTGGTGATATAAACTCAAGCCTTATCGGTCTAATACTAGTCGGTAAGATTACAATGGCAGCACTTTCGCGTGTGGACATTGTAGGAAGCGCAAATAAAGTAAATGACTTTTATTTATATATTGATGAATTCCAAAATGTCACAACAGATTCTATTTCGACTATTCTTTCTGAGGCCCGCAAATATCGCTTGTCATTAACTGTTGCTCACCAATACATAGAACAACTTGAAGAAAATATTAAAAATGCAGTTTTTGGAAACGTAGGTACGATGGTGGTTCACCGTGTTTCACCAGAAAATGCAGAAGTTTTTGCAAAAATATTTGAACCAGTTTTCAAACCGACCGACATCATCAAACTTGAAAATCTAAATTGTTATATCAAAATGCTTGTAAATGGAATGCCGGCAAAGCCATTCAATTCGCACACACCGTTCCCACCAAAGGGTAATCCAGAAATGCTAGCAAATATTAAAGAACTTTCATATCTACGTTTTGGTCGTCCTCGCGACGAAGTCGAAGGAGAGGTGATGGAGAGATATAGGAAAATCTAATGGAAGAAATTGAAGTAAAATTTTTAGATATTGACGTAGGTCAAATAGAGAAAAAACTCGTCACTATGGGTGCAAAAAAAGTAGGGGATTATTTATATATTGCAAAAACTTTTGATCATCCAGACGCGAGGTTACATAGTGACAATTCTTGGATAAGATTACGAGATGAGGTTGATAAAATAACTTTGGCATATAAAAAAAGAATAGGTGTGACTTCACACGATGGTTCGACTTCAGATGAAGGAATGCAGGAAATTCAGATTGAAGTTGATAGTTTTGAAAATACAGAAAAACTTCTTTTGGCAATTGGTTTAATTGAGAAATTTAAACAAGAAAAAAAGAGGACGAAATATGTATTAGGTGATGTTGAATTTGATATAGATACATGGCCACTTATTCCTCCGTATTTGGAAATTGAAGCGAAATCTTTTGAAAAAATAAAAGAAATGTCTGCTCTACTTGGTCTAGACTATGATAAACATTTTCGTAGTTCCGCAAATGCAGTATTTAAAAAATATGGTTTCGATGACCACGATTACTCAGTGCTTGCGTTTGACAGGCAGGTGAAAAAGAATTAACACAACCCCCTGACCCCCTTATCAGGGGGAATGGTGCAAATTCCACTAAATGCAAAATTATAAGTTTCTACCATATAATAAAACTTTAGTTTCTCTAGCTAGGGAACTTAGGAATAATCAGACTCCTGCTGAAATAAAATTTTGGCTTGAAATTTTAAAAGACAAAAGACTTGCTAGTTATAAATTTTCTAGCCAAAAACCAATTGATAATTTTATTATGGATTTTTATTGCTCAAGTCTACGGTTAGTTGTTGAAATAGATGGCAAGATACATAAAGCCCAAAAAGAAAGGGACAATGAGAGAGATGAAATTTTAAAACAAAAATTTGGGTTGAAAATTTTGAGATATAAAAACGAAGAGGTGCTGGAAAAACCAGTTTTTGTTATTGAAGATTTAATAAAATACATAAATACAACCCCACCTAGCCTCCCCTTATCAGGGGAGGAAACTCCCAAGTCACTGTAGTATGTGCATTTAATTTCCCCCTGATAAGGGGGTCAGGGGGTTGTATGGGGGAGTTGTGATACAATAAATCAATGCTAAAGCTCTATAAAGAAATTGACGGAGTATTAAATTATTGGGAAACATGGGATAAAAATAATTCTGTGGCAATTATACATTGGGGCGTAGTTGGAGAAAAAGGACAATCTAAAGAAATAAAATCTGGCCTTTTTTCAAGTTTTAGAAAAAAAGTTCAAGAGGAAGTGGACATGAAAATTAAAGATAGTTTTAATGAGATGAGTGATAAAGATATACACAAGTTGATTGTTGAATATAAAATTGAAGGAATAGGAAAAGAAATTGATATAAATAAGAGACACAAACTTGAAGTAAAAATGAATGAAGTTCTTGGGTGGACAGGGCTTGGTCACTGCGATGGAGGAAGCATGGGAAGTGGAACAATGGAGGTTTGTTGCCTAGTTGTTTCATTTGATGTGGCTAAAAAAGTAATTGAAGTCGAACTTTCCAATACAGAATTTTCTGACTACCTTAGGATTTTTGATGAAAACGTTAATTAAGAAGAATGTTATTTTTAAGTTATACATTATTTAGTAAGCATTTATTTCCCCCTGATAAGGGGGTCAGGGGGTTGTATTTTAGATTTGTATTTAACTCTTTTTTCTGCTATACTCTCTTTACTTTTATCAATATTATTTTATATATTTATGGCAACACATGAACGCTCTCTTATTATCATCAAGCCCGATGCAATTCAAAGAAATTTGATCGGTGAAGTTATTATGCGTTTTGAACGCAAGGGCTTCAAGATTATCGGAATGAAAATGATGAACATTGCGGATGCAACTCTAGAAGAACACTATGCTCACATTAAAGACAAACCATTTTTTGGAGGAATAAGAGATTTCATGAAGTCTACTCCTGTTGTGGTTATGGCTCTTGAAGGAATAAATGCAATTTCAACTATTAGACTCTTGGTTGGTCCCACAAAGGGTTACGAAGCTGATGCTGGAAGTATTCGAGGAGATTTTTCTATGAGTATTCAATCAAATATTGTGCATGCTTCAGATACAATAGAAGCAGGGGTTACTGAGGTTGCTCGTTTCTTTGAAGAAAAAGAACTATTCAACTATAAAAAAGTAGATACAGATTTTGTTTACGCAGATTCAAAATAAATAAAAAACAAAAAGCGCTTCGGCGCTTTTTATTTTGTGGTAAAATATTTGCATGAAAAAAATTACTGAAATATACGAGGAATATAAAATTCAGCCGACGCTTGAGGAGCACATGTTGCGTGTGTCTGGAGTGACAAAGTGGATACTTGATAACTGGCGGGGAGTGGAGCTTGATAAAAATAAAATTTTGACTGTGGCACTACTTCACGATATGGGAAATATTTTGAAATTTGATTTTTCTCCAGAAGTCTCACCATTTATTTATACCGACGAAGAAAGGAAATATTGGGAAGAAATAAAAAAAGAATATCAAGAAAAATATGGCAATCAAGTTCATGAAGCTACAAAGAAAATAGTAGAGGAATTAGAACTTCCAGTAGAAATTTCAGAAAAAGTGGGAGGCTTAGGTTTCAGGCAATCAGAAAAATTCTTGGAAAATATGGATTATATTTCAATGATTGTTCAATACGCCGACATGCGAGTCACACCACACACTATAACTTCGATCGATGAGCGTTTAAAAGATTTTTATAGAAGATACGAAAAAAGAAGTGACTTTGAAATACTTTTTCAAGAGAGAGAAGACTCACGTTTGGCATTATACGAAATACAAAAGATAATTTTGAAGAACACAAATGAAAATTTATTGGAAATTTCTGACAAAATCATCCAGCCACTCGTCGAAGAGTTAAAAAATTTTGAAATTTAATTTTTTTCTTGCATTTTTCCAGAAAACAATATTTGAAACGCTGTCAAAGATGTGTTTTATAGAAAAATTGCTTGCGAAAAATTTTACAGACGGTATACTTTATGTAGGGTTATTTGAAGTATTACTTAGAACAAATATTTTAGGGGAGCATTTGATCATTTTGCATCGTGGTGCAGGGTGTCACGCACCCACTTAGCTCATCGCTAAGGTAATATATGCAAATAGCCCTAAGAAGAACTCATGCTTTATGCATGAGTTTTTCTTTTGTGATAATTTCAGTAAAATTGGCAATATGTTTTAGACTCGCGTATAATAAATCATATGGAGAATACAAAAAAATTGAAACTAACATTTTGCGGGGGAACAGGAAGTGTGACTGGAGCTAATTTTTTAATTGAAACTGATTCAGTTAAAATGCTAGTGGACTGTGGTTTGTCACAAGGAACAAAAATTGCTGATGATTCAAACTGGGAGCCATTTTCATATGATCCAAAGACTATCGATATTTTGTTTATTACTCATAGTCACGTTGACCATATAGGCCGAATTCCAAAACTTGTTCACGAAGGCTTCGAAGGCAAGATTTATTCTACAACTCCAACAAAAGATATTACAAAATTGATGCTTGAAGATACCGCTGGAATTTTAGGAAAAAATAAAGAGCATGATTTGGCAAGTATTTACACTCCAGAAACTTTAGAGAAAATAATGAGTATTTGGGAAACTCGTGATTATCACCAAACAATAAATCTCCCAGGTGGTTTTCAAGTAGAGTTTCGAGATGCTGGACACATATTGGGTTCAGCACTTATTGTATTTTCATATGGAAATAAAAAAATAATGTTTACTGGTGACCTTGGAAATTCTCCATCACCTCTTATTTGTGATACTGAAAAAGTAACCGATGTAGATTATTTAGTGATGGAGTCTGTATATGGAGACCGTAATCATGAAGATAGGAATTTAAGAAAACAAAAACTTGCAGAAGTAATGCAGGACAATTATAAAAGACAGGGGACACTCATTATGCCTACTTTTTCTCTAGAGCGTTCGCAAGAGCTATTGTTTGAAATACATGATTTGGTAGAGAATAAAAGAGTTCCAGAAGTACCAATTTTTCTAGATTCACCACTTGCTATAAAGCTCACTGCAGTTTATGAAAAATATAAAAATTATTTCAATGATAGAGCCAGAAAGGATATTGAAAATGGAGAAGACATTTTTTCTTTTCCTGGTTTACATGTGACTCTTGAAACCGAAGAATCAAAATCAATTGCACATACTCTCGATCCAAAAATTATTATTGCTGGAAGTGGAATGAGTAATGGAGGACGCATCGTTCATCATGAACACAATTATTTACCAAATCCAAAAGACACAATTTTGCTTACTGGCTATCAGTCTGCAGGCACGATGGGCCGAGTAATTCAAGAAGGAGCAAAAAGTGTATATATAAAAGGTGCAGAAGTACCAATAAATGCGACGGTAGTTACGATTGATGGGTACTCTGGTCATAAAGATTCCGATGGTCTTTTAAATTTCGTGGAAAATATGGCTGAAAAAGTTCAAAAAATATTTGTCGTAATGGGTGAGCCAAAATCTTCACTTTTCTTAGCTCAGAAAATTCGCGACTATTTGGCATTAAATGCTACGGCTCCTTCGCAAGGTGATAGTGTAACTTTGGATTTTTAGAAAATGAATACAAATGAAAAAATAATAACTCTAGGGCTATCCGCATCTGAGGCAAAAAATAGAGAAAAAAAATTTGGTTTAAATTCTGTTGCCAGTGAAAGAAAAACTCCTGGTGTACTTTTGTTTTTAACAGAATTTAAAAATCCTTTAATCATTGTGCTTTTGGTTGCAGCCGTACTATCTTTTCTCACAAAATCAAATATAGACGGAATACTGATAATATTTATTGTTCTCGCAAGCTCAGTAATAAATTTTGTTTCGACATATAGATCAAATAAGGCTGTCGAGATGCTTTTGAAAAAAGTCAGACTGGTTACTACTGTTTATCGTGATGGAGTGCAAAAGAAAATTCCAGCTGAGAATCTTGTTGTGGGTGATGTTGTTGTGCTTGAGGCGGGGTGCATGCTTCCAGCGGATGGTGTAGTTTTGGAGGCGAAAGATTTCTTTTTAAATGAATCATCGCTCACAGGTGAATCACTTCCAACTGAGAAACATGAAAAAGATGAAGTATTTTTAGGTACAGGTGTTGTTACCGGTACGGCAAATATAGAAATAACTAAAATTGGAAAGGATACAAAATATTTTAAAATTATTTCATTGATGGAAAAAAAGTCAGAACCAAGTGAGTTTGAGGTTGGCATAAAAAACTTTAGTATTTTTATTACAAAAATTGTTATTGGTATGGCAGTACTTGTCTTTGTGATAAATGCCTTTATGAAGGGAAGTATTTTGGAGGCTGTTCTTTTTTCTGCTGCTCTTGCTGTAGGTATTACTCCCGAACTTTTACCAATAATCATTTCCTTTAATACTAGTCGTGCATCTATACGAATGTCTAAAAAAGGTGTGATAGTGAAGACACTTGAAGCAGTGCAGAATTTTGGTAGTATGGACGTGCTTTGTACTGACAAAACTGGTACTTTAACAGAAGATAAAATTGCTCTAGTTAAATATTTAGATGTAAATGGAGTTGATTCTCTGGATGTGCTTGAACTTGCGTATCTTACGAGCTCATTTCATACAGGTAAGCGTGGACCCCTAGATGAAGCAATAAGAGCACGTAAAGATTTTGACATAGAATTATATAAAAAAATTGATGAGATTCCTTTTGATTTCGAGAGAAGAAGAGATAGTGTTGTGGTAGAAAAAGCTGGTAAGTTGATTTTAATTGCAAAAGGTGCACCAGAAAATGTTTTTACAGCTTGCAGTATTGACCAAGAGGAAAAAAACAAAATACAGCAGTTATTTGAAAAATTATCTGCTGATGGTTATCGTGTGCTTGGAGTTTCAACGAAAATTTTAACTGAGAAGAAGGATATTTATGAAAGAGATGAAGAGCATGACATGGTATTTGCTGGGTTTATTGCTTTCATAGATCCACCAAAGCCAGATATCAAAGTAGTTTTAGAAGAAATTGTTCGTCGTGGTATTTCTGTAAAAGTGATTACCGGAGATCATTTACTGGTAGCGGAAAAAGTAGCTCGTGAAGTTGGTTTTAAAAATATAATATCAATAGATGGAAGTGTTTTAGAAAAAATGTCAGATGATGAATTATCTGCAAGACTTGAGGAGACAAATATTTTTGCGCGCGTGGTGCCAGAGCAAAAAAATAGAATAATTTCACTGCTTAGAAAACAAGGTCACGTCGTGGGGTATATGGGGGACGGGATAAATGATGCCCCAGCATTAAAGACGGCTGACATTGGAATTTCTGTTTCAAATGCTGTAGATGTGGCAAAAGAGTCTGCGGACATCGTGCTATCGCATAAAAGCTTGAGCGAGCTGATTGATGGAGTTTTGGAGGGGCGTAGAACTTTTACAAATACTATCAAATACATAACGATGGCTGTGAGTTCAAATTTTGGAAATATGTTTTCTATGACTGGTGCTAGTTTATTATTTAAATTTTTACCGATGTTGCCAGCACAGGTCCTTCTTACAAATTTATTGTATGAAACATCACAATTTTCTTTACCATTTGATACTGTTGAAGATGAAATATTAAATAAACCTCAACCTTGGAACATCTCTTTCATAAAACGTTTTATGGTTGTTTTTGGTTTAGCTAGTTCTATTTTTGATTTTATTACATTTTATGTACTATTTCATTTTTTCCATCTTTCAGATGGTTCATTTCAGACAGGTTGGTTTTTGCAGTCTTTTGCAACGCAGACATTAGTAGTATTTATTATTCGCTCACCAAAATCTTTCTGGAATTCTTTGCCGACACATCCCGCAGTCAAAATAGCAGCATGGGGAGCAGTAGTCATAGCGTGGGGTATCGCACTTTCTTTTGTCGGGAAGTTATTTGGCTTTGTTCCATTATCTTTGCCTATCATCGTTGCTATTTCAGTAGTTGTCCTGATTTATCTTATTGTAATTGAAATTGTGAAAAAAAGATTTTATAAACGTTTTGTGATGTAGTAAGTTTGAGTACTAGTTTAAATCTGGATTTTCGGGCTGAAGTACGCTCCTAAGCGTGTTATATTTTTCGCTAATTTTTTTGTATTTATCTAAAAGTTCACCTACACTTTCTTTGCTTATGTTTTCATCTCTAATGCCGCCCAGTTCATGCTTAACATTTTCAGCTTCCTCTTTTGCAAGTAGGAAAGCTTCTTTATTTGAAATGCCAGATTTTGCCAAAGGAAATTTTTCAGGGGAAATTGAGTTATGTATTTCAAGAATATTCATGTTATCTATTAATTTACCAACACGTTTACTCATATCTTTATAAACTTCTATGTAACCGTCGGATTCCATGGCTTTAGTATACATTTCCCACAATTTATCACTGAATTGTTTTTCCATTTTTTCACCGTTATTATGTCGCTCAGTAATATCATCTAGATATTTACTGTCAAATATAAACTTTTTAGCTGTGTCCTCATGTAGTTTGTCATCGTTTGTTTTTGGAAAACGTTCCTCGATGTATTTCTGTGTTTCAAGGTCGAGAACTTTTTTGGATGGAGAATTATCCAGAGATTCAGTTTTTTTCTCTGCCTCCGTGCTCACTTTTAGTAAAGCACTAGCTTCTGATTTATGGGCGGGGTTTAACCATCGAAGTTTCATTTGCACATTATACATTAAATAGATAAAATATGTGGTATAATCGTTCGTATGGATACAGAAATAAAAAAACAAAATGATGATTTCAGTGTTTACAATGAACCACTAGAAAACGACGGAAAGCACAATCACTTAAAATTAAAGATTTGTATTTCGGGTGCGGCTGAAACTGGCCACTGTGGAATTCATGCCCTCGACCAGGCAAAAGAATTAGGACGCGAAGTTATTCGACAGGGAGGCATCATTGTCACGGGAGCAACTACTGGTTTTCCACTTTGGGCTGCAATGGGTGCAAAAGAAGAACACGGTCTTTCTATTGGTTTTTCACCAGCTGCAAGTGAGAAGGAGCATGTAAATACATATCGATTACCAGTAGACTATATGGACGTGATCGTCTATACAGGTTTCGGTTACCCAGGTAGAGATTTACTGCTTACAAGAGCTTGTGACGCTGTGCTTATCGGCTGTGGACGTATCGGAACCATACACGAGTTTACTATTGCTTTTGAAGACAATAAACCTATCGGAGTGTTACAAGGTGAATGGGACATGGATAAAGAAATTGCTGAAATATTGGAAAAAGGTCATAGGCCAAATGCTAAAGTAGTTTTCGACAAAGACCCAAAAACTCTAGTACAAAAAGTTTTCGAGCTTGTAAAAAAAGATAAAATTGCTGAATTTGAAGTTGTAAAAACTGAACACGAATAATTATTCTATTGCAAAAGCTTTTTTAGATTTAAAAAAGAAAAACAATATTACGAGAACTGTCGTAAGTGGGGACACCCATTCAGGTATTTGCATTCCAAATGCATCAGAGAGCATTATTAATCCTAAAAATAGTATTGAATACATTGCTCCGTTTTTTAAATATTTGTATTTTTTAATATTCTCAATATTTCCGAGTGTTAATTGTCGTACCACAAGAGCACCTAAACCGTTTCCAATTAATATAAGTGGTATTGAAAGAGTGAAAGCAAAAGCACCGAGCACTCCATCGATTGAAAATGTGGTATCAATAATTTCCAAATATATTATTTTACTAAAATCTGACATATGGCCTTTCATTAATTTCTTTTCATTTTTTTCAGCATTTTGCTTGAAACCGTGTGTGACAAAAAATGCCGTTGAGCCTACGACTGCACTAAATCCAAGCATCAAATCGATGTGTATTCCTTTCCAAACGATATATGCTAAAAGCACAGATACTGCTCCGTAAAACCAAACTCCATTTTTAAAAAAGAATTTCTCTGTTGCTGGTAAACCAAAATGTTTTTCTTCCAAGAATAACCAATTTAAAAATAAAAATATCAAAAATACTCCACCTCCACAAAGAAGTATTGGTGCAGATTTTGCTATCGATTCTGCAACGAGAGGATTGCCAGAAAACGAAGCAGTAAATGAACCCCAAAAACCAAGTGCAGGATTTACGGCGTAAATAATTATCCAAGGTAAAAGTCCTCGTACAACAAAAACTGCAAATAAAAGTCCCCACACAGAAAACCATTTTCTACCTCTTGGCTTCATTGTGCCGAGCACTTCGGCATTTATAATTGCATTGTCCACACTCGATACGACCTCAAAAAGACACAGACCCAAAACAGTAATTATCATTGTAATAATGTGCATAAAAAGATTATAGCAAAAAAACCGCTCTTTCGAGCGGTTTTTTCTTTGTGAGTTTAAGCTTTGATTGCTTTCATTATTCTTTCGAATGTTTCAGGGTTTTTTGAAGCGATGTCGGAAAGGATTTTGCGGTCAACTAGGATGTCTTTCTTTTTGAGGGCATCGATGAACTTACTGTAAGACATATCAAATGCGCGAGTTGCAGCATTAATCTTTACAGTCCAAAGGCGACGTTTGTCATTTTTCTTGTCTTTGCGATGAGCAAAAGCATATGTTCCAGCGTGTAGAATTGCTTCTTTTGCGGCAGCCTCTTTTGTACTGCGACCAAAACGGTAACCTTTTGTCTGACTTAATATTTTCTTTCGGCGCTTTAGTTTTATGACGCCACGTTTAACTCTTGTCATATATTTTTAATTTGAGAACGGCAAAAGCGTACTCTTTAACTTATTTTTAATAGTAAAATTGTTCATTTTTCGGCCACCAAGTTGTTTACTGCGACTTTGTTTTGCATTGAAATGGTTGAAACCAGGTGCACGTGAAAGAATCTTACCATTTTTGGTAATCTTCAATCTTTTTGAAAGCGATTTGTTTGTCTTCATCATAAAATATAAAAATAATAAATAATTTATTTCTCTCTTTCGAGTGTGACCATGATACCTTTTGGACTTTTCTTATAACCATCTGCAAGTTTGAAATTCTCTGTGATGAAATGCAATACTCTGTCGAGTCTTTCTTTCAAAAATTTTTCATCAAGATATTTTGCACGTCCTGCAAGATATAGTTCAACTTTGATTCGGTGTCCTTCCTTGAGCCATTTGGAAGCAGTTTTCGCTTTAAGCTCTAGGTCGTGCTCACCAGTTCCGATTTTAATCTGTATAGATTTCGTCTCTGCTTGCTTTGATCCAGCTTTTGCTTTTTTCTGCTTTTTTGCCTGCTCGTATTGATACTTTCCGAAATCCATAAGCTTGGCAATCGGTGGGGTGGCACTTGGAGCAATTTCAATTAAATCAACGCCTCTTTCATTTGCCATTTTTAAAGCATCTGAAAGAATCATAACACCCATACTAGCATTATCCTGGTCTAAGACCCGGAGTTCTGGTGCTTTTATTTGGTTGTTTATTCGTTCTCGCAATTGAAATTTAGAGGCAAGCTCTGGGGACCATTCTAAACCATTACGTCTTAAAAGTCAAACGCTATTGTGCTACAATAGCCTGATGTCATCATTGGTGGAAAATAGAAAAGCTACTTTTAATTACGAGATTCTCGAGAAGTACGAGGCTGGGGTGGAACTTTCTGGTGCTGAAGTGAAGTCTATCCGAAGTGGACACGGCTCTCTCGAGGGAGCTCATGTGATTATCCGAGGGGGAGAAGCCTTTCTTGTGGGAGCAACCGTCCCTCCATACCAAGTTGGCAATACACCAGAATCATATGATTCGATGCGTACTAGAAAACTTTTGCTTACAAAAAAGGAAATTGGGGAACTCGCGAATGAAGAGTCAAAAAAAGGTTTGACAATTATACCACTTTCGTTGTATAGTAAGGGTCGTCGAATTAAACTTTCTTTTGCAGTAGCTAAAGGAAAAAAGAAATTCGACAAGCGCGAGACAATAAAAAAGCGCGAGACAGATAGAGAGGTGAGAAGGGATTTCAAGGTTCATTAAAAATTTGGGACTGCTAGGCTTCGACAAGAAGCGATGCATGTTTACTGCGTGTCGAGTATGGAAATAATCTCGTTAAAATTTTTCCAAAATCCAAATGCAAAAACATCTGGAATAGCATCACCTTACGCTAACGCGTTTAGTTTTGCTCCGGCCCTCGCGTAAGCGACAACCGGTGTTCCTATGTCTGTGAATTCGTCCAGATATAGTAGGGCATTATATTGACGATTTCGAGTTTTGCGCTGTCTCTCGTAAAACTCTAAACTTCGAGACTCGATTGTAATCTTTTTTGTGTTCTCTTTAGGATTATAATTTAAACACTTGAGAGGCAATACACACGTAGACGTAGGCATTCATTCTTTTTGCACGGGAGTTCAATTCTCCCCAGTTCCACTCGACTCGTTTCGAGTATTCTCGAAATTCGCTCGTGGTAAACCACAAGCGAAAACAAAACACCCCGCGTAGGGGTGTTTTGTTTTTAGTCGAGTGCCCTGAGCGACGAATTTTATCCTGAGCTTGTCGAAGGAGAATGAGGAGTCGAACGGGCAATTTACTCTGAATAATTTGAAGGGGTGATATAATTTAATTTATGTATTTTGTATATATGATAAAAAATAATCAAAATGATTTATATGTAGGAATTACAGATAATCCAAATCGGAGGTTGGCTGAACATAATGGGGGAATAGGGGCAAATTTTACTAAATCACATTATTTATTCTCAATTGTATTTTTAGAAGAACATGAAAATTCTTCATCTGCACGTAAAAGAGAAATTCAAATTAAGAAATGGAGGAGAGATAAAAAAGAAATGTTAATTGAGTTTTATAAAAAAGGTATTCAGACTATAAAGTAAATAATATTTTTGTATTGACTTTTACCTTAATCAGCGTAGTATTCGAAATAGAACAAAAAACACTGTCAATTAAATAAAAGTAAAACCATCAAAAAACATTAATTTATGAACGACGAAACATTAACTAAATTTAGACCAAAACTTAAATTTCGAGCACACAATGACGAGTGCCTCGACTTATTTTTAGCCACTAATGGTTTTCATAGACACTTTGTTTATGGACCCAAAAATGGAAGTTACCAAATGGATTTTTATGGTTTTTACCGTAGTCCATTGTTTGAGAAATCTTGTGAATTAATTGGAGAGAAGATTTTGAGAAATAATATTTCAAAACCTATCCTTTTGCCAATTTCAGTTATTGATCAAGTTTTTTCAGACGAAATTTCTAAATATAATAGTACACTGAAAAGTTGTATTTGTTATAAAAGACTGAATCCAAAAACAAACTTTAAAGACAAAAATCTAATTTTAGCATTGAATTCCATCAATAATTTTAAATTGGTAGATAATTATGCTAACAAAATTAAATTATTGGGTGGGAATATTTGTGGAGTAGTTTCTGTTGTGAGACCACCAAATATTTTACCAACTATTAGTTTAAGTACTAACCCAGAGTTTTGGGTTACTGCAACAAAGTTTGATTTCGTATGAAAAAAGAAATGAGCCTCCAAGTAGTGATACAAAGGGGCTCTTTTTTTATGTGGAATTTTAATGTATAATACTTGGACTGTATGGATATGATGAAACCAAAAGGAAATAAAAAAATGGCTGTAGGTCCACAAGGGGGACCACAAAAGCCAAAGATTTTGAGCCAAATGACAGGTGCTATTGTTGTACTTATTCTTTTGGTCGCACTTTTTTCGTGGATTACAGACAATAGTAAATCCATTCCAGTAGTTCCACTTTCTGCAGTAGCGCAAAAAATTACAGATGGAAATGTGGCAAAGATTGAAGTTTCTGGAAATGACCTTACTCTTACTCTTAAAGACAATTCACAGGTTACTTCAAAAAAAGAAACAGAATCCTCACTTTCTCAAACTCTTGCAAACTATGGAGTGACTTCGGCAAATTTAGATAAAGTTGAAATTGATATAAAAAATGAATCAGGTTTTGGTTTTTGGATAATAAATATTTTGCCATTTCTTTTACCTGTAATACTTATCGCATTTTTTGTTTGGATGCTTTCACGCCAGGTGAAGGGGACTAGTATGCAAGCATTTACTTTTGGTCAATCAAAAGCGAAAATTACTGATCCAAATGATAAAAACAATCGTGTTACTTTTAAAGACGTTGCTGGAAACAAAGAAGCGAAACAAGAGCTTTCAGAAATTGTTGATTTTTTGAAAAATCCTAAAAAGTTTTTAGACATCGGAGCAAGGATACCAAAAGGTGTAATTTTGACTGGTGCACCAGGAACAGGAAAAACTCTTTTGGCACGTGCGGTGGCAGGAGAGGCGAGTGTTCCATTTTTCCATTTATCTGGTTCTGAATTCGTAGAAATGTTTGTCGGTGTCGGAGCATCACGTGTGCGAGACCTTTTTCAAATGGCAAAAAAATCTGCTCCAGCTATAATTTTCATAGATGAGATCGATGCTGTCGGTCGCGTGCGTGGCACAGGAGTTGGAGGTGGAAATGATGAACGTGAACAAACATTGAATCAAATTCTTGTTGAGATGGATGGTTTTGATCCAAATGAAAAAGTAATTGTGATGGCTGCGACAAATCGTGGCGATGTGCTTGACCCTGCACTACTACGCCCCGGTCGTTTTGATCGTCGTGTTGTGCTAGATCTTCCAGACCGAGCAGATCGTGAAGAAATTTTGACAATTCATTCTGCAAAAAAACCTTTTGCTGAAGATGTAAATTTAAAAATTATCGCCGAACGTACGCCAGGATTTTCTGGTGCAGACCTTTTCTCACTTATGAATGAAGGAGCAATTCTCGCTGCTCGAGAGGATCGCAAGAAAGTTGCTCAGTTTGACCTTATTCGTTCTATTGAAAAAGTAATGATGGGACCAGAACGCAAGAGTCACCTTATGACAAAAAAAGAAAAAGAAATTACGGCTTATCACGAAGCTGGACATGCACTCGTGGCTTCTGTGCTTCCACATGCTGATCCAGTTCATAAAGTTTCTATTGTTGCTCGCGGACGTGCTGGTGGTTACACTTTAAAGCTTCCTCTTGAGGAAAGACGTTTGCAAAGTAAAAAAGAATTTCTTGATGATATTGCGATGTCTCTCGGTGGATACGTAGCTGAAGAAATGATTTTTGGTGACATTACGACAGGACCATCAAATGATTTACAAGTTGCTTCAAATCTTGCTCGAGCAATGGTGACTCGATGGGGAATGAGTGAAAATTTGGGACCGATTGCATATGAATCAAATGGAGGACGACCAATGTTTGGTCAAGGAGTAGAAGACAATGGTTATTCTCAAGAAGTTTCTGCGAAAATTGATGCTGAGGTTTCAAAAATAATGAATGATGCTTTTGCAAAAGCACGCGAAACACTAACCACACATAGAAAAGTTCTAGACGCAATAGCAACTCGTCTTATCGAAGTAGAAACACTCGAGCAACCAGAATATGAAGACATCATAAAAGCTCACGGCATTAAGCTTAAGAAAAAAGATTTACCAGCTGTAAGTATTGCAGGGTAAAACACTAATATATTTATACGAACCATGGTATACTATGTCTGTAATTATTATTTGCAGGTTCGTATTTTATGGCACGAAAAGAAGACAAACAAAAAGCAATAGACATGCGTAAGAAAGGCATGAGCTACAGTCAGATAAAAGAAAAGCTCGGTATTAGTAAAAGTACTTTGAGCGGGTGGCTTTATAATATGCCGTTATCTGAAAAAAGAATTCGTGAATTAAGGGATAACAATCCGATTCGCATTGAAAGGTGTAGAAATACAAAGATGGCGAAAAGAGAAACTCGCCTGAAGGAAGTATTTGGAAAAGTGTCAAAAGACGTAGGAACACTTTCAAAAAGAGATTTATTTTTAGCAGGATTATTCCTATATTGGGGAGAGGGAACAAAGGTTCAAAGAGGTGCGGTGACCCTTACAAATACCAATCCAGCGATGTTGAAGCTTTTTATAAAATGGCTGGAGTTGATGAATGTAGAAAGGAAAAACTTAAAAGTAAAACTTCATCTGTATTCTGATATGAATGTTAAGAAAAGTATTGATTTTTGGTCAAGAGAGCTTAAAATACCCATAAGTCAGTTTCGAAAGTCATATATTAAGAAAAATAGCTCTAAGTCTATAACTTATAAAAATGGCTTTGGAAAAGGGACATGTTGTGTTATGTTTGATAATAGAGATCTTTGGGAATATATAACAATGGGCCTAAAATATATTTCTCAAATCAGTTAGAATATCCACCCTTAACTCAGTTGGTAGAGTAGACGACTTATACTCGTCCTGTCCCTGGTTCGAGTCCAGGAGGGTGGACACTTATGAATTTTGATCAACCTCAAGGATTAGAAAATACTAAAAGTCTAGAAAATAAAATAAAAAAGGGTGTGGATTTTGTCTTTGAGCAGAATCCAGAACTTGCTAAAGTTGGTACAAAAGAACAATATTCAGAATATTTAGATAGTATATTCCCTGAAAGCAAGGTTAAGGATATTCTTTATCATAGAACTGGTGAAAAATTTGATGTTTTTGATAAATCTAAAATCAGTAAAACGAATGCAAATAGATTTTATTTTAGTCCTTTTAATACAGGAAGATATGGTAAGCATATTATGCAAGCAATTTTAAATATAAAAAATCTAGCTAAACCTAGTAATAAAGAATTTATTAATGCTGTAAACAAAGAACATCCTGAATACACTGAAGGGAAAAGTCAATATTTTCATTTGCCAGCTCAAATTTATGTAAATGCAGATAAGTATGGATATGATGGAGTATTTGAATTTGAGGGAACAAATGACGATGAATATAGTGTTTATCATCCAGAGCAAATATATATATTAGGTTCTAAGCAAGATTTAGAAAATTTTAAAAGTTTTGTTTCAAATAATAAAGAAAAATAATTTATTCAAAATGCATTTCTTCTAATTTTCGCTCCGAGAGGGCGGATTTTAGTTTGGGGTAGAGATGAAGAGTGGAGTCGGAAGAAATGAGAGCTTGTGCTTCATTGCGGGCGGCTTCCACCATTTTAATATTTTTTATGGCTTCCATTCCGAGATCTGAAATGCCCCATTGCTTCACCCCCGAAAGTTCACCAGCGCCACGTAGTGCAAGGTCGAGCTCAGCGAGTTCGAAACCATTTTTGGCAGTCTTCAGTGCCTTCAAGCGGTCCATAGTTTTTTGCGATTTTGCTTCTGCAAATAAATAACAATATGCTTGAGTATTTGAACGAATTACACGTCCGCGAAGTTGGTGAAGTTGGGCGAGACCAAAACGTTCCGCACCCTCTATAATTATTATTGTGGCATTTGGCACATTGACCCCAACTTCGACGACAGATGTTGCAAGTAAAATATCGATTTTGTTTTTAGAAAATTCGTCCATCACTTCTTCTTTTTTTTGTTTTGTCATCTTTGAATGAAGAATTCCAATTTCATATTCAGGAAAAATATCTTTTTTTAGTCTTTTGGTTTCTTCTGTTACAGATTTTACTTGCAAAGAATTTTCCATATCAGGATCGGGTGCGTTTATTCTCGGACAGATTACATAAAGTTGTCGGCCATTTTTCATTTCACTTCTAATTTTTTCATAAACTTCAGCGCGTTTTAAAGGAGTCACAATTTCCGTTATTACTGGCTTTCGGCCATGAGGCATTTCATTGAGAAGTGTAAGGTCGAGGTCACCATAAATTGTGAGAGCCAATGTGCGGGGAATTGGGGTTGCAGTCATTGAAAGGTAGTGTGGTGCAAAATTTTCTTTTTTTGCAAGTCGAGCGCGTTGCAGGGCTCCAAAACGATGTTGTTCATCGACAATCACAAGTGCTAAATCTTTAAATTTTACAGATTTTTGGATAAGAGCATGAGTTCCAATTAATATTGGAATCTCACCATTTGCAACCCATTTCAAAAGTTGTGCACGAGAAATATTTGTCCATGGTTCACGCGCAGATGCGACTTTGGTTGGAAATTTTCTGCAACCACTTCCAGTAATTAATCCAATGGATATTCCGGTGTGTTTGAAGTACTGAATAAAATTTTCAAAATGTTGAGTCGCAAGAATTTCTGTTGGTGCCATATATGCGACTTGAAGATTTCCAAAAGCTTGCCTTTCACCACAGGCCTTGCCTAGGGGAATTCCCCTAGGCAAGGCCTGTGGCTTTGGTGGTCTATTTTTTATAACAGAATACGCAGATGTTGCAGCGACAGCAGTTTTTCCGCTACCCACATCACCTTCGAGTAGGCGAGCCATAGGGTTTGATTTTTCCATATTATCCAAAATTGCATTTATTGCATTCTCTTGAGATTTTGTCATTTGAAATGGAAAACGATTCACAAAATTTTCTATATCATTTTTGTCCGTATTTACAATGTATGCATTATTTTTTTCAAAATTATTTCTTTCATGTGCACGTTGAAGTTGAATAAAAAATACTTCTTCAAAAGCAAAACGTTTTCTTGCACTTTCGGCGTCCTCTTTCTTCTTTGGAGAGTGAATCCAAATAAGTGCTGTTTTTAGTTTCGGTAGATGATATTTTTCTAATATTTTTTCTGGTAAGTATTCAGATATGTTGTCTAAAAGCCCGCTTTTGAAAATTTTTATTATTGTATGATAAATCCATTTTGAAGAAAGACCTTTTGTTTCTTTGTAAACAGGATAGCCGCCACCAAAGATTGTCTCATTATTCTGTCCATTTTTGAAAAGTGAGGAGTTGCTATCAATGGGCATTGTGGAAACTTTCTCAAATTCAGGATTTGAGAGGTATAAACCATTTTTATTTTCTGAAACTTTTCCGGTAAGTTTTACAGATTGACCGTCGTGAACCATTTTTGCTAAATATGCTTGGTGAAACCAAATAATTTTTATGCTTCCCGATAGGTCTTCAAATGTTGCTTCAGCCATTGGTATCTTTGAAACAAAACCTTTTTTTGTTTTTGGATTTTTTATTGTGCCATATAGAGTCGCGGTCTCTCCTGCGACAAGATCAGCCACATTTTTAAGTGCACTCATATCGCCATATCGAATTGGAAAATAAAAAATAAGGTCCTTTATTTTTTCAAGACCTAGGCGTTTTAAGCTACTCTCTGTTTGAGAGTCTAGACGAAAATGTTTTGATATGGAATCACTTAGTTGCATTGTGAGTAACATCTGGGGGTGCTACTTCGTTTGGAGAATTTTGCGCACTTGGAAAATCATTTTGGTCAGTAGCGTTGTTTTGAGTTGCTGGCTGTGAGCCTGGGGTAGGGATGGTCTTACTAACTATAAGATATGTGATGATTATTACAATAAATACAGCAATAACAACATAAAGTTTTTTCTTTTTACTCATAAAATTATATATATTCTTTTACTTTAGCTACGACTTCATCGAGAGTAAAATTTGATTTTATCATAAAGTCCACTGCACCTAGTTCTTTTGCTTTTGCTACGTCTTTTTCTTCAGAAAGATTTGAAAATGCCAAAATAGGTACATTTTTTAGAGCTTCGTTTTTACGAACTTTTTCGAGTACACCAAAACCGTCCATTCCAGGGAGAATAAGGTCGAGAAGAATAAGATCAGGTTTAAGTTGATCTGCGAGCTTTACAGCCGTCTCGCCATCTGGTGCTGTAGAAACTTCAAAACCCTCCATTGTTAGCTTTTTTGCTTCGAGGCCCGACAGAAATGAATCATCTTCAACTACTAATATCTTTTTACTCATAAAAACATTATACCATAGCTGGCAAGGTAAAGTAAAAGGTTGTACTAGAGTCTGTGCTTTCAAACCAGATCTTGCCACCATGATTTTCTATGATATTTTTTGTAATATAAAGGCCAAGTCCGGTACTTGTTTCATTTGCCAAACCTTTTTCTCCACGGAAATATTTTTCAAATATATTTGGCTGGTCACTTTCAGAAATTTTTAAACCAGAGTCTTTTACTGCCATCTCTACCGTATTGTCTATTTTTCTTGCAGATATAAAAATTTTACCTTTTTCGCTTCCATACTTAATAGCATTTTCAATTAGGTTTTGTATTACAATATGAATTTTTTTAGCATCTGCTTTTGCTAGCATATTTTCCTCAGGGCGAATAAAAATAACTTCAATTTGTCTTTTTAAAATTTGTTCACGGAATGCAAAAAGAACATCGTCTGTAATCTTTATTAAATCTACAGAAGTAAAATTGTACTCTTCACTTTTCTCACCGTCGCGACTGATTGCAAGCATTTTACCTACTTGAGCGAGCATGTCTTCATTGTTTTTGTAGAGTTTGTTTATTAATCCTCTTTGTTCTTCTGTGAGAGCTCCTGTGTCACCATCCTCCATCATTTTTAGTACCCACTTTGCCGCACCTAAATTTGTCTTTAGCTGGTGTGCTTCGATTGCAATATTTTCCTCTTTTGTAATTTCACTCATATAAAAATTATAGCACAGGCTGGGAAAAAGTAATTTGTGAGTGCGGTAACATAATTTTTGAGCGTGTCGGAGCCCCCGTAGAGAGGGTTAAGCGCGAATAAATTAAGTTACCGCACGAGCGAATATTTTTCTTATTTCAGTCCCACTTTTTTCACCTTTCTCCTTTTTTATGGAACTTAAAACTGAAACTTTTAAACCAAGCCTTCGCAGAGCTTTTACCTTATTTTCCCCTTCGTCATTCCATGCCGTCATAAAAAATGTAGTATTTTTAGGAATGTATTTTTCAATATTTTTATAATCACTTGGAAATTTAATAATTTTATATTTTTTATTTGGAATATTTTTTTCTTTCAATGCTTCCACTATCATTTTTTTTCTTTCAATAAAAGAAAGTGGGTTTTGTTCTGGTAGGCAGGGGAAGCCAGTTTTTTCTGCCTCTTCTTTAGTGCAAAGTTTTGGTGTACAAACCCCAATATATAAAAAATCACATCTTGCGAGTCCTGCAAGTATGTATTTCAAATGCCCACTATGTAGTGGCTGAAATCTTCCGTGAACGATACCTATAGGAATTTTCTTCATAGCGGAGACGGCGAGATTCGAACTCGCGAGGCCGTGAAGCCTGCCTCCTTAGCAAGGAGGTACGTTAGACCACTCCGACACGTCTCCAAATACCAAGAAAGAGTAGCATATTTTTGTTTTTTTCTCCATAAAATGTTATAAGTTAAGCTACCACTGGAGGCGTGGATGAGTGGTTTAAATCAACGGTTTACTAAACCGTCGTCCCTTTAAAGGACCGTGAGTTCGAATCTCACCGCCTCCGCATTACGGGATTTTTATCACACAAAAGGTCAAATTCTCTTTGTTTATCAATAGTTTTGAGAGGTTCTAACCGTTTACTAATTGCATTAGCCTCTTTTGAGACTCTTTTTATTGGAAAGAGTGATTTATCTATATCAATACTGAGTATTTTATCCTTTAGTATGAGGTCTGAACCTAGTGTTGAAAGTATTGAGCGTCTTGTCTGAATCGTTCCATTTTCAAATTTATCTTTTGCGTTTTCAATAAAAGTAAACATATTATCGGCAGTATCTAGCCACCTATCTACTCTCTTACTTGTATCACCGTATAAATTATCAAGTTGTTTCTTTTCTGCAAGGAATTTTATTTTTCTTTCAGCAAATTCTACGGCTGATATTTCGCCACCCGCTCTCATATCGGTTAAGCCGTCAATCTTCGCTAAACAAGCCTTGTAGGCTTTCTCATTGGCTTTTATAACAGCATTACGACCATCAATTTCTTTTTCGTTCTCTTTCTTAAACCATTTCATAGCAAAACTATGAAATTCTGGCGGTATTTCAATACTCTCAATTTCAGCTACAATTTGCTTCTTTAAATCTTTCTCCTCAATAGAGCCTTGCGTGCAGTTTGGATTTATTCTTTTAGTGCAGTGATAGTAAACATAGGTATGAATGTTCCCATTTTTCTGCCTTTTAATTTTTGTCTCGGCTGTAATACTTGCTCCGCACTCTCCGCAGTGCATCATTCCTGTAAAATCAAATATGTGAGACTTCGGTCTAGGTTTACCTTTCTTGCCAAGGATAAATTGAATCTTGTCGTACTCCTCCACATCCATCATCGGAGTATGGATAGCGTCATACCACTTACCGCTTCTGAGAGGATATTCGTATCTCCCATAATAAAAAGGGTTTGAGAAAATTCTATAAACAGTAGGTCTACTGATTTTCTTTCCACTCGGCATAGTAAAGCCCCATTCGTTTCTTGCGATTCTCCATATCTCCGCCACAGTATAATTTCCTGTAAGCATAAGGTCTATCATTTTTCGCACCAGTGGGAATCTTTCCGCATCTACTAGTGGCACTTTGTTTCCTTTCTCTGCATACTTATCATTTTTGTAACCAACAGGTGCTGGTGCAGGATACATTCCGAGACTAGCTTTTTTATGAAGTCCTCTTGTTACATCAACGCCTTTTTTGTCGTTCTCCATTTTTGCCTGACTACACTGGAACATAAACATAAATTTATCTAACGGAGTATTCCTGAATGTTTGTGCTGGCGTAACTATTTCAATAAGTTTTCCTTTATCTATCAGGTCAATAAGTAAAGCTGAGTCCATAGCATTTCTTGAAAGCCTGTCTGCGTGCCATACAATGATTCCATTTATTTCTCCTCGCTCAATCATACTGAGCATTTGCTGGAACTTTAATCGCTTACCAGTTACTTTGGCTGATTTTGATTCTGAAAGAATATGCTCAGGTTTCACTTTTATCCCTAAGCTATCTGCGATTCTCTTACCCTCATCAATTTGAGAATCAATAGAAAGAACCTGCCTATCCTCAGATTCGGTAGATTTTCTGTGGTAGCCACCATATATCATTTTGACAGTTTTATTTTCCATTAGTTTTTGCCTTGTTCAAGAAACTATCAAACTCTTTCTTATCAATTCTAAATTCCTTGCCAAATTTATAGGCATTTAATTTCTTTGCACCTTTCGCACCTATATAGCGATAGATGGTCATTATATTTACTCGCAGTTTATCTGCCAGTTCTTTGGCTGTGTAAAAATCTTTATTGCTCATTTTTGTATTGCTTTACTAACGGACTAAATACTTTATGAAAAACGACCGCTTTTTCAATCATCCAATCAAATAAGGTGCTGGTATTTTCTTCATCATCCAAGTTGGCATTTTCTTTTCGTAACACGATGCGACACGCCTTTTCTGCTACTATCCACTCAAGCTTCCCGTTGAGCTGTCCTTCAAGCTCCATCTTTTTTGTTTTGAGATGCTCAAATAAGGGCTTGTTATCGTCAATATAAAGTTCACAACCAATTTTACTTTCTCTAATACCGATAGTGAGTGAAATATGAGCTCCAGAAGTTCCAATAGATATATCATACCAGTGATACGGGTTGGGTGTTCGTGTGAATAGAGTTACTTTTTTATCTAAAGCGTATGATTTGAGTTTTGTCCAAAAATCAAGTTTTTTCAATTCAGTACTTCCCAAATCCTTACTTCCCGAACTATGTTTTACAATTTTTTTCCACTCGTTCGGCTTACAAATTATTTGAAACTTCGGAGCTGATTCGGATTCGTTGATTTTCCATACTTCCAACTTCACAGCGAAAAAGTGAAGGTCATCGCCTGTGTTGTCGTTGAGCCAGTCAATCGCACTGCGGTGCTCTTCACAGATGTCTTTGAAAATCCAAACGATGATTTTCGCATCGTGCCCAGCAGAGTACGTGATGATTTTTCCCAAATGGTCGTGGTCAGTATTTTCAAGTTGGTTCTCTATCACGATTTTATGCCCCGTGCCTTCCTCTTCCGCTAAAATATCCAAGCTGTATTTTCCAACACCCGCTTCTCTCTCAATCAATTTTATTGAAACACCAAGTTCGTCGGACAAAAGAGCAAGATTTTCTTCTTCAGCCAGCCAAGCTGAAAAGTCATACTCTTCATTTTTCCAAATTTCCCGCAAGTCTACCTTGCTTAATTTACCCAATTTATTATTATTCATATATCTAGTATACTTTACTATTCTTTACATAGCAAGTGGTGTTATGCACTTCTTTTAAGTAGCTTCTCGATAGCCTCCCTTTCTTCTTGTGTTATCGAAGTGCTTTTACTCTCTGCTTTTAAATTCTTGAGATTTTTAATAATTCCAAAGACCTCATTTTGGGTCATATTACTATGACCATATGAATCAAAGGTAGTAGAAACACTTTCGTGACCAAGATTCAGGCTGATAGCCTTTTTATATTTCTCGGGAAGTATCTCCTCCATCCACATACCCACAATTAGGTGACGAAAGGAGTGAGGATTGAAGTAAGGAATGCCAGCATCCAAACATCTTGTTTTAAAGATATTTCGTGCAGAGTTAGCATTACTCCAAAAACGCTTGCTGACCACTGCTTTGCTAGTATTTTTATTACCTATATCATTAAATGTTGCTGGGAAAATAGGGTCATCTGGGCGGAAACCTTTTGACTCTAGATACTCATACCATTCGACAAAATATCTTTCTGGTTCACGCCATTCAATAGGGAAAATCAAGGTAGCTATCAGCTTTGAGCTTTTTGTTTTAATACCATCTTTTGGACTTTGATACACGACATTCTTTTTCTTGTCGAAGCTACGCATTTTCAAAGAGGTAATGGCGGAAATACGAGCCCCTGTAATCAATGCTAGAGAAATAATGGCTCTATCCCTCATATCTACTTCACTTTTACCTTTTATACTTTCTATAACTTTTTTTACCTCCTCAAATACAGGCTCTGTGCGGGTAGTCCCCATTCTTGCAATACGAGCATCGGTCTTGGAAAGCCTCAGCCACTCTACTTCATTTTTTGATATTTTGCTTTTATATCCCGATTGCTCAGACAGCCACTCAAAAAACTTCTTCACTCTGCGAAGATAATTGTCTTGAGTAACTAGAGCGATTTTACCAGTTTTTGTTTTAGATGGCTTGGTGCTTAACCACTCCACAAAAGCTGTCGCTTCTTCTTTAGTAAACTTTGAAAAACTTTCATTTTCAGTGAATTTTTGCCACTGGGATATTGCATCTGAAAAAGCTACTACTGAGCTTTTTGCAAACCCTTTTGCTCCCTTTAGTTGGTCAAAAAAATCCCTCTTTATTTGCTCATTTTCGAGCGTTGTTTTTGTCATAATTTTAATAGATGCGTTAATAGTTAATAATGGACATTTAAACTAGAAGAGACAATACTACATAGTCCTTTTGGTCGAGCTAGATTGTTCTGCTCATTTTCCCGTTACAGACATAACATTCTCCTAGTTTCTTGCTCTTCAGTTTCTTAATTGAACCTCTTTTTGCACGTCTCCCTTTCTTACACGTTAGGCACAAAAACTCATTCCTTTTAATTTTACCTACTTTCTTTTTTGAATCTTTTCTTCTTGTAAAATCTTTTACTTCCACACCCATTATCAGGATGGGTTTCTTGCTTCCATCTACAATTCTTAAACCATTTTCAATCCAACGGAAAATTGTTTTTTCTGATATTCCTAACTCGTTTGCTAGTTCTTTTACTGTGTAGCTCATACTGCTGTAAATTTTATGACAATTTATTTTTGCCATATTTGTTAATAATTACAACGAGGTTCATCGACCACTTTCGTTGTATTTGGATGTTCCGACCCCAAAGTAGCCTTATAGAAATTTACAAGGTTATTCGCCCGCAACGATGCCTCAGCATCGCTTAAAACGACGCCGTAACGGGCTTCGTAGAGCTTCTTGTATTCTGTTATGGCTTGTTCTGGTAACATAGGCAAGCCCACTATTTACTCGGTAGGTTCTTGAACGCCGTGAGGCACCTGCCGAGTAAGCAAAGGGCTTACAGGGGGTTCAAGATTTCCCCAGCCAAAAAAAATATAGGCTTAGTATCATCCTATATTTATTCACTTATTCGAGTTAGATGCGATTTAGACTAGATTCAGTATGGTTTTAGGTTTGATTTGGTACTATATTCCCGAGTAATGTTACATTTCCATTGTTATTTACTAGCTGTTTTGTAGTAAGCCCAGTTTTCCCTCTGATTTTTTTAACAACTTTATTTATTTCTTCAGTCTCAAGAGACTTTCTAGCTGGTTCAACATCTGCACCATCTTCATAAAAATGGATTGCTACAAGAACGTCATAGCGTTGAATTTTATTATTAACCTTTTCGCACAGAAGTTTAAATAACCTATATTCAGGCTGGTGGTCTTTGAATTTAAAACTTGTTGTATTTACAATTCCATCACCAGTGATTGGGTTATACTCAATTGAAGCCATTTTCTTGCCTGATTCAGGGTTTGATTTAACACCTTTTTGATTTTCTGTTTCTTGGGTGGCAACTGTTGGTTCATCTGAGGGTATCTTTGAGAAAGTATTTTTAGTAGAGGAATGCAAAATCTGGTCCTTGTATTTTTTATACCTTTTCTCAAAGTCTTCAGGAAATTGTATTTGTAGATAATTCATCATCACATAGCTGGATTAACAGACTTAATAGAAATAAGTAATTCTTCTTCTTGAAGACTATCAAGAATATTTCTTAGCTGGGTGTAGTCATCAATACCGCACTCTCTCATCCAACTAGAGAATTTAGGGGGATGAATATCCATAACTGTTTTCCATTTAGGCATTAAATCTTTTTCCTCTTTCAATTTTTCAAGTAGTTTCAATTTCTTATTGTTTGGCGTTAAGGCTTCTTGGGTTGATTCCTGTGTTTTAGGTGAGTATTTCTTATAAACTTGTTCATAGTAAGGCGAGAATTTACCAAGAACCTTAAGCTGTATAATCGTAGGATATTTAAATACATCTTGACTAGTTATAACTACAGGGTTTGCTGGCGTTGTTTCTATGATATTTTTTACCTCTATCAATCCCTCTCTTTCCATAGCTAGAGCTGTTTCAACAAAGTTTGTTTGCAATAAATCCTCTTTCTTAAAAATCTGCATATAATCTATCTTTAAATTATTTGCAGAATATCCAGTATTTGTTAGCTTCACAATACCAATAGAAAACTGCTCTTTTTGTTTCTCATAGCTTAAAAATCTATGGGCTTGGTCATCAGACAATTCTAACTCGTCTGTAATAAACAAATCCATTTTCTCATTCAAAAACTCTTGTATTTTTTCAGGTGAAAATTCTAGGTTAAAACTTAAAGAATCGTTTGCAAAATCTTTCGTTGCGATACTCTGAAAACTTAAGTGGTCAATTTCAATCTCTGGGCTTTCTTGAAGTTTTTCATATAGCCCTTTTCCGAGACTACAGTATTTATCAGCTAGATAATTTTCAAATTCTTTCTTTGTCTGCTCAAGACCATACGAGCTTCGAGGTCCACCAAAAGAAAGAGAAGCTAGACGCTTTTTTTCTTGTATGCTTTCAAATGTTTTTCTGGCACTTTGATAATTATTGATATATTTCTTGCTCAATAAAGGCTTATCAAATTTTATTAGCCCATCTTGCTCTAAAGCGGTTAGAGTGCTTTTTGAAAAATCTAGCTTAGAGAAAGTGTTTCTTTTACCGTTCACTTCCAAATGGCTCAGTAGGAGTTTTTTTGCAGTATATAGTTTTGAATGCAGTTTATTCATTGTAATGGTGGTTTATTGAAAACAAAGACATTTTATCATATTTGACTGGTAAAATTAAGTATTTTTTGCTATATTTATGTTGCCCCAAGATAATAGTTTTTCAAGAAGTTTTATGCTTTTTGTTGTTGGTCCTGCCCATAATGGGCACCCTAGTCAGGGAATCAGGACCAACGGCGAAAGCTGTTATCTTGGGGCACCTTGCTACTCGGGGTGCCTATTTTGTTTTTAGGCATCTCAGTACGGATGCCTATGAAAACAGAAACTAAAAATAAAAAAACACTAAATAAAACTTTTACCACTGAACGGGAAGGTCAACTTCACTTTTTCAAGAATTTTGGAATAAACATTGATGAAAATGATATTTTAATTGCTAACACCGATGGTGTTAATAAAGGGAATATTTTTGAATTTAAATTAAACATCAACAACACACAGCAAGTACTTTTTCAGGCAATTAAGTATCTTTCACGACTAAGAATTACTGGTAATCCAGTGCCCAAAAATATTTTGCTTATTTCGTTGAATCAGAGCAAGGCAAATATTTTTGATAGCGGAGATTATTTTGAAGAAATTCACCAAATTTATTATGGTGGAGCAAGTAAAAATAATGATGGTTTTGTAATAAAAAAACAGCCAATAGAAATTGACTACTCTACGGGTATGGGTGCAGACAAGATTTTAAAAATACTAAAAGAAAATAATTTCACTAAAATAAAAATTGATGAGGATTGTATTGTTGGATGGGCGGAAAAATTTTACCGAGAAAATCCAACTGCAAAGAAAAGTGATTATCTTGATGATAAAGACGGTGGCGAAATTCGCAAACCAATAAAGTTCAAGGACTATATTCTGCCATTTAAGGAAAAAACAAACATCAAATTTAAGTATTTGATGGATAAGTTGAATGATAATTTGATAAAAAAAGAACTCGGTGCATTCTTTACTCCACCTGCTTATGCAAAAAAATCTGTAGAGCTTGTTCGTGAAGCAATCAAGCTTGTTCCTAAGGGTAATGATTATATTATTTTAGACCGATGTGCGGGGACTGGAAATTTGGAAGCAGAGCTTTCTAGTGAAGAACTTGAGCACACCATTGTTAGTACTTATGAATATTATGAATACAAGGTTTTGTTAGAACGTTTCAATGGACGTGTTCGTCATATTATTCCACCAACTGATGACAACGTAGAATTTTCTGCTGGCTTTGTGGTAAATGCAGACGCTCTTAGTGAAGATTTTGTAAATAATGAAATTATTAAACAATATACTGATAATTCAAAATGTACGGTAATTTTATTTGAGAACCCACCATATAGTGATGCTTCTGGGGATACGATGGAAACTGGAGTATCTCGTAATGTTGGTAAAAATTCTTTTATTTCAACTGAATTTAAGAAAAATTTTAAATCAAAAATGAAAGGAAATGTTCCATCAAAGGAATTAGCCAACTTATTTATATGGTCTGGGTTTCATTATTACTTGAGGCAACCTACCGATAGTTATATTTTATTCAGTCCAGTAAAATACTTTAAAAATATTGGACTTGTAAACAAAACATTTAAACTTGGTTTTGCTTTTAATCGCAAATTTTTTCATGCTTCTCCATCAACAATCTCTTGCATTTTGTGGCAAAATTTTGACAAAAATCAGGAAAATTTTACTTTGAATGCTTTTGATATTAACACAAAAAATACAGCTGATGTTTCTGATGATACGATTTTTCAAATTCAAGACATAATCATTCGTAAATGTTATAAATCACCGAATGAAGTTTATTTTGACAGAAGAGTACTAAAGGATGATATTACTAATGGTGTTTGGTGTGGAGCGGATGGTTATGAAGCACCAAAACAGAAAAGCACTGCTACAGAAAATATTTACAATAAAAATATAATCGCTTACTTACACTTAGTCGGTTTGATGTTTAATGGACAAGCAAAAAATTTAACAAGGACAACTATAAATTTAAGAAAAAATGGTTTTTATTTGCGAGACGATAATTACTTTGAAAAATTACCACTTTTTTCAGCAAAACTTTACCCTCAAGAAAAGTGGTATGAAAAAGATGTTTATTTTACCACTGGTGATGGTGGTGATAAATACACAAAAGATAAAGACTTCTTGAAATCATGCTTTATCTTTGCATGTTTATCTCGATACAATAAATGTATTTCTTTTACTGGTAGCGACAAACGATTCTATAAAAATGAATTGTGTTTTGATAATGACACACTAGCAAGTAAACAGCTTGAAAAATTCAAATTAAATGGTGACGAAAAAGAATTAGTAAAGATATGGGAAGCTGTTTTAGTTGAAGCTAAGAAGACAGAAAACTATAGTAAAAAATTAGCGTACGGTCCTTACCAAATTGAAATGGAATTAAATACATCGGAGAAAGATGAAAATAATAAAATAGTTTATCACTACTCAACACTCAATGGTGAATTAGAGAATCTTAAAAAGAAACTTAAGAACTACTACGCAAGATATATCACACCAAAATTGTTTAAATATGAGCTGTTGAAATAGTTATGAAACTATCAAAAACAAACTATCTTATATACCAAGATTGCGGTAAGAATGCTTGGCTGAAGATTCACAAGCCTGAGGTGTATAAATCACAGCCACTTTCAGAGTTTGAAATGATGATTATTGAGACTGGTAATGATGTGGATACGCTCGCACGAGGGTTGTTTCCAAATGGTGTTTTGGTGGAAGATAGAGATGATACAGAATTGACCAAAAGTTTGATTGAAAAGAAAACACCAGTTATATATCAGCCAGTATTTGAAACAGAAAAGTTTAAAATGATTTCTGATATTTTTGTCTGGAACAGTGAAGTAGGAGCGTATGATGTTTATGAAGTAAAGGCTTCCAATAGTGGAGAAAACAAGAAAGCAAAAGATGAAATCTATTCTAACGATTTAGCTTTTCAGTATGTTGTTTTGAAAGAAAATAATATACCTATAAACAAACTATATCTCGTGCGTTTAAATAAAGAATATATTCGTGCGGGAGACATTGATTTAAATGGGCTACTTACTAAAGAAGATTTTACAGACAAAGTAAACGGTATTATTGATGCTGTCAGCTCTGATATGGATAGTGCCTTTGGTGTACTATCTCAGACTGAAGAACCGCACGGAGAGTGTAAATGTATCACCAGAGGTAGAAGCTCACACTGTACGACTTTCAAGTATTCCAATCCTGATGTTTCTGATTACAGCATTCACGACATAGCCCGCATCGGTTTATCAAAGAAAAAACTTGAGGACCTTGTAGATATGAACCTAGAGAAGTTTTCTATACTAGAGGTACCAGAGGACTTTGAGCTAAGTGATATTCAAAAGAATCAGGTTCAAGTTGCACAGATAGACAAGAAATTGATTGATAAAAATGCAATCAGTGAATTTCTTGAGACGATTAAGTATCCAATATCATTTTTAGATTACGAGACATTTCCATCAGCTATCCCTAGATTTTCTGGCTATGGTCCATTCAACCAGATACCATTTCAATTTTCCTTGCATATAGCAAGCGAAGAAAGTATAGAGCCAGCCCACAGCGAATTTATATTCTCCGAATCAACAAAGCCCGACATAGAATTTATAGAAGCTCTACAGAAACAGCTACCGAAAACTGGCTCTATAATTGTCTGGAATAAAAGTTTTGAAATGGGTATCAATAATAAGCTTGTTGAAAGAAACCCTGAATATAAAGATTTCTTAGAAAACTTAAACTCAAAAGTTGTTGATTTGGAAGATGTGTTTAAAAAACAGATGTATGTTCACAAGGGATTTAAAGGTAAGACTTCTATCAAATTTGTGTTGCCTACGCTCTCGGATTTGAGTTATAAAGAGCTTGGCATACAAAATGGGGCTGTGGCTTCAGATACTTGGAATAAGATTGTCACAGACCAATACAGTGAAACTGATAAGCAAACTCAGATTCAGGACCTTTTAAAGTATTGCAAGCTAGATACATATGCGATGTATGCGATTTGGAAGCATCTGCTTTCTGTGATATAGTGTAAGTGTAGTTCTTTATTAGAAACATTGTAGTCTGAGCAAGCAAATCAGACCGTTTATATCTCCCTTAAATGGGTAGGCAAGTTGGGAAATCTGCGATGAGCCACAAGTTATAAATGACTGACTAGCGTTAAAGCGGTTGGGAGATTTCTATCAGTAAGTCGTACTGGTGTAAATCTCTTAGTCGCTTTTTTGTTTGCCTAGTCCGCAACTATTGCGTTAAGAGTATTATAAAAATAATTATAAATATTATGATATATACATCACGCATTCAAAAAGCAATAAACTTAGCAATCAAAACCCACGAGCTGGACCAGAAGCAAAAAAGGAAAGGCAAAGATGTCCCATACATCACTCATCCGCTCTCTGTGGGGCTAATACTGGCTAATACAGGGGCTACAGAGGATGTGGTAGTCGCTGGAATACTGCACGATACTATTGAGGATAGTGTGACTGAACACAAAGTCACTAAAGAAATGATTACTGATATGTTTGGTCAGAGAGTATCTGATTTGGTTTTAAGTGTGACAGAGCAAGACAAGTCTTTGTCTTGGGTAGAGCGAAAAGCTGAAGCACTAGAGCATATCAAAACTTTCTCAAATGATTCTTTACTCTTAAAATCCGCCGATATAATCTCAAACACATCAGAGCTTATTGCTGATTATAAAATAGATGGAGAAAAAACTTTTGATAGGTTCAATGCCCCAAAAGAAAAAATAATCCATTACACTCGCAAAGTTATCGCCACAATATTGGAATGCTGGTTTGAAAGTCCTCTCAGGCAAGACCTTTTAGAAATAGATATTGAATTGTACAGGGTACAAGCTTTAGATGAAGGACATATTTCTTATATTGAATGGAATTTGGCATATATTCTATATGAAATAAGTCGCGTGTTTAAAAGTTCATTTATGGCAGAGAAAGTAATTGAATTGTGTAAACGTACACAATCTGATATTGGTATTCTTCGGAAACATAATGACATTCCTGCATTTGAACGAAGTTTTCTCGCAGATATGACTGCGTTTAAAGCGGTTATTAAAAATATAGAGGAGCACAGCAAAGAAGATATGATAACATTTCTTCTGATGGCACACATCGCAGACTGCCTTAGTACTTTTGCAGACTTCCAAGAAAAAATGAAAGAGTCAGAAATGGTATCTGTTCTAAAAGTAAAATCAGAGATAGATAAACCGTTTGTGGCATTTATAATGAATGAAGAAGATAGCACTTTTGAAGTACATCTTGTAAACTCAACAGATTCTAAATATACAAGAGTAAACTTATTGTCTGGAGCATACTGTGGTGACGAAGATGGTTTACTAGAAACAAGTAAAGTAGTAAGAGAAAAAGGAGAGCTTTTGCCAAAATCCTCAATTAGAATTGATTCAAGCGATTGGGGTGAGTTAGATTTCGTTATCTGGTACAATTTGGACCTCTATAAAGAAAATGACAGTATACTGACAATGGTATGGTTTCAGCTTGAAAAAGGTGGTGGAAATTATGACAATGAAGTTCAATTACTTCCTGTGATTGAAAGGGTCGGAGTTTATATAAAACTAGATGACAGAGGTGATGGTGAAAAAATTGAGCAAATAGTAAAACATACTGATATGGAGGGAAAATATACTAAGTCTGCTTAAATGCCTACCAAGTGTTCACAATTGAGAATTTAGTGCTAGAATTAAGCATTATGAAGGTTCTAACTTCGTCTAGTACCACCCGCAGATGAATATTAAAGCAATAATTTTTGACTGGGGAAGGACATTGCATGACCCAGAAACTAATATGGAATTTCCTGAAGCATTGGAAATTATGGAATGGTGTAAAGAAAAATAATTATGGATAAAGAAAGGAAAGTTTAAAGATGAGGTTCCAAACGAAGAAACAAAAAATCCAACTTATATTATTGAATCACTAAAGGAATTGATGAATCTTTGATTTGTGTTAATATGTTTTATATATGAATCTATACAGAAAGATTGAACAAAAGATTTGGAGATGGTTGTACCCTGTATTTCCATATTTGGAACATTGGTTTCTTTTTTTACATACAAATAAAAGGCAGAAATATCATATAGGTTGGCTTGATCCTCACCACACACTTGCAGGACTAAAAAAACATTTATCGGAACAGTGGGGTTTCGGAAACCATTTTGTGGCATGGGAAGATCCATCGCAAGTTCTATCTTGGAGAAAGCTCACGAGCTTTAGTGAACAATATCATTTGCGTGTTTTTTCAAATGGAGAGATTCGTGGACACTTTGAGCTGACGCCAGAAGCATCACCGCTCCGACACTTTTTTGAAAAAGGGGAGAGACCAAAAACAAATGATTTTTTGAAATTTCTTGGAACTTATGTGGTGACCCGAAAACATATTTCACATCTCGAACCCGACACTACTGTGCCGACACCAGATTCTGAAATTACATATAATAAATAGCTACAGGAAAAATAAAATTAAAAAAAGTCCTCGGAAAAAATCCCCAGACTATTTTTTACTTATATTTTTCCTTTCGCTGACTCTGGAAAAACAATATCCCAAAGAGCACCAGCAACATTTTCAGGTTTTCCTACGAGTGGGTAGTGGTGCAAATCTATGAAAGGTAAACTATTTACTTCAATCACTCCCGAGCGAGGTTCTTCTTTCCACGAGCGGGTGACGTCGTCCATTATAAAATCAATTCCAATAAGTGGGTCAGCTAAAACTTTGCCGACATTTTCAAGTATTGCGACATTGTCAGAGTGCATTATGTGAGTGACATTTGTAATTCCACCTCCGAGTCCGCGACTAGCTTTTTGTCCGAGAGTAATTATTTTATTTTTTTCTGGAATAGTTTTCCAATCAATTCCTTGTCGAGAAAGTTCTTCAATTGTATCTGAATTTTCTGGTATATGGTGAAAAATTGGTCCTTGGCGAAGTGGATTTTTATTTTCTTCATCCACAAGTTCGCGAAGCGTGTGAATGCCGTCCCCGGTCACAGATGCAGGAGAGCGCTCGACTACACCAATTAATTTTCCACCAATTACAGTTCCACGGTAAACCATCCCAGAAAGTTCCTCTTCAATTATTACCCACGGAGAAAGTTGCCTTGCAATATAAAATGCTTTTTTCAAAATTATTTCATCAGTAATGTGTGTAGTCGTGTGGCGACTTCTGGAACCCAAGTGAGGTTTTGAAATTACAGGAGCTTTTAAATTTTTGAATATTTTTTGTGCTTGACTCCAAGTAGAAGCAACACCAAATTTTGCCATAGGAATTCCATGTGCGCTCAATTTTTTATGCAAAATTGCTTTATTATCCATCCAGTTTAGAGCATCAGATTCTTTTCCGCGAGGGCGAGGCAAACCATCGAAACATCTTACAACTCCACCATATTTCGCTACAAAAAAATCTTTTCTTGTTCCAAAAAGTAAAAATTCATACATTTCTATTCCTCTTTTTTCTGCTTCTTCCCAAAGGACTCGCCCTCGGTAACTATCACGCTCATCTGGCTTTCTTTTTATGGTTCCTAAATGCAAAAATGTAAGTGTATTAATTATTCCTAAACTTCCGATTTCATAAAATTTATTTGGAATAAGTGGTTCGAGCCAACTTAAAAGAAAATTTGGTTTACTCGAAAAAATACTGAAGCTATGATCAACCCAAGCAGAGAACCAAGCAATAAAATGATTTATCTGACTCGGTCCACAATACGGACAAGAATTTTTTTT
The DNA here is from genome assembly GCA_903892035.1 of uncultured bacterium. Classification (GTDB taxonomy): domain Bacteria; phylum Patescibacteriota; class Minisyncoccia; order Phycocordibacterales; family UBA9973; genus CAITGV01. The sequence continues at coordinate 138,051 of CAITGV010000001.1, read as the reverse complement.
AGACATATGAATATAATAGCAGATTTATTAATGCGCTGCAGTGATTGAAATTATTTTTTTGGCGTGGGCATTTTTGAGGACTTTTGTGGCTTCGCGGAGAGTTGCGCCGGTGGTGGTGATGTCGTCGACGAGAATAATGTTTCGGCCGACTATTTTTTCTTTATTTGAAATTGCAAAACAATCTTTCAAATTTTCCAAACGTTCCCTGCGATTTTTTATTTTGGCTTGAGGTGGTGTATCTTTTGTTTTAATTAAAACATTTTCAATAATTTCTAAATTAAAATTCTGTAAATTTTTCGCCACAGACTTTGCTATTAATAATGATTGATTGTATCCGCGTTTGCGGAGCTTCTTTTTTGATAGGGGAATAGGGATAAGGACAGGATTTACAAAATTTTTCATTTGAGCAAGTTCGATGAGGTCCTCAGCAAAATGGTCGGCCATTGTGCGACCCAGGTCTTCCGCCACATCACGGCGGTTTTTATATTTAAGCATCCAAAGTGCTTTTTTTATCACACCATCTCGATAGTCAAAGACAGAAAGAAAGCTATTTTCTGTGTCGCGTGCTTTCGGAGCTCTTTCAATGCACTTTTCACAAATAGTTCTGCCATTTTTATCGCAACCAATGCATGACCTTGGGAATAGAGCATCTAGTATATGCTTTAAAAAAATCATAGTGTATAATGTATTATACATTATGGATAATCCGTTCAAAGAAATATTGGCAAAAGGTTTGGCAATGCTCAAAATGGGTGGTAGTAGCTCATCGGAAAGTGTAGTTGGTATTGATATCGGAGCCTCATCTATAAAGGTTGTTCAACTTAAACGCAAAGGAGGTAAAGCCGTACTTGAAACTTACGGTGCACTTTCTCTAGGTCCTTATGGTGATCTCGACGTGGGCAATGTTACAAATCTTCCAGAAGAAAAATTGGGAGTTGCAACTGTAGACGTATTAAAAGAATCCGACATAACATCGAAGTCTTGCGCTTTGTCTATTCCATCTTCAGCAAGTTTGGTTTTCCTTATCGACATTCCCGCAGCAGTTCCAGAAAAAGAATTTGCAAATATCATTCCTACAGAAGCTCGAAAATATATTCCAGTACCAATATCTGAAGTTTCTCTCGATTGGTGGGCAATTCCAAAAAAAGAAGAATCTTTAGAAGAAGCTACGACAGAGACTGTGGCCCAAAAAACAGAAATTCTTGTTGCAGCAATTCACAATGAAACAATTTCCAAATACCGCGATATCGTGAAGCGCGCAAATCTTTCTGCAGATTTTTTTGAAATTGAAGTTTTTTCAAATATTCGTTCGACTTTTGGTCATGAACTTTCCCCAGTTTTACTTTTAGACCTTGGTGCATCGAAAACAAAACTTTCAATTGTCGAGCACGGCATTGTCAGGTCTTTTCATATTATAAATCGTGGAGGTTTCGACATGACGACAGCTCTTTCAAAATCTTTAAGTATTCCTTTTACAAAAGCTGAACAAATGAAAAAGGAATTGGGCTTGACGACTGCATCTGCGGACAAGAGTGTTGCAGAAATTTTAAAACTTTCTGTCGACTACATTATTTCCGAAACAAACAGTGTCGTTTTGGCATATGAGAAAAAATATAATCGCACAATAAGTAAAGTCATATTGACTGGTGGGGGATCACTACTGAAAGGTTTTCTAGAAATTGCTCAAGATAATTTTCATTCAGAAGTTATATTAGGTAATCCTTTTGGAAAAGTTGAAGCCCCAGCATTTTTGGAGCATGCCTTAGAAAGTGCTGGTCCAGAATTTTCAGTCGCTGTCGGTCTTGCTTTGCGAAAATTAAGTTAAACTAATATTCTGTGCTGAAGTTTCATATTTATACACATGTATATCTATATTGACATCTATTTTTGTGCTATAATTTTAAAGTAAATTATGGAACAGCAATTTCAAACATCTTTCATACCTAAAAAACCACTTGCTGAAGATCGAATTATAAAACCCCGTTCTGTTGGAGTATTTTCTTTTCTTGCAACTATCATTTTTATTGCGAGTATTGTTGCAGGTGGTGGTGTGTATTTTTATGAAATACTTTTAACTAAGCAAGTTGCTAGTTCTGCCGATAGTCTAAAACGAGCCCAAGATGCTTTTGAACCAACAGTTATCAATGACCTTGTTGCATTAAATAAAAGACTAAATTCAGCAAATGATATTTTAAATCACCACATCGCTGTCACTCCAATTTTTAAAACTCTTGGGGACACTACACTAAAATCAATTCAATATACAAAATTCGACTACAGTATTCCAAAAGGTACATCAAATATTTTAATTAAAATGAGTGGAAAGGCCCCAAGTTATCAATCCATTGCAATTCAGGCTGATAATTTTGGTCAAAATAAATATTTAATTGATCCTGTTTTTTCAAACTTAAATCTTGACGACAAGGGAAGTGTAAATTTTGACCTGACATTTTCTGTTGACCCATCATTTGTTTCATATTCGAGCAATATTACAAAAGCTAATCAAAACCCAACACAATGAGAACATTTCTACCAATATTTATGATATTAGTTGCTGTTGCCGGTTTTTTTATCTTTACCGACAAGCATTATCAAAATGTGCAAGCTCTACGAGCGCAAGCATCTTCTTATGATACAGCTCTTGGAAATGCAAAAGCACTACAGGCAAAACGTGATGAGCTTGTGGGTCAATATAATGCATTTCCGCAGACAAATATTGATAAATTGAACAAACTTCTTCCAAATAATGTAGACAACATTCGTCTTATTATAGAAATTGATGCAATAGCACGTAAGTATGGTATGCAATTAAAAAATGTTAAGTACGACGATACTCAAAAGAAGGATGCCACACAAACATTTTCTGCACCTTCTGCTACTGACCTAGCTGCACAAAACAAAGACTATGGAACAATGTCTCTTGGTTTCTCTACACAAGGTACTTATGACAATTTCTTGAGTTTTGTAGGTGACTTAGAAAAAAGTTTAAGAATAGTAGATATTGATTCAGTCGGTTTTACTTCAGTAAGTCCAACTCAAAGTACATCTGGAAGTGCAACAGGAATTTCCACAAATGGATACCAATACGATTTCACAATTAATACTTATTGGTTAAAGAATTAATATGTCAAAATTTAAAAATGTCATTATTTTTGTAGTAATATTAGCCCTAGCATTTGTGGGTTATTCAATATTTGTAAATAAAGGTAATACTTCTTCGTCATCGAGTTTGACTTCTGCTATGACGGGCGCAGTTGTAAATCCTGTATCTACTGACCAAACAGGCACTGGTTCTACTACAGGTCAAGAATTTTTAAATACATTGCTTGGTATTCAAAATATTAAATTAAATGCAAGTGTTTTTGATAGTGCATCATTTTTAAGTTTACAAGATTATACGACTACTCTTATTCCAGAGCCATCTGGTCGTCCAAATCCTTTTGCGCCTATTGATAGTTTTGTTCAAGCACCTGTTGTGAATTCAAGTACAAGTATTGTCACGACTCTTCCTGTCACAAGCTCACTCAAATTCAATGCAGTGTTAAATGGTTCCACAACTAGTACTGATGTAAATGCTACTCGATGGTTTGAATATGGTACAACTACAGACATGGGTTCAAAAACTCCAGAGGTTTCAGTCGGCGGAGTTGCAGGGTCATTTCATCAAACAGCCGCAGGACTTACTCGCCTGACCACTTATTATTTCAAAGCAGCAATCAAGGTTGGAGATGTGGTGACTTATGGAGAAGTGCTAACTTTTAAAACAAATTAAACGAAAACAAAAATAATATGAGTTTCTTAGAACAGCTTGTCTCAAAAGGAATTATTAAAGAGAATCAGGCCGGAGATATTATTCGGCGCGCTGAAAACAAATTTGGTGGTGATATTGATTTGGCTTTAATTGAAATTGGAGCTGATCCAAAATCGGTATTACAGTGGAAAAGTGATTATTATGGAATTCCTTTCCGTGTAGTTGATTCAAAATCTGTTTCTTACGATTTGTATAAATATATTCCAGAAGATTCTGCATTACATTATCAGATAGTACCGATAGGTTTTGCTGACGGTGTACTTGAGGTGGGCGTAGTGGACCCAGACAATATTGGTGCTACTGATGCATTACAATTCATTTCAAACAAATTGAATGTACCTTTTAAATTCTTCATAATTTCAAAAGACAATTTTAAAACTTTGGCTGAGACATATAAAGGTATGACCGGGGAAGTTGACCATGCTTTGACTGAGTTTGATACAGATTTAAATTTAGAAAAAGAAGCCAATGAGCAAGCCAAAAATAAAGGCGTAAAAAAAGAAGAAAAAAAAGATACCGATGAAGAGAAAATTGTCGAAGATGCACCAATAATAAAAATTGTTGCTGTGATTTTGAGAAACGCTATCGATGGCAATGCTTCGGATATTCACATAGAAAACACGGGGGATAAGGTCAAAGTTCGTTTTCGAGTTGATGGTGTATTGCACACATCTCTAGTTTTGCCGATTCAAGCATACAATGGTGTTATTGCTAGAATAAAAATTTTAGCAAAATTGCGTCTCGATGAAAAACGTAAACCTCAAGATGGTGGGTTTTCAGCTACTATTGAAAATAGAAAAATAGATTTTCGTGTTTCTACTCTGCCTGCATACTATGGTGAAAAAGCAGTTTTGCGTATTTTGGATTCTGAAAAAGGTGTGAAGGCGCTGGATGCTCTTGAAATGTCTCCTGAAAATTTGGCAATGATAAAAGAAGCATTGGCAAAACCATTTGGTCTTATTCTCATTACTGGACCTACGGGTTCTGGAAAAACTACTACACTTTATTCAATGCTAAATGCTTTAGATAGAGAAAAAGCAAATATTGTTTCTCTGGAAGACCCAGTTGAATATCACATACCAGACGTAAATCAGTCACAAGTAATGCCTGAAATCGGTTATACCTTTGCTTCAGGTTTGCGTTCAATTTTGCGTCAAGATCCAGACATCATAATGGTGGGAGAAATTCGTGATAAAGAGACAGCACAACTTGCAATTCAAGCCGCTCTTACGGGTCATCTTGTACTTTCAACCCTTCACACAAACAATGCCATAGGAGTTATTCCTCGTCTTATTGATATGGGGGTGGATCCTTACCTCATTGCACCGACTTTGGTTTTGGCAATTGCTCAACGCCTCACTCGAGTTATTTGTCCTACTTCAAAAAAACCAGTACCAATTACAGATAGTTACAAGTTGATGATAGACAAGCAATTTGCAGATTTACCAGAACAATATAAAACAAAAATACCAAAAAGTGACAATGTCTACGAAGCAGTGCCATCATCCGAATGCCCGTCTGGTACACGTGGGCGAGTGGCAGTTTATGAAATGTTTAAAATAGACAAAGAAATAGAAAGTGTTATTTTAAAAACTCCGAGTGAGATGGAAATTTACAAAGTTGTGCGTGATAAAGGTATGCTTTCTATGCGAGAAGACGCTATTTTGAAAAGTATGCAAGGCATTGTGCCTTTCCAAGAAGTTTATAACTTGTAGTACATATAAGTGTAGTATATAATATAAGAACATGGCTGAAGAAAAAAAGATAAAAATATTGATTGTGGACGATGACAGTTTTTTGCTTGATATGTATGCATTGAAATTCAGTCAATCTGGTTTTGATGTTGTCACTGCTGAAGGCCCAGTTTTTGCGCTAGACAAATTGAAAGCTGGTCTCGTGCCAGATATAATGCTTCTTGATATCGTAATGCCAGTAATGGACGGTTTTGCTTTGCTTGAAAAAATTAATGAAGAAAAACTTATTCCAAATACAATGAAAATTATTCTTTCAAATTTGGGTCAAGCTCAAGATATAGATCGCGGTAAAGCTCTCGGTGCAATCGCCTATATAGTAAAAGTAAACACTACTCCAGCAGAAGCCGTAGAAAAAGTAAAAGAGTTAGCAAATAAAAAATAAAACTATGGATCATAAAAAAGAATTAGACGAACTTATTCAAACAATAATACGCGAAGGTGGTTCTGATTTGCATATTTCTGCAGGGCGATATCCGGCAATCCGTGTCGCAGGTACGCTTATTGCTCTTGTAAAAAGACAAATGGCTACAAATGACGATGTATTAGTAATGCTTGAAATATTATTGGGTGACAAAGTAAAACTCGAGCGTTTTAAAGTGAATCAGGAAATCGACTTCTCTTATGATTTCCAGGGTACTGCGCGACTTCGTGGTAATGCTTTTTTTCAAAAAGGTGAAGTCGGTATGGCTTTGCGCTTAATTCCAAAAGTTAAAACTTTACAGGAATTGAAACTTCCACCAATACTTGCAGATTTTGCTCGACGTAAACAAGGCTTCTTTTTGATTGTGGGTCCTGTGGGGCAAGGAAAATCTACAACAATGTCAGCAATGGTAAATTTGATAAACGAAGAGCGACCAGAGCATATCGTCACCATCGAAGATCCTATTGAATATTTATTTGAACAAAAACACGCAATGATCGACCAGCGCGAAGTTGGTATTGATACAAAAAGTTTTGAGACAGCACTCAAATCAATTTTTCGTGAAGATGTAAATGTGATAATGGTTGGAGAAATGCGCTCACCAGAAACTATTGCAACAGCAGTGACGGCCGCGGAGACTGGCCACCTTGTACTTTCGACACTTCATACAAACAATGCTTCACAAACACTCGACCGCATCATTGACGCTTTTCCAGCAGGTCAACAAGATCAAATTCGCACACAACTTTCAAATTCTTTGCTTGGAATCTTTTCACAACGTTTGGTTCCTCGTATTGCCGGAGGCTTAGTTCCTGCTTACGAACTTTTGATAAACAACAACGCTGTCGCAAATCTTATTCGCGAAAGAAGAACTCACGAGATAGATGTTGTGATTGAAACTGGTTTTGAACAGGGGATGATCGATATGAATCGCTCACTTTTGGAACTTGTACGTCAAGGAGAAATAAGTATTGAAAATGCCTACGCTTATTCACTTAATCCAAAAGCGCTTGAGCGTCTAGTCTAATATGCCTACATACCAATATAAAGCTATAGACAATACTGGTGTCACAAAAGAAGGCGGAGTGGATGCCGTAAACAAAGACCTTGCCATTGGTGCTCTTCAGCGCAGGGGACTTATTGTTGTTTCAATTCACGACCAAGAAAATAAACCCTTTTTGCAAAAATCTGTTTTTGAAAAAGTTCCAGTAAAAGACGTCGTTATTCTTTCTCGCCAAATATCTACTCTTTTTGATGCTCAGGTTTCAGCATTAAAAGCATTTTCAATGCTTGCTTCGAATGCTGACAATAGACTACTTCGTGTAAAACTTACTCAAGTTGTCGACGATCTTCAAGCTGGTTTTTCAATTTCTGGCGCACTTGCGAAACACCCAGATGTCTTTTCTGATTTTTATATAAATATGGTTAAAGCTGGAGAAGAAAGTGGAAAATTAAATCAAACTTTTTCTTACCTCGCTGATTATTTAGACCGCGAATTCGAAATAAATTCAAAAACAAAAAATGCTCTTGTTTATCCAGCTTTTGTTATTTTTACATTTTTTGCTGTTATGACTTTGATGCTCACAGTAGTTATCCCAAGATTGTCTGAAATCATTAAATCTTCTGGGCAATCGATTCCGATATATACACAAGTCGTAATAGGAGTTTCAAATTTCGTTGTTAATTACGGAATATTTTTATTGATGTTTTTGATAATTTTAATAGGTTACATTTGGTATATGCTTCGTAGTGAGAAGGGCAAAGAAGCACTAGATGGCATCAAGCTCTCAATTCCTGCTGTCGGACCTATGTTTACTAAGATTTATCTTGCTCGTATTGCGGACAACATGGATACGATGCTTTCTTCGGGTATCGCTATAGTACGCTCTATTGAAATTACAGGTGACGTTGTTGGTAATAGGGTTTATAAGAAAATTATGACCGACGCCGTCGAGAGTGTGAAAGCCGGGGGCTCCTTTTCAGCATCTTTGGAAAAATATCCAGAGCAAATTCCTTCTATAATGGTTCAGATGGTAAAAGTCGGAGAAGAGACTGGGTCTATCGCTCCAATTCTAAAAACTTTAGCTAAGTTTTATAAACGCGAAGTTGATAATGCTATTGATACACTTGTCGGTCTTATTGAGCCTATTATGATTGTGGTGCTTGGTCTTGGGGTTGGACTCCTTCTTGTATCTGTTCTTGTGCCAATTTACAATATGGCGAGTGGAATATAAGTCACCTCTCCCCAACCCCTCTTCTTGTAAAGGAGAGGGGGGATACTTATCCACAGCCCCCTATATTGCCCTTTATTTTTCTTCTCGTGATATAATTATTCTATTAGAAACAAAGTCTTTCTATCGAAAGATTGAAAGCAGGTCGTTTTCTCTTCCAACATTTAGTAATGAAGAGAAGATTAATTATAAGTTTTATATTATTAAAATGTTAAATAAACAAAAAGGTTTTACATTGATCGAATTGCTCGTTGTTATTGCAATCATCGGTATCTTGGCATCAATCGTTTTGACATCATTGTCAGGAGCAACAAACAAAGCTAAGAGAGCTTCAGCTTTGGCATCAGTTTCAAGTGTAGGAACAGAATTGATATTATGTATAGACGATAGTGCTACACCAGTTCAACCAATTGTTTTAGCATCAATTTGTAGAGTTACTGGAACTTTGGGTTCAAATGCAGCTAATCACACAGTTGTAAACTGGCCAACTCTTCCGGGAGATTATCAATACTCAACTGCAAGTACATATTCTGGTACTACAGCAGATACTGCATTAACAAGTAACGCTGTTCATTCGTTTTATCTAACAAGTGCAACTTTACCTACGATTACTTGTGGATGGTCTGCAACATCAAATCTTATTTGTTCATAATTTGGAATTTGATTAAGTTATTAACAAAAAACCACCACCTAGGTGGTTTTTTGTTTTGAGAGGAGTATAATAGTAACTAGGTTGTATTATTATTTTATTATTAATTAATTTTTTTATATATATGTTTAATAAACAAAAAGGTTTACCCGTTCTTAAAAGTCGTGGTTTTACATTGATCGAATTGCTCGTCGTTATCGCAATCATCGGTATTCTTGCATCTATCGTTTTGACATCATTGTCAGGTGCTACAAACAAGGCTAAAAAAGCTTCAGCTTTGGCAACAGTTTCTGGTTTGGGAACAGAAATGACTTTGTGTTATGATGATTCCCTTACACTTAACAATCCTGTAACACCTGGAACAACACAAATTTGTACTGGTGGTAATCACACAGTTACTTGGCCAGCATTACCTGCAGGCAACCCTTACCAATATTCTTCAGCAGCTGGTCCAACTCCAACAGCATTTACAGCGGGTACATTGGCAAGTGGTACTGATTTCTATCTTGTAGGGGGAACTGGTTTTGCGGATATTCATTGTGTACAAGGTACTACAACAAATCTAACTTGCTCATAATCATTTCTTGATTATTTATTAACAAAAAACCACTTTGGCTTCAGTCGGAGTGGTTTTTTGTTTGGGGAATGATATAATAGTTTACATATTAATTAATAATATTTTCCTTTGTATATATGAAAAAAAGTAAAGGTTTTACAGTTCTAGAATTATTGGTTGTTATTGCAATCATAATGATAATTACTGGGATAGTTTTAACATCTATGAGTTCTTCGAAAGCAAAGTCTATCAGAGCGGCGACAATTTCGACACTTAGCGGAGTAGTTTCAGAATTAAATAATTGCGCATATGATAGTGGTTATGTAAGTACTGGCACAGCTGGTTCTCAGCCAAGTGCAACAGGGACACCGACTACTGGAGTTGCAATTTGTGTAAGCGGAACATCTCCATATGGAGCTTTGTCTGGACACAATGCAAAGTGGCCAGCATTGCCTACAGGTGCAGCGTACCTCCCAGTTTCAAATGGCGGTGCTCTTACTTCACCTCCGACACTTATTTTTAGCGCATCTACAACAAGCACAAATGTGACTTGTACGCTTTCAACTGGAGTTTGTTCTTAAGTGAGTATGTATGAGTTTAAATAAATTTAATTCTATTAAAAAAGGTTTTACTGTTCTTGAGCTTTTGGTTGTAATTGCAATCATTGGTATTTTGGCTGGAGTGATTTTAGCATCAATGGCAGATGCTCGAGCAAAAGCTCGCGACGCAAAACGTATTGAAGAAATACATAGCATTCAAACTGCACTTACTCTTTATTATGATAAATACGGATATTATCCATTTTACGATGGAAGCTTGAATCCGTCGGCAAATAACTTAAATCGTTTAGTTGCTGAAGGTTATCTGCCCTCTGTTCCAGTAGATCCACTAGGAGGAAATTCAAATTATCATTACACAGCTTTAAGTATGCAGGCTCCAAGTTTTCACACCTCATCAACACCTACAGCGAGCGATTTAGTATATTGTAATAGTTACCACCTCGCTGTTTCATTAGAGAAAAGCAATTCTGTGATAAATTCAGACTCAGATTTTATTAGTGATGATACAAATGTCCTTACAAATCGACCTGGATATAGGTGTGGTAGTCCTCAATATGCCACAAATGTTGCTGATGGTACAGCTGAGGGTGTAACCGGTGGTTGCACTCATAATATGAATTCAAATACTGACTATGATTCAGGTAAATACTGCTACGACATAATGAAACAAAATTAATATTTGTTTTTGTGCTTGAGGTGGTATAATAAAAATATGGAAATTCTTACAGATGTAATAGTTTTTGTTTTCGGAGTTATTATCGGAAGTTTTTTAAATGTTGTCATTTTACGTTTTCAAAGTGGCAAAGGTTTAGGAGGCCGGTCAATGTGCATGTCTTGTGGAGAAACTTTGAGAAGTAGTGAGCTTATTCCAATCTTTAGTTTTATGGTGCAAAAAGGGAAGTGCGGGCACTGTAACAGTAAAATTTCATGGCAGTATCCTGCAGTCGAAGCTCTTTCTGGTTTAGTTTTTCTTTTACTTTTCCTTCGTCATGTACCATATTCTGAAATGGTTTACTCAATGTGGGTATTTTCTGTACTTATCGTTATCGGAGTTTATGATTTGCGACATAAAATTATTCCAGATAGGTTAGTATACCCATTGATTCTAGTCTCACTTTTTTCAGTATTTTTTAATTTTTATACAAATAGTTTTCATTCCCCAGATATTTATACTTTACTTGCTGGTCCAATACTGGCACTACCAATTGCTCTCGTGTGGTTTATTTCAAAAGGGAAGTGGGTAGGGCTTGGAGATGCGAAGCTCCTTCTTGCTGTCGGTTTTTTTCTCGGGCTTTCAAAGGGCGTCGCAGCTTTCTTATTGTCATTTTGGATAGGAGCAATTTTTTCAATCATTTTGCTTTTGGTAAGTAAATTGTATAAGAAAATTTCAAAAAGTACTGTGACAATGAGGACCGAAATTCCTTTCGCACCTTTTCTTATTTTAGGAACGGCTTTAGCATATTTTTGTCAAATTGGTTTTGTTACTTTGGCATCGTGGTTTACTTTTTAAAATGATTGATATAAAAAATAAAAATTCAGGTTTTACATTTATTGAGCTAATTGTTGTAATTGGTATCTTTGCAATAATTGCCGGCATTGTACTTTTTAATTTTAGAGACTTTGGCGACAATGCAAATTTAACAAATGTCGCACAAGACATTGCTCTTGATATTCACAAAGCTCAAGTAAATTCAGTTTCTGGTTTACAAAACTCTGCATTTGGTACTTTAGCACCTAGTTACGGAGTTCATTTGTCGATGGATCACAGTGATGGATTTTATAAAATTGTAAATTTTATTGATACAACTGGAAATAAGACTTACACTTCTTCTTTATCTGTGTGTAACCCTCCAGAGTGTCTTGATATATTAAAATTACCTAGCAATATTGTTGTTTCAAATTTAATTGCAAACAATGGTATGAATTCATATCCTCCAGGTCAGGATTTAGATGTAACATTTATTCGCCCGTATACTGATGCTACTTTTCGTAATCAAAGTAATAATTCAATTTCTGATATTGAAATTGATATACAATCAGCAAATACTTCGCGTACTAAAACTATAAGAGTTTTTTCGACTGGTCAGATAAGTGTTGAATAATATGAAATTTATAAAAGAAATAAAATTTAATAAAGGTTTTACAGTCATTGAAATGGTTGTTGCAGTTGGTATTTTTACAATTTTGGCGACAATGAGCATGGGGGCAATTTATGAAGTCAATAAGACAAATAATGTGACCCGAAAACTTCGTAGCGCAATGGATAATCTTTCTTTTGCAATGGAAGATATGACAAGAAATATTCGACTTGGGAGTGATTATCATTGTGGAGGTGGGGATGTTTCTGTGTCAGGAGATTGTTCGACATCTAGTTTTAGTTATTTATTAGCAATTAGGGGTGTGGAGAATACTGATCAAGGAGATGAAAATAGGATAGTATATTATATTGGGCAGGATACAAATGGTTCATATGTCATAAAAAAATCTCTTGGAATAAGTAATAATTTTGATCCAAATGATCCAAGTTTACACACCTTAACTTCAGCTGTTGATGTTCAAATAGATCCAAATCATTCTGGTTTTCAAGTTATTGGTTCTAGTGTACCAGCAAGTAACCTTGTTGCAGATACAGACGGTCAAGCAAGGGTGATAATTAGATTATCTGGTACAGCTACATATCAAGATGTAACTATTCCATTTAACTTAGAGACAACAGTGTCGAAAAGACAACTTGATATGGGTCCAATTGCGCCATAATATGAAAAATAATTTTAATAAAAAAATAAATAAAGGTTTTACAGTTTTAGAAACACTTGTCGCTGTAATGATTTTTACTGTTTCTATTACTGCACTTATGTCACTTTCTACGTCAAGCCAAGGTCAAGTGCTTGCATCCAAAAATAAATTAGTCGCTTCATATTTAGCCCAAGAGGGTATTGAATTAGTCAGAAATGCAAGAGATACTTATATTTTAGATTTTCCAAATAACCCCAATGTTTCTGGTTGGAGTTTGTTTTTATCAAATTATGTTCCTGCGTGTAGTACCGACGGTGGTTGTAATATAATTCCAACAGACATTGACCTTGTTGGTACACCTTGTCCTATGGGGCCAATGAATGGTTGCGCTTTGTATTATGATGCAAGTACGGGTTTATATGATACAACTTCTAATGCTGGCAAAGCATATTACCGTGCTATTAAAATTGAACATATGAATACTTCTGGTATTGATGAAGTGAAAGTTACTTCTACTGTATCGTGGGTAGATGGTGGAACAAATAAAAATATTTCTTATGTTGAATTTTTAAATCAATGGCCTTATGCCTTTTCAGCACATCCATAATATGAATATGAAAAATATAAACAATAAAATTAAATATAATAGACAAAATGGAATGGCGATACTTTTAGCTGTAGTTGTTTCAAGTGTTGTGTTGATAATGGCCATGAGTCTGGCAAATGTTGCAATGAAGGAATTGATACTTACAAGTACAACATCAAATAGTGATTATGCATTTTATTCTGCAGATACTGGTGCCGATTGTGCACTTTATTGGGACTTAACAACGACTACAAGTAATTTTGTAACATCAAGTCCAGCAAATATTTATTGTGCTGGAGGAGCAAATAGTATTCCAATTGAATTCACAAATTCTGGATCTATCAATGTTTATCACTTTACATTTGTCATAAATACAAAAGAATTTGCAGATGTTACTTTAACTAAAGATATGAGTAATGGAAATACAACAGTTGTTTCACTTGGATATAATACAAATCTACCAAATAGTTCAGGAAGTGTGGAGCGCAGAGAAGAAATTACATATACTGGCCCGACAAGTTAATTTTCTATACTAAATAGATATTTGTTATACTGTATCTATGAGTACAGACAAAAGTGCTATTTTGGCTAGAATAAACAAGCTCCGTAAGGAGATTTCTGATTTAAGGTATCGATATCATGTGGCAGACGATCCGGCTGTTTCTGATGATGTATATGATTCTCTTACTCGTGAATTAATGCAATTAGAAAAAGAAAATCCAGAATTTCACGACCCAAATAGCATACTTTCACGTGTTGCTGGTAGACCTCTCGATAAATTTAAAAAAGTTCAACACAGTGTTCGACTTCTTTCACTTGGAAATGTTTTTTCTGAAGAAGAACTCTTTGCCTGGGAAAAGCGAAATATTAAATTTTTTGGGAGCTTAGCTCCCAAATTTGAGTATTTTTGTGAATTAAAATTTGATGGTTTAGCAATTTCTCTTTTGTATGAAGATGGAAAATTTGTGCGTGGTGCTACTCGTGGTGACGGGGAGGTAGGCGAGGATATTACAGAAAATTTGAAAATGGTTGCCACTGTACCACTTAGTCTAAAAGCCCCATATCCAAAACTTCTTGAAGTTCGTGGAGAAGCACTGATGAAAAAAAGTGTTTGGAAAAAATTGAATGTTCAAAATGAAAAAAAAGGTTTACCACTTTTTGCAAATTCAAGAAATGCAGCAGCGGGCTCACTTCGTCAACTTGACCCAAGTCTGACACGCGAGCGTGAGCTCGATTTTATGGCTTATGAAATTGCTCAAATAGATGAAAGTTGGAAAGATAAAATAAAACTGCATTCATTGAAACATGACTTATTGAAAAAATTTGGTTTCATGACAGACTCAAATACAAAGAAAATAAAAAATTTAAATGAAGTTTATAAATTTATTCAGGAAATCGGAAAAATTCGTGACTCATTACTTTTTGGTATAGATGGGGTAGTAGTAAATATTGATAGTACAGAGGTATACGAAAGATTGGGTGTGGTAGGAAAAGATCCTCGTGCTGTAATTGCGTATAAATTTCCAGCAGAACGTGCAACGACCATTGTACTAGATGTTACACTGAACGTGGGAAGAACTGGAGTTATCACACCGCTTGCGCATTTTAGACCAACGCTTGTCGCTGGTTCAACTGTTTCAAAAGCTACACTTCACAATTTTGATCAGATTGAAAGGTTGGATTTAAGAATTGGTGATACTGTGGTTATTCAAAAAGCAGGGGACGTAATTCCCGAAGTCGTGGAAGTTTTGAAAAAACTTAGATCTGGTAAAGAGAAAAAAATTAAAATTCCTACAAAATGTCCAGTATGCGAAAGCGAAGTTGAGCAACTCCTGGGTGGTCCTTCGACTACGCTCAGGACGACCGACAGGTCGGTCGCTTATTATTGTGTGAATAAAAAGTGTCCGGCAAAAAACCGTCGTGGTATGCAACACTTCGTAAATGTTTTTGAAATATATGAAGTTGGACCAAAAATTCTTGACCGACTCAAGGAAGAAGGACTAATTTCGGACTCTGCCGACTTGTTTACTCTCACTGAAGCCGACCTTTCAGGCTTAGAAAGATTTGGAGAAAAATCTGCACAAAATATTGTGGCTTCGATTCAAGAAAGAAAAAAAGTTTTACTTTGGAGATTTTTATTTGCTTTAGGTATTATGCACGTCGGGGAAGAGACTGCGAAGGATATTGCAAATAATTTTGGAAATTTAAAGAAAATAATGAATGCAAGTGCGAGCCAGATTAATTCAATAGAAAATATTGGGCCTGTGGTTTCAAAAAGTGTTTATGATTTTTTTCAAGAGAAAACTAATTTACATTTTATAGAGAAATTGGAAAATAATGGTGTAAAAATTGAAAATGCGAAAAAAGTTGAAAATGGAAAACTTACTGGCAAGATTTTTGTTCTTACAGGCACAATGCAGGCATTGTCGCGCGATGAGGCAAAGATGCGGATAAATTCTTTGGGTGGAAAAGTCGCGAGCTCTGTGTCAAAAAATACTTCTTTTGTTGTAGCGGGGGAAAATTCTGGCTCGAAACTCACCGAAGCTAAAAAGCTATCTGTTGAAGTGCTAGATGAGGCAAATTTTCTCAAAATGATTTCTTAATGTTATACTGGAGCCATGGATAAAAGCGTTATAGACGAGCTCGCAAAGCTCGCAAAGATGGATATGACCGATAGCGAAAAGGCTGAAATTGGAGCTAATTTTAGCTCAATTTTGGACTATATCGACCAAATTCAATCTATTGAGACCAAAGAAGTGTCCGAAAAATTGGGTGTTGTTTATAATGTTATGCGCGAGGATGAAAATGCAAATGTCGGGGGGCAATATACAGAAAGCATACTGGCCGAAATGCCAATGAAGGAGAATGGTTATTTAAAAGTAAGGAAGATTATGTAGCTTATTTAAAAAGAATGTTTTGTAAAATTTTAGAGCGTGTCGGAGCCCCCGTAGAGAGGGTAAAGCGCGAAAAAATTATATAAAACATTCTTTTACACAAAAATTCAGAATATTTTGTTTCATCAAATGATTAACTTAAAAACAATGACAATAGAAAAAGCACAGACACATTTTCGTAATGGTGATTTTTCTGCGCGTGAACTTACTCAAGCTTATATTGATGAAATTCAAAAAAAGAATAAAGATATTTTTGCTTATTTAGAAGTTTTTGACAATGCTTTAAAAGATGCAGACAAAGCAGATGAAATGATAAAGAGTGGAAACATAAAACCTCTCACTGGTATTCCTGTGGCGCTCAAAGACAATATGCTCGTCGAAGGGGAAATTTGTTCTGCTGGTTCAAAGATTTTAGAAAATTATAATTCGACATATGATGGCACTATGGCGAAAATTTTAAAAAATCATGGGGCTGTGATTTTAGGACGTACAAATATGGATGAATTTGCAATGGGTTCTTCAACAGAAAATTCTGCATATGGAGTAACAAAAAATCCTTACGATTTATCTACAGTTGCTGGTGGCTCTTCGGGTGGTTCGACTTCAGCTGTGGCCGGTGATATGGCGCTTCTTTCTCTTGGTTCTGATACTGGTGGATCAATACGCCAACCAGCTTCATTTTGTGGTGTTGTGGGTTTCAAGCCAACATATGGTGTCGTTTCTCGTTCAGGAATAATTCCGATGGGAAATTCACTTGACCAGATTGGGCCAATTGCAAAAAATGTCAGCGATGCAGAAATATTTTTCAATGCAATTAAAATTCATGACCCACTTGATGCTCAGTCAATTCCAGAAGAAAAAAGAATTTTCGAAAATAAAAAAGTTAAAAAAATTGGCGTACCGTGGCATCTTTTCAAAGAAGGAGTAGATCCAGAAGTTTTAGAGAATTTTAAAAATAGTATTGAGAAGTTTAAAAATGCTGGTTATGAAATCATTGATATTGATTTATCAAAAGCACAGCACTCTCTCGCTGTGTATTATGTGATAATGCCTGCCGAAGTTTCCACAAACCTTTCAAGATTTGATGGTATTCGTTACGGAGTCTCAGCCCCTGGTAAAGATTTATCTGAAGTTTACAATAAATCTCGCGGAGCAGGTTTTGGAAAAGAAACACGTCGAAGAATTTTATTGGGAACATATATTCTTTCACATGGGCATTTTGATTCTTATTATTCAAAAGCTTTAGCAGTTAGTGAAGCCATCAAAGATGAATTTAGGAAAGTATTTGAAAGTGTTGATGTTATTGTAACTCCCACATCTCCAACTCCCGCATTTAAAATTGGAGCAAAATCTGATCCACTGTCTATGTATTTGGCTGATATTTTTACCGTGCCAGCAAATATTGCGGGAATTCCAGCAATATCTATACCAAATGGTTTTACAAAAAATGGACTACCTCTAGACATTCAATTTATGGCACCACATTTTGCAGATAGTTTGCTATTTACTCTTGGCAAAGAATTTGAGAAAATGTAATTGATATGAACAATGGACTCACAGTAGACCCAACCTATGGAAATGTTGAATATTTCTTCAATCAGGTACTTCACTTTTTTGATAATTTTAAAGTTTACTCAATCGATACTCATTTAGCATCAAAAATACAATTTATTTTTGGTTTTGCTGGAGCATTTTTTTTGGCAGTTATTATTTATGCCTTAGTGCGAATGTTGGAAATTTGGAAAAATGAACACAGGCATATTGAGCATGCAGTAGCAATGGCAGCAACAGAAGAAAAACATCAATCTCAAAATCCAAAATGGCAAAATGTTTTAAATCATATTAATTCTGACAATCCTTCTGACTGGCGCATGGCAATTCTTGAAGCCGATACAATTTTAGATGAAGTAGTTGATGGACGTGGATACACGGGGGACACATTGGGTGAGAGAATGCAAAATATTCCATCTGGAGATATTGCAAATTTTCAAAGACTCTGGGAAGCTCACAAGGTTCGCAATCGTATTGCCCACGAAGGTACAGATTTTAAGTTAAGCCAAAATGAGGCTATGCAGACTATCCGTGTTTACGAAGATGCTTTTCGTGAGCTTGGTGCAATATAATATGAAAGAAGAAATAAAATCCATAGATCAAAAAATCGAAGAGCTTGAAAATGAAATGGCTCAGGCAAACTTTTGGGAAAACAAAGTAGAAGCTCAAGCAAAAGTTCGAGAACTAAATGAATTAAAAAATAAAAAAGAAGGTGTTGCAGTTTTTGATCGAGGTAATGCAATACTGACCATTATCTCAGGTGCAGGAGGCGATGATGCAGAAGATTTTGCACGAATGCTTTTTGAAATGTATGCAAAATATTTTTTAAAACAAAATTTTTCATATAGTATTCGCCACGAAAATATAAATGATCATGGAGGTTATAGAAATATTACTCTTGAGATAGAAGGTAAAAATACTTATGGCACCCTAAAGAAGGAGAGCGGGGTGCACCGCTTGGTGCGAAATTCGCCTTTTAACTCAAAAGGAAAACGAAGTACTAGTTTTGCTTTAGTTGAAGTTATTCCCAAAATTCCAAAAGCCATGATGCCAGAGCTCAATGAAGGTGATTTGGAATTTGATTTTGCGCGAGCAGGGGGTCCTGGAGGGCAAAATGTGAACAAAAGAGAAACAGCAGTGCGAGTTGTTCACAAGCCTACAGGTATTTCAGCTCATGTGCGCGAAGAACGCTCACAAGAACAAAATCGTGAAAGAGCAATGGAAATAATCCGTGGAAAACTTTTCAAAAAAGCCGAAGACGAACGCAAGTCGCTTGTCGAAAGTATGCAAATGGGTAAAGCGACTGAGATAGAGTGGGGAAATCAAATAAGAAACTACGTCCTGCACCCCTACAAACTCGTAAAAGACCTCCGTACAGGGGTTGAAACCTCTGATGTTAAAGGAGTACTCGAAGAAGGCGACCTCGACGCTTTCATCGAAGCCGAAAAAAAGCTATAAAGAAATTTGACATATTTTATCAATATGCTATTGTAATTATATGAGTTTTATATTCACAAATAAGAAAGCAAAGAAGTCCTTCAACTGGAGGGTTTTTATTGCTATTTCTTAAAAGTGAATCTCTAAGGAATCCAAATAAAAGCCCTTCGGTCTCCGAAGGGCTTTTATTTTGTACTTTAATAATTAAATAAATAATTAACTTAAAACTTAAAAAATGGAGAAAAATCAAACAAAAATTTTTATGGGCAATTACCATGACCCATTACGTAAAACAATCATTTCTTTTATTCAGTTTCCTGAAAAAAAGGAAAAAGTTGCAGTGATATTGTTTCCTATTAGAAATAGTAATGGAAATAATTGGACTATTGAAGTATCAACGCAGGTTGGTTGTGCTGTGGGTTGTATGTTTTGCAACCTACCAAAGTTTTCTGAAAATCTGGGAGTAAAACACTTAAAACAACAAGTTAGTTTAGTACTTGCTGTTGCAAAAAAATTCCCAGATCATTTTAATTTTTCAAATAATGAAAAATTTAAGTTGTCTTTTACTGATGGGGGAGAAGTTTTATTAAATTCAAACTTTTCTGAAATTGTAGAGTATGCAGTTCTTGGAGATTTGTTTAGCTATTTAAAGTTTTCTTCGACACTTCCAAATGCTCAGATTGTGCATAAGAATTTTGATCGTATGATTGAATTTACTGAGTATAATCCTGACAAACGATTTCATATGCAAGTTTCACTATTAGCTAGTAATGATGAAATGCGTAAAAAAATTGCAAAGGCAAATCTTATGCCTGTTAAGGTTGTTTCTCATTATGCTGACAAGTTTAAACAAGAAACTGGAAGAAAAATTACTCTCACTTTTACGATGATGCAAGGATACTCGCTTGTAAATCCAGAGGAGATAAGAAATCAATTTTCTCCTGATTCTGTAATGATTCGTTTGTATGCGTTAAAAAGTCATGCAAAAAATTCATTAATAGGTTTGCAAAATCTTGATGAATCTATTGCTTTGAGTTTATCTGACGAACTTAACTCCTTAGGGTTTGCATCATTTTACGCTTCGAGCCCTCAGGAGATTATTGTTGGGTATGACGACGAGTCAAATGAAGAAAAATTTTTGCAATACGGTAAAAGAATAATTTTTTAGGTCTAAAGGTAAATTGAAAATGGTTCAGATGATAAGTCTGGGCCATTTTTTTATTATTAATAAAATATGTTAAAATATTTTAATGAAAGATTTTGATAGTTGGAACAAGAAAAAAATTAAAATTGATGGAAATGAAAAATACAATCACCCTAAAGAAAAAGAAATATGGTGGTGCAGTGTTGGTATTAATGTGGGGAGTGAAGTATTTGGGAAAGGTGATGATTACACAAGACCAGTTTTAGTAATAAATGCTGAAGGCAATGAGAGTTTTATAGGAATTCCGCTTACTTCAAAAATTAAAAGTAGAAAATATTCCTGTATTATTAAAACAAATGATGGAAAATTACATACAGCTTTAATTTATCAAATAAGAAGTTTTGACAAAAGAAGACTAACAGAATATAAGTATACTCTTTCAGATGAAGAATATAGCAATATTGAGATTTATTTTAAAAAGCTCTATAAACTATAATAGCCCCTTGCGGGGCTATCGGCTCTTGCGAGCAAGAGAGGCAACCTCTCTAATAAACACATTATATAATACTATAATGATAATTGCAATTATATAAATTAATTAGACTCACGCTTCTATCTTTGCTGTTAATGCGGTATAATCAGGAGATTAATTATGATTTATTTCAACAATGTTTCAAAGGTGTATCCAAAAGACTCGCCGTCGCTTGAAAATGTGACCCTTACTGTGTTTGCGGGGGAATTTGTATCCATTGTCGGGCACTCAGGAGCTGGAAAGACAACACTTGTAAAATTGATTTTAGCCGAAGAGAAGCCTACAGATGGCTCAGTTTTTTTTGAATCTGTGGATATTCACAAGTTAAACAGTAAAGAAATTACAAAACTTCGCCGAAAGATTGGTGTTGTTTTTCAGGATTTTAGACTTTTGCCAAATAAAACTGCGTATGAAAATATTGCTTTTGCTATGGAAGCAGCAGGAAAGATTGATGAAGAAATTTTGAGTGACGTTCCTCATGTTCTTGAGCTTGTTGATCTTGGAAATAAGTCTAACCATTTCCCGCATCAGCTTTCAGGGGGAGAGCGTCAACGTCTTGCAATTGCACGCGCAATTATAAATCAACCAGAAATAATTATTGCCGATGAGCCAACAGGAAATCTCGATCCAGTAAGCACACACGAAGTTGTAGAAATTTTAAAAAGAATAAACGAGCTTGGTACTACGGTAATTTTAACAACACACAATCGCGGAGTGATAGATGCAATAGGTAAGCGTGTAGTTACACTCGAAAAAGGTAAAGTCGTTCGAGATGATAAAAATGGAAAATATATAATATAAATTTATGCTTTGGACAGATACAAAAAGAATTATACGTTCTGGTTGGAAAAATTTTAAAAGAAGCGGAGCTACTTCGCTTGCTTCAGTGCTCGTAATGACAATTACAATTTCTGTTATCACTACTTTGATTTTTTTACAAGCAGTACTTACTTCATCACTTTCAGGTTTGCAGAAAAAAATTGATGTCACAGTTTATTTTACGACTGATGCTTCGGAAACTCAGATTTTGTCACTAAAATCAAATTTAGAAAAATTGGGGGAAGTGGCAAGTGTTGCTTATACACCAGAGGATCAAGTTCTCCAAGATTTTCGTGATAGGCATAAAGACGATTCGTTGATTATTCAAGCTCTAGATGAAGTCGGTACAAATCCTTTTGGTGCTGTTATGAATATCAAAGCAAAAGATCCTACTCAGTATGAAAGTATCGTGGGTGTATTAGACAATGATAGTAGCTTAGCAAAAGACGGAACACATATAATAGACAAAATTGATTATACTCAAAATAAATTTGTGATAGACCGCCTGAATGCAATTACTAAAGGAGCTCACGCTTTAGGTTTCGCTGTCACACTTATTTTAGTGTTGATTTCTATAATTATAACATTCAATACTATTCGCCTCACAATATTCATGTCTCGAGAGGAAATAGGGGTAATGAGGCTTGTAGGGGCTGAAAATAAGCACATTACTGGTCCCTATATGATTGCTGGCATAATTTATGGTATTATTGCTTCGGTTGCGACAATGGTGATTTTTGTTCCTATTACGCTTTGGCTTGGAAAAAATTTCTCCGATTTCTTGGGAATTAATGCTTTTAATTATTTTACCGGAAGCTTCTTTCAAATTTTCAGTATCGCATTACTTTCAGGAGTGCTCATTGGTATCATTTCAAGTTATTTGGCAATTAGAAAATATTTAAAAAAATAAAATGCAGAAAAAAGATAATCCAAAATTCATATTTGTTGTGGGTGGTGTAATCTCAGGTGTCGGCAAAGGAGTCGCAGCATCTTCGATAGCTAAAATTTTACAAGACCGAGGTCAAAAAGCGACTGCAATAAAAATCGACCCATATATAAATATCGATGCAGGCACAATGAACCCGACTGAACACGGGGAAGTTTTTGTTTTAAATGATGGAGACGAGACAGATCAAGATATGGGGAATTATGAAAGATTTTTAAATATTGATCTTACACGTACAAATTATATGACTACTGGTCGTGTGTATCAGACTGTCATTGAAAAAGAGAGAAATTTAGAATACGGTGGCAAGTGTGTGGAAGTTGTACCGCATATTCCTTTGGAAGTAATTCGTCGCATTGAGCTTGCTCAGAAACAATCTGAAGCTGATGTTGTGGTTGTAGAAATTGGCGGAACAATTGGTGAATATCAAAATATGCTTTTCCTTGAAGCTGCCCGTATGATGAAAATAAAAAATCCAAGAGATGTGATTTTTGTAATGGTTTCATATTTGCCAGTTCCTACAACTGTAGGAGAAATGAAAACAAAACCAACACAGCACGCAGTCCGTACTTTAAATGCTTCAGGAATTCAACCAGATATACTTATTGCAAGAGGGAATTCTCCTCTTGATGCAAAACGCAAAGAAAAATTAGCTTTGTTTTGCAATATTTCACCTGGGCGAGTTATTTCTGCTCCAGACGTACAAAGTATTTATGATGTACCAGAAAATTTTGAAAAGGATGGTTTGTCAGATTTACTTTGCGAACTTGGAGGAATGCAGTGTTCAAGTACTGTGATGCCTAGCGCAAAAGAGTGGAAGAATTTTACAAAAAAAGTTCACAATGCAAAAGACGAAATTCATATTGCAGTCATTGGAAAATATTTTGAAACAGGCGAATATTTACTCGCGGATTCTTATCTTTCAGTTATTGAAGCTCTAAAATATTCTGCTTATACTCAAAATAAAAAACCAGTGCTTACATGGCTAAATGCTATGGATTATGAAAAGGATCCAAAATCAGTTTCAAATTTGAAAAAATATGATGGTATTATCGTTCCTGGGGGTTTTGGTTCTCGTGGTATTGAGGGAATGATAAATGTCATTCGTTATGCAAGGGAAAATAAAATACCATATTTCGGACTTTGTTACGGAATGCAATTGGCTGTAATCGAATACGCTAGAAATGTTGCGAAATTGAAAGATGCGCACACAGTAGAGGTAAATGCAAAAACTCCGCATCCTGTTATTGATATTATTGAAAATCAAAAAGAAAATCTTCGCAATAAGCGCTATGGTGGAAGCATGCGTCTTGGAGAATATAAAGCGCAGATTAAGAGTGGAAGTATAGCTCGCAAAGCATATGGATCAAGCGAGATAGTAGAACGCCATCGCCATCGTTACGAAGTAAATCCAAAATACATTGCTGATATTGAAAAAGCTGGTTTAGTTTTTTCTGGTTGTTCACCAGACAAAACACTTATGGAAATTGCCGAATTGCCAACTGAGAAACATCCATTCTTTTTAGGAACTCAATTTCATCCAGAATTTTTAGCACGTCCTTTGAGACCGCACCCTCTTTTTACAGCATTCATCAAAGTCGCCTCTTCGGCGACCCGCCGAAGAGGCGGGAAATAACATGAAAGAAGATTTCATTCCAATAATCATTGGAACAGATATAAATGCTTACTCGATGTCGAGAGCATTTCACGAAGCTTACGGCACAAAGCCTGTAATCATTGGTAAGATGCTTTTGCCATTTGTAAAATACAGTAAAATTATTCGCGATATAGTGCTTCATGATGCTCTTTGGGATACGGATTCATTTATGAAAACAATGATTTCTGTCGCAGAAAAATATGATTATAAAAATCAAAAATTGGTACTTGTTGGAACCAATGATTTTTATGTTCGTCTTATAATTGAAAATACAGAAGAATTAAAAAAGTATTTTGTTTTCAATTATATAAATGAAGAATTATTGAATAAGATTTTAGTTAAAAAGAATTTTTATGAATTATGCAAAATTCACAATGTAGATTTTCCGGAGACTTTTATTTATTCTTGTGCAAATGACGACAAGGTTCTGCCTATAACAAAATTTCCAGTAATTATTAAGCCTTCAAATGGTGTGAATTATCTAAAATGTCACTTCGATGGCCAGCAGAAAGTTTACAGACCTGAGAGTATGGAAGAACTACAGAAAAATATTTCCTCAATTGTCGCTAGTGGTTATGTAGATGAGCTTATAATTCAAGATTTTATTCCAGGTGACGATACTTTTATGTGGGATAGTGTTTTTTATTGTGGGCGTGATGGTAAAGCAAAATTAATTTCTTTTGGACAAGTTGTTCTTCAGGAGCATACAAAAACTGCAATTGGTAATTATTGTTCTGTGATTGCCAGATACAATGAAGAGATGATGATGAAATTAAAAAATTTTCTTGAAGATATTGGTTATGTTGGTTTTGCAAATTTTGATATTAAATACGATACACGAGATGGAAAATTTAAAATTTTTGAAGTAAATGTCAGACAGGGGAGAAGTAGTTTTTATGTTGTAGCTTGCGGGTACAATCTCGCGAAGTATTTAGTTGATGACATTATTTACAAAAAAGAGCTTTCGCTGGCACTCATAAATAAACCAATGCTTTTTACTGTTGTTCCTCATATCGTTATTCGAAATTTTGTCGGGAACATTGCTATACGCGACGAAGCAATGTCGCTCATAAAAGCAGGTAATTATGTGAATCCTTTATACTATAATAAAGATGCAGGTTTTCTTCGCATGCTTTATATGTTTTTCCGCCAACTAAACTACATCAAAAAATTCAAAGAAAACGTGTGGTAATGTTAACCTGCCAGGTTGACATAGGCTTTTCCTGCTGATAGGGTTAGTAAAAATTGAAAGATATGGCACAAAAAAAGGTTGTCCATTACACATGGATTTGTTTTATTTTATCGTTTCTCGGTGCAATTTTTGCGAAGGGTACAATGGTGGCATTAGGTTTTGCAATTGGTGGTAAAGTTTCATTTTTTCTACCACTTATATTGCTCGTGAGCACTATTACTTTGTATATATCTGCTTATTACTCCGACTTACTAAACGATATTATCAAAACAAAAAAGTCGCATTAAGTGGTCCCCGTAGAGTATTAATTTATTCCGGGGACTTACTGTTTACAAAGGGGAGCCCTTGGTAAAATTTACCGAAAATCCGCGATAGCGGAAAATCGGTAAACCCACGACACCTGGTGTCGTGGGTAAAGGTAGCACTTCGGACGGCCGTCAGAGGTGCTATATGTAGTAATAAGTTTTTTTGTGTTATATAATAAAACAATGATAAATCCAGAACTTTTGGAATACGTTAAAAAGCAGATAGAGCTTGGGATTCCAGAAACGCAGTATAGAAAAGATCTCTCTACTCAAGGCTGGATGGCATTTGATGTCGACCAAGCTCTCGCTGAAATTGCAAAGACTGGAATGCCAATTCCAAAAAGTGTTCCTCCTCCGCCACCAATACAAACTCCACAACCGCAAGTAATCCAGCCACAAACCTTTGTTCCAACTCCAACTCCAGCAATTGCTGAACCTGTTGTTATCCATGAAAACCCTACTCCGACTTCACATAAATCCAAAAAGTGGATTATTGTAGTTTTAGTTCTATTTGGACTTCTTGTCGGAGGTTATTTTG
Source organism: uncultured bacterium (assembly GCA_903892035.1). Taxonomy (GTDB): domain Bacteria; phylum Patescibacteriota; class Minisyncoccia; order Phycocordibacterales; family UBA9973; genus CAITGV01. Next base: position 111,732 of record CAITGV010000001.1, on the reverse strand, counting down.
CTTATTCATTTTATAAAAATACAGCTATCCATTCGAATCATTGCACTGGTTATTTCCCGTGTGACGTCATGCCTCCAGCTAATTCAACGGTACCTACTTATCAAAAAACCAAGAATACTGATATTAGTTATAATGGTAAACAATACAGTTTTACTCAATCTGACTGCAGAATAAATGGTGAGTATGTAGATGGCAAATCTGGTCCTGTAAATTGGCAAATGGGTATTGATTTTTCAGGAAATGATGTAGGTCAAAGTTTTGATTTTTCTGTGCCTAATGTCAATAGTAGCGGTAGTGGCATTTATCTTCAGACTAAAACTAATGTTGCCAAACAGGGTGTAAAAATAGATGAAAGCAACAAGAGTGCAAATGGTTATAGTACTGGAATTTTTAATAACATATCTTTTGTTTGGGATAACATAAACAGTAATAGTAGTACTTTTTCTGGAAACGGGTATATAAAATTTGAAAGTGATGTAAAACCCTTTGAAGATGTTTGTAGTGGAAAGCAGAAGGTTAATGGGCAGGTATTGAATAGTTCTAGTCCAGATTACAAAAACTTTTGTCCAACACCAGTGTTTCCTGCTCAAACTATTTATTTTAGTTGTTTAAATGGAAAACTTAACAATACTCCTTCGCCAAAAATGAGGTGGCTATAGAAATTTATTAGAAGAACCTTTTATTTCAGTGCTCCCTTGTGCTGGGCGCTCCAGGCGTAGAGGGTGATGGCCATTGCTGTGGCGGCGTTTAGAGATTCGCATTGAGGGTGCATTGGGATAGAAAGGAGGACATCACAGAGTTCGCGAGTTTTGGCGCGGATGCCCGCACCTTCGTTGCCGAGGATAAAGAGTGATGGAGCATCAAATTTTTCTTCATTGAGAGATTTTGCTCCTTCTCCTGCGAGGCCGTAAGTCCAGAAACCTTTATCTTTCAAATCACGAATTATGTGGTTTTCATTTCCTATTGAAACGATTGGAATACGAAATGCCATTCCTGCAGAAACTTTCACCACAGCGCCTGTGATAGGTGCTTGGTTGTGTTCTGGAATAAGAACTCCAGCAATACCAAATGCAGCAGCAGAACGGATGACGGCACCGACATTGTGCGGATCTTGGATTTCATTTAAAAGTACAAGAGCAGTATTTGAATTTATTTTTAAATTTTCTACAAATTTCTCATAAGGAATGACTAGGTCAGAGAGAGAAATTTGTCCAATAATTCCTTGGTGTGTAGCATTGTCGCTTACTTCAGATGGCATCTTACCGCTACTCCCACCCAAAGGTGACGTAGGAATACCCACTTTGCGTATAAGCTCCTTTAGTTTTGGATCATCCACATATGGGGCTAGAAAGATCTTTTTCACTGCTTGGGGCCTATTTTGCAAGGCTTCGGTCAAAGCATGTTTACCGTATATAAAAATTTTATTTTGTATCATAGATAGAGATTACCTTATTTTGGTCAAAATAGAAATAGGTAGTATAATATACGTACAAAAGACTTTTTATTAGTTAATTATAAAAAATATATATGTGTAACAATACATGTGGTGAAAATAAAGAAGGAAATTCATGCGGAGGTTGTGAATGTAAGCAATACGGCATGGGTTCAATGTGTGGAAAGAAAATGCATGGTCATTTTAACTTGATTAAAATGATTTTAGTTATATTCATTTTAACATTTGTTTTCTGTGTTGGTGAAAAAATAGGTGAAATGAAGGGTTCATTTGAAAATGGATACAGTGGTTCTCATCACCGCCGTTCTATGATGTCTGACTACTCTGGTTATGGACAAGGTGGAGGATGGCAGATTGCTCCTATTTCCGAGCTTCCAGCCCCAGCATCTACTTCAACTACAAAATAAATCTGTAAAATAGCAAATAAAAAGAACCCCATTATTCACGAATGACGGGGTTCTTTTTATTTGCTATTATGTGTATATGAAAACACTTGTAGTGGAAAGACCATGGGGTAAGTTTGAACAATTTACTCATAATGAAATAACTACTGTAAAAATTATTACAGTAAAAGCTGATGGAGTTTTAAGTTTGCAATATCACCACAACCGTGAAGAATTTTGGCGTGTAATTTCAGGACATCCCAAAGTCACAATTGGCGAAGAGACAATTTCTGCAAAACCAGGTGATGAATTTAAAATTGAGAAAATGCAACATCATAGACTTGCAGGTGGGGGAGATGAAGCTCAAATTTTAGAAATTGCATATGGAGATTTTGACGAAGAAGACATTGTAAGAATCGAAGATATTTATGGCAGAGAAAACAAGTAAAAAGAAAAAAATTGTGATGGTCTCGGGTGGTTTCGATCCTGTGCATATTGGGCATGTGCGTATGTTTGAAGAAGCAAAAAAACTTGGCGACGAATTGGTGGTTGTAATAAACAATGACAATTGGTTGAAATTAAAAAAAGGTTATGTTTTCATGCCAGAACACGAGCGCAAGGAAATTATTGAAGCATTTCAGGCAGTCGATAGGGTAATATTGAGTTCTCATAAAAAAAATACAAAAGATATAAGTATTAGTAATGATTTACGAACACTACGACCACATATTTTCGCAAAAGGTGGCGATCGTCACACTGGAAATATTCCTACACCTGAAGTTTTGGTTTGTGAAGAAATTGGATGCAAAATCGTGAACGACATTGGACACGGTGGAAAAGTCCAGAGCTCTTCTTTGCTTGTTGAAAAAAGTACGAAAGCAAAAATTAATGCAAAAAAGAAAAAAACAAAAAAATGATTCCAGATCAAAAAAAATATAAAGTTGTGGTTTTTGACCTCGACGGTACTCTCACTGAAAGTAAGTCAAAAATGACCATTGAAATGTCTGATTTACTGAGCTCTCTTTTGGAAGAGCATTACGTTGCAATTGTTTCTGGTGGAGCATTTCCTCAATATCAAAAACAAATTCTAGATGGACTTGGCCACATAGGTGATGGATTGAAAAATCATTTATATTTATTCCCAACAAATGGAAGTTCCTTATATTTATATAAGGATAATAATTGGGTTTGTGAATATGAAGAATTATTGAATACTGACGAAAAAACAAAAATAATGCACGCATGGAACGAAGCCTTGAAACAAACAAAAATAATTTTACCTACTCCTTCATATGGCCCTGTGATAGAAGATAGAGCAACACAAATTTCATTTTCTGGATGCGGGCAAAGTGCACCGATCGAAATAAAATCTGTATGGGACCCAAAAATGGAAAAGAGAAGTGCACTTCGAGATGTAATGCTTCCATTTTTACCTGATTTTTCAATAAGCTTGGGTGGAATGAGTACTATTGATGTGACAAGAAAGGGGATTGATAAGGCTTATTCAATAAATAAAATTATTTCCTATCTTGGGGTGATTAAAAGTGATATTATGTTTGTGGGTGATAAACTCGAGCCTGGTGGAAATGATTTTCCAGCAAGGGCTTCCGGAGCAGATTGTGTAGAAGTTTCTGGTCCAAAAGAAACCGAAAAAGTCATAAAAAAACTTATCTCAAAATAAAATGGTAATTTTAAAAAAGAAAAAAATTAAAAAAGTTGTACAGAAAATCTTCAAAAAGAAAAAAGTAATTTCTAAGAAAAAAACTGTCTCAAAAAAGAAAGTATTTGTTAAGAAAAAAGTTATTCTAAAAAAGAAAATTGTAATTAAAAAAAAGATAGTAAAGAAAGTAATTAAAAAAATTACAAAAAAAGTAATAAAGAAAAAGATAGTAGTATCACCACTGAAGTTAGTAAGAGCCACAAATAACCCTATTATTTCTCCTTCGCATTATCCAAATTGGGAATCAGTAGCTACATTCAATCCTTCCGCAGTAGAGCATGATGGCAAAGTGCACATCATATACCGTGCAATAGGCGTGGGAGATACTTCAGCATTGGGCTATGCTTTGAGTCTCGATGGAGAAAGTATTATTGAGAAATCTGGAATGCCAGTTTTTACGCGAGTTTACGTAAAAACAAATAAAAAAAATAAACCTATTTCATATGTATCTGGTGGTGGATGGAGTGGGGGGTGCGAAGATCCACGACTAACTTTAATAAATGGGAAAGTTTATATGCTCTATACAGCATTTGATGGCTGGGGTTCTGTGCGTATTGCTCTCACTTCAATAACGCTTCGAAATTTAATTTTAAAAAATTGGGCTTGGAAAAAATCGGTGATGATTTCTCCGCCGGGTGAAGTTCAGAAAAATTGGGTAATTTTCCCGGAGAAAATAAATGGTAAATATGCAATCCTTCATGCAATTTCTCCTGAAATAATGATTGACTATGTCGAGAGCCTCGATGCTTTCGATGGTAAAAAATTTATTCATAGTTTGCATCAAGATAGCCCTTTGTGGCAACTTCGCGATAGGGGAATTCGTGGAGTGGGCCCAGCACCAATAAAAACAAAATACGGGTGGCTTGTGCTATATCATGCGATGGAGCAAAATGATCCAAATCGTTATAAACTTTTTGCAATGATTTTAGATGAAAAAGATCCGAAAAAAGTACTATATCGCAGTCGTGAATCAGTCCTTGCTCCAGATGAGTGGTATGAGAACAATGGTCACAAGTGGGGGGTTGTATACTGTTGTGGGGCAGTGGTGAAAAGTGGAAAGCTTTTTGTGTATTACGGTGGGGCAGATACTGTCGCTTGTGTCGCAACTGCAAAGCTTGATGATTTTCTAAATGAATTAATTAAAAATATTAGTGCAAAATTTTCTACACAAGAAGTTAAAAAGAAAAAATAATATGTACGTCGTAAAACGCTCACATCACAATCCAATACTTGTTCCAGATAGAGACCATTACTGGGAATCTTCGGCGACTTTCAATCTTTCACCAATAAAAATTGGAAAAAATTATTATGGACTATATCGCGCAATGTCCTTGCCAGACAAAATGCGAAAACCAGAACAAGTTTCTGTGATAGGTATTGGGCAGGGGAAAGACGGAGTGCATTTTGAAGATAGAAGGCAATTTATTGTGCCAGAAGCAGAGTGGGAGAAATATGGTTGCGAGGACCCGCGCGTGACTTTTTTTGAAGGAAAATATTATACATTCTACACTGCTCTTGGTGGGTATCCATTTTCTGCAGAAAATATAAAAGTTGCAGTAGCAATTTCAAAGAATTTAGAAAAAGTTGATGAAAGACATTTGGTAACACCTTTTAATGCAAAAGCTGCAGCACTTTTTCCTGAAAGAATAAACGGAAAAGTAATTTTAATTTTAACAATTCATACAGACAGCCCTCCAGCAAAAATTGCAATTGCAGAAGCAAATAATGTGGAAGATTTTTGGAAAAAAGAATTTTGGGATAAATGGAATGAAGATTTGGAAAAGCATGTTCTTGTAAATCCTCTTCGCTCACAATACGACCATACTGAAGTTGGGGCAGTGCCAGTAAAAACAAAATATGGTTGGCTACTTTTATATTCATATATAGAAAATTATTTTCAAAGTGGAAATAATCAGGATCGTATTTTTGGTATTGAAGCATTGTTGATGGATAGAAATGATGCACATAAAATTTTGGCTCGCACAAAAGGCCCAATTTTAGTTCCAACTGAGTCGTATGAACTTACAGGGCACATTTCAAATATTGTTTTTCCAAGTGGAGCTATATTGGAAGATAGAACATTGCATATTTATTATGGCGCAAGTGATACTACAGCATGTAGAGCAAGTGTGGATGTAAATGATTTACTTTCTACTATGAGAAGTGAGACAGAGGGTGATTGGCAATGCAAAAGATATAAAAATAATCCTATTCTTTTACCTATACCTGAGCATGAATGGGAGTCAAAAGCAGTATTTAATCCTGCAGCAATAAAAATTGGTAAAATGACTTACATCCTTTACCGCGCACTTTCTGGCGACAATACTTCGTATATCGGTTATGCTTCAAGTAAAGACGGGGTGACTATTTTTGAACGCTTAACGGAGCCTATTTATTCTCCACATGAGGATTTTGAAATAAAAAAAATTACCGGTGCAAATTCTGGTTGTGAAGACCCACGCATTACGCAAATTGGGAAAATTATTTATATGTGTTATACAGCTTATGACAGCATCGGCCCACCACGCGTAGCTGTGACTTCAATAACTGAAAAAGATTTTCTTGCAAAAAATTGGAAATGGGAAAAACCAATTCTAATTACTCCAAATGGTTTTGACGACAAAGATACTTGTATATTTCCAGAAAAAGTTCAAGGTGGATATATGGTGATGCACCGCGTAGGGGAGCAAGTTTGCGGAGACTATTTGCATTCCTTAGATTTCAAAAAAGATAGTGTTAAAAAATGCATTCGAATTTTTGGTCCACGCGTAAATGCTTGGGATGGGCTCAAAGTTGGCATCGCGGCACCACCGATAAAGACAAAATACGGTTGGCTCCTTCTTTATCACGGTGTTTCAAAAAGCCACAGCACATACCGCGTCGGCGCAGTTTTGCTTGATAAAAAAGACCCTGCAATTGTCATCTCTCGTACGACAGACCCGATATTTGAACCAGAGGAAGATTATGAAAAAAATGGAATAGTAAACAATGTCGTATTTCCTTGTGGCATTACCGAACGCGACGGTTTACTCTATATCTATTACGGCGGTGGCGACCGCGTCACCGGCGTCGCTACAATCAAACTCGACCTCTTGCTTCAAGTCCTAGTCAGAGGTGAGAAGAAATAAAAAATTAAATTAAAATATTTTTTATAGTCTCAATTAATTTTGTTCTATCTTTTTCTCCATGGAAACCATGATTACCATCGAGATAGATTACTTTGATTTCTTTTGAGAGCCCATCAATGCTCATATTTCCTAAAATGTCATCTTGATTTGGCCGAATCATTGTTAGTTCTGTAATTTTAGATAGCGCATTAAATAGGGGAATTGGCAGAGCATTCCCTCTTTCTACCCAATATTCTTTTGGAACAATAGTTGTAGTTCCATCTTTGCGTCCTCCAAAAGTTGATGTTCCTTCAAGATCTATTATCGTTCCTGGGCGGTCTTTGAATTGGTCTATCATTCTTTGGTTGTTTACATCGAGCGAAGGGGCCACGAAAATTATTTTGCGAATACCTTCTGGCATTAGTTTCGCAGGAGTTATGCAACCTTGTGAATGAGCTATGATATCAATTATTACATCTTCGTTTCTCTCTCTACTTTCAGCTATTACATCTGCAAGCATTTTTATTTGAATACTTAGTGGTCGTACTGTAATGTATTGAGTATCTTCATTTACATCATTGTAGTCGAAAAGTATTGTTTCGATACCTTGTTCTTGTAAAGCTTCTGCAATTCCGTGTTCACCAGAAAGTAATCCTCGGTCATCCTTTTTTGTACCGAATCCATGTGAAAATATTACAATGTGTTTTGGTGCAGGCATTACTTGAGTGTAGCAGATTTTTGACCTTGAAAAAAGGCCATTTTTAAGGTATTGTAAGAATGCTTTTACCATTGCCGGATCATCTAATGGTAGGATGCCACTCTCTGAAAGTGGTCATTTTGGTTCGAGTCCAAGTCCGGCAGCCAAGTTGAGCGCAGTTCGTTCGCTCAGAGAGCGTTGATTTATAAAGGTTTTAGAAATCTCTAAAAATCCTAAAATCAATGACCATCTCTGGACTCGAACCACTCAATGGATCTATTCAGTAATAGCATACCCGCTGAGAGCGGTATTCAGAACTAAAAAGCACCCGATTGGGTGCTTTTTAGTTGGTTCAAGACGCTTAGAATTAGAGCTTTATAGCGGGGTCGCTTTCTGCTAATATAAAGATATGGAAATACTTATTGTGATTCTTCTTGGGATAATAGCATATATACTCTGGCGTATTTTTCGTCAAAAGGAGGATGAAAAAACAGAAATTGCTAACGAAAAGTCCGATGTTGAATATGAACAGAAAAAGAAAGAGAGATTTAAAGACTACCCTCACTTGTATGGAAAACTTGAGGGAAACTGGCTTGATGTGTTTTCAATGCACGCTGAAAATGGGACTCCTCTCTTGAAACTGGCATTTCTCCTCATGCTAGGAGAATCAACAAAAATCGACTATTCGGAAGGATCACACAAATGGGATATCCTTTGGTATTCTACTGAAGAATTATTGGAACATCTAGAAAAATATCACGAAGGATCTATTGTTGAACACGAAATAGCAATCGCTACCTACTGGCAAGTAGCTGCCGAAGCAGTAGGTAAACTTATAAAAGAAAGTCCAGAGATTGAGGGTAAAAAGCTAGAAGTTGCTCCATACACTGACATAGAAAAAATTGCATTATTATTTCCCAAAAAAGCAAATCATTCAGCTAAAGAAATTTCTTTCTTTAATGAAGATGGGTCATTTCCTAGAGAGTCAAAAAGTTCTCCTCATATCCGAGAAAAAATGAAAGCTCTCGGGCTTTAGGTTTCGATTAAAAATCGCCCCGCGCGGGGCGATTTTTAAAGATTTAGAAAATAAATCAAAAATGCTAGAATGTAAAGATATAAATGAAAAACGAATCCAATCAGTCTGAAGAGAAAGAGCGACTTGGCAACCTAACTTTTGTTAAAGAAGTTGCGAAGTATTTCATGGACTTTCTTGAGACGGATTTCCACAAAAGGAAGAATCCTAAAAGGTCAATAAAATATCGAACCAGTGACAATCTACTCGTTGGGATTAACCTTTCAAAATATCCCTCATTCACAAAAGAAATTTGGAAACTAATCACTCACGGTTTTGACAAGTCAGCTTTGAGTACGATCAGCAAGGGCGTGTACAGGAGTAATTTACCCCAAAGTCTTTTGGATTTGATCAGCCTGCAGGTTGGTAAAATTCAAAATTCTCAAATAAATGAGCTTATCAATGCCGTCACGGACGATCTTGAAAAGTCGGCTACTTTGTACGCCAAGGAATATGATAAAGCCCTTGGATTGATTCTTGAGGACAGCGCGGTGCATATAAAAACTTTCTTAGTGTTGCCTTTTGTCGGTAGTATTGAAAAATCGGTTGAAAGCCTCGGTATTGGTGATGAGAACGATATCTTTTTAATGGAGGAAGAATTGACCGAGATATTCTTGAGGCTTATCGAGAATAAGCTTTCTGAAATTCTGAAATTGCTTATCTCGGGACAGAAAGTTAATGTTCAAAAAGAGATCAAATCGGTGATAGATCTTTCTGATGCAAAAAATGCGATAAACACTTTCTTTGAATCGTTCCAAGTGGGAGACCTTTTTAGTGAGCTTTTTGAAATTGATAAGAATAGGGCGATTTTAGATAAGCAAGAATTTTACCTCTACTTCTGCGACATCACTTTTGATAAAACGAAGTACCCAATTTTCTATACGCCTTTTTCCCTGCGAAGAGACAATGATGTTTTTAAAATTGAATTTGATTCACAGATTTATATAAACAAAAAGGCACTCGAATTCATCGTACAAGAGTACAACAAAGAAAAAGGAACAAAGGGTAATTTGAAAACTGTAACTGACCGTATCATCTACTTATCTCAGGGTAAGTCTAACGACACGCTCGAAGCGATCTTAAACGAGATCACTAACCTTTTTGATCTTGATAAAAATATCGATCTCGCTTCCAAGGATCCCCAGCAAGCGAGAAGCTTGAGCGTCAGAACTTCAAACTCAATTTATTTCTCCTTGTTCGATAAATCGGACGAAGCTCTTGTGAATGACTATGAGGAAATTCTCCAGCAACTTAGTTTGGAAGAGGGAGAGCTTGCTCAAATATTCAACACCCTCATCGAAGACTTTATTCATAAGAATCCAATTCTCCTCAATCCAGAGGTTGAGAAAGAATGGGACGATGCCTCAATTCCCGACAGGCTCGTTTCTGAAAGCCCTATCCCACTCAATAGTGAGCAGATTCAAATTCTGTCGGCGATCAGGAAGCCAGGCTGTAAGTACATCACCGTAGAGGGTCCCCCGGGTACTGGTAAAAGTCATACAATCACCGCGATTATTTTTGACGCGATTTTAAATCACCAATCGGTACTTGTTCTTTCTGATAAGAAAGAGGCACTTGATGTCGTTGAGGATAAAATTACCGAAACGATGAACAAGGTGCGTCGTCTTGACGATAACGAGGGTTTCCAAAATCCAATCTTAAGACTTGGGAAAACAGGAAATACATATGGACAGATACTTGCGAAATCATCAATTGAAAAGATAAAAACTCATCATCGAGCCGTCCAAAAAGATTTTGCTGCGATTGAGGAAAATATTTCCAAGCTCTCAAATTCACTAAAAGAAGATATCGAGGCAGAGGCTTTGGCTTACTCTGAAATTGATCTGAAGGAAATAAGTGAGTTTTACTCCTTAGAAGATTTTTATTCTTCGCACGGATACGCGTTTGATCTTAACGAACTTTCTCAAAATGAAAGCGCGATTGTATTTTTGGGAGAGTTTCGATCGTTCATTCTCTCATTGCCTCAAATATTTAAAAATGACTGTCTCTCAAAGATTCTACATGTTGAACTCGAAACCCTTAAGAGTAAAGATATTCTCTTAAACTTCTTGCAGATTCTTTTGGCATATTACCACCTTGCTCAAGAAACATACCGCCGATTCGGCGAGGACATTCAGCGGATCTCACGGCTTAAGGTTTTCGCCCAAAAAGACTTGGTGAATCTCAAAAAATGGGTTCGTGACTGCGAAGAAGCAAAAATGCCTATTGTCGGTTATATGTTCAGCGGATCAAAACTCCAGTCTTTGGATAATTCGTTCAAAGAGCTGTTTCCTCTGGTGGAGTATCGAATTGCTCACGAGAATATCAAGGAGTTGAAGCAGACGATAGAAATTTTTGATTATTTCCAAGCTTTGGTAGCGCAATCAAAACTTATCACTGAAATGAGTATCGACCATGTCGCCGTTTTGGTTGAACTCGTTTCATCAAAGACCAACTTTGATGAGCAAGAAAAAATAATTCTTTCTACTGAAAAAGAAGCGTTGTCACTGTTCGAGGAATTCGATCTATGCCCAGCTTCAATCCAAAAATTAAATATTTCAAAAGAGCATTTTTCGGGAATATTTAATAGTCCGCTTGTGACGATGAGTAGCCTTGATTTCGATCGATCCGCGCGCTACCCCGTACTTAAAGCTTCTATAACTTCTAAGTTTGGATCGATCCCAGCGATGAGCTATGTTAGTCAAAAGAAGGAGCTTGAGACGCTCGTGACAACTCAGGTTACCCACGTTTTGGACGGTCGTCTCATTGATTTCTACAACAATAATAAGGCAGATGCCGAAACCTTGCGGGAGGTCATTAAAAACAAGATGAAATTCCCCAAAGAGCAGTTTCTCAAACTTAAAGATGCTTTTCCTTGTATTCTTGCGGGCATAAGAGACTACGCAGAATATATCCCTTTAAATGCGGGGTTGTTTGATTTGGTTATTATTGATGAGGCTTCACAGGTGAGTATCGCGCAGGCATTTCCAGCTTTGATCCGCGCAAAAAAAGTTCTTATTCTCGGAGACAAAAAGCAGTTCAGCAATATCAAGGCGGCTCAAGCGAAATCGGAGACAAACCGAGAATACCTGAATTCTCTGGCGCGAGTGTTTCGAGATCAAGTTTCCGAAGAGGATTCAAAATTGGTTAAACTCGGAAAATTCGATATCAAGACTTCAATCTTGGAGTTCTTTGAATTTATCACAAACTACAATACTCAGCTACTCAAGCATTTTCGTGGCTACAAGGAAATCATTTCTTACTCAAATAAATATTTCTATCAGGGTGGTCTTCAGGTCATGAAAATTCGAGGTAAGAACATCGACGATGTCATTAAATTTAGCTTCGTCGATCATGACGGAAAAGAGGAAAGTGTACCTAACAGCAATAGAGCGGAGATTGATTTCATAATCAAGCAGTTGCAGACTTTGTATGAAGCCAAGACAAATCAGAGCGTCGGTATCATTACGCCCCACACGAATCAGCAGAAGCTACTCATGGAAGCAATCAGCAAGCTCCCAGAGCGTGACTTCTATTTTGAAAATCTCAATTTGAAGATAATGACATTTGACACCTGCCAAGGTGAGGAACGAGACATTATTTTCTACTCCATGGTTGCAAATGAAAATAGCGACAGGCTCTGGGGCGTATTCATAAAGGACTTTAACAGTGTCGATACGGAAGAAGACGGTAAAATAAAAGTACAACGATTGAACGTAGGTTTCAGCCGAGCGAAAGAGACGATCCACTTCGTTCTCAGCAAACCGCTCGACAAATTCAGCGGTTCAATAGGTGACGCGTTAAGACACTACTATTTTATTCTTGAAGAAGCCAAAAAGGAACATGATGTTTCCGAGACAGACCAGAAATCAAAAATGGAACCAGAGGTATTGAACTGGTTTTATCAAACGGAGTTCTGGAAAAATAATAAAGAGAACATCGAATTTTTTCCTCAATTCGAGATCGGCAAATATCTTAAACAGCTCGATCGTACCTATAAGCACCCCCACTACAAGGTTGATTTCTTGTTGGTATACAAAGACGAGAATCGTAATGAACACAAGATAGTCATTGAGTACGACGGCTTCAAGGAGCATTTTAGCGATCTCGCGGAGGTAAATGAATTCAACTACAAAGAATATTATTCCGAGGATGATATTTATCGACAGAAGGTTTTAGAAAGCTACGGTTACAAGTTTCTCCGAATAAACAAATTCAACATCGGTGCTAACCAGATATCGACATTGAACGAGCGAATCAGTGGTCTCATAAAAAATGTTCGTACTAGCTATAATCCCGTTCTGACTGGCATTCAAGAGACGATCGAGGGTCTTCAAAATGGAGATAAAAAGGAATGTCCAAAATGCCATGAAATAAGAGAGGATGTTGATTTTAAGAATCCTAAATTAATTAGTGGTCGCGGAAAATTTTGTAAATATTGCAAGGATTTAGCGCAAGCCGTTAAAGATAATAAGCCCGCGCCAGTTCTTTCAGATAAGGACTGCCCGCGCTGTCGATCAAAAATGATTCTCCGAAATGGCAAAAGAGGAAAATTCTACGGATGTTCAAAATTTCCCTATTGTAAAGGAACAAAAGCACTTTAGGAGATAAAAATATGATTACTTTGTATATAATGATTATTTTAATAGTGTCGTTCATTTTCGGAATGATAATAGCGAGCTACACGCTCCTCTCGGCTGTTATTTGTCTCGTCTTCTGTATCCCTTTGACAGTAGAGCTTGAACGTGAAAATATGATTGCGAAAAATCACCCGATTATTTCAAAATATTTGGGAAGCATATTGATTCTTTTCGTTATATTTTTTGGTATCACATTTTCAATTTTTAAATTTGGCTCACCGGCTGTTCAAATAGGATACACTCTCGGGTTTGTTTATGTTTTCTTCAAAATTATTTTTAATAAAAGTCAAATCGGAATCAATCAAGGAAATGTGTCCGATTACATTAAAACAGCTTCAAACGTGAAGCATTTTAAGAAAGTAAGTCCAGCCCGAGGAACACCCACAGACGATGTTCTTAATTTCATTTACATAAAAGTATTTTTTAACCAGTTGGATATAATCGCTTCTAAGATGGCACGCAGGGAAAATTTGGCAACGCAGGTTGAAATTAAAACGCGTGCAACAGAAATTTTTAAGGACGCGGCAAACATAGAGCCAGAAACACATGAGGGTAAATTGGCTCGCATGGAATCACAAAAACACGCACAACATGTTACTCAACTAAATAAAATTTAGCGTAAGTCTTTTTTGAATCGCCCCAGTCGATAGTTTAGTAGGCGTTTTTTGACTAACTTGAGTTTTTAGCCAATGAAATCGTCTTTTGTTTTAGGGTTATTTTACTTTTAAAGCATCCAAGTAATTCTCGTTTCTCTAAATCTGAACCGTCTCGCAGTAAGTACTTGGTATAGTTCCGAATATCGACATCGCCAATCTCGATTTTTTCCTTACTACCTAGTATCACTCGCTGGAATTTTTTGAATCGCTCGACTTCAATCTTGAGCTTTTCCTTTATCCCGATCTCGTCCAAGTCGATCGTGTCGAGCATGTCCTCAAATTGCTTGATTAGTTCTTTCTCTTCGATAAATCCGCACTTGCAATTCTTGTCTCTCGATCGGGTACAACCGTAGTAGACATATCGGTGAATGTTTCCGTTTTTAGGCTTTTTGAATTTCTCGTCGGCGCATATTCCAGATTCGCACATTCCGCATGTCATGAGTTTCGTGAAAGCAAATTCTTTACTCTCGGATCTGACGATCTGACTTTTCATCTGTCCTTGGACTTGGTCGAACAGCTCCTTTGTGATGAGCGGCTCGTACGTTCCTTTGTACCAGTTTCCGCTTTTTCTCGGATATTCAAAAACCCCGTAGTAAAAGGGGTTTTCCAACATCATGTATATATTGCTCAAAGTAAGGTTCTTGTTACTGTTCGCACTTCGGAAGTTCAGATCGAATTTCAGCCAGTGATATATCTTTCGTCCGCTCCACTTCTCGTACGCCGCCTTCTCGAAAATCTTTTTTACGATCGCCCCGCGCTCTGGATCTATTAGTGTCTGACACCTCCGATCCATTCTTTTTTCTTTGACGTACCCAGTAGGGGCGGGACATGGCCATAGTCCCATTTCACATCTCGTTTTTAAACCTCGCTTCACGTTTATACTTTTGTTGTCATTTTCGAGCTTTGCTTGTGAACACAGAATCATGAGCAAGAATTTCTCGTTCGGCGAATTTCTAAATTGTTGTCCGTACGTTCGTATTTCTACTAGATGCTTTTCGTCCATCAGATCGACGACGCTTCCGAGGTCGCCAGCGTTTCTACTTAAACGATCTGGTGCCCATGCAAGGATTCCGTTGAATCTATCTCGCCGCAGATCTTCTAAAATTTCTTTAAAAACTGGTCGTTGTCCAGAATCTTTTGCCGAGTGCGATTCTCTCCTAATGTCTATCACTTCCAAACCGTCTCGCTCGGCGATCTGTAACATTTCTTTTACTTGAGAATCAATAGACAGAGCTTGCTTCTCATCTTGCTCTGTCGATTTTCTCGCATAAAGACAATATCTCACTTTTACGGTCGGTACGACTTTCGCCGTTCCGATCATTGCGCTATATGACTGTGTCTCCATGTATATATTAATGACGCAGATCGTTGAAATCACTGAGGGGTCGTTGTTGGCAACGTGTTGGTAACTCCCCTCAGTGATTTCACAGTACTGCGATATCATGGTCTGGAATAATAGCGTCGAAAATGCTATTGTTTGTTAACAACTGAATAAGTAAGTAGCCTAAACCCTCGCTTCAGCGGCGGCATGGCGAATAAAGTCGATCAAGCATAAAGAACCCATCATATGGGGTTTGCTTGATCGCCGTACATCGAAAGGTGTATGGAGGGTCTAATAGCCCTCAACCCATGTGGTGGGCTTTTTGCGTCTCATCCTCGGATTTATTACTAACACGCAAAAAAAGTATGTATGGAAAAAAGCGATCAAGCAGGTGCGAAAAAGCCATTGAGTAAGAAGAAGAAAATAATTTATGGATCAATCATTGGTCTCGGTGTACTCGTGATGATTATTAGCAATTCAGGTAGTAGTAATTCTTCAGGTGCTTCAGCACCTACTCCTCCTGCTAGCCAAGTTTTAATCGGCGACACAGCATATCTGAAAAGTAGTGCCGATCCAATTCTCGTTCCGATCACAAAAGATTACTTTGATCGAACGATGCAACTTTCTGTCGCGGGTGACACAACTGGAATAGCACAAATGGTTTTGGACGGACAAGTGCTTCCCGTAAAAAATGGAACACAAGTCAAGGTCATTGGTGAGGGATTCAGTTCGAGTGAGGTGCGAATAATGAGCGGAGACTACATTGGACAGTCGGGATTCGTTCCCAACGAGTTCGTCTCGAAGAACTAGCGTATGAGAGACATATTCCTCGCACTATTTCTTTTATCAATCCTCGCTCTCATCATCGGTCTCGGGAAGCCGTCGCTCCTTAAACTGAAATCTAGGAAAAAAGCAGGTCTGGTTTTTGGCGGATCAATGATTGCATTTTTTATATTGTTCGGAGTAGCATCGCCCGCGCCAGCGACGACCCCGATTGCTTCTGCGCCCGAGACCTTAATAGCTTCAACGACCACAACCGACACCGTTGTCGCCATAGCTCCCGCAAAAATCACACCACCGCCAACGAGCGTGCCTGTCGCCGCGCCAGTAATAAAATCGCAAACTGTCGTTCAATCGACCTCTACTCCGACCTACGGAGTGCAGACAAAGACAAGCGGATGTGTGGACGGCGTATTACCCGATCCAGCCTGTTCGCCGGGCGCGGTTCTCACGACCGACATTCCGACTGTTTGTACGGTCGGCTACACAAAAACCGTCCGCGATGTTTCAGTTGCGACAAAAGAAGAGGTATTCGCAGAATACGGTATTTCATATTCCACTGAACACTCCAACTATGAAGTCGATCACATCATCAGCTTGGAAATCGGCGGAAGCAACGATATCTCGAATTTGTATCCTGAATCATATTTGATACCAGACGGGGCGAGAGTGAAAGACGTTTTTGAGAATTACTTGCACCGACAAGTCTGTAGCGGTGCGATGACGATCCAAGAAGCGCAAAAGGAAATCAGCACGAACTGGTTGCAGTACGCGACCGCCGCTGGCGAGGCGAAATAGCCTATCTGAAATAATAAGTCTTGATACTCATTCTGGGTTGTTTTGAATCCTCGAATGCTTGAATTATGAGCATGGTGCAAGCGTCTACCAAATCGTCGTGTGCTTCCTTTCCGAATCCCAGTATTTGCTCGATCAGCTTTTCTGCTCCCTTTCTTGGGAAGACGACTTGTCCAAGCTCGATAAGCGAGGACACGGCGGTGAGGCGGTCTTCCTTGCTCCAACCGCGAACAGGAAACAGTTTTGCAGATAGACCGTTAGCTTTCAAAATGTCGGCGATTATTCCCTGCATTCCGACATCTTCGACGTACACTCGCGCATAGTAGCCGTTGTTGTTGAGAGCCATTGAAATGCTCTTCACCTTTTGTATCAACTGGTCTGTGTTCAGACGAGCATTCACAGGGTTTGGCATGATGTATAGTTTTCTGTCCTTTCCGTGTCCATACATTTTGCCTGAAACCATGGCGGTGTAATCGGCAGTCAATTTCAGCGATCTGGCGGGATCGACCGACACGGCGGCGAATCGGCACTCTTCGTTCGGAATGTCGTCGTAGTAATGGATGTGTTCGCTTCTGACTATTTGATCTTCGCCGTCAACAATCTTCAACAAATACTCGCGTTGCCAGACTGATTCGCTGAAGCACTTGGCTCGCTCGTTGTCGATATCCGTCTGTGTCTTGAATTTCCCGCGCCACAATGGTATCCCGTCCTCGTTCACGATTGGAAACTCACGGAAGATATTTTTACTATCACCATTTTTAAATATCTCTTTCAATCGCATGAGTATCGAATCGTTATGCAGAGGAGTACCGATAAAGATGAGCTGTGTGTCGCGGTCTCCAGCGGGGATCACATCGCCCGTGAGCCAGTCGAACAGCTTGTCGCGGTTCTCTTGCGTCTTGATTGATTCAGAATCCTCGATGTCGTCAGCGATGATGAGGTCGGGGCGATACTGAAAGTGCTTGATTCCGCGTATGTTCTGCCCGATCGAGCGCGTCGATATCTGGGCGTTATAGTCGGGCAAGGAGATCGACTGGGTTGTTCCGTTACTGTCGATTTCTTCCTTAAAGGGTCCGAAGTCACTACGGAATGCCTTATTTTCTTCAAGCTCCTTCTTGATAGCATTCAAGTTGGGCGTGGTGTTCAACTGCGTGCGTCCGAGAATAATCGCGAACTTCTTTTGCTTCACGCCGACAATTGACCATATGACATACGAGAGGGTGAAGATCGTCGATTTTGCCGATCCTCGAAACGCGGTGATGACGATGTTCTGCAAGTCTGGATTTTCCGTGATGTTGAACATCTCGCGCTGGAAATCCGCTGTTGGATACTTTGCATACTTCTGCCCAAAGTAATAATGAAAAAACCAAAAATGGCTTTGCTTCACGAGTGCGATGCGGAACGTGCGATCATTGATCATACGATCAATGATCTCTTCTTCTCTAGGGTTGAGGTTTCTCATTTTGATTTTGATTAGTTGGTAATGCAAGGATCAAGCTTTCTTTCATAAACTCGATATCTTCTTCTGTAAGTTCGCGATTCGTGTGATTGATAGTTCCTATGAACTCAACCTTGTTCTTATATCGTGGATGCATGGCGCGGAGTACCATACTGACTGCCCACGGATCGCCGTTGCGGACAGCGTTGAGCAACTGCGATTCGGCGAATTCCGCCACGAACGTCACACCCTCGGCGATCGCGGAATCGACCGCTTTGGCGTACTCCTCATCATCGGCGTACCAGCGGTAGTGCGTGGCGCGTCCGATGTCGAGCTTCTCGCACGCGATCTGAATGACAGGATTTTTTTTGAGTTGGTCAATCAAATCTTCTTTTTGCTTTTTAATTCGCGTTTGTGCGGCGGACAATTTCTTACTCATATATTTTTTTCGCCTTAATGCCAGTAAGCTTCTCGAACTTGTTAATAATGAGCTGACAAAAAATTGGCTCGTACTCATTGACATACGCCGTGCGCTTCAACTGCTCGCACGCCATGAGAATGCTTCCGCCGCCAGCGGTGAGGTCAAGCACGATGTCGTTGGGACGAGTGCAACGGCGCAACGCCTTTTCGTGGAGCGACGCACTCTTTTCAGTCGGGTGGTTATACTCATTGCTGGGCAAACGCTTCTCCATCCAGATGTTTAACTGGTCGATAATCTCAGTGGAAAGGTTATTGCCTGTCGTCATTTTTGGGTTTATAATCTCATTCAGATTAGTGACTTTCTTTGAGAGGTATGGACTGCCGATCGTGCCATAGACTATGAATTCTGTGACTTTGTTAAAGGCGACCATAGGTGTGGGAGAAGAATTATTTTTCAACCATATGAGCAGACGCTTGCTGTCGATTCCGAGTTCCTTGTAAAGGATTTGAAAGAGCCAGACATATCGCTCATCGCACCAGAACATGAAGTGAGAGTCTTTTTTCATTACCGACTTCGCGTTCCGCATGATCGTCTTCACGAACACGCGATACTCGTCATCTGTCTTGTTGTCATTGGTAGTACCGCCGTAATTTTTCTTATTGCCCACGCCTTTGTCGTATGAGAGGTCAATATTGAACGGCAAATCATCATTGACGAGGTCGGCGCGCGCGTAGCCCATAAGCTTCTTGACGGTCTTCGGGTCGAGCGCGTCACCACACAAGAGACGGTGCTTTCCTAATGCGAACAGGTCACCACGCTTGATATTGGTCTTCTTGATCTTCTTCGCTTCCTCCTCGTCGCTCGTGTCTGAATCATCGACGTGGAGACTATTGGCGAAGATATCGCCCAGTTCGTCATCCTCGAATCCTGCAAGAGACAGCGCGTCCATCTCAAAATTCTCGGCAAGCCCCTCAAAGTCCCATGAACCGCCCGACTTATTCGATACAATGAGGTAGTCCTTGAATTCCTCCTCTGTAAGTTGGCGATTCGGAATTCTGACTTCAATCTCCTCATCACCGCGACCAATCAAGTGCAACGCTTTGATTCGCTGGTGACCCGCGACCACCACGCCGTCCAAGTTAATCGCAGGCAGTTCGGCGAGGTTATACTTTCGCAAACTACGCTTTAAATCCTTCATCTGCTTCTCACTAATTTTTCTCGGATTCTTTTCGTAGGGAAGCAAATTCGAGACTTTGCGCTTCACTGTTTTCCACACAATCTTTTTAGTCATATAAATAAAAAGCACACTAACTAATAATGTGCTTACTCTATTCTTGTATGGTTTTTCTAATGTTGGGTTTAATCGTACGGTTAGACCTTCAAGTCCAATTTTGCAACGCGAGAAACCGCTCGTCGGACATCACCGAGCTTCAATTTTTTATACTTATTTTTCATCTCGCCCCATACTTGGGTATCTAGTGATTGCCCCGATGAGTCCGCTCTTTTTTCTGTTCTACCCGATCTTAACTTTTCGTATGCCGTGTATATCTCCAAGTCTCTGTCGAATGTTTCCCACCTTTTGTTCTTGCCGATGTATTCGGGCATATGCTCTTGTTCTTTGACAACATTTTTCCAATATTTGCTGACATGCTCGCGTTTGGTATAGGGATAGACGTGGATAAAAAGCTCCATTTTGTCTGTTTCAGTATTCCTGATCCAACGCGTCTCAAAGGAATACTCTTCAAGATTTTTCTTGCCGAACAAAATGTACGAATCGAGAAAATCGGTGTACTTGCTGTTCTTCGGATCGAAGCCGAACTCGATGAGAATGTCGTCTCGCCAGTAGCCGATTATTGGTGGAAGGAACTTGTCGTCTACGTTTGCTCGCTCCATTTTATCATGCTTGTCGAAGAGTGTATTCAGCCACTTTATATGCTGGTCATGGTTCTTGAAACCTCCTACTGGTATGGGGCAACCGATTTCTTCGTAATTCTCCAGAAGTTTCTTGAGTTTAGCTTTAAAAACCGCATTTCTGGTGAGCTTCGCCATGCGGTAGTAGTCGTTAGTATATATGGGATTTTCTTTCTTTTTTGATGGCATGGCTTTTCTTCGCCCATTTTACCATACGCGCGGGGCGGGAGAAGATAAATTTTTTCTAAAGAAAAAGTAAAGAAAAGATAAAATCAGGACACAATGAAAGGTAGAAAAATCAAGAGAAAAATGCTAAAATGTTTTTCGTATATGAGCGAAGAAGAGCAAAAGAAGAAAGTAAACATATGGGACGTACCCTCGGCTGAAGACGGATTTGGGCGAGAGCCTTTTGTCGATACCATCGTAAAGACGATCCAGTCGTCAGACGAGGGGTTTAACCTCGGTATCTCTGCTCGCTGGGGAGAGGGCAAATCTTCGATTCTTCGACAATTACAGCCGAAGCTCGAAAAGCTCAATTACAAGGTACTTACTTTCGAGCCTTGGAAATATACGCAAGACCAGATTTCCATAAAGAGAAAATTCATTATAGATATATACTCGCAATTGGGAAAAGATTACGATGCTTCGGAATTGTACCGAGAGACCAAGACGGAGAGGGATCCAGATAACAAAGAATACGACGCTATGTTTAGCTCGAAACTTGCTGTCATTTTAAAATACGGAGGTCTTTCGGCTGCCATATTTTTGTTTGGACTTGTTTTTGTAAAGCGATGCCTCGGGGTTGATATAAACATCACGAAGACTTTTCTCGATTATATGTTTATCCCGATTTTTGTTGCTTTTCTACCACTGATTCAGAAAATGACAGAAATCACGGTGACGCAGGTGAATCCTAAGATAGAATCTGCCGAGCAGTTTGAAAAGCTCTTTAATAAAGCGATTGATGGAATAATGACGGGAGAAAATCGTCCCGCGCGGATCGTTATTTTTGTGGACGATCTAGATCGTTGTAATCACACTGAGGTCGAACAGATACTCACAGCTCTTTTCACATTTTTCAATAACAAGAATTGTACTTACATTATTACCGCCGATCACACTGTGATACAAAGATATATTAGTGAATTCCTGAAGCTTGATGATGAGATAGACAAAGACGGAAAAGTCGACATAAAGAAAACGAACGAGATGCGCCAGAAAGAAGCGACTGAGTATTTGAAAAAAATATTCCAGATAAATTTCATCGTCCCCAAAATCGCGAGCGATCTGTTGGAAAAAATGATACGGGATTTGTTGGACACAAGCCCCGTGGTCTCATCGAAGAATCCTTACGGAAGAGAGTACTTGGTCAATATGATACTCAACAACTTTCAGGGGAATCCAAGAAAAATAAAACACTTTATCCGAACCCTCGCGTTTCAGCTCGAAGCTATCAGCGAGAAAATAGCAGCGATCCCTGAGGGAGAAAGCGAGGACGAAAAAAAGAATCTCAACAAGGTCAAAAACTCTCCCGAGCTTCTCGCCAAAATTTTGATTATTCAAGATCGATTTCCTGATTTCTATGAACAAATTATTTCACAACCAAGACTTCTACAAAAAGGCGAAGAAGATG
This sequence comes from uncultured bacterium, assembly GCA_903892035.1. Lineage (GTDB taxonomy): Bacteria > Patescibacteriota > Minisyncoccia > Phycocordibacterales > UBA9973 > CAITGV01. The sequence goes on along the minus strand of CAITGV010000001.1, from coordinate 89,705 downwards.
AAGAATCTGTCGAAGATAGTGACTTACAGAATTTGCTAACTCAAGAACCGAAGTTCTTCAACTCCGTCACTCGTCCGACAGGATCAAAAACCATTGATCCCTATTATTTCCTATATTTCTCAGGTTCTACAGGGTATATAGAGACGAACGCGGTTGACCCTGCTGAGGTAAAGGCGTTCGCGCGGAGCGCGGATTTCATCGGTCTTACGAAAATAATCAGCGGTTTGACCGACGAGCCGAGAAACGCCCAAGTCGAACTCATAAAGAAAGAATTTGATGTAGTGCCAGTGATCCCACTGCCTGAAAAAGTAAATGTCGTCCGCAGTCTTTTTCATGCGGTCAGTCTTATCGAAGAGCCAGTGCTTCGTCTCCAAAATTTGAAAGACATTTTAGATTCAAAAGCGAAATATGCAGTTGAGTTTGCTTCGCTCCAAGCACTTGATTTTGCGAAGTTCCTCACTTTTGCAGATATCGACGTTGCGAACCATCTTTTTAACGATGCTTCTTTTACGACACCAGAAATCCAAACTCAAATCTTGGAAGCATTTGTTCAGAAGCAAGCCGAAATTACCAAGAGCGAAGTCACAAACCGATTTGTACAGGCAATCGCGGACGGTGTCAGAAAAATGCACACCACGGAAACCGCGATGTATCTTAATGTTGCACGACGGCTTTCCCCAGAGAATTTCACTGCTTCAGAACCTTTGCAAGATGCCATAATTCAAGCGGCAACGACGGCAGGAGATCCCACCATAAGAAAACAAGCTTTTGATAACCTTTTTGAGTTTAGTCCTAAATTATCACCTGCAAAGAAAACTGAATTTGAAAATCATGTCTTGAGTGTCATAGAAAAAGAATCTGTCGTTGATGTTGCCTCACTGTTGAGTAGTATTCCCGAAAAAGTTAACCAATCCAATTTTGATTTGTGGAAATTAGTCTCGACGGTCAATGTAAGGCTTGCGTCCTTGGATCAGCCGACGCTTGAAAATATGGCGGGTATTTTATTGCACCCCCATGTTACCAAAGAATTAGGTTCTAAAAATATGGATAGGATTATTATGACGCTTGTCGGTTTGGTTAATTCGAGCGACGTGGGTAAACAGACATATGCAAGAAACAAGCTACCTGATTTTATATTCGCAACAGAAGATAAAAAGGCACTATTGAATCGAATAGTGCGAATAATCGAATCGGGTCCTGCGCCAGAGAGTCTGTCTACCTTATCCATACTTCAAAGTATGCACGGTCTTTGGGCTGCCGAGCCAAAACTTAAAAAAGAATTTGCCGATGAATTGAAATCAGGAGCAAAACGCATAAAGGACAAAGAAATTAAGGAGGCAATGATACGAACTTCAAATGAGCTAGTCCCTCCGCTGTTCCCTAAAAATGATGATCCAGCTTCTCTAATAAAATAGAAATTCCGATGAAATTTAGAAAAAATACTGAATTGATAATAGCTCTAGCCCTGATTGTCGTCGCTGGATTTTTCTACATTCTCAGCACAATATTTTGTAGCCTGAACGCGCTTCTTGTGAATCTCTCGGCTGGTTGTGTGACTGCTCTCATTGTAATCATTGTAGTTGAGCGTTTGCGAAAAAAAGAAAATGAGCTTAAGTTCGCAGAGATAAACAAGATATCAAAATCAGATATTGGGCTACAGGCTAATATGCTCATTTCATATATGGCAAGTCCCTTGGGCTTTTCAATTTACAACTACAGTAATGACGAAGCGGGGTACACTCCTGAACTGATAAGAAAGAACAGTCGCCTGATGTTAGAAGACATTTTAAAAAATGATCTGAACGTAGTTACAGAAAAAATGTCTGTAACAGATTGGAGACATTTTGCACAAAATTTGACGATGATTAAATACTCACTTACTGAGAATATTCGAGTTTACGGAAATGTTCTCCCTCCAGAAATTCTCGGCAAGATTCTCGCTGTTCGTAAGGCGTTCAATAATCTTAACGACTTCAGCTTCGCTGTTTTCATGGATCTGTTTGTTCAGGAGGAGAAAGATTGGAGACCAAATAAATTTGGGAATGACAGAAATAAAAAATTGAGAGCTGGTCAACTTCCTCGTATTGATGAAGATTTAAAAAAGTACTTCTCAGAAGTAAAGGAATTTTTTGAGTTGCTTGATACGCTCAATTTTTACTGACACACAAAATAAGCGAACCCGATTCCTAATCGCTCGCTTTTATATCTCGCTCAAAACTTTTTATTCTGTCGTAGGAATTGTCACAGCCAATTCGCTCAAAGGCTGAATAGTCGGTAATAGCGAAAGAATTCTTTTTTGAACTTCTCCGCTCGGAATACTCGACGTGTGGTAGCAGTCGTCTTTTTCCGAGAATACCACATAGTCCGTGCCGTCGAATGTACCGATCGGTATCCAAAAAAATCGGTCGACAGGGTCGTGCCGATCCGTCGCCACGCTCACACCGATGATGTAGTCGTAGTTCTTCATGTACTCTTTGACTGTGAAGCACCAGTTTGCCACGCCGTCCACAGTGAATCGTGCGCCGATCGCCATTGGCAATTTTCGTACAGCCATGTCCGCGTCGTCGATTTCCATTCCTTTGCTCGTGAGCAAAGTCGTGATTTCCGCTTGTAGTCCTCGCCGTGCCTTCCGCACGGTGTACACGCCCTTTTGCCATTTGCTCGGCATGAGCCAATACAGTCGGTCTTGCGCGGCGTTGAATACCTCGGACGACACGATGCCCTCGAACGCGTTTGGCTGAATGACCCATTCGCTTCGCGGATTTGCTCGGTGCTTCTGCTTCAATCGACCCCATGTTTTGTTGTAGATTCGGGTTCCTGTATAAACCTCGTTGGTGAGGATATTGAGTACTCCCATCGATTTCCATTTCTTGCCGTGCGTGGTAGGTATGCCTCGCTCGTTCAAAATGTCCGCGATCGACTGGGGTGATTCCCATTTCTCGACGAGCATTGAGTACATGTCTTTGACTATCTCCGCAGTGCCGTCCTCGGCTGGCGCGAACGTCACGCGTTCATTCGAGATGGATTTCCACTGACCTCGCTTAAGTATTTTTACAGGCTTCTTATCTTCGCCGAGAAGTAATCGGCTCATTCCATACGGTGGCTGTCCTCCTGCGGAGAATCCCTGCTCGGAGACTTTGACGCACCCGTGGAACACCTTGCCACTCAACTGGCGGGAATACTCCGCCGCCATGTATCTGCCGATTGATGTTTGAAGTGTTGAGATGAGTTGCTCGTCTTCCTTGGGAAATCCTTGCGATACATACACGACTTTCTTTCCGTTCTGCTTGCAAGTGTATTCGTAGTGCGCCGCCTCGTCCTGATCTTGAAATCGTCCCCAGCGCGACACGTCATAGACAAAGACGAAATCGAAAGCAGGAGCGAGTGGATTCTTGATCCACTCGTCGAACAGTCTCTGAAAGCTCGGACGATCTGCTGACAGTCCGCTTTCGCCCTCGTCGGCTTCCTCGTGAATAATCTCGATGTTGTGCGTTTTTGCGAACGCCTGAGTGTGTCCCTGCTGAATGGCGACAGAATTTTCTTGTTTGTCTTTGGCGGAGTGGCGATAGTATGCGACTGCTTTTTTAGTTGTTGCTTCTGATAGTGACATAGCTATGCGACTTTTATAGTCTTCCTAATAAGGGATTCGAGTTGGACGAGAGAAGCCTTCTCGTTCTTTGTATACGACGTTCCGTTCTCTTTTTTCTGCGTTATCTTCTTTATGAGGTCTCCGCACATGAGCGCGAAGCCTGTCTGGCGCGTGCGCTGTTCGAGTTCGTTTGCCGTCATGTCGGGCTTCGTCAGGAACTGATGTATCTCGTCCTCGTTGATCGTCGCTTGCATGAACGCCTTTCCAATTTTCCGTATATCGAGAGATTTTTTGATAACCTTTTTCTCAATCTTCTCGAATATGATGGCGGTGATATCATCAACCTCAAGCTTTTTGATTTTGCGGAGTTTCTTGAAGAGATTGAGCATGGACATGCGGACGCTTTTCGGAACGCTATAGCGTTCCATCATTGTTAAGTTCGAGATTCTCTGTTTTCGCATTTGCATGGCGAGCTGTACGGACGATCTGCTCATGCCGAGATAGTCGGCAAGCTCGTGGTTGTTCTTGAATCCGTACGAGTATTTGATTCGCTCTAATGCCTCGGAGCGTTCAAGTGAGTTCCACGCGCGACGATTGTTTTGCATTTCATAACGACGCGTCTCGAACTCGCCGTCCGTCATTTTCGGATATATGCGACAAGGAACATACTTCATATTGAGCTTCTGGGCACAGATGTAGCGACGGTGTCCGTCGATGATGATGTAACGCTTGGGCGACACCTCGCTTACTTTGATCGGTTCCTCGATTCCGTAGTTCTTAATCGAGAGCTTGAGTTTGTTCTTCTCGCCCTCGGCTCCGAAATCTTTTCTCGGCTGATTCGGGTCTCGCGCGACCTGACTGATTGGTAACTCCATGAACGTAAACTTGGGTTTTGTCATACGCTTTTTATTTCTACTAATTTTAATAATTCCGCCGATCGAGTTTCCGAGCAGGAGTCGAAGCCTCGATTGGCGGGGGTGACCGAGCATAATTTACAACTTGGCTATTTTATGTCAATTTGTTATTTTCCATTTTGAGCCTCTACGCAAGGCGATTTGACCTCGAGCGTGGGTGATATAAAATGAGGACATGGAATCAGTCGGACTGAACAAAAAGAAGACGTTTGATAATCTGGAACTCGATAGGTCGGATCTCGCTGTCATGGCTTCTAAGGCAATCATTGAACAGCCCTTCTCGCGGATGTACAACCCGCTCTTTCTGCACGGCGATTCTGAGGCGACGCGGACGCACTTACTCCATGCTCTCGGCAACGAGTTTGCGCGACTGTACCCGAAGAAGGCGGTGCTTTTCACCACGGGCAAGAAATTGCTTGCCGATCTCAAAAAACTCTCTCCGACCGAGTGCTTTAAAAAATATCATTCTTACAGCGTCATGCTCATCGACGGAGTGGATGCGATAGTCGTTAACGAAAAATGCATCGAGAATTTCGTTGCACTGCTCGAAAAACTATATTCGAGGAACAGTCAGATTGTCTTCACCGCTGGCGAAGACGAAAAAGTTTTTCAATCCGTCGCGCGGCGCGTCATGCGGGACAAGTTCGCGATGGGTATGATGGTCGGGATACGAGGATGAATAAATACCAGAAAACGCCTGACTACATCATCGACCTGCATGGTCGAAACAAGCGCGAAGCGGAGATACTGCTCGATTCGCTTTTTTCTGTGAATTTGTATCCGCACATTCGGATCGTCACCGGCAAAGGCAACCACGGAAATAACGGCGCGGTGATACGGACGTACGTCAAAGAATATCTGAACGAGCGAGATATTCGATTCAACCAGTCAAAAATCGAGGACGGCGGTGAGGGTGCGTTGGAGGTGTTCGCAGATTGAAACATCCAAACTCTTTTGAAGAGTTGTGTATAAAAAATAGAGCCACCAGCGTTCAGCGGGTAGCTCTAAAATAAAAATGCCATTACTTTGTCTCACATCGCCTGTGGTACTCGTCGGCGACGTTCAAAACGATAATCTCCTCATGCACAGAATCCTTGCCGAGCGTAATGGGGAAATAAGGATCGGTCGCATCGCCGTTGAACTTGGTCTCAAAATGCGTGCGTGCCCTTGAAACCCTCTCTGCGACAGACAAGCCGTGGTTGCTCTGGCTCGGCACAAACTTAAGCTCAAGTGACGAACCGTCAGGGTTGCTCAAGCTGAAATCTCTTCCCAATTTCAGCTTGGCTTCTTTCTGTAGCGACATATAGATCGTCATGTACATGCCCGCCAAAATCTTCTTGTCGTAGATCGCCTTGCCTTTCTTCTTTGACTTGATGAACATGCTCGGCTTGACCATGACTTTCGGTTTCGGTGGTGGTGCTACATGGACTGGTTTCGGTTTCTCAACCACAACTTTAACAACAGGCAACCGTGTCGGAGGAGGAGATAATTTCTCAATAACGATTTCAACCATTTCCTCAATCTCAACAACGATCTCTTTCTTGGGCTGGCTCTGGCGCAGTTCGCATTCCTGTCCGACCCATAAGCGGATCTGTTCATACTGGTCGTCCAGCACTTTGAAATTCGGCTCGGTGTCGAATTCTCCTTCAATTACTTTCAGCATCTCATTCCATTTGCTTTCTCTTTTTGACGCAGATTCGTCGCCAGTGAGAGTGATGTCGAAATACGATGTTAGGTGGTTTTCCTTCGATATTCTGTAGTGTACGAAATTCTTGTAGCCGATCAGTTCAAATGCGGCTATGAGTGCCAAGCGAAGCTCTTTCATGACTTCGCTCTTTGGGCGAGTAAGTGTTTCTGTCTGCATGAGTTTTCAAATTTGCTCACATATTGACACATTCGAGCATCTTGTGTCAATATCAACTCAAATCGTTTACATTATGAACAACGGGAAAAAAGATAAACACAGAAACGGCAAGAAGCAGAAAACGCCAGACCAACTGAAAGCAGATTTGATAAAGTCCATACGGATGACCGTGACCAAGGAAGACCTCGCGCTTCTCGAAGCCGTCAAGCAGGGCGCACGATTGAAATGCAGACGCGGCTCGCACCACACCTATTCGATCATGCTCGGAAAATCTGGTCAGTACTATTACGGACTACAGCAGACATATCATCGCGCGGGAGATTTAGAAACTTGCGCCGAAGAAATGGCGAAAGGAAATCTGCAACTGAACGCCGATGTCTGTGTGACCGTGGCGACCGTGCACTTTCTTCCGCTTCCAGATCGGGAGGATGGCGGAGTGACAACCATCGTCCCGCCATGCTCGGGATGTGCGACACGGCTCCGACATTTGGAGATGACCCAGCACGCCCCGCTCGGAGTCCTCGTATTTCACAAGGAAGAGGTGCTTAAGGTTCCGCCCGAGTACGCGCATCTTTTCACCTATCCGATCGCCTACAACGGCGACGGCACGAGCAAGTTCTAAATATTGGGCTTTTGTAACGTTACAAAAGAGTTAACATACCATGTTAACTCTTTTCTTTTTATGGTGGCGACGGCGAAAAAATAAAGCCGCCCATTTGTGATGGACGGCTGTTACTTCAATTTGATTCAATACTTCTTAACTTAGTGCGCCAGGTATCAGTGCGAGCGCGTGGTCGGGGTGTAGCCCTGCAAGTTTGGCGTTTGCAACGGCTGTCGCAATCATCTCCTGCTGTGGCTGGGCGATGTGATAGTTGTAGTAACAATCACTGCGATGCTGTACTGCACCTTCGTCGCGGACATGCGAACGCATGAGGATGAAGTTGCACGGCACATGCTCGGTGCGGAGCGCAATGAGCGTGCGAACGATGAGGCTCATGATGTTCTCTCCCGCGTTTGATTCGGGCAGAATCTCTTGCCCGAGCTTCACTCCCCACATAATGCACTGTTTTATCCAGCCGTGGGAACTGGTGGGGTGTAGCTCTTCTTCGAGCTTCATGATGTCAATGGATTCGTCCTCGTGAGTGAGGATCGTCACCACCTTCATTTCTCCGATTCCAGGCAGGTCAATCGTTTCGATGCCTGCTTTGAACATTCTTTCACAAGCGGCGATGCCAAGCTTTGTGAGTGTTAGTTTAACGCTTTTCATTTTTAAATGTGCGTTTGTGCCCTGTACGTCAGTGCGACCGAGATCAATTGTTTCCTTGATGGCTTTCCGCGAATTTCTCCATTCTCGCTATAGTTCTATGAACGGTGTATATTATACATAATATATGGTATATGTCAAGGATAGCCAAAAAAGTGAGACAGTCCCAGAGTAGCCTTTTCGTGTCTCACTTTGTCTCATTTCCTTGTAAAATATAGCGCTCAGGTTGGGTCGTAGGGCAAACGAAAAATCAATTAAAAAAGCCTTGCGGGGCAAGGCAGTGAAAGGTTCTGGCTCAGGTTGGTCAGCATCGACCTTTTTGGCTTGACCGGTTTTTTATTTTGACTACAATTGTATATGCACCATTGTGAATACAGGGTGCGTATTATTAATTATTAATTTTATATATTATGGAAGACAATTATTTCAAATATCTATATAGGAAAATAGAGGGCACAAAGACCAATATAAAATTCAATAAAAATATTGGGCAGGGGATTATTGCAGGTATTATTTCTTCTGTTGTTATTTTGGGTATAGCATTTTTAGTAGTTTGGCATTATCGTGGATCAATTTATAATTCTTTTGCTACAAAGTATGTAAAACAAGTTCAAGACCAAGTAAACAATCCAATTCCTCAAATTGGAAGTGATGGAAAAATTTCTACAAATATTCCAATGCCACTTTTGTCCGAAGATTCTTTTGTGGTTAATGCTGTAAAGAAAGCAAATCCAGCTGTTGTTTCAATAATTATTTCAAAAAATGTTCCAAAATATGAAATTATAAATAATCCAACAGATCCAAATACAAATCCTTTTGGCGATATGTTTGGTGGACAAAATCCATTTCCTGGATTTATGTTCAATACTCCTCAATATCAACAAAATGGTACTGAGAAAAAAGAAGTAGGTGGAGGGTCAGGATTTCTGGTTACAGCAGATGGAATGATAGTTACAAACCGCCACGTTGTGGAAGATAAAACTGCAGAATACACAGTGTATACAAATGACGGCAAAAAACATACAGCAAAAGTAGTTGCGCGCGACAGTGTGCTCGATATAGCGGTGATAAAAATTGATGGTTATAATTATCCTCATCTTTCTCTTGGAAATTCTGACAACCTTGATTTGGGTCAAAGCGTAATTGCTATTGGAAACGCTTTAGGGCAATTTAAAAATTCTGTGTCAGTTGGAGTCATTTCTGGTCTTTCTCGCTCTGTGACGGCCGGTGACAGTGCTACAGGCCAGTCTGAAGCGCTTGATCACGTCATCCAGACCGATGCTGCAATCAACCCTGGAAACTCTGGTGGTCCACTTCTAAATCTCAATGGTGAAGTCGTGGGAGTCAATGTCGCAGTGGCGCAAGGTTCTCAAAGTATTGGTTTTGCACTTCCGATAAATAGTGTGCGTGGGGTGGTTGATTCTGTTGAAAATACAGGAAAAATTGTCCGACCATATGTAGGAATTCGTTATGCACAAGTCGATCAGGCATTGAAAGATAAAAATAATTTGTCTGTTGATTATGGAGTTTTGGTTCGTCGCGGTACTGCAGATACCGACCTCGCTGTAATACCTGGTTCACCTGCAGACAAAGCTGGTATTGTTGAAAATGATATTATTCTAGAATTGAATGGAACAAAACTCGATGACACGACAAATTTTGCAACTCTTATTCGCGGATATAAAGTTGGTGACAGTGTGACTCTCAAGGTACTTTCAAAAGGTGTAGAAAAAACAGTGACGCTCAAATTAGAAGCGGCACCAGAATAAAATGACCTTGGTTCTGATACTTCTGTTTATTTTTATTGTTTTAGCGACAATAACAATTTTCTTATTCTTTATATCGATGATGCAAACGGTATTTTTCGCAAAAGTACCGTTTGTTTCTGTTCCAGTCGAAGTCATAAAAGAAATAGTAAAAACTCTAAAATTAAATGAAGGAAGTATTGTATATGATTTGGGTTGTGGTAATGCTCGCGTGCTTTCAATAGCGCAAAAAATACACCCAAAGGCGCATTTTGTTGGAGTCGAACTTATTTGGTGGGCTTATATGCTTGCAAAATTGCGTATTTGGAAAAATAGACAAAATAAAAATATTAAAATATTGTGTAAAAATTTTTTCCAAGTAAATGTGAGTAATGCGACGCACGTTTTTCTTTATTTGTATCCCGAAGCGATGGATAAACTTTTACCAAAACTTGAGAAGGAATTAAAAAAGGGGACAAGGGTAGTTTCTGCAACATTCAAATTTTCTCAAAAACAATATACAGAAAAAATAGATCTCCACCGTGATCAAAACCAACTCGCCCGTACGCTGTACGTGTATGAATTTTAGAGTTTAAGTAATTTCAAAAAGTCTGAAAGGTTTCTGTCGGTGATTTCGAGGTAGGCGCCGGGTTTGAGGGAACCGAGGAGGATGTTCATAATGCGCACGCGAGTGAGAGTTTGAACTTGTTGACCAAGTGCTTCACACATTCGGCGGATTTGGCGTTTTTTTCCTTCGGTTAGAACGATGGAGAATTTTTTTGTACTTAATATTTTTACCTTTGCTGGTTTGGTTGTATATTTTTCACCTTGAGAAATAATTTTTACACCCTTTTTCATTTTTGTTTCAAACTCTGGAGTGATGGGTTTATCAACTGTTACTGTATATTCTTTTTCGTGAACTTTTTCAGGATTGAGCAAGCGGTCAGTGATACGTCCATCGTTTGTCATTATGATTAGTCCATCGGAATCTTTGTCTAAGCGACCAATAGGGAAGACTTTGTGAGGGAAGCGTGTATAGTGAATGATATCTACTTCGCCTTTTTGTGGAGCATTTGTAATAATGCCGGCTGGTTTATTATACGCATAATATACATATGCTTTTTTTGATGTACCATCGACAATAACAATATCTTTTTCCATTACTTTCATTCCAAGTACAGCTTTTTTGCCATTGATTTTTACTTTACCAGCACTGATTAATTCATCTGCACCAGTGCGAGTGGAGTAGCCTTTTTCTGCGAGATATTTATTTATTCTAATTGGAAATTCCATAAATTTTAAATTAAGCGAAATACAGAAATTTTTATCCGTGTCGGAGCCCCCGTAGAGAGGGTAAAGCGGGAAAAATTAATGTATTTCGCTTAATTGATTACTCCGACGCGACTCAAAATTTTAATATTCTGCTCGTTGTTCTTTTATTTTATACGTTAAGTATAACAGGTATTACTAATGGACGTTTTGCTGTTTTTTGATAAAGAAATTTTGATATAGTGTCACCAAGCACGCCTTTGATGTAATCAAAGTTTATTGGATTCATTCCTGCGGTACTATCTTCAATTGTTTTTTTAATGATAATTCTTGTTTGATGAAGAAGCTCCTGATTTTCTTTCAAGTAAACGAAACCACGAGAAATTAAATCTGGTGATTTTTTTAATTTTCCCGTAGAGTCGACTGTTGCAATGACGACGAACATTCCGTCTTGTGCAAGCATTTTTCTATCACGAATTACAACTTCTTGTTCGTCACCAACAGAAAATCCATCGACAACCATAGCTCCAGATGGAGCCTTATCTTTTCTAGCAACTATTTTTGTTCCATTTTCAATGATATCGATTATAGAACCATTGTCAGGCACAATGACATTTTCTTCTGGCATTCCAAGACTGATTGCAAGATTTTTGTGAGTCTGAAGCATTGAGTGGTGACCATGGATTGGAATGAAAAACTTTGGATGAGTTTTTCTGTGAAGCCATTTGATGTCTTCTTGGTTTCCGTGACCTGTAGCGTGAATCGTATCTTCACCAGACGTTCGGAATGTGACTATCTTTACACCCTGGCGAGCTAGACCGTCTTTTAATCTTTGAACTGAGAGTTCATTTCCTGGAACGATAGATGCTGAAAGAATAATCGTGTCACCTTTGTGAAGTGTAAATTTTTTATGACTTTTATTTGCTGCACGATTGAGTGCGGCAAATTCTTCACCTTGAGCACCTGTCATCAAGATAATGACTTTATTTGGCGGATATTTTTCTACATCTTCAATTGGAATAAGAGTTCCTTTTTTGGGAGTAAAAATTCCTGCTTCAATTGCAACTTCTAGATTTGTTTTCATTGAGCGACCATCGAGAGCAACTTTTTTACCCAAACTCTCTGCAGTCTCTACGATACGAATAAGGCGAGTGATGTGTGAAGCGAAAGCTGCGATGATCATTCGGCCACTAGTGTCTTTGATCAATCGATCAAGACCTTGGTGCACGCGAATTTCTGGCATAGCAAAACCTTCATTTTCAATATTTGTTGAGTCTGTCAAAAGAAGTAGAACGTTCATTTTGTCGAAAATTGCATATTCTTTTTCTTCTTCTTTTGAAACGATACCGTCGATCTGGTCGAGTTTATAGTCTCCGGGAGTCACAATATTTCCATAAGGAGTTTCAATAATAATTCCCATTGAGTCAGGAACCGTGTGTGTGACACCAAAGAATTTTACTTTCAATTTTCCACAAGTAATTGTTTCATCACGTTCAACTATTTGAGCATTTAGTGGTGGAAGGTGAGGGAATTCAGCTTGACGCTTTTTCATCAAAAGCACTGAAAGGTTTCTAGAATATACTGGAGGGTTTCCAATACGTGAAAGCACTATTGGCACTCCACCGATGTGGTCGAGGTGACCGTGTGTGACGATAAGCGCGCGAATTTTTTCTTTTCGCTCTTCGAGGTAAGTTGTATTTGGAATTATGTAGTCGATTCCTGGAGTACTGTCTGTCGCAAATTGCATACCAGCATCGATGACAACTATGTCGTCACCAATTTCAATTGCTGTCATATTTTTTCCAATTTCTTCAACTCCTCCAAGTGGAATTATACGCACAACACCTTCTTCAGGTGGAGCAATTTTTAACTTTGCGCCAACTGGATTTTTGGGTGCAATTTCTGCGTGGTAAGTTCGAGTCTGCGGTTTGCGACTAAACTTTGTATATTGGTATGTGCGTCCTCTGGTTTGTTGCTTTCCTGCAGATTTTTTACCTGCATGTGATGCATGCGACGTATGTGGCGCGTGCGATGTTTCTGTTTTTTTAATCATATTTTGTTTCCGCCTCTTCGGCGGGTCGCCGTTGAGGCGATTTAATTATTAATCTACTTAGAAAAAATTTTCCAAATCTTATCTGTTTGTATATACCAACTGTAAATCGTATTGAATCGGTCCGCATTTGTTGTTATGTGATTCAACTTTAATCCGTAAATATCATTTGGAACTACGTAAACAAATTTTGGTGAATAAATAAATATTGCCGGCATGTCCTTTTTTATTTCATCTGCAAATGCTAAATATTTTTCACTTCTGTCATTTTCATCTTGTGTGGTAATTGCGGATTCTAGTATTTTGTCTGCTTTTGAACTAGTGTACATTGAAACATTTAGTCCGGGGTCATTTCTTTGTGATGAGTGCCAAAATGCATATAAATCTGAATCATGACTGATGATTTGTCCAAATAGGAGCGCATCATATTTACGTGGACGAATTACACTTTGATTCAAACTTCCTACTTCATAGGGTTTTATATCTACCTGGATTCCTATTTTTGCAAGATCATCTTTTATGTATTGTGCAGTTTGTTTCAACTCTTGTGTGTCACCAGTTGAAATTGAAAAAGTTAATTGCATAACTGGTTTTTTACCAACTTTTTTTGACATAATACCACTCGCATCTGGTATCCAACCATCTTTTGTAAGAATATTTTTTGCTGCTTGAGGATCAGAACTTTGAGTATTATCTGAAATTGTGGAATTATTTCCAGACATATCTGTATAGATAAGCATATTTGGAGGAATGGGGCTGTCGATAGATGTTCCATATCTGTGCAAAATTTCTTTTACAATTTTGTTTTTATCAATTGCTAGATTCATAGCTTTCGCTACTGCAGGATCAGAAAAAATTTGTGCTTGGTTGGCATTTAAGAATAGCCCAAAAATTCTTGGTAGGGGAACGCTTTCCACATTGTAACCACTACCAGAAAGTTTTTCTGCTTGTTCTCCATCGATACCACCGACACTTTCGACTTCACCATTTTCAAGACCTATTAATAGATCTTTTTCATTAGCATAAAATTTTATTTCTAAATTGTTTATGTAAGGTTTACCAAGTGCAAATTTATTGAAAGGAATTAGTTTGTAGTAATCTGGTATGCCTGTAGATTTATTACTTATTGAATTTATTTTATAAGGCCCAGAACCAATACTTTTTGTATTCAAATTACTGAAGCTCCATTCTTCGTCGGAGAGATTTTGCCAGAGATGTTCTGGTAAAATTCCTATAGTTGTGTAGTCGAGAAATGATGCGTATGGTTGTTTGAGTGTGAGTCGTACTGTGTTTGCATCAATTTTTTCTGCATTTACTCCAGTCCAATTTGCCGCTCTTGGACTTTTTAGCCCTGTATCTTTAGCTTTTGTAATCGTAAATACTACATCGTCTGCAGTGACTGGTGTATTGTCTTGAAAATATATTTTATCTTTCAGGTGAAAAGTGTAAATCAATCCATTTGATGAAATTTCATAAGACTTTGCTAAATCTGGGATGAGTTCACCATTTGGCATTTTACGCATTAGTCCAGAGTAAACCAAAGTAGTCATATCTTTATCTGCTTCAGAAATGGCTAAAAGGGGATTTATAAAGCGCGGTGTGCCGATCACTCCTTCGGTGAGCGAGCCACCACTAGCCGGAACTTCGATAGTAAAGTGATTATTTATACGTTGTAGCATTATTAAAATTGTCACAGCAAAAACTACAGTAAATGTTATTAATACAAATACTTCTTTTTTACTAAAAGAATGAAAGACTTCATTTAGTTCAGCTTTTTTTGGAATTTTGAATTCACGAATGAAACTATAAAATTTACGCATGATGACGAGTTATATAAAGCTTCCGTTATTTTAGCGAGGAAGCTATTTGACGATAATGGTCAAAAAGGCAGAAACAGCGAAAAGAAAACCAACTACAATTGTGAAGTAAAAAAGAAATTTCTCAAAGCCTCTTTTTGTGTGGTATGTAGCACCTCCGTCACCACCTCCGAGTGCGCCACCTAGGCCTGCTCCGGATTGTTGAAAAAGTACTCCAAGGACGAGGAGTATTGAGAGAATTATCTGTATATAGGGTAGAATCTTGGCCAAAATATGCATTGGGGTCATTATACTAAAATGTAGATAAAATGCAAGTTGGGGACATCTTACTTGACCTTTAGTTGTATCCACGCTACCATATATAATACCTATGAATAGAAAGATTATTGCGTTAGTTTTTACTGCTTTTTCCTTTTTACCTTTAACTTCCTTTGCTGATACACTTTCGACCACACCTTCAAAAGACACAGCTCCAGTCGCTGTTGTTGCTCCTGTTTGTGATCTTGCACGTTTGCCGAGTATAAATGCAGTGTGGCTTTGGGATAGTACTATAGTTACCGATGATCCAGCATCCTCTACAAAGCGTGCTGATTTTTTTAAATTTGCTACTGACCAAGGAATCAATACTGTATATGTAAGTAGTTATGGAATAATTACAGGAAAAAGTGACGATAATAAAGCAAAACTTGCAGATTTTATTTCTCAGGCTCATTCGTCTTGCATCAATACAGAATTGCTTGCTGGTGAATCAAATTGGGCAGATAGAAAAAATATTTTTAAAGTAATAAATTTTGTTAATGAAGCTATTGATTTTACAAATAGTTTATCTGGTCCAAAACCAACAGCAATTCACCTCGATGTTGAGCCTTATGCTGATAAGTCATGGAATACAAATGGTGGGGCAAATAGACCAGCAATTGCCAATAAATACCTAAATATGCTCTCCTCTGTAGATGTATTACTAAAAGGTACAAATATTGATTTAAACGTTGATATTCCTTCTTCTTTTGACACTGCGAATGGTATTTCTTCGATTGCTAGGGGTAAAGAAGCAAAGTCCTTGGCCGCATTTGTTATCGATATTGCTGACACTACGACAGTGATGGGCTTCCGAGATACTGCATATGATGTTTATGATGCAACAAAAGGTGAAATGAACTATGCATCATCAGTAGGTAAGAAAGTTGTGATTGGTCTTGAAACAAAATGTTTTGCAAATCCAAATGAACAAATTTTTACTTTCTGTGGAAGTCGCGAAATTGGTACAGTTGACGCACCCCAAACTTTAATTAAAGGACTTGAGTATATGAAAGGAGAGGTAACAAAAATTATTGAATTGGAAAATTTAAATACATACACAAAAACATTTTCAGGTTTTGCTTATCATCAATACGAAACATTTTCACTTTTGAAATAAATTATAAGGTTTTATTATTAGTTCTTAATAAATTCGCCTTTACATAAAAAAATGGCGAACAAATAAAATAATATGTCAAAAACATCAACAATTTGGTTACTCGTAGCATTTGTCGCAGTGGTAGGCTTGTCTTTCGTGCAGACAAATCGCATTAATACTTTACAATCTCAAGTCGACGCTCTTCAAACCAGTGCAAGTGCCAATTTGAGTAATCGTTTAGGTTCAGGAACAGCAACAGTAATGAATGGAGGTTTTTCTTGTTCTGCTCCGGGTGGACTTTGGCCAGGAGATGCTTGTACGTGTGGATCAAACAATGGAACTGTTCAGCCAGGTGTACCACGAACTTGTTCAGGTGGAGCTACTGCATATAATGGAAGTGGAACAGTTGGAAATTCAAATCAAACAACTCTTTCAATAGGTTCAACAGGAAGACAAGTTTCAGAACTTCAAACAATGTTAATTAGTCAAAAATATTTAACAGGAAAAGAAACTGGAACTTTTGATTCTAATACAGCAAAAGCATTGAGCGCATATCAAACAAAAAATAAATTAACTGTCACAGGAAAATTTGATAATGCAACTCGTGCTCAGGTTCAAGCATCAATAATTTATAATAGTACTCACACAGCACAAATGCCATATGGAGCAGGTTGCCCAAACTACAATGTTGGTGGCCAGGCTAAGGTTGGGGATTCTTGTAACTGTGGTGGAGGGGCAACAGGTTCAGTTCACAATAATGGTTGGGAACTTGTATGTACTATGACTTCAACAGCTAGTGTAGGTGGTACAAATAATTCGACTAAATAATATTATAAAATTCCTCAAAAACCCCTTATTTTAAGGGGTTTTTGATTGCTTGTTTGGAAAGGTGATAAACGCTTGACTTTTATTTTCAAATCTATATACTAGTTAAGCGTCTTTTTTAGGCGCTTTCTTTTACAACGGAATAGTGAATACAAGACATAATTAGATGCAAGTTTCTATATAATTAAGAGCTATTTCCTAAAAATGTGAGCACATAAAAATTATACTTTTTATTTTGTTCCGTTCTCACAAACTATTGTTATTTATAACAATTTTTAAGTAGAGTTTGATCCTAGCTCAGGATGAACGCTGGCGGCGTGGATAAGGCATGCAAGTCGAACGAAACTTATTTTTCCCGAGATGAGATTATATCAAGTCAAAGGTCGTTTAAGTTTAGTGGCGAACGAGGTAGTAACACGTGGGTACTTTCCCTTTAGTCGTGAATAATCCATCGAAAGGTGGACTAATACGCGATAGACCCTCCGGGGTAAAGATTTATCGCTAAAGGATAGGCCTGCGGGGTATCAGCTAGTTGGTAGTGTAAAAGACTACCAAGGCTATGACGCCTAGGGGAGCTGAGAGGCTGACCCCCACCGATGGGACTGAGACACGGCCCATACACCTACGGGTGGCTGCAGTCGAGAATCTTCCACAATGGACGAAAGTCTGATGGAGCGACGCCGCGTGATTGATGAAGTCCCTCTGGGACGTAAAGATCTTTTATGAGGGAAGAAGTTTATTGACGGTACCTCATGAATAAGGGGCTCCTAATCTCGTGCCAGCAGGAGCGGTAATACGAGAGCCCCGAGCGTTATCCGGAATTATTGGGCGTAAAGGGTGTGTAGGTGGCATTGTTAGTCTTTTGTTAAATCCCAGAGCTTAACTTTGGAATCGCAAGAGAAACGGCAAAGCTAGAGAGTGTGAGAGGTCTATGGAACTCATGGTGTAGGGGTGAAATCCGTTGATATCATGGGGAACACCAAAAGCGAAGGCAATAGACTGGCGCATTTCTGACACTGAAACACGAAAGCGTGGGTAGCGAATGGGATTAGATACCCCAGTAGTCCACGCCCTAAACGATGTTCTCTCGATTTTCGGAGTATCGACCCTCTGAGAGTCTAAGCTAACGCGTTAAGAGAACCGCCTGGGAAGTACGGCCGCAAGGCTAAAACTCAAAGGAATAGACGGGGACTTGCACAAGCAGTGGATTATGTGGTTTAATTCGATGGTAACCGAAGAACCTCACCAGGGTTTGAAACCTACGTGAAAGCTCCAAGAAACTGGAGCCCTCGCAAGACTAGTAGGCAGGTGATGCATGGCCGTCGTCAGTTCGTGGTTTGAATTGTTCCCTTAAGTGGGGTAACGAACGCAACCCTCGTCGTGTGTTATATTTGTCACACGAGACCGCCCAGAACAGAGTAAGTAAATTTCTAAATCCTAATTTCTAATATCTAAAAAATGCAGATGCGTTTTATTTAGACATTAGTTATTAGATATTAGTTATTTGTTTTTTCCGTTCTGGGAGGAAGGAGAGGATGACGCCAGGTCAGCATGTCCCTTTGATATCCTGGGCTACACACATAATACAATGGCTACTACAACGGGTCGCGACAGGGTAACCTTGAGCCAATCCTTATAAAAGTAGCCTCAGTTCGGATTGAGGTCTGCAACTCGACCTCATGAAGTTGGAATTGCTAGTAATCGCAGGTCAGCAAACTGCGGTGAATACGTTCTCAAGTCTTGTACTCACCGCCCGTCAAGTCAAGGGAGCTGGGAATACCCGAAATCTCTGCATTCGCAGGGCCTAAGGTAAGCTCAGTGACAGGGACTAAGTCGTAACAAGGCACGGGTAGCGGAAGCTGCTCGTGGAATAATTCAATTTGAATGTCTTCTATCTCGTTCGCGAGATTTAAGATTTACGGCGTCGATTTTCTATGCCTCAATTGAGCATAGAAAAGTTTGATCGAACTCAAAACGATATGACATCTGTCAAAGAACAGAAAAAAGAGAACGGAACAAAATAAAGAGTATAAAAGAACAAAAACCACCCCGACCAAAAGTCGGGGTGGTTTTTGTTTGCTTGTTTTATTATTCGTGAGTGTTACACTTACAATATTATGAATCAAAACAAATCTAGTAAAATTATTAAATTAATTGTTCTCGGTATTTTTGTAATCGGTATCGGTTACGTCGTCGCAAACAGCGCATTAAATTTGTCTGGCCAACAAGGTGCAGTTGGGAGATTTTTTTCAGCTGGAACTATACAAAAAGCTCCAGATATTTCACCATCAGTCGATAATACTGGTGCTACTTTATACACTCCACCAATGTCTGGAAATGTGACTATTGTAAGAAATACAGCATATGGTGACCAGACAATTCCTGCTTATACTCATCATTTTAAAATAGCATCATATGTCGTTACGAATAGTACAAATGAAACCGTTCAATTATCTCTCATTAAACCTTTTGCGGGCGTAGTCACTGTGACAACCGCTGATTTTACAAATGTTTCAGTTAATTTAGGTAATACACAAATTTCACAAAATTATTCTACAGGCTTTAGTCCAAATCCATTATTAATAAATCCAACAACTGTTATGCTTTCTCAAAATCAAAGTATTATACTAGATATTTACTCTGATTTTGGCGGAGCTCAAGCGGGAACTATCCAAACCGTTTTGTTTGTAAATGCGGTCGGACAACTTTCTCATGGAACATATACTCAGACACTTGGTGCAACAGGGCAAACAATTACAATATTTAGACCCGTAACACAAACACCGCAACCATATATTTGGCTCTATGGATTTCGCTCAAATGCGAGCTGTGATAATTCTCACTGTGCAGCTGAGACGCTTGTTTTAAAGTCAGACACTGCCGGAGGAAATTGGCATGAGTTGACCCACTGGTATCCTTTTGCTGATGTTACTGCTCCGTATGCTGGCGGTAACTATTTCAACGGATTGTTTAGAGATTATGGCTCAAGTTTTTTCTATAGTCCGACGTACATAAATCCTACCGAGTTTTCGAGCAAATCATCTCCAGATGGAATTACTTGGACAGATACAACTACAAACGTTCCAGCATATTTCCCAGAAAATAATTACATGGTAGTTCAGAGTGATCCAACTTCTACTACTCCGAAGTATGATTATCTTTTTGGTGGAAAAGATGATAGTCAGCAAGTTTTAAATGTTTTCAATAGCTTGTGGAGAAGCCCAGATGGAAATAATTGGACGCATATTTCTACTCCACAAATATCGCCTACTCGCATATCTGGAGCAGTTGCAGCCATGGGAAATAAATTATTCATGATGGGCGGGGCAAATTATCCTAATATCTATAACGATGTTTGGTCTTCGTCCGATAGCGGTGTTACTTGGACTCAAATAACGCAACATGCACCTTGGACAGCACGTTATAATTTTTCTGCGTTGACTTATAGCGGAAAAATTTGGATTTTTGGAGGAGCAGATCTTTCGGGTCAGAATCAATCTGATGTCTGGAATTCAAGCGATGGAATAAGCTGGACACAAGTAACAGCGAGTGCACCATGGGGAGGATTGCAGACTCCGTGTGTTTTGGTTTTTAATCACAAAATATTTTTGATTGGAGGACAAATGAGTACTGGTAATTCAAGTTTGGTTTGGAGTTCTTCAGACGGTGCGAACTGGACACAAGTATCTGATATTGGAAATCTAGCATTTGGCGGATTTTCATCTGGCATGTGCGCTACGATTCCATACGCAGTGAATTAATTTTTCAAAATACAAAAACTCCCCAAATGGGGAGTTTTTGTATTTTGAATTTATTCCTTCCTTGATAAGGGAAGGTGTCCGAAGGACGGATGGGTTGTATTTTAATGATGCGTTGGTACTGGGCCATGTTGAACATGGTGAGTATCTTTCTTTGAAAGCATTCTTGAAAGTACAACTACGATAAGGATGATGATTATAAGCAAGAGCCATCCACCAATAGTTGTCGGGAAGAAAGTTCCTCCTGAGAAAAATGCGGCAGCTGTTTGTGAACTTGCATTACTACAATTCTCGACCTTATTTGTTGCATAAGCAACTGCACTGTCTCCATTGGCACTTACGTTGGTGAAAGAAATATTTGCTGTCGTCACAAGAGTGTCTCCATTTGCTGTATTTCCATTTACTGTTCCTGAAATTGTGACTGCATTACCTTGACCTGCTACCATCGTACCGATATTTACTAATACTGAATTATCATTTGAACTGTAGCTACCTTCGCTTGTTCTATTGAAAGTTAGTTGTTTTGATAAAGTAATTTTCAATATGACATTTGTAAGTGTGTGGCCTGAGATATTTTTATAGTTAACTGTATTTTCTATAACATCTGCGGGACAAACATTTGCTAGAGCATTTTTTACAGAGAGTTGCATGTAAGGAGATTTTGAATCTATATAACTATTTGTATTAGTTGTATTTGATGTTTGAGTATTTGTTTGTGTGTAAGTCGTTGTTGGGTAAGTGTAAACAATAGGTGTCGGGTTTGTATAATTTGTATATGTTGTAGTTACGGGTGGAGTGTAATAATTGTTGTAATTATTATTTACAGTCACAGTGATCGGTATTGAAGGTGATGAGTTTTGTCCGTATGCATAGAGCACATAACTTCTTGTGGCATAAAGTGTGCCAGTTGAAATTGATCCACTAGTTGCAACTGAGCCGAAGTTTGACATTGATACAGATGAACAATTTGAAGTATTCCAAGAAATTGTTGCAGATGAACCAGCATTTATATTATTTGGAGATGCATTGAAATAATCAATAGTACAAACAGGGTAATTGTAGTTCCAGTTATTATTGTTATTGTTGTTGTTACTATTTATCAATGTCACTACTGTTTGAGCATTTGTTGAACCAACAGTTCCAGAAGCATTCAATGTGTAGGTTGTAGTGTTGTAAATATTTCCTGTAGAAATTGATCCACTAGTTGCTACACTTCCAATTCCGTTTATGTAAGCATTATTACAGTTTGTTGTATTCCATGAAAGAGTAGAATATCCAGAAGTTCCGTATATTGTAGATGGGGAAGCATTGAAGTAAGAAATTGCACAAGAGTAAGTATTGTTATTGTTTGGAATTACTGTGACAGTCACTTGAGCAGTATCATGACTATTGTAAAGTCCCATTGCTGAAAGTGTATATGTTGTAGTTGTGGTAAGTATTCCTGTATTTACTGAAGAATTGTTTACACTAACTGTTGAGTTTACATTTGGAGAAATTGAAAGAGTAGTACAATTTGATGTTTGATAATAAAGTGTAGTTGAATTTCCAGTAGTAATTTGCGAAGGACTTGCTGTGAAAGAAGTTATAGTACAAGCATTTTGTTGTTGCTGAATAGGTGAAGTTGTGAAATGTACTATTGAAGTTGCTGTCGCAGTACCTCCTGCATTTGTCGCAATTGCGCGGAAGTAATATGTTGTATTTGAATTTAATCCAGAAATAGAATCAGAAAAAATTCCTGAATGAGCACTTTGATTTGTCCAAGTAGTAAAACTTGAACCAATCATCGAACTGTTATTTGCATATTCAAATCTTGTTTGAGTTGCATAACCATTATCATTAAAGTAACCATTTAAAGTTGCTGTACTTTGTGAATTTGCAAGTCCTGAGCCTGTTGTGACTGTTGGTAGGGGGTAAGTTGGTGAAATGAAATTGTTTGGTGATCCATAACCCAAACCATTTAGTGGAACAATACCCATCGCTCGATAATAATATTGTGTACCTGATTGAAGTGTAAGTTGAGCATTGAAAACTCCGTTTGAATTTATGAATGTTTGATGTGCAGTATGTGAAGTCATTAATGGTGTAGTGCCATAATCAAACCAAACATCAATAGTTGAGCCACCATTTAAAATATAAGCACCAGAAATATTTACTGAAGTTTGTGTAAGTGCGCTATACGCCCCTGTGCTTATTGTTGGTGTTGCGGCGAAAGCGTTGGTTGCACCAAAGAGGCCAAAGATGGCAAAAGCGAGAACTATGATTGTTTTGTTAATTTTATTTTGCATATATTTTTTGCGAAAATTTATAATTTAACTCTATATTGGTATATTATAGCAAATTGAATAGCTTTTGTCAAGCCCCATATTATGCTTAATTTACTTACATACTATGACGTTCCAAACCCCCTTTACTTACAAAAAATCTTTGGTATAATGTATTTGCTTTGTGCTGGATAGTTACTCTATGGCTTTGGCTGTAGGGAGGAAAGTCCGAACATTTATCCCGAGAGTAATCGAGGGAAAGCGTAGCGGGTAACGCCCGTCGTGAGCAATCATAGAGGTGCGAGCAGAAACGCCGATGCCGAAAGGCTAGGGTCCCGTAAGGGATAGGCTGATAGAAATATCAGAATGAAACGGCTAAATCCTTACGTGAATGCAAGGCCGTGTCCTTCAACAAGTTCAGGACTAGTCCCGAGCGAAGTCGAAGGAAGTGCCGCTTGACCCCGAGAGTAATCGAGGGGCTAGATAAATGACTATCGATAACAGAATTCGGCTTATAGGCACAAAGCATTGTCTATGACGAAAAAAGCGTCCGAGCAGGGCGCTTTTTTCTATGTGAACTTTGTAATTAAAGGGCATTTAATGCGTCTGTAATGTAGAATGAAAGATATATGACCTTGACTTTTAGTATTATTTATGCTAATATATGTGATGTTGTTAGTTCTTTGAAAACATTTTAATTAATTGGAGTTATAGGGTTATTTT
The DNA here is from genome assembly GCA_903892035.1 of uncultured bacterium. Lineage (GTDB taxonomy): Bacteria > Patescibacteriota > Minisyncoccia > Phycocordibacterales > UBA9973 > CAITGV01. The sequence continues at coordinate 66,230 of CAITGV010000001.1, read as the reverse complement.
TGCGACCAAATAAATTGGTCATTGAAATAATCCTATAACTTAGAAAAATAATAAAAAATATTTAAAACAATTAATTAAATTAAAAAAAATGAAAAAAGTAACTTTATTAGTAGCAATCGCTTTGATGTTTGCCATGGTGGCAATTTCCGAAGCGCAGTCAGTAAATTTTAATGCGCCAATCTATGGAGGACAACTGTTCTCTCGTGCGCAAAAAAAAGTAATTGTTCCTCCAGGGGACAGCGCTATCGTTTCGCTTGATTGGGGATACACCTCAATTATGCAAAACTTTCACACGAACGTTGATACGTTCGTAAACACTTCAGCTGTAAATGATACTTTTGTAGTAACGAATGACAGTATCCATTTTGCAGTATCTGGCACATATTATGAAAAATATCGTGCAAGATTCATTGACACAGCTCATGTGGTAATATTGGATTCCACAGGAGCACTGAGTGTTTATGTGAGTCCAATTTTTGTATCATCCCAGATTTCATTATCTGGTGCACCTACAAATCTTGATGGTGGTGGATTGATTCCGTACAACCGATTTACTGGTTATACGACTTCAACAATTACAGTCTGGGTTTGCCCAGGATATGCAGTATTCTCATGGGTAGATGCTTATGTGTGGGACCAGTTTGTAACTCCTATCGATTCGAGTCAAACGACTTATACATTGACAGGTTTTCCAAATAACAATTATAACATCAGTTATGTAATTATAATTGATAATGTAGTTGGATCAGACACAACAGCATCAGACATGGTGACATCACAAGTTGCGACAACACCTCAGATTACAAGCAACCTTGATGCATGCCCAGTTTACTGGGACTCTGTTAAAGTTGTTCGTACAATTTTCCCAAATGGAACAAGTGGTCACTTTACTGAATATTTAAGTGATAGCAGTAATACTGTTATTGATTCAGTATCGCAACCATTTAGTGCACAATTCACAAGTGTTCAAGTTACTTCTAGATTTTATAATCTATTAGGGAACAGTCACTACAGTGTGCATGCTTGTGTATGGGGAAATTTTACTGAAGTTTGTAGTAACAATCATGCTTTTGTTACACCGCAAGCTCCTGTAACTCTTACATCATTAATTGATTCCACCTACACTTTTAGTAGTACGAATCAAAACTTTGATGTAAATGTTAGCTCACAATTCGCAGGTTCACTTCAACTTGAGATAACTTCTCAATTTGATTATGGTTTTGCGCATACCATTTTTACTTCTCCAATGGCAGCCTTTCAAGCGGGGATTACTAATGATGGTATGAGTATTCAGTTGCCGACAAACAATCCTTTTCAAGATGGGGTGACTTATCTTGCAAGAGTTTTTGCTTTCAATAGCAACAGTGAAAATGGATATAGTGCAACTGTAACTTTTGTTTTTCAAACGCCTGTTGTTACTATCAATTCATTTACTGCTTTACCTAGCGTTATAGCAATTGGTGGATCAAGTTTGCTTCATTGGTCAGTTGCGAACATGAGTAATGTAACTGTCACCATTGATCATGGTATTGGTCAGGTAAATTTAAGCGGTACGCATTCAACTGGAATTTTAAATTCCACCACTATGTTTACTTTAACTGCTACTGATGGCAACACAACAGTTCATGAATATGTAACTGTTACTGTTGTTAACACAACCGGTATCCAAGAAATTGGTTCCTCGTTGTATGCAAAGAAAGAAAGTGATTTCTTTCTGTTTAACACCACCGGCCAAAAAGTTTGGTCAGGCCACGCACAGGAAGGAGAGGTTATTCTTGAAAAAGATAAACTCAATCTTCCACCTGGTATTTATGTTCTCAAAGGGGAGCATAGTGCCATAAAAATATTTGTGCAATAGCGTTTAGTTATTGCAAAGGAGCCTCCGAGATTCGGGGGTTCTTTTTTTGCATAAAATATAAAAAAATACTTGACTTTTCTATTCTATTTGCTATACTATAAGGGTGAGTTAAGAGCTCTGATCTCTTTTTCAGAAAAATAAGTGCCTCACAAAACCCCCGCAAGGGGGTTTTGTGTTTTATATAAAACCCCACCCTAACCCTCCCCTTATCAAGGGAGGGAAACTGCTAAGTATTTAATGTCCCCCTGACAAGGGGGATTTAGGGGGTTGTGTTAATTATTCATCTATCGTACACTTAAGTAGTGAAGTTGTTGTCTTCGTGTGAAGTCAGCAACTGCACTCACATAGGCACTTATGTTGGAGTTTCGTACTTGTTGGCTTCACACGGCGACAATGCAAACAAAAAATCTTTCACTTTGGTGAAAGATTTTTTGTTTTATACATTTTAAAAAAATAAAATATTATTTTTCAGACTACTAATAAAATAGTAAATTAAAAAATAAAAATACTTTTAAAAAATGTCTGGGGATTTTTTCCGAGGACTTTTTTAAAAGTATTTTTATTTTAGAAAATATTTTTTTCAAAAAATATTTTCTAAAATAAAAAAAGTTATCCACATATTTGAAAAAAAAGTCTTGCATGAAATATTTTTATGTACGATAATTAAATTATCGCTACAACAGTTTTGTTTTTTAAAAAATATTTTAAATAATTTTTTTTGAAAAGGTCGCTCTGTTGTAACATCTTTATAAATAATTTTTTTTTAAATATTATGGCAGCAAAAAAGAAAGCAAAGAAAGTAGTAAAGAAAGTAGCAAAGAAGACAGCAAAAAAGAGAATATAACTTTTTCAAAAAGTCCCCTCCGCAAGTCGGTAGGGGATTTTTTGTTTTTGTGTTAAAATAAATCCGCATTTTAGTTTATATATACATATATGAGCATAATTAAAAAGATATTTGGTGATGATAATACACGTTTTATTTCCTCTGTTGCACCCTTGGTAGCAAAGGTAAATTCACTCGAATCTGATTTCGGGGCACTTTCTGATGCTGATTTTCCGGTAAAAACACTTGAATTTAAAGCCCGTCTATTAAAGGGAGAGTCATTAGACGATATTTTGCCAGAGGCTTTTGCTCTTACTCGAGAGGCTGCAAAACGCACACTTGGTTTCAGGCATTATGATGTGCAGATGATAGGAGGTATTGCACTACATCGTGGCAATATCGCTGAGATGCGTACTGGTGAAGGAAAAACATTGGTTGCAACATTGCCAGTGTATTTAAATGCTTTGGCTGGAGAAGGTGTACACGTTATCACTGTGAATGATTATCTTGCGCGTCGCGATGCTGCGTGGATGGGACAAATATATGCTTTTATGGGTTTGTCTATCGGTGTTATCAATTCTCAAAATACTTCTTTTGTTTATGATAAAAATCATTCAATACCAGAAGAAGAAAAAGAAAATGAATCATTTAAGGTTGCATATGAATTTTTGCGACCATCTTCAAGAAAAGAATCTTATGCTTGCGACATTACATATGGAACAAACAATGAATATGGTTTTGATTATTTGAAAGACAATTTAGCTGGTTCAATGGATCAGGTAATGCAGAGAAAACATCATTACGCAATTGTCGACGAAATTGACTCTATTTTAATCGATGAAGCACGTACTCCACTTATCATTTCAAGTGAGACAGGGGATTCTGAAGATTTATATAAGACTTTTGCAAATATTGCTCGCCAACTGAAACGTGATGAAGACTATGGCGTCGATGAAAAATTAAAAGCTACGACTCTTACTGACAATGGTATTACAAAAGCCGAGAAACTTTTAGGTACAGAAAATATTTATACTGAAAAAGGAATAAAATATGTGCACCACTTAGAAACCGCAGTTCGCGCAGAAGCACTTTTCTTGCGCGACAAGGATTATGTAGTTAGGGAGGGTGAGGTAGTTATTGTCGACCCTTTTACTGGAAGAATGCAACCAGGGCGCCGTTGGAGTGAAGGACTTCACCAAGCTATTGAAGCAAAAGAAGGTGTGAACATTCAAAAAGAAAGTCGAGCAGTGGCTTCAATCACATTTCAAAATTATTTTCGATTTTATACAAAACTCTCTGGTATGACAGGTACAGCAAAGACCTCTGAAGAAGAATTTCAAAAGGTTTACAATTTGAGTGTTATTCAAGTTCCGACAAATAAAAGTATTTCTCGTATTGATCACAATGATTTTATTTTTCAAAATGAAAAAGGAAAATTTACTGCAGTAGCAAAAAAAGTTAAAGAGCTTCATGCAAAAGGTCAACCAGTGCTTATTGGTACTGTATCAATCGAGCGTAATGAATTGCTTTCATCTTATCTTCACCAAGAAGGTGTGCCTCACACAATGCTTAATGCAAAAAATCATGAAAGTGAAGGTGAGATTATTGCAGGTGCTGGTAAAAAAGGAAGTGTGGTCCTTGCGACAAATATGGCAGGACGTGGAATCGATATTAAACTCGGTGGTATTACTGCCAGAGAAGAAGAATCAAAAGAAATTCGAGACCTCGGTGGACTTTTTGTTATTGGTACAGAGCGTCATGAAGCACGCCGTATCGACAATCAGCTTCGCGGACGTGCCGGTCGCCAGGGTGACCCGGGTGAGACTCAATTTTACGTTTCAATGGAAGATGATTTGATGCGTGTTTTCGGTTCAGAAGGAATAAAGAATTTAATGATCAAGCTCGGTGTTCCAGAAGATCAACCAATTCAAAATCGTATGATTTCAAAATCTTTGGAAAATGCTCAAGCAAAGATTGAAGGTTTCAATTTTGATGCTCGTAAGTATACACTCGAATACGATGATGTGATGAATTACCAACGTAAAGCAATTTACAGTCGTCGTCGCAAAATGCTTGAAGGTGATAAGACTGCAATTTCTGAATTGCTCTCCGGTTTTGCGATGGAATTTGAAGATTTTGGAAAAGCGATGGATGAAAAAAAGAAAGCTGCCGGCGAAGATGCATTTCTCGAGACCGCCCGACGGATAATTTTGTACGTGACCGACATCCTCTGGACTGAACATATCGAATCCATGGAATACATGCGTTCGTCAGTAAACCTTCGCGCATATGGTCAGCGTGAACCGCTCGTTGAATATAAAAAAGAAGGACTGCAGATGTTCAAAGACATGGAAGCTTCTTTCAAAGAACAAGTCATGTCGCTCATTACAACCATGGATGTCAGTGGCGCACAGGGAAGCCAAAATGTTATGGCTACCGATGTAACTCCTCAGAAACTCATCCTTTCCGCTGGTGAAGAAAGCACAGTCACATCTACTAATGACAATTCAAAAAATAGCGAATACGCCGGTGTTGGCCGAAATGACCTCTGTCCTTGCGGTTCCGGCAAGAAATTCAAAAAATGCCACGGGGCATAGATTATCAACTAATCTCTAAATTAATGAAAAAATATCTTTTATTGTTGCTTGCAGTCATCCTGATTGCTGGTTTATATTTTGTACCTAAAATTATTAATAATAAAACTCAATCAAGTGAAGTTCCTGTTTCTGAGGTTAGCCAATCATTGAAAGAGAAAGTGGAAAATTATATACTCCATTTTCCATCAAATAACCCGGGAAGCCTTGCAAATGTAGCTTCAGATAGGAAAGCATGCAGTGTGGACATCTATGGTAATGATGATACATATATCTATGGACATGCAGTTTGTCAGTATGTAATGCGAGACACTGCCGGTCCGCTATTTATCGCTAATGATATAAACGAGCCGGTCCGCCTTTCATATACGGGTTCAGACTTTAAACTTACAAACTATGAATATTCTACATCTATCTATCCTGGAGACAAGGGAACAACACCGAAAGACATTCTTGCTCCGAAGTTTTTAGATATGTATATTAAAAATATTCCCACAGAAGGTAATCTTTTACAAAAAGAGAATTTGAACAAAATGCTTTCCCAAAAGCCGATTACGCAAGAAGAAATTGATTTACTGAATAAAGAACTATCCCAGATCCCAGACGACAAACCCACGAAGCAAGGCCTCGTGGGTTATACTAAACCTGGAATTGATACTTCGAATTGGAAAATATGGGAAAGTGTCGGAGGAAAGTTTCAGATAAAATACCCAAATGACTGGGTATCACTTGAAGGTTATCACAATAACAAAGTTGTTCAACTATTTCCGCCAAATCATAAAGCATATGAAGTTATGCTTTCCGCAAGTTGTGGTGAATTTTCGAATACCTTACCGCCAGGCATTGAGCCACAAAATTTAGAAGGTATAAGAGCATTTTTTCAAAAAACTATTGACAATAGTCACGGTTCAGAAAGTGCTGTAAAGATTGAATCAATAACTCTGTCGGGAATACCTGCAATAAAAATGGGTCCGTACAAGTCTATGGAAACTGGAGTTGAGATGGAGTCAATATATGCAGATAGGAGTAATGGAATTATATGTAATATAAGTTCTCTTGCACCCAATAAAGATTTTTCAAATTACTCGGATGCTTTTCAAGGAATAATTGATTCTTTTAAGTTAAATTAAATGAAAATCAAGAACTTGGGGCATTGGGTGACTGACTATCTGTATGCTTTGCACAAGCATAGTCTTGTTTTTGTGTATCGGAAACCGCCGGCGCATTATTTGGGGTATTCGGTTGAGGGTAAGAAACCGATAGTCATAATTCCGGGTGTACTTGAAAAGTGGCATTTTATGAAAGTTATTGCGGACCCACTTTCTCGTCTCGGCCATCCGGTCTACATACTTCCACACCTTGGTTACAATACTGAAAGTGTCGACCGTACCACGCGGACTGTGAGAGAGCTCATTGATGAGCGGAAACTTGAGAATGTAATCATAATCGCGCACAGCAAAGGAGGGTTGATAGGAAAATATCTGCTCCAGTATCACAACAGCGACAACAAGGTTGAAAAAGTTATAGCTATAGCATCACCATTTGGTGGCAGTGACATCGTAAAATTCTTGCCGAGCGAAGTGCTTAAAGAACTTTCCCCACAAAGCAAAGTAATTACAGATTTATCCAAAAAGACCGAAGTGAATAGCAAAATCATCTCAATTTTTGGAAAATTTGACAATCACGTCTGGCCAAATGAGAGTTGCCACCTTGAAGGAGCGAAAAATATTCAAGTAAATGCCTATGGTCACCACAAAATTCTCGAAAGTTCCGAGGTTAGGGAAGCCATAAACTCAGAAGTCAGATAAAACTGGTCAAGGAAGATATCCACACATCAAAATAGGACAATTTTTGGAGTATTTTGTCAAACAGGAATAGAGAAAAAACCCTTATTTTGTAAGGGTTTTTTCAGTTTGACAAGGGGTAAAATAGTTGTATAACTATTGACTTTTGTTTAAGAATATGATAGTATATGAGTAGATCCAAAGTATCAGGCATAGCTTGATATATAAGGATCTTTTCTGTTTTTTAACCGAAACAGACAAATACAGATACGATGTTCGACGGAGCACAACCGTCAATTATGGAAAAAAACAAAATCATTAAGTTTTTGCAATCTTTTATCGCTGTTCCGCTTATGTTAACAGCGATGCCTTTCAGTCCTATAACCCAGGCTGGAGTTCCGATTGTAAATGTGTCTCAAATACAATTGCATACTAGCGAAGAAGGTGCTCCTTTGGATGTAAAATCTCCAGAGCACATTAAGCAGGCGAAAAAAATTGATGCTTACTTTGCCTCGATGAATCTACCACTTACTGGTTACGGTGACAAACTCGTAACAGAAGCAGAGAAGAACGATATCCCTTACAACTTGGTTGCATCTATTGGATTTCATGAATCTACTGCAGGTAAGTTTGCTTGTGGAAAGAACTATTTCGGATGGGATTCATGTCATACGAAGTTTGACTCTGTGGATCAAGCTATTGAAGTTATCTCAAAAAACCTAGGTGGAAATGAACCAAGAACAGCCCATTGGTATGATGGAAAAGATATTGATGGTATTTTGAAGTCTTATAACCATGTGAATCCTCGTTACAATGCAAATATTAAAGCAACGATGAGAGCAATCGATAATCAGAAGATTACAGACGATATAACATCAGTTTAAAAAAACAAAAGACCGTCTTTTGGGATTTCCCAAAGACGGTCTTTTGTTTTTTAGATCATCTTAATAGCCTCGGCAATAATACTTTTTTCGCCATTGCGAAGAGAGATTTTGCCTTTTAGGGCTATACATTTCTCAAGTTCAATATTTAAAGCTGCATCTTGGAATAATTTTGGGAAAACTACCACTTCAATAGTTCCTTTCATGTCAGTGGCTTTAATAAAAGCCATTCTTTCATTTTTCTTTGTGATGATAATTCTCGATTCAGTCACAATACCTGCAATTGTCACAAGTCCACCATCTTTGCCTTCATTTAAAATCTTCGTAATATTCCATTCCATTTTCTCTAGTTTGTCTTTGTATTTGTCGAGAGGATGGCCAGAAATATATAAACCAAGCAGTTCTTTTTCCCAAGCGAGTTTATCTTCTTTTTTTGCAGGCTCGGCAGGTTTTAATTTTAGTGTAAGCACTTCACTAGGCAAATCTCCAAATAGGGAAGTCTGTGCTTGGCTACCCTGATTTGTTTCTTTATTGTAAGCAAGCATTTCCTCCATATTTCCTAGAAGTGCGCCTCTTTCGCCAAAGTTGTCGAGACTTCCAGATTTTACTAAAGCGTCTAGAGATTTTTTGTTTAGATTTTTGTGTTTAATACGCTCTAAAAAGTCTCCGATAGATTTATATTTTCCTCCACCATTTGGCGGGTCCATTCTTTCGGCAATTATTGCATCAGCGATATCTGTGCCTAAATTTTTAATTGTATATAAACCAAAGCGAATTGTTCCAATCGAATTTTCTTTTGGGTCATTTACGACTGTAAAACCTCCATAGCTTTCATTTACATCAGGAGGAAGAACTGTAATGCCCATTTTGTTGCATTCAGTAATGATTTCAGAAATTTTCTCTACGTCTCCAGACTCAGCAGAAAGAATCGCGCACATATATTCAATAGGGAAATTGGCTTTCATGTACGATGTCTGGTATGCGACTCGCCCATAACTTGCTGCGTGAGCTTTATTGAATCCATAAGCTGCAAAAGGCTCGATAAGTTCCCATAGAGTCTTTGCTTTTTCTTTAGAAAGACCATTTTCCATAAAACCTGAAAGTAATTTTTCTTTTTGTAATGCCATTTCAGCTGGAATTTTTTTACCCATAGCTTTACGAAGTTTGTCAGCTTCAAGCCAAGAGTAACCACCAAGTTCGATTGCAATAAGCATGACGTCATCTTGGTAAGTGATAACTCCAAAAGATTGATCAAGAATTGATTTCATTCTAGGATCGAGATAACGGACCAAAGAAGGGTTGTGTTTTCTTTTAATGTACTCAGGAATCATTTCCATAGGTCCTGGGCGATAAAGGGCAACCATGGCGTTTATATCGTGAATTGTAGATGGCATCAACTCTTTTAGATATCGCGTCATACCACTTCCGTTTAATTGGAAAAGTCCTTCTGTTTCTCCGCGTGCAAGCATTTCAAAAGTTTTTTTATCATCAAGAGGAATTTTTTCCAAATCAATATCGATATTGTGAATTCTTTTTACAAGGTCCACTGCATCTCCTAAAATTGCTAGGTTTCTAATTCCTAGGAAGTCGAATTTTAGTAAACCAGCTTCTTCAATAGAATACATATCATACTGAGTAATGATTTTTCCACCTTTTGGATCAAGTTGAGTTGGAGCATATTCATAAAGAGGTTTTGGTGCAATCACAACTCCAGCAGCGTGAACTGAGATGTGTCGTACGCAACCTTCAAGTTTTTTGGCTAAATCAATAATTTCTTTTGTATCTTTTTCTTTTTCATATGCGTCTTTAAGTTCAGGTACAATTTCAATAGCGTGATCAATTGTCATTGGAAAGCCTTGTGAGCCCATCGGTATCATTTTTGATATTCTGTCACCAATACCGTATGGATAGCCGAGTGCTCGAGCCACATCACGCACAGCTCCACGCGCCATCATCGTTCCAAATGTTCCAATTTGTGCAACTTTATCTTCACCATATTTATCTTTTGCATATTGAATAACCTCATCGCGTCTGTTATCGGCGTAGTCCATATCGATATCGGGAGCAGAAGGACGTTCAGGATTTAGGAAACGTTCAAATGGAAGTTTATATGCAATTGGGTCCACATTTGTAATACCGATAAGGTAAGTAGTAAGCGAGCCTGCGACGGAACCTCTAATTGTTGTTAAAATTTTACTTTCTCGAGCAAAACGAATGAGGTCAGCCACAACTAAGAAATATGGAGAATAACCTTTATCTAGAATAATTTTTAATTCGTATTCAAGACGGTCCACTGCTTCTTTGGTTTTTTCCATTTCTCTTTTTTCAAAACCAGCAAAAGCTGTCTCTCGAAGTTTGTCTTCATAAGACATGCCATCTTCAATTTTCAAATCAGGGAAAACCCAGGTACCAAGCGTGAGTTCAATATCGCACATATCAGCGACAATTTGAGTATTTGTTACAGCTTCTGGAATGTCGGCAAAGTATTCTAAGGCGGTCTTCTCATCGATCAAAGAAAAGTCATCTTCACCAAAAGTAAATTTATTTGATTCGTTTGTTTCTGCGCCAGTTTGTATTGCGAGTAATGTTTCGTGTGCATGGTGGTCATCTTTGCAAGGGTAGTGAGAATCCTGTGCTGCAACAAGGGTGATATTAAATTTCCTTCCAAGAGCTATCAAACCGTCGCGAAGTTTTTTATCACCTTCGACGTGCGGATGTGAATGAAGTTCTATAAAGTAATTTTCTTTACCAAAAATATCAATGTGTTCCTTTATTAATTCTTCAGCTCTTTCATTATTGTCAGATAAAACTGCTTGCGAAAGCTGGCTACCCATACAACCCGAAAGACAAATGATACCTTCGTGATGTTCGCGAAGTATTTCTTTGTCCATTCTTGGTTTATAATAATATCCTTCAAGGTTTGCGCGAGTAACAAGACGAATAAGGTTTTTGTAACCAGTAAGATTTTTTGCTAGCAATGTGAGGTGGTAGCGACGATTGTCGATGCCGGATTCTTTGTCGAGGCGTGATCTTTCGGCAATATAGGCTTCAACACCAATAATTGGTTTAATGTCTGCTTTTTTGCAGGCTTTATAAAAATCAATTGATCCATACATACTTCCGTGGTCAGTTAAAGCAATTGCTTTCATTTTGTTTTTCTTTGCAATACTTACAATATCGTCCACCTTCGAAAGACCATCTAAAAGGGAATAGTGAGAATGAGTATGCAAATGGACGAATTTTGAAGCCATAAAATTTGTGTCTTTAGTATAGCAAATGAGCTATTATATGGAATATGGACAAAAAGAGACTTGTTGTTGGAATAGATGAAGTGGGACGAGGACCACTTGCAGGGCCTGTGGCAGTGGGAGCATTTATTGTTCATAAAAAAATTCAACTTCCTATAAAGGATTCAAAAAAACTTACTGAAAAGCAAAGAGAAATTTGGTATGAAAAAATATGTGAGTGGCGGAAAGAATGGAAGTGCGATTTTTGTGTAACGATGGTCTCCGCAAAAATTGTCGATAAAATCGGACTTTCAAAAGCAATCCAAAAAGCATTAAATAAATCTTTAAATTTAGTTTTACCCAAATCTCACGATAGCGCAAAACGGGTAAAAGTACTTTTGGATGGTGGACTACGTGCACCGGCAGAATTTAAGAATCAAAAGACAATAATAAAAGGTGATGAAAAAGAGCCGGTGATAGCACTTGCGTCAATCGTGGCAAAAGTTATGCGAGATAGATATATGAAAAAAATTGCAAAGAAATATCCGCAATATTATTTCGAAATTCACAAGGGTTATGGCACCAAAAAGCACTATATTGCATTAAAGAAATATGGTATTTCACCCTTGCATCGTAAGTCTTTTTTGAAGAATTTGTAATAAATACACTCCAAAAGCGTCATATACATAGAAGCTAATATTTTTCATAATCATTGACTTTTGTCAAGTATTATGATACTATATCTAGGTAATCTTTGAAATAAATTAAATAAAAAATATTAAAACAAAAGAAAAAATGAAAAAAGTATTCGTCGTGATTGCCGTAGCAATCTGCCTGTTTGCCGGGCAAGTAAAAGCGCAAAGTACATTTGGTGGGAAAAAGACAGTACCACCAGTAACATCTACTCCAGCACCTGCTGCACAGGCTGAAACGCCTACAATTCCAGATGCTCCTGATCAAAATGAACATCCTAAATTAGCATCTGCAGCCATAACATATTCTATGTATGGTGGTCCGGGTGTTTCTTTGGGAGTATTACCTTACAGTATTTCATTTCTTCAATTTAATTTTGATTTGAAAGCTGTAGGAGTTGAGGCTGGAATTCATGGTTGGTACACAACTGAAACTATGCAAAAATTGGAAGGTATATCTAAATATTTATTTATGGATTTAAGTATTGGATATACTGCAAAAATTAAGGATAATCAAATTCTTAATTTGCCACCTGTTCCTGCAAGTTTCGGTTATCTCTCTACTGGAGTGGGGGTAAGTTTTAAGTCTGTATTTTTAATTGGCTCAGTTATTTCTGGAGCAACCTTTCCGACAAATAATTTAGTATTTGCGGTAAAAACATTAAGAGTATCAGCTGGGTTTAAGTTTTAGTTAACCCAAAATTTTATACAATAGGCATTCTTGAGATTCAAGGATGCCTTTTTGTTTACCTAGTTGAGAGAAAACAAGCGACGATGGCGGCGGTTTCGGCGCGGAGGGTGAGGGGTCCAAGATTTTTTATATGAAAATTATTTTCTTTTGCGAGAGTAAGTTCATTTTCTGTCCAGCCACCTTCGGGACCGATGAAAATACATGAGACGTGAGGCGTAGAACGTGTATCGGAAATAGGGTAACCACTTCCATCAAAAATAATACTTTCACCTAAAGTTTTTGCATATTCTATAGCTTCAGCAAAATTCATTTGTTCGTGAAGTTCTGGTAAAACTCCACGCCCAGATTGCTCTGAAGCTTCTTTGATTATTTTTTTAATTCTTACTGGATCAACTTTTATTTTTATAGTTCTTTTAGAAATTACAGGGACAATTCTTGTAATACCTATTTCAGTAGCTTTTTGAGCAACAAGTTCAAAATTTTCTTTTTTCAGTATTGCGCAAAAAAGATTGACTTGATGTTTTATTTCATTTTTATTTTTAATCATTTTTCCCAACTCAACAATTATTTCTTTTCTATCAATTGATTGAATACTCGCAGAAATTTCATAGCCTTTTCCATCGCAAAGAATCAGTTCCTCACCAATTTTTAGGCGCAATACATTTTTAAGTTGATTTACAATTTCAGGATCTATAATAGACAGTGTAGAATCATCAAAAATAAAATCACCAATAAATCTGTGCAGTTTCATAAATTATTTGTTCATAAAATTAATATTTATTTTCTTTTAAATATTTTTCAATTTTTTTATAATCTCTTGCAAGCCAAAGTCTATTTGAATTTATGTATTCTAGTGTTTGAAGTATTGTGCGGTCTGCAGAAGGCGCAGTGTGAGTCTTGAAGAATTTTTTTATATCGTCGTAAGCTTTTTTATTTGTATTTCGATTCAATACTCCTATCAACCGTGAAAGTAGGTGATTGCCGTCACCATATGCCTCACCAATTTTTTTCCAATTTTTCTTTATAAAATTCCAGCCAAGTTCTCGGCCTTGTGGGTTAATAAGAACACTTGCAAATGCTCCGTTGCGGTCCTGCATGCGAACAGCATCAGTCATTGTAAATTCTAGAGTTCGCTTTAGAAGTTTTTTATCTCGCGTAGCACCAAGTGCACCTAGAAGGCGGTTTTTTTCTTCATGCATAACTTCATCTTTATACATTTGTAAAATAGTTTCATATTCCAGAAGTCCACCTTCACGAACAATTGTCCCGTATACTATTGCTCGCAAATCTGCATGAATAGGAGTTTTATTTCTTTCAATAAATATTTTCTTTATTGTTTCTATACTTTCTTGGTCGCCAAAATATGAAGCTGCACCTAATATTAAAGGTCTAGAAAGAGAAATATTGTGATCTTCGTTTTTTTCTGGATTCCATGAAATATTTTTTACGTGAGTGGAAATAATTTCTCTTGCGAAATTTTTAAAACTTTTTTCTATTTTTGTTCCTGCAAGTAGATTTGAAATCTGGCGTAATCCAGTAATTAATTCAATCCAAACAATGTATTCTTTTTCATTTTTATAATGAAGTGCATTTTGTAAAGCCAAAGTAGTAGGGGAAATACCCGCTTCGCTAAATGAAAATAAATCACGAATAATACCAAGTCTATCTGAAGAGCTTAGTTTTCCATAAAGTATTGGCTCTTTTAATTTTTCAAGTATTTTTTCATCATATTTCACACGATACATCGAACCCTCATGAGCATTGAATTTAAAGTAATCTTCTTTTTGAGTTGGTATTGAAAGACTTTTACTTGTCATCAATTGCAAATTTTTCTCACCTTTTGGTGTGACTATTGAAAGTGGTATTGGCCAAATTGTTTTATCAATATTTTTTTTATTATTTGCACTATTTGAAAAATATCTTTTTTGAGTCAACTTAGTAGCCTTGCTACCAAGTGAAACTTCAAGCACAGGGTAACCCATTTTGCCAGTCCAAATTGCCATCATTTTTTTTACAGGTTTTCCTGAAATTTTTTCCAATGCACTCCAAAGATCTACTGTCGAGGCATTTTTGTAACTGTGAGTTTTTAAATAATGAGAAAGACCAAGTCTAAATTTTTCTTTTCCAAGATAGTCTGCAAGCATTCGAATAACTGTAGCACCTTTACTATAAGAAACAGCGTCAAAAATTTCTCCAATTTCATTTGGATTATTTACTTTAACTTCTATTGGGTGTGTATTTGAAAGTGCGTCGAGCTTGAGTGCTATTGCCAAATCATCTGTCGCAAATTGGTCCCAAATATGCCAGTCTGGGAAAAGCTCATCTATTGCGAGATAAGGAATATATGAAGCAAAACCTTCATTGAGCCACAAATCTGTCCACCACTCCATTGTAACCAAATTTCCAAACCATTGGTGGGCAAGTTCGTGTGCGATAACAATTGCTACCATTTCTTTTGTTGATATTGAAGTATTTTTTTCATCAACCAAAAGTCCTATTTCACGAAATGTAATAGCTCCCCAGTTTTCCATTGCAAGTGAAGAGAAATCTGGAATTGCAATCATATCTAGAATGTTTAGTGGATATGATATACCAAAATATTTTTCATAAAATTCTAGACAACGCACAGTCACATCGAGAGCAAAGTCTGCTTGATGTTTTTTCCCTGGTACAGTCATAACACGCACAAGAACTCCATTTTTTGATTTTTTTTCTATCCATTCAAAATCACCAATTATAAAAGCGAGAAGATAAGTCGACATTTTTGGTGTTGGAGAAAATGAAACGATATTGTAGCCCAAAGAATGTTCTTTTATACTTTCTGGTAATGTATTTGAAATTGCAGTTTTGTCAGATGGAGTAATGAGGTGAATTTTAAATACTGCTTTGTGTGTCGGCTCGTCAAAACAGGGGATACATCGACGCGCATCTGTAGCTTCGAATTGTGTAGTTGCCATAAAACGCTCTTCACCTTCGACAACATATTTACTCTTATAAAAACCCCGCATATTTTCTGACAAAATTCCGGCAAATTGTATGTGCAATTTTATTTCACCTTTTGCAATTTTATTTGGAAAAATAAAAGTTGCTGTTTCGTGTTTTTTATCGTAAACAATTTTTTTTGCTTCTGTCTTTATATTTTGACTATCTACAAATACAGAAGTTATATCGAGGTCTTTTGAATGAAGAGTTATCTCTGTGATTACTTTATCTAAATTTATTGTGATAGTTTCATTACCCCAAAAAGTGTGAGCCAAAAGATCGGGCTTTAGGGTAATTTCGTAGTGTTCTGGTTTTACGTGACTTACTAGTCGAATATCATTTTTCATATCTATCATACTAGCAAATATTGGCCAATATAAAAAATCAATCTTCGATGTTTACGGACAATATTTTACTAGGGCTATGATGGCCGGAAATTATCCTTGTTTTTCCTATGGGTAATTTATAGTGTATGGCAATAAGCTCACGAATGCGATTGTTTGCCAAATTTCTCTCCGCTGGTTCTTTTACGCTAACTTTAAACTCCTCTTTACTCACTGGAAGAAAGGTCTCTTTTTTAGCCCCCGCTGTAACTTTTACCTTGATGTACATCTTTGCATTTTAGCACTCTTTTTGCTATTATGTCGGGTAGTTCTTTGTATTTTAAAGTAAGTGGTTTAGCTCCGCGGTAGCTCAGCGGTAGAGCAATCGACTGTGGTCCAGTTTCATTTGGTATAATAAACTTATGCCAGAGAAACGAACTTATGCTATGCGTCGCGATACACTTATCAAAGCAGTTGTAAAACGCCGAAAAAAGATTAAAGAATTGTCTTTAAATTATCTCGGTGGCAATTGCGAAATTTGTCATTATTCTCGTTGCACAGATGCGCTTGAATTTCATCATGTTAATCCTTTAAATAAAAAATTTGGGATTGGCGCGAAGGGATACACGCGAAGTTGGGAGAGAGTAAAAGCAGAACTTGATAAATGTGTATTACTTTGTGCAAACTGTCACAGAGAAGTCGAAGCGGGCATTACGCAGCTTCCTTTGCGAAAGCAAGGATGAAAAACAAGGTGAATTCGGGGAAATCCTTAGTCAGTAAAAAGGACAATCCCGAGCCAATCCCTCCGACCTAGGTCGGCGGGCAGGTGTAGAGACTATCCCTTCGGGGAGTACTTCTCTCTAGTTATAGAGAGCGGGAAGCGCCTTGGTCCTAAATTTTTATGAAAGTAAAAACATGGATATGATATAGTCCACCCCTTTTAGTAATATTAGGATTCGTGTAATCGATTGGTCGTAGGTTCGATCCCTACCCGCGGAGCCAAGCTACTTACTTTGTAGATTTTAAATATAATATTCATTTTGAATATTATCAATATATATGACATATATATTTCTGTTAAATCTTCCATTCCGAAACAGTTAGGAAGACCGAGTCACGTCAGCATTTTAAGGCGGTGTATGACTATTTCTCCGGAAACATATTTTTGAGATTCCTCGGGCTGCCACCTGGGGAATTTTTTTAGCTTATGGAAAGTAATAATGCTATAATTGTTATTATTAATTATACGAAATTTATGAAAAACAATACAAATAAAAAAGTCGCAGATTCAGTAAAAAAATTAGTAGTAAAAGCTGTTGTCGGTTTTGATAAGCTTGAGAAAAAAGGAGCAAAGATCGTAAAAAAAGCTGAAGGCGAATGGCAGTCAACAAAGCCAAAACGTGACAAGATAAATGTTCAAATTAATAAAGCTGTAAAGAAAGCAGAAAATAAAACAAAAAAAATTGTTAGAAAAGGTGTACAGATAAAGAATGCAATTTCAAAAGGATTTAAAGCAGGAGTTAAAGAGGGAAAAATGAAAATTAAAAAATAAAGTAAAACAGTGAAAAGAAGCAAAATTATTCTTAAATCAATATTTTTAACTATCATAGTTTTGGGTTTTTTGAATGCAAATTTTGTTTTAGCACTTGGTAATAATACAAAAAATCAAAATACACATATACCTTTCGGAAAATATGTGGATGGGGAAATAATTGTTAAATATAAAAAAGACAAAATAAATCTTGAAACAATAAGTGGACGTTCTCAAATATCAAATTTTGCTTTAAGTAAAAATTTGGGAATAAAGAAAAATATTAGAAGTAGTAATATTTCTATACTTTCTGTAGATAGCTCACAATCAATTGATAATAAAATTGCTGAATTAAAAAGTGATCCAAATGTTTTATACGCAGAACCAAACTACAAAAGAAGTTTTTCTGATATTTCCACAGATGATACGTATCGAGATAGACTTTGGGGGCTCGACAATACTGGGCAGACTATTGCAGGAGATTTCAGTACAACAACCGGAACAGTTGGTTCTGACATAAAAATTAATAATGCATGGGGGATAAATCAAGGTACGAATGCAGATGTAGTCGTGGCAGTGATTGATACTGGTGTTGCATACAATCATCCAGATTTGATAAATCAAATGTGGGATGGAACAAATTGTGTAGATGAAAATGGAACGATAATCGTTGGAGGGTGTAATCACGGTTATGATTTTGCTGATAACGATATTACACCACTACCTGTCGATTCTTCTCACGGCACTCATGTGTCAGGTACAATTGCTGCAGAAAAAAATAATACAACAGGTATAGTAGGAGTAGCTCCACATGTAAAAATAATGGCAATACGTTTTGCTTTTGATGTTGCCACAGAAGTTGAAGCAATTGATTTTGCAACCCAAAATGGTGCCAAAGTTATAAATGCAAGCTACGGTGGGTCACAATTTTCTCAGGCAGAATATGATGCAATAGCTAGATTTAGAGCTTCCGGTGGAATATTTGTAGCTGCAGCAGGAAATAGTGGTACAAATAATGATAACAATCATTTTTATCCTTCAGACTATGGTTTGGACAACATAATCTCTGTTGCTGCGACTGACCAAAATGATCATTTGGCAAGCTTTTCTGATTTCGGTACGACTTCTGTAGATGTTGGTGCACCTGGGGTAAATATTTTAAGTACGATTGCAGATTTCATAAAATATACTGAAGATTTTACATCTACATCTTTAAATGCTATTCCCGTAAATTGGACACGTGGCGGAAGTACGACAAATCACTTTGGTGTACTCAGTACTTCAGGAAATAAAGTTTTATTTGGAGATACAAATCGTATGCCTTATACAAGCAATGCAAATACAACAATAGATTCACCTACGATAGACTTAGGTGGTACAACTACTGGCGCAACAATAAGTTTTGATGCAACTTGTGACACACAATACAGCCTAACAAGTTGGACAGATTATATGGAACTTTACTATAGTTCAGATGGAGTAAACTTTACACCAGCAATTGATCCATTTTATGGAGGAGATTTTATGTGGGACGAAGCATATTTAGACAGTGATTCAAATCCTGCTGGGAGTGCTTCTTATAACTTCCAAGATGTTCCAATTCCATCACAATATCTTACTTCAAATTTTAAATTTCGTTTTGATTGGGTGACAAATGGTGTAGATAATAATCATTTGGGTTGTAGTGTTGATAACTTAACTATCGATACATTAAACGATGGAAGTAATGAGCTCTATGCTTATTATTCTGGTACTTCAATGGCCACACCACACGTAGTAGGTCTTGCTGGACTCATTTGGGGCTATCAGCCGACACTCACAGCCACTCAAGTTAAAAATGATATTTTGAATTCTGGTGATACACTTGCGACACTCTCTGGTAAAACCACATCAGGGAAAAGAATAAATGCAGGCAGCGCCTTGCTTGCTGTCGACCCTGATAAAAAAATAAATTCTTTTGATTTTACAAATCCTTCCGCAGTTGGGGTTGTAGATGAAAATAATAAAACTATTGCACTAAATGTTCCTTACGGCACAAATATAACAACTCTTTCTCCTACAATATCGATTGTTGGTGCAAGTGTGAGCCCAGCTTCTGGTATTTCAACAGATTTTATAAATCCAGTAATTTACACAGTCACAGCAGGAGACGGTTCAACCGTGACATATACTGCGACTATAAATGTTTTATCAAATACTGCGGCAAATATTTTATCTTTTAATTCAACTTCACCATCTGCAAATGGTATTATAAGTGGAACAAATATTACTCTTACTGAAAGATATGGTACAGATATTAGCGCTCTACCGATTGTTATAAGTATTTCACCTCAAGCAACAGTTTCTCCAGATTCAGGAAATATTGCTTTTGTGAGTGGAGTACCACAAACTTTTACAGTGACTGCTGGAGATGGTGTGACTACTCAAGATTATACTGTGACTGTAACAATAAATGATCCTTCTGATTTGACTGCTTTAACTGGAGTCATAAATTCAGCAAATACAATTTATAATTCTGCGGTAGAAGGTAGTACACCAGGACTTTATATCGTAGGATCAAAAATAATTTTACAAACTGCTATAAATATCGCGAGTGCAATGACAAATGTAAATACTCAAAGCGAGGTAGATGCTGAAGTGATTACGTTGAATCAAGCAATTGCAAATTTTCAAAATTCAAAAGTAAATAGTGTTCCACCAGTAATAACTTTAGTAGGTTCAAGTAATGTATCTGTTGCTTATGGATCAACATATACTGATGCTGGAGCAACTGCAAGTGATGACTTAGAAGGGGATATTACTTCAAAAATTATTACTGTAAATCCTGTAAATACGCACACAGCAGGGACATATATTTTGACTTACAATGTTTCTGACCTTGAAGGTAATCAAGCTACTGAAGTTACTCGTACTGTCACAGTAAATGCACAAATTATTCAGAGCGGTGGAGGTGGGGGCGGTGGTGGAGGAGGAGGGGGAAGTTATACTCCGCCTCCCGCAGTTACACCTACACCCGTGATAGTACCTACTATACCAGTGATTGCTGTAAATACAGTCAATCAAAATTCTACTCAAGCAATCTCTGACTCAAAAATAAATTATGCCTTTCATAAAACATTACGTTTTGGTATGAATGACCAAAGTGTTGTAATTTTACAAAAATATTTAAATAGTCATGGTTTTATTGTTTCAGTTTCTGGTGCTGGTTCGAGTGGAAAAGAAGTAAGTTATTTTGGATTAAAAACACTTAAAGCTGTAAAAGCTTTTCAAAAATCTGTTGGCCTTATTGCCGACGGAGTATTTGGTCCAAAGTCTCAGAAATATATTTTGAATTAATTTAGCTAAATTTTCTTATTAATGTTATAGTTTAAATATTATTATTTATATAAAATTTTATGGCAAAAAGACAAACAGGTCCAAGTAGTACAAAAACATTTAAGCACCCTCACAAGACAAAAAAGAGATTAGCTGCAAAAAAAGCAATGCTAGCCGCAAAGCCTAACAGAAAAACAACAAAAAAAAGATAAACAAAAATGACCCTTCGGGGTCTTTTTTGTTTATAATAGTTGCCGATGTATAATGGGGGAATGCATAATTATAAAGCAATTTTGGGTCTAATAACTCTTGGAATTGCTTTTATTAGCTATTCTGATTATTTTTTTAGTATCTTTAAAAGAGGAACAAGACCTAGAACTATTTCCTGGTTAATTTGGGGAATATTGAATACAATTGCATTTTGTGTGCAATATGAAAAAGGAGCAGGGTATGGCTCTTGGATCACGGGCTTCGCCGCAATCATGTGTGTGGTTATTGCTTGCGTGTCATATTTTAAATATGATGAGCATTTTACAATGTATGATTGGTTACCATTTACAGGAGCAGTAATTTCTTTATTGTTTTGGTGGTATACGAGTGATGCATTGATGGCAATAGTTTTTGCTTCTATTACAAATGCTATCGGTTTTATTCCGACAATTCACAATGCATATATGCATCCAAATGAAGAAACGGCTACAACTTTTGGTCTAAATGGATTAAAGTTTTTGATTTCAATTTTCGCACTTGGAGTATTTACAATTACCACTTGGCTGTATCCGCTAGTAATAGTTATTTTGAATATTATTACAGTTATGATTATATTAATTCGTAGAGAGAAAAAAATATGAATGTAAAATTTTCAAAAATTACAAAAACTCTTTTAGGTATATCTATCGTTGCTGTATTTTTTAATATCGCATATAGTGGATTTTCTTTTAGAGGTGGAATAATATATTTAGTTTGGAATTTATTTTTAGCCTGGGTTCCATATATTATTTCCTCAAATTTTATAAAAAAAGAAATTTCATTAAGAAAAATCATTCCAATTTTTCTTGTTTGGATGATTTTTTTCCCAAATGCACCATATTTAGTGACTGATATTATACATACTGTATCTAGTCATCCAAATGTACTTTGGTTTGAAAGTTTACTTTTCTTTTTCTATGGTTGGGTAGGTTTACTTCTAGCAATGCTTTCTTTGTCTCATATTCATTCGTATTTAAAAAAGCATTTTTCAAAAATTAAATCAGAAATTTCTATTTTTATAATATGTTTAATTTCAAGCTTCGGAATTTACCTAGGTCGTTATGAAAGATGGAATAGTTGGGACCTATTTTTGAATCCACTGGGACTTATGAAGCATTCCTTAAATATTTCTACGAGCATAACTCACACATTTACGCCATATTTATTTATTTTTGTATTTTCAATATTTTTATATTCTATTTATAAAACTATTTCAGTTTTAATGTTTTTAGATCAAAACTAAAATCGTTTACTTTTAAGCAAAAAAAGTCTATAATATATAGGTGAATACTTCATTTTTTGGAAAAATTAAGAATTTTATCGTTAGTAAATATAAAATTCTAATAGTTGCTGTTGTGGTGCTTTTGTTGGCATCATATTTTGTTTTTTCTAGCCAAAAAACAAATAGTGTAAATACTGATACAGTAAAATATGCAGATTTGAGTCGTGACGTAAAAGCTACAGGTCAAGTAGTTTCAAAAACGGACCTATCTTTATCATTCAACAAAGCAAGTGTTGTTAAGTCGGTAAGTGTCAGTGTTGGTGATCATGTCACCGCCGGGCAGTCTTTAGCTACCCTAGATCAAGGTCAGGCTCTTGCTACACTTACTCAAGCAAAAGGAGCACTTTTAGGTGCAGAAGCAAAATACAATAAAATTTTAAATGGGGCAACAAATGAAGAAATTAAATTGGCAGAAGTTGCGCTCAAAAATGCTCAAAATGATTTAGAAAATGTAAAAAACAATCAAGAAAATTTAGTCACAAATGCTTATGGTTCATTGTTGAATTCAACTCTCTCTGCTGAGTCCACTTCAACATCATCAACTCAATCAGCACCTACTATTTCAGGTACATATAAAAAGGGTCAGGAAGGAGTGATAACAATTTCTGTTTATCAAGGAGGTAATGGTGGATACTTTAGTACTTCTGGTTTAGTTACTTCTTCTGGTGTGGTGAGTAGTACTACACCACAGCCAATAGGCGACAGTGGTTTATATATACAATTTTCAAGTAATACATCTACTTATCAAGGTGACTGGAGTATATCTATTCCAAATCAAAAAGCGTCAAATTACCTTACAAATTTAAATGCATATAACTCTGCACTTAAAACACAAACTAGTGCAGTTGGGTCTGCTAGTTCTTTGGTGGACCAAAGACAAGCAGAATTAGACTTAAAAAAAGCAAAAGCAACAAATACTGATTTAGATATTGCACAGTCTGATGTCTTGCAAGCACAAGGAAATTTACAGGGAGCTCAGTCTGCATATGATGATACGATAATTCGTGCCCCTGCTTCGGGGACAATTACAAGTGTAGATATAAAATATGGAGAGATGTCACAAATTGGTAAATCTGTAATTACACTTGAAGACATTGATAATCTTTATATTGAGGCACTGATCAACGAGGCAAATATTGCTTATTTGAAAGTTGGTCAAAATGCAAATGTAACTTTTGATGCTTTTGGAAAAGATAAAAATTTTACTGGCATAGTTGCAGAAATTGACCCATCAGCACAGACCAATAATGGTGTAGTGAATTACAAAATTAAAGTTTCCATCAATGAAAAAGATGTGACTATTAGGCCTGGTATGAATGCAAATGTGACAATATCTGCGGGTGGTGTAAGTCACGTTCTTTCTATTCCGTTTATTGCAGTAGTTAAAAAGAATGATAAATCCTATGTAAGTGTTGTAACTGATGATAAAAATAATGGATTTACTGAAAGTCCAGTAAGTACAGGATTTCTTGGTGATAACAATCTCGTTGAAATTGTAAGTGGGCTTTCACTTGGAGATAAAATTGTAATTCCATCTGGAAATTAAAATGAAAGACAGAATAAAAGTAGAAAATTCTTTTTCGCAAAATGTTATTGTAGGGTGGTTTTTAGCCAAAAGAGATATTAAGCATGCAAATATTTGGACTACAACCCTGATTGCTTTTGTGATGACACTAACTTTTTTAAACTTGATTGTTGTATCGGGAATTTTAATTGGACTTATTCAGGGTTCAGAGGATGCTCAAAAAAAATATGCAATTGGCGATGTTATTATATCTTCATTTTTAAATCGTTCATCAATAGATCAAACTCCAAAGGTTGAGGAAATAGTTAAAACTATACCGGGCTATAAAGATCATACTGTAAGGTATTCGGGTACAGCCCGAGTAGAGTCAAATTATAGAGATACTATAAAACCAGGCGAATTACGTGATGGAGTTGGAGCATCGCTTTTAGGAATTGATCCAGACCAGGAGCAACAGTTTTCTGGTATATCAAAATTTGTTATTCGAGGCTCGTATTTGAATAGCACAGATCAGGATAGTGTTTTAATTGGTAAAAATTTATTGTATGAATTTACTCCGATTGAAGCTCCTGGTTTTCAAACTTTAAAAAATATTGTTATTGGTCAAAGAGTAAAAATTACTTCTGGTAATACTTCAAAAGAATATTTTATTAAAGGTATATTATCCAGTAAGGTTGATATTTTTGATGGTTCTGTAGTTGCCTTGTCGAGTGAAGTTCGAAAACTTACTGGGCAGTCGGATTTAAATGCGGGGACAATTGCAGTACAGTTGTTGCCAAATACTGATCCAGTTTTTGCAAAAAACTTTCTTATTTCAAGTGGTGTGGGGGATTATGCTCGTGTACAAACTGCCCAAGAAGCTTTCCCAAAATTTTTAACTGATATGAAAGCAACTTTTGGAATTTTAGGAAGTGCTATTTCTGGTATTGGTTTGGTTGTGGCATCAATCACAATTTTTATTGTTATTTTCGTCAATGCCATCACTAGAAGGAGATATATAGGTATTTTGAAAGGTATTGGAATAAATAAAAAAGCAATTTTGTATTCATATATGTATCAAGCATTTATTTATGCAAGTATGGGAATAATCTTAGGAATGGTTTTAATTTTCTTTTTGATTAAACCATATTTTGCAATGCATCCTATAAATTTCCCGTTTTCTGATGGAATTTTAGTTGCTACTATTCCAGAGGCATTATTAAAAGCTGGTATTTTACTTTTGACAACAATTATTGCCGGTTATATTCCAGCGCGTATTGTTATTAAGCAAAATACATTGAGTGCAATTTTGGGAAGATAATTTTATGCTAGAAATAAAAAATTTAACAAAAATATTTAGAAGTGGAGAAGACAAAATTATTGCATTAAACAATATTTCCTTTTCAGTTCCAGTAGGACAGTTTTTAACAATTACAGGTAGGTCTGGTTCAGGAAAATCTACACTCCTTTATCAGCTTGGTTTACTCGATGTGCCTTCTGAGGGTAGTGTGATAATGAATGAAAGAAATCTGATTGAGCTTTCAGAAAAAGAAAGGACATCAATTCGATTAAATGAACTTGGATATATTTTTCAGGATTATGCAATTTTACCCACATTGTCTGCTTTGGAAAACACAATGCTCCCACTTTTGATGCAAGGCTATTCTATGGACGAAGCAAAAGTGCAAGCAAAAAAAGCATTAGATAAAGTTGGCTTAATAGACAGAATGGATAATCTTCCAAGTGAACTTTCTGGAGGACAACAACAACGTGTTTCCATAGCTCGTGCAATTGCTCATGGACCAAAGATAATTTTTGCTGACGAACCAACAGCTAATTTAGATTCAGAAACTTCTGATCAGGTTATGCGTGTATTTATTGATTTAAATAAAGAGGGGCAAACTATTATAATGGTTACTCACGAGGTTGATTATGCATCTTTGGCTCACAGAACTATTACTATGGCAGATGGTCATATAGTATCTGATACAGTAAATAAATAGTTAAATATTTATACCTAGAATTTTTAGAACAATGTTTGCTAGTGGATCAGCGTTTACTCCGTAAACCATTACTCCACCCAAGAGGCCAGTAATTGAAATAGCAATTAAGCCAAAGAAAGCTAAAAAGTTTGCAATTATTTTATCAGTAATAATTTTATAAATAAAATTATATAATTTAAAAAGTTTAATTTTTGTAAATAAGTTTGTAAAAAATTGTTGGAATAAAGTAAGTATTTCACCTGCAAGTAAAATTCCATATAACCATGTTGATGTTTGAGCAAAGAGAGAGTGATTTTGAACCAATTGGCGATTTGGATGTGTAAGATGTTGAGCAGTCTCGCCAGTGCCAAGTGCAGCCATTGCCCCAGCTACACCCAGTGCAAGTAATGCAATTTCAAGATGTTTCCATGAAACTTTTGGAAACCATTTATCAAAAGGAAGAATTTTAACTATTGAGTAAATAAAAAGTAATGCGATAGGGAAGTGAACAAGTATAGGATGCAAATTGTATATATTCATCTGGTAATTATACATTAAAATATGATAAAATGTATACATGAAAGAAATAATAGCTATTTTGGCCGCTGTGATTGCAGTCATTGGTAATGTCCCATATTTAATAGATGTACTTAAAAAAAGAGTTCAACCACATCCTTATACTTGGCTAGTGTGGTCTATTGTATCTTGTGTGACTTTTTTTGGAGCATTGGCACGTGGTGCTGGGGTAGGTGCAATTCCTACTGGTGCGGCAGAGATTTTTACAGTTATAATTTTTTTATTTTCTCTCCAATACGGTTTCAAGCAAATTACAAAAACTGATACTGCTTTTTTAGTAGTAGCATTAGTGGGTCTTATTCCTTGGGTACTTACGAAAGATCCGACAATTTCAGTAATAATTGTAGTTTCAATTGACTTAATTGCATTTATTCCAACATTGCGAAAAACATGGAAACATCCAAAATCTGAAACGCCAGTTTTATATAGTATGAATGTAGTGCGTCATGTGATGACTCTATTTTCTTTACAAGCATATAATATAGCTACAATGTTGCACTCTATTGCAATGATAATTGTGAACACAATTATGACCTCTATGATAGTTAGCCGAAAAGAGAAAAATCTTAACGAGCATTTTTTAGTAGACTAAGTAGAAATTTTCTTTGATCACCATTTGTAATATATGTTTGCATATTATTATCGTAATATGTGGTAGTAATTTTTGTTTGAATTAATTTTCCATTGTAAATATAGTGAGTTAAAATTAATCCTTGCCTAGTTCCAACCCAGGGTGTTTGGTCAAAAAATAAATTTCCAAGACCATAAAATATTAATTTTCCATTATATATCTCATATGTTTGGGGCTGATGCGCTTGTGTGCCGACTACAATATCTGCACCGTCGTCTATTGCATCTCGAAATGTTTTTACTTGATCTGGGTCAGCTAGAGGTTTATAACAGGGAATATAGGCAGCAGAAGTTTTTGGATACGCGTAACATTCTTGAAATTGAAAATCAACAATTATTAAATCCGCCCTTTTTCTTGCTTCTAAAATATCACCCTTCACTTTTTCTGGAGAATAACTATTTGATCCCGGAGTATTTGGTCCAGCAATTTCGGATGTTTTTTGCATTGTATCGTAGTAATTGTATCCAAGAAATGCTACCCTAGTTCCTTTTACATTTTCGTAAAGAATTTTTTGAGAGTCAGTTGTATTTAATCCACCACCAAAATATTTTATTCCAAGTTCTGCATATTTTTGTAGAGTTTGCGTGTTATATTTATAACCATAATCATTATTGTGATTGCCTGTAAGTTCCACCACATTTACACCACTATCTACAAGAGTTTTAATATATTCAGGCTTGGCACAAAATACATTTGAATTTGGAATATAATTACAATTTGGTACAAATGAAACTTCATTACTTACGTGAACTATGTCAGCATTTTTTAATAAGTCTGAAATATTTTTTGCAGGGTAGCCAAAATCGCCACTAATATCGGTTTTGTACGCCAATCCTCTAGTAATAGCCGTCACTCCTGTTTGATTTATCTTACCAATTTTTGAAAAATCAAACGTCGGCACACTATTTAATGATGTAACATTTGTTGTAATTGCACCACCAACATCATCTAAAAAATACTTACTGTTAAAATATAAAAGTTTGTATTTGTAACTTAAGTCATCAATTTTTACAAGAGCGACACTTTTTGTCTCAGTATCAAGAATATTATCTATTTCATTAGTAATAATTATATTTGGATAAAGGTTTTTTAATTGATTTATTTCATCTTGAGTATATTTTGAAAGGGTATATACTTTTTGTTTTTCGGGCAAAAAATTGTCTTCCACGGAATATAAATTTGCTACAGGTACAAAATATTCTGAAATCTTTTTTTGTGTATTAATTATTTCTGGTAGGGGATTTGCATTTATTTTTTGTAAAGTAAAAACAGTAAAAAAACTTGCAATACATATAAAAGCAATTAAAGTGATAGTTTTGATTTTATTATCCATCAATTATTTTGTTATGGTGCCAGTGGGGTCAAATTTCCCATCAATTATAGGAATTAATGTTTCTTTTTGAGTCCCACCCTTTTGAGTAAACACAATATCTGCTATATATTCTTGATTTGGAGTTTGCGCAGGCATGGTAGTAATTTTTTGAACTGTTACATTTGTGCCACCCAGTCTTGCATATGATTTCTCTATTGTAGCATCACCACGGTCCCAGTAGAGCACTATATAGGTAGATCCACCGTTTACGTCATTTGTGACTGACATTGGTACTAGAGCGTCCATTCTGGGTTGTGTTTGGTTCATTACCCCTGGAACAAATTTTGTCTGCATATTACTGCTATCTAAAACAACGGTGCCTTTTGTTCCATCTGGAGCAGTAAATAAATTATTTGTATTATCTAAGCCTACGAGAGTATTCCATTTTGGAAGTGTAACTAAACCTTTTTTGAGTCTATCGATTGTTGTATTTGCATAATTTGTGACATCTTGGTTAATTTTTTTATATTGTGCAATTTGACTCGACTTTATAATAGAACTATGTATAAAAACATATGCAACCAAGACTATGGTTACAAGTAGAAACAAAATTTTTGCTCCATTTTTCATATCAATATTATATCACTTCTATTTAGAAAGTATTCTATATGTCTGTCCACCTTTTTGGGTGATAGCACGAGCGCCCATTTTGGCACCGAGTGCCATAGATTTCAGTAGTGGCATTTCTGCAATAAGACCGTAAATTAGACCTGCGCGATAAGCGTCACCTGCGCCAGTAGGGTCTATAACTTTTTTTACTTTTTGAGCAGGAATTTTTTCACTACTTTCACGTGTGTGGAGCACACTTCCTTTTTCGGCAAGAGTCACGATGTAATATTTCAAACCTAAGTTCCACATTTTTTCATTTGTGATTTTCAAATGCGTTTTCAAATAATGATCTTCATTTTCGTTTAGTATAAGCATATCCGAATTTTTTATCGCTTGCTCAATTAATCTTGGAGTAAAATCTATTGCAAGCATTTGTCCGGGATCGAGAATTACAACAGCATTGTCTTTTACATTTGTACGAAATTCCTTTATGTTGCGAGTGATACTTTCTGCGGTACCTGGGGAGAAAATTGCAATTTTAATTTTTGCCCAATCATCTTGTTTAAGTAGTCGAGCGAGTGGGATTGAGTTTGCGTGCGTATAATAACTATTTCCTTGAAATACTCCAATTTGTTCTTTATTTGCATCTGTCATCCCATAGAAGGTGGCAGTGTATCCATTTTCATCAATGTATATTCTATTTTCAATGCCATTGTGTTTTATATGTTTTGCATAATCAGAAAAATCTCTTCCAGCTATTGATGCAAGTAATGCTTTTTCACCTAAGAGTCCAAGTCCGTAGGCAATATTTCCCGCAGTACCACCATAATAAACCTGTTTCTCTTTAGCATTGAACATTAAATTTTGTTTTCCAATTTTGTCATTTTTAATAAGTATTTGATCGTGAATATTTCCATTTAAATCAAATAAAGTATCAAGCACTACACCTCCATAAACGAGAGCGCATTTATTATTTATTTTTGAATTTTTATTTTGCATTAGTTTGTGCCTTCTTCCCAGCTTCCCAAATATTTTTTCTGGTCAGGTGTAAGAGTATCAATTTTAATTCCTAAAGCTGAAAGTTTCAATTTTGCAATTTTTGCATCAATTTCTTCTGGGAGAGTGTGGACAGTGTGGGAAAGTTTTGATGCGTTTTTCCAAATGTATTCTGCGCCGTATGATTGATTTGCAAAACTCATATCCATTACGCTAGATGGGTGACCCTCAGCACTAGCGAGGTTTACAAGTCGGCCATCAGCCAAAACGCAAATCTTTTTATTTCCTAAATCGTATTCTTCTACAAATGGTCGTACATTTGAAATTTTCTTTGACATTTTTTTCAAAGCCACAAGATTTATTTCAATGTCGAAGTGTCCTGAATTTGAAATAATACAACCATCCTTCATTGCTTTGAAGTGGGAAGAATCTATGACGTGTTTATTTCCAGTAACAGTACAAATGAAATCTGCCTTCTTGCAAGCATCAATCATAGACATTACTTGAAAACCATCCATATTTGCTTCTAGGGCTTTTAATGGGTCAATTTCTGTCACGATAACGTGCGCGCCCATTCCACGTGCTCGCATTGCGAGACCTTTTCCACACCAGCCATATCCAGCGACTACAAAAACTTGTCCAGCAAGAAGTTTGTTTGTCGCACGGATGATACCATCGAGAGTGGACTGACCAGTACCGTAACGATTGTCGAACATGTGTTTTGTTTTTGATTCATTTACACCAACAACAGGGAATTTAAGTTTTCCTTCTTTTGCAAGAGAAATAAGTCTGATAACTCCAGTAGTTGTTTCTTCTGTACTTCCGACGATTTCTTTAATTTGATCAACGCGGTTTTTGTGTAGTTCTGAAACAAGGTCAGCTCCGTCGTCCATTACAATTTGTGGATGAGAATCTAGTACTGCTTTAATATGTGAAAAATATGTTTTTGAATCTTCACCTTTGATTGCGAAAACCTTTATTCCAAAATCTTTTACAAGTGATGCAGCGACGTCGTCCTGAGTCGAGAGGGGGTTTGAAGCGCAAAGATAAACATCCGCCCCAGCTTTTTTTAATACAATACCAAGGTTTGCGGTTTCTGCTGTGACGTGTAAACATGCAGCAATTTTCACTCCTTTTAGTGGCTTTCTTTTGTCGAAATCCTTTGCAATAGTTCCTAATACTGGCATATCCTTAAAAGCCCATTCGATTCTTGCTTTACCAGCTTTTGCAAGATTCAAATCTTTTACATCATAATTTTTATTCATATGGTTACTATACCACAATGCTCTATAAAAATTAATTGTAGACAAAACCTAATATTAGGCGTAGAATTGTGGTATGAGAAACTTAAATCGTGTACCAAATTTAGGGCCAGAGATTCCTTTTCCAGATAATAATTCGAGTAATCTTTCTGTTGTAGTAAACAACTCACAGCCTACTGAAAACACGTCAGAAAATATAGAAATGAAATCTCCAGCAGCAGAAAGAAATGAAGCAATAAAAAATATATTGTCAAAATATTTAGTAAACGCCAATCAGTTGGGTGATTCACTAATTTATAATATATTTCTAGCATATCAAGAAACACGCAAAGCTATCGATTTTGAAAATAAAAATCCTAAAAGTGGATCGAATATTAATTTATTGATTGACATGCGTCGTCCTAAAAATGTTTTTTCAGATAAGGATAAATTAATCTGGCAACGTTTTGTAAAAGAAAATCAAGCGGCACTTAATGCTATTTCAGACACATATCAGTCAAAGGTTGCAAATAAGAGTGAGTAAAAAATATAAATAGTTGTTTATTAAACCCATCCGCCCTTTGGGCACCTTCCCTTATCAAGGAAGGAACTGCTGACAAGTTTTTTTGTATTTGTATATACTCCCCCTGATAAGGGGGCTAGGGGGGTTGTATTTTTATTTTGTTGGCAGTTTTTTGACGGCTTCCTTAATTCGAGAAATTGCTTCGTTTATATTTGCGAGAGAGTTTGCATAAGAGAAGCGGATGAAGCCTTCACCGTGAGCGCCAAAGGCTGTACCAGAAAGGCAGGCGACACCAGCTTCGTTTAGTAGAAAGTCGGCCATTTTTTGTGAAGACATACCAGTGCCTTCAATATTTGGGAAAACATAAAATGCACCTTCTGGTTTGTGGCATCGAAAACCAGGAATTGAATTTAGTCCATCGACTATTGCATCACGACGAATTTGGAATTCTTTTACCATTTTTGTGACAGATTCTTGCGGACCTTGGAGAGCTTCAACACCTGCCATTTGTGTAAAGCTTGCCGTACAACTTGCAGAATTTGTTTGAAGTTTTGAAACAAGTTTTGCAAAATCTGCTGGCATTACTCCGTATCCAAGTCTCCAACCTGTCATCGCATAAGCTTTTGAAAAACCATCTAGGAGAATTGTGCGCTCTTTCATTCCTGGAACTTGAAGAAATGAATAGTGTTTGAAATCTCCATAAGTAATTTGAGAATAAATTTCATCAGACAAAACCATAATGTCATTTTCAATTGCAAGTTTTGCTACTGCTTCGATATCTTCTTTTGTTAAAATTCCTCCCGTTGGATTTTGCGGAGTATTCATTATGAGGAGGCGAGTTTTTGGAGTGATGAGAGATTTTAGATCTTCAATATCGAAACGAAAACCTTTTTCTTCTTTGAGTTGAAGTGGTACTGGTTTACCACCGACAAAATTTATCATTGATTCATAAATAGGGAAGCCCGGACAAGGATAAATAACTTCATCACCTTCGTCAACCGAAGCCATAATTACATAAAACATTATTGGTTTTGCACCAGGGCAGATAACTACTTCGTCCACATTACACGAAAAACCAGGACGAGTTTTCATTACATAGTCTGCAATTGCTTGGCGAGCAGGTACTAGGCCTGCAGAAGGTCCATAGTGTGTAAAACCATCATCGAGAGCTTTTTTTCCAGCCTCAACAATATTTTTTGGTGTATCAAAATCTGGTTCACCAATTTCTAAATGGACAATACTTTTACCTTGTGCTTCTAGGGCTCTGGCTTTTGCTAAAACTTCAAATGCTGTCTCTGTACCCAAACGCGACATTCGCTGTGCAATATGCATATAAATATTTAATTAATGATAAATATCAAACGTAAATATTTTATCATATATTGGATTTTTTTGCTTTGGCAAACATGTGATTTGCTACAGCAAGCAGGGATTCTGGTGTGCCAGCATCTGACCAAAAACCATCTAGAATATGATGAGTGCAAAGACCGTTGTTTACGTAGTCTAGTATTGCATCTGTGACCTCGTACTCGCCTCGAGCTGAGGGTTTTAGAGTATCGATGATACCAAATACACTTTGTGGAAAAATATATAAGCCCGTTACAGCTAGGTCACTTTTTGGGTTTTGTGGTTTTTCTTCGACGCCAGTGACTTTATCATTTTCAATTACTGCTACACCGAAACGCTTTGGGTCGTCAACTTTTTTTGCAAATATGTGAGTGTTGCCGTCATTTTTTGAAAGTATATTTCCAAAATTGTTTTTTATAAAATCTGCATCGAAAATATTGTCTGCAAGGCACACTGCAAAATTTTCATTTTCTCTGATAAAATCTCGCGCAACCAAAATTGCATGTGAAATTCCTTTTTGTTCTTTTTGTATTGAATAATTAAAATTTACTCCGAAATCCGAACCGTCGCCAAGATAAGAGGCGATAGGACCCAAATCATTTTTACTAGCAACTATCATTATTTTATCTACCCCAAGGGCTACCAGTGCTTCCACAGAATATGTAATAAGTGGAATATTTAATATTGGTATAAGGTTTTTATTGACCACGCTTGTCGCCGGCAACATCCTTGTCCCTTTCCCCGCAGCTAGTATTATTCCTTTCATCGCTCTATTCTATATTTAAAACACAAAAAATGCTATAGTAGGGGGTATTATGAAGGAACGTTTTCGAAAATATCGTTCTCATTTTAATGACAAGGATTTTTTATTATCTGTTGTTTTTTCTATTGTAATGCTAGTCATTGCAACATATATTAATCTTTCTGCTGGAGCTTATGCCACAGAAAAAGCCAGTAATGCTGTCACAGATATAATATTGAGCAATATCCGCGTCTATGATGTAGATGCGTTATTTATATATGGACCAATTATTTTTTGGTTATTTATTTTTTCTATTGGAATATATTTTCCAAGAAAAATTCCATTTACATTTAAGACGATTAGTCTTTTTTTGGTAATTCGAGCATTTTTTATAAGTCTTACTCATATTGGTCCATGGCCTGGTCAGATAATTGTCAGCAGTCAAGGTTTTTTTAATAAATTTGCAACTGGTAATGATTTCTTTTTCTCAGCTCATACAGGTCTTCCTTTTTTGATGGCATTAATTTTTTGGAACAATAAAACCATACGTTATATTTGTCTTGCATCGTCAGTATTTTTTGCTTGTGTTGTATTGATGGGGCACTATCACTATTCGATTGATGTTTTTGGAGCGTATTTTATAACCTTCACTATTTTCACAATGGGAAAGTATTTTTTCAAAAAGGATTTTCACAGATTTCAGATTACTGGAGATATGAAAGTAATTTAATATGGGTACATTTCCTACAATATTAAATTGGGTTATTGCGCATGGCTACCTTCTCTTTTTTGTCGCTTGTTTTATTGAGGGTCCAATAGTTACAACAGCAGCGGGAGTTGCGGTAGCACTTGGGTATTTTAATATTTTTTTTATAATTGGTGTTTCGGTTTTAGGTGACCTCGCTGCGGATTGTGTTTATTATGCAATTGGGTACTTTGGCGGAGCACATTTGATCAGTCGCTATGGAAGTAAGATGGGACTTACACCCGTAAGAGTAGAGAAAATGACAAATCTTTTGCATGGGCATTTAAATAAAACGATGGTATTGGTAAAAGTTTCTCCACTGATTCCAATTCCGGGTTTGATACTTATCGGTTCTGTGCGAGCACCAATAAAGAAATTTGTAAGGGCATCACTACTGATAACTCTTCCAAAATCAATTCTTTTTGCAATGCTTGGTTTTTATTTTGCAAAAGCATATCAGCAATTGGGTGGTCTTATAAAAAATAGTGAGTATGCTCTTTTTGGTATTGTGATAGTTTTCTTTTTGATATATTTCGCGTACAATAAATTTGCTTCTTCGGTTACGAAAGAATTAGCCT
Source organism: uncultured bacterium (assembly GCA_903892035.1). Taxonomy (GTDB): domain Bacteria; phylum Patescibacteriota; class Minisyncoccia; order Phycocordibacterales; family UBA9973; genus CAITGV01. The sequence goes on along the minus strand of CAITGV010000001.1, from coordinate 31,212 downwards.
AAAATTTGTGAAAATAGCATATTTCAATGGAACTTTAAAAGTGGAAGACGGTGTGACTAGGGTCATATTGGCTTTTGTGCGTGAAATGCATGCTCTCGGTCACGAATGTGTGATAGTTACTGGACACGCTGAAGATCGATCAATAACAAATGCACCAATTTTTGAAGTACCTTCTATTTCAATACCATTTTATAAAGAATATAAAATTCCACTTCCTGGAATGAAAGGTTTTGAAAAAGTATTAAATGAATTTAAGCCAGACATAATACATGTGCATAGCCCAGAGACGGGGTCTTGGGCGGCACTTAAATATGCAAGAAAAAACAATATTCCGATAGTGGCGACTCATCATACAGATTTTGCTGGAAGAATGAGATTTTATCATATGTCATTTCTGGAGCCTTTGGTTTGGAAATTACTTAGAAGATTGTATTTGAAAATGGATATACTAACTACGCCATCAGAAGTTTCAATGCTCGATTTACATAAACATAAAATTCTGAATGCTGAAACACAAATGTGGGGAGTTGATTTTGAAAATTTTGATAAAAAATATAGAAGTGAAAATTGGAGAAAAAGTATTGCAGAAAATGATGAAAAAATAATTTTACACGTTTCGCGTATTGCCTGGGAAAAAGAATTAAAAATTTTAACAGAAGCTTATAATGTCTTGAGGAGAAATAGAAGTGATTTTAAAATGGTTGTAGTGGGGGACGGACCAGCAAAAAATGATTTGATGTTACTTATGCCTGGAGCAATCTTTCTTGGTCATTTGGATGGGCGAATGCTTTCAGAAGTTTATTCTTCATCTGATATTTTATTGTTCCCTTCAAGCACAGAGACTTTTGGAAATGTTACAGTAGAAGCTATAGCTTCTGGTATTGTGCCTGTCGTTGCAAATGCAGGGGGATCTAAATCTATAGTTTCAGACGGTGAGAATGGTTTGCTTGCAGTACCGGGAGATGTAAATGATTTTGTAAAGAAGGTTGAAATACTTTTAGATGATTCGGCTCTATATAAAAAGTTACAAAAAAATGGTAATAATTTCATAAAAGATTTTTCATGGGAAAAAGTGAATAAAAAATTTGTTGATATTTATGAAAATCTCATTAAAAACAAGTAATTTATTATTTGTTTTGCGGATGCTATACTAGGAGGACTTTATGACAGAAACGCAAGGATTGATACAACAGCTGGGAAGCCTATCGTATTTGGGTATTTTTGGTATTTCTATGCTTGCAAACGTGGTAATACCTGTACCTGAGGAGGTAGTTTTGCTAGCTTTGGGCTACGTCGTCGGTGCAGGAGAGCTAAGCAACTACATTGTAATTCCTCTGGTTATTTTGGGTTTACTTTTGAGTGATGTAGTAATGTACACACTTTCGCATAAAGGCAATCGTTTGGTTACACTTTTCTATAATAAATTTTTTGCAAAAATGTTTGAAAGTCGTCGTCCTTGGATTGAACAAAATCCAGAGAATGTTATTTTTTATTCTAGGTTTATGGTGCAACTTCGTTTTCTCGGACCATTTTTTGCAGGACAGCTTGGTGTGCCATTGAAGAAATTTTTAAAATATGAAATTTTTGCTTTGATAATTTATGTGCCACTTTTGATTTGGGCTGGGCACGCTTTTCAGGATAGTATTGAGCTTATAGCTTCGGGAGTGGGGATTGTGAAAAATATTGTATTAATTATTTTTGGTATAACAATTATTGTTGCAATTTCAAAAGTATTGCGTAGATGGATTTTTGGTAAAAAATAATTTATGTCTGATTTATATAAAAAAGTAGCACAAGAAGTCGCTTATGAAGCAGGGGCTATAATGCGCGAAAATTTTAAATTAGGAATGAATAAAAAGTGGAAAGAAGATCATTCACCGGTGACTGAAACCGACCACGCAATTAATTCACTTGTTATAAAAAAAATAAATAAAAATTTTCCAGAACATAATATTATTTCTGAAGAAGGGGATGGTGTAAAAACAGCAAGCGACTTTATTTGGATTTGTGACCCAGTGGATGGGACGCACAATTTTTCTCATGGTGTGCCTACATCGACTTTTGTTTTAGCTTTGACTGAAAAAGGAATTCCAATTTTGGGTTTGATTTATGATCCATTTTTAGATCGAATGTTTTTTGCAGAAAAAGGTAAGGGCGCAACATTAAATGAAAAAGAAATTCATGTTTCGCAATCAAAAGAATTTAAACGAACCGTAATAGGTATTGGAAAGTGGGGAGGTCCTGCAAATCTTTTTCCTGTCGGTGAAGAATTGAGAGGCAGAGACGTACGACTTATTGCTGGTCTTTCAATTGCTTTTATGGGAGCGCTTGTGGCGGCAGGAGAGTTTTCCGCAATACTTTTTGGTGGAACAGAGCCACACGACACAGTTGCAATAAAAATCATTGTAGAGGAAGCTGGGGGCACTGTGACCGACCTTTATGGCAACATTGAATCAAATGGTGGAAAAATAAAAGGTCAGCTCGCCTCAAATGGAATAATCCATGACGATTTAGTCTCTATAATTAAAAAATACAATATTAAATAATTGATACTAGAAGAGCGATGGCCGCGAGAGACATAAAGATGGTAATTATCCAGCCGAGCACATTTGACGTGCGGGAATTCGTGCGACCACCAAGAATATTTTTATTATTTGAAATACGCATTATGAGGAATAAAAGAATTGGAGCGATGATTCCATTTAATATTGCAGTGTAGTAGAGCATTAAGAAAGGAGGAATATTAAATAGATTTATTAGCAATCCCATAAGTGTTGCAACTGCAATGATCAAATAAAAACCTTTTGCTTGAGTGAAAGTTTTATTGAGTCCAGCTTTCATATTAAATGTTTCTGACACTGCATATGCAGCAGATCCAGCAAGAACAGGAATTGCCATTAGTCCCACCCCAATAATTCCAAGAGCAAAAAGGAAATAAGCAAAATGACCAGCAAGAGGAAGAAGTGCTTTTGCTGCATCTGTAGCAGTATTTATATTTGTGACACCGTGTGCTCCAAGCGTAGAGGCTGTCGCAACTATAATAAAAAATGTAATCATATTTGAGAAAAACATTCCAGCTGCGGTGTCTACACGCATTCTGTGTACATCGGAATCTGAAACGATAGGCATTGTAATTTCGCCAATTTCTTTTATTTTATGTTCCTCGATTTCTTCTTCGACTTCTTCATCTGCTTGCCAAAAGAAAAGGTAAGGAGAAATAGTTGTTCCAAGGAGAGCCACAATATTCATAATGTATTCTTTTGAAAAAGAAATATTTGGAATGAGTGTAGAAATAGCAATTTGTTTCCAATCTTGATGAACTATAAATGCAACAAAAACATAAGAAAAAAGTGAAAGAGTTAGAAATTTTAATATTTTTGCATAAGTTGGATATGGAACTTTAATTTCAACAATTACCGTAAATACTGCGATGCCAATTATCCACCAAATAAATGGAATACCAAAAATCAATTGACCAGCAGAAGCCATTGCGCCAAGATCTGCGCCTATATTTACAATATTTGCGATAAGTAAAAGTGATACAGCACCGTAAAGAATTTTTTTACCATAATGTTTTTTTACAACACCTGCGAGTCCGTCGCCGGTGACTAAACCTATGCGTCCACACATTTCTTGTACTACTGTCATAAATGGATAAGTGAAAAGTGCAAACCAAAGTTGACTGTAGCCAAATTGCGCTCCTGTTTGAGAATATGTACCAATTCCCGAAGGATCGTCATCCGCAGCACCGGTAATGAAACCCGGACCAATTATTTTAAAAACATTTTTAATTTTTTGCCAGGCACCACTTTTTTTGGGTGAAGTATTCATTGGTCAAGTGTACCAAAAATAATGTATTATGTGTATATGGAGGATTTTACAAAAAAAGAAAAAGATTTAATTAAAAAATTGAACACCCCTGCCAAAATTCAGGATTATTTAGATACTTTTAATATTAACTTTGAAATGAATGGTGATACTTGTCGTTCGCCACTTCTGACAATGCGTTCAAAAATTGCTCACTGTATCGAAGGTGCAATGCTTGCAGCTTTTATATTATCGTGCCACGGATACAAACCTTTACTTCTTGATTTGCGTTCTGCGGACCACGATTATGACCACGTCGTAGCTATATATAAAATAAATGGATACTTTGGTGCAATTTCCAAAACAAATCATGCAGTGCTTAGGTATCGAGAGCCAGTTTACAAAACTATCCGTGAGCTTGCTATGTCGTATTTTCATGAATATTTTTTAGATGATGGAGAAAAAACAATGCGGAGTTTTTCCGAACCCTTTGACCTTTCAGTATTTAATAATGGAAAAACTGCAAATTGGGTTACAACAAATAAAAATCTTTGGTATATCTCAAAAGTCCTCGACAATTCTCCTCATGAAAATATTGCTCCAAGAAAAAATATTAATAAATATCGCAAAGCAAATAAGATAGAGATAGAGGCAGGGAAGCTAGTAGAGTGGAAAAAGGGGCAAAAAAAGAAATTGTATTAATATAGTCAAAAATTTGGTATAATAAATTTATTAGTCTTAATACATAAAAAAATATGAATATACAAATAAAGGCAACGAATATGGAATTGACTGCAGAGATAAAGGCTTATATTGAAAAAAAAATGGAAAGTGTTAGCAAATTTGTCCGCCACGAAGGAAAGGAAGCAATACTTTACATCGAAGTTGGAAAAACAACAAATCATCATAAAAATGGTGATGTATTTAAATCTGAAGCTCGCCTAGATACCCTCGGCTCAAACTTCACTTCAATCGCCGAAGAAGAAGATTTATATAAAGCCATAGATGCCTGCAAAGAAGATCTTGTGCGCGAACTCACATCAAGTAAAGACAAAAAACAAACACTCTACAAACGTGGCGCCGCAAGCGTCAAAAAAATGCTCAAAGGACTTTCCAAAAGAAATCCTTTTACTTCGAAATACTAGAATAGTCAGTTTCTTTTTTACCTTCGGGAATTATTTTTTCGATGACAAATTTGTCATCTTGAAATGTTGCTTTGGTTATTTTTACGCGTTTACCATTTTGATCAAAGAAATAGATACTTGGCCAGCCGAAGTAGGCGCGGTATTTGTTCCAGAGTTCACTTGGAAGTTCAACTTCCAAGTTAACGAGGCCGTCTTCTTTTTTTATTTTTGCGCAATGAGTTGCTTTGTTTTCGTCTTGCTCAGTTTTTACGATATTACCAGTTTCAAATTGTTTCAAAACTTCGACAATCATTTTTTTACCAACATCATTTAAACGAATGCGAAGTTCCGGAGCAGTTTCACTGGCACCTATTTCTGTTTCAGACTGAGCAATGATTGCGCCAGCATCGAGTTCGTATTTCATTTGTTGAATACTGACTCCTGTTGTCGCGTCGCCAGCAAGTATGGCAGATTCGACAGGAGTTGCTCCACGATATTTCGGGAGAAGAGAATAATGGAGATTTATTGAGCCAAATTTTGGAGCATCGATTAATTCAGTCGGCATTATTTTTCCATAAGCAACTACGAGGGAAATGTCTAAATTTAAATTTTTAATTTCTGAAATAAAATTTTCATCAATTTTTTCTGGTTGAAGTACGGGGATATTGTGCGCGAGTGCCCAGGCTTTTGCAGGTGGAGGAGTAATAATCATTTTTCTGCCCTGTGGTCTGTCGGGTTGAGTGATTATAACTTCTGGTGTGTAACCACAAGAAAAAAGCTCATCGAGAATTGATGTTGTGAGTTCTGGTGTTCCAAAAAATGCGATTTTTAATTTACTCATGTTTAATATGGCTAAAATTTTAATATTTGTTATTTTTTACAGTCACATAATTTTCTGCTGAAAATTTGTTTAGTCTCGGGCCGTCGCCCTGCGAAACCTGTAAAAAACAAAAATACTAAAATTTTAGTTTTCTTCAGGAATTCCTTCTTCCACTTTTCTAGCTTTATCAATAAAAAGTACACCGTCTAGGTGATCGACTTCGTGTTGAAAAATGTGTGCAAGAAGTCCAGCTCCACCTCGAGTAAATTTCTTTCCATTTTCATCATAAGCTGAAACTGTGGCGTGCGTCGAGCGTCTGACCTCACCGTAAAGTGGGCGCACCGAAAGACAACCTTCTGGTAACCACTTTTTTGTTTTCGACATTTTTTTAATTACAGGATTTATAAAAACAACGTCAGGATGATTTTTTGTTTTCTTATCTGTGATTTTTGTTTCTTCTGTAAAATCTTCATCAAAAATTTTTCCAGAAACGACAAATATTCGAAGTGGCACAGCAATTTGCGGAGCTGCAATAGCTACTCCGTCGCCTTCACCCGAAAGCGCAGTACTCATATCTTTTAAAATTTTTTTAATTTTTGAAGACGTGATTTCAGCTACAGGAACAGTTTCCGCAATACGACGCAGTACCGGATTTTCTTTTTGAACAATTTCTATTGCCATTTTATTTTAGAGTTTTAATATATTCGAGAAGTTTTGCAAGTTTAATTGTCTCCTGTGAACGGTTGCTCATATCACGCACGATTACAGAATCTTCGAGAGCTTCTTTTTGACCGAAAATAAGTGCATATGGCATTCCAAGTTTTTCTGCAATTGCGAGCTGAGCACCAAGGCTGTCTTTTGAAAGTGACTGTGAAATTGGAATATGTGCTTTGCGTAAGATTTCAATAACATTAAGACTTTTTAATTTTGCATCAGAGCCCAATTGAATGAAATAAAACTTTGCTTTCTTCATAATTCTTGGAGAAAGTTTTTTGTACCATGGAGCACCTACTACACGGTCGATACCAATTGAAATTCCCATTGCAGGAATATCTTTTTTACTTCCGAGCTGTTTACCAAGATAGTCATATCTTCCACCAGCGGCAATAGTGAGCGGTGTGCCACCTTCGCCACCATCTTGCTCAATGATTTCTATAACGGTACGTGTGTAATATGAAAGACCACGAACAAGGTTTTTGTTAATAGTGTAGGCAATTCCCATTTCTTCTAAGTATTCAAGAACTTCTTTGAAATGTTTTTTACAACTTGCACAAAGAGAGCCGATAGAATCTGGAGCATCAATATTTATTTCTTTTGTTTTTTCTTCTTTTGAATCTAGGATTCGAAGTGGATTTGTTTTAAGTCTTTCACGATCTACAGCTGGTAGGGAACTTAAATGTTTTTTGTAATATGCAGTAAGTTCTTTTAAATATTGACCTCGGCATTCTTTGTCACCAATTGAATTTATTTCTACAGATAAATTGTGAGCACCAGCTTCTTCTAGTATTGTAAGCACAGCTTTTACTACCAAAGCATCGATAATACTTTTTTCACTTCCGAGAGCATCCATATCAAATTGCCAAAACTGGCGATATCGTCCGCGTTGGGGTTTGTCGTGGCGAAATACTGGGCTACCTGTATAGAGCATTACTGGCTGTGGCTCGTTTTGCATGCCGTGTTCGATATATGCGCGCATTGTACCTGCGGTGTGCTCTGGGCGCATTGCAAGATGGTCACCACCTTTTGTTTTAAGAGTGTACATTTCTTTGTCCACGATATCAGTACCTACTCCTACCGCTGTAGTAAATGTTTCTTCGTATTCAAGTATTGGAGTTTCAATTGGTTTGAAACCGTAGTACACAGCTACTTCTTGAGCTTTTTCAAAAAATCCTTGGAAATTGTAATAATCCTGTCCAACTAAATCACGCATTCCTTTAGGACTTCCGAGGGGTTCCTTGTTTCCTTTTTTATTTTTTTCAGTCATAAATTAATTTGTGCCTTCAGGTTTGTATTCACCCGGAAGAACATTAAGATCTGATAATGGATATAGTCGCAAAAATGCTCGACCGACGATTAATTTTTTTGGTAAATTTCCCCAAATACGAGAGTCTGAACTTGCTGAGCGATTGTCTCCCATCATAAAATATTCATCGGGACCAAGAACGTATTGAGATTGATTGCTGGATTTGTTTTTTACATATGGTTCGTCGAGTACAAAACCGTCGGGATGAGCAGAGTTTTTTATAGACACAGTGCTACCGTCAATTTTGACTGTCTCTCCTGGAAGACCTATGACTCTTTTAATAAAATATTTTGTTGGGTCTTTTGGATAATGGAAAATGATTACGTCACCTCGAGCTGGGTTGTGCATTTTATATGAAATTTCATCGACGATGAGGTAGTTGCCATTATTGAATGTCGGATACATTGAAAGTCCTGACACCACAAAAGGTTGTGCGACAAAAAATCTTATTGGTAAAACGATAGCGAGAGCAATTAATAAAAATTTTGCTAGGTCCCAGACTGATTCTCTTGCAGTCGGCTTAGTTGGTGGAAGTATTTCTAAATTTTGTACTTCAATATTATTTGTATTTTGATTTTCCATGCGACAATTATAGTCTAAAATACGCCTTGACACAAAGGAGGTTGTTGTTGTACGACACTATATTTTCAAAACGTTTAATATGGTAGAATAAAAAAATGATAACAATTGTAGGTTTGGGAAACCCGGGAGCAGAATATAAAAATAATCGTCACAATGCTGGACGAATGATTTTGGAATGGATTGCAAAGAAAAATGTTTTTTCTGATTGGAAAGAGGAAGGTAAAATAAAAGCACTCGTTTCTGCTGGAAAAATTGAAAAAGAAAAAATGCAATTTGTTTTACCAAATAATTTTATGAATAATTCAGGTAAAAGCGTTGCACCACTCATAAAATCCAAAAAAGATTTGAGCACTTTGGTTGTCGTATATGACGATCTTGATATTCCGATAGGTAGTGTGAAAATTTCTTTCAATCGAAGTTCTGGTGGACACAATGGCCTCGAATCGATCATCCGCGCCGTAAAGTCGCAAGAATTTGTCCGCATTCGTGTCGGCATTTCACCGCACACTCCGGGCGGTAAAACAAAAAAGCCATCTGGCGAAAAAGCTGTGCTCGCTTTTCTTTTGAAAGATTTCAAAGACACTGAAATTGCCGACCTCAAAAAACTTTCCAAAAAAATCACCCTCGCCCTAGAAACCTTTTCCGAATCCGGCAAAGACAAAATGATGAGTTTGTATAATTAAAAATGGGTTCGCTGAATTATCAGTGAACCCATCCTTTGTGTTAAATTAATTAACACCCCGACTTTTCCCTGAATGACCTTTGCTACTTTTTTGAGTAGGAGTGTCATCATTTTTTCTGTGGCTACCTAAAGAGTAGCCTTTTCTTTTCCTGAAGCCAGCATCTCTATCTTCTGGTGGCTTCTGTGATCGAATGTGATGTTTATTGTCATTTTTTTCCATGTAAATAAGTATTTAGTTGTTATACAAAATTTACATTACAACATTTTTACATAAATAGCAAATTAAAAAATCCTCTCAAATTGAGAGGATTTTTTAATAGAAAATATTTGAATTATTTTTCTAGGTATGCGAGAGTCATGCGTTGGTCTTTTGGTTCGAAAAGAGTGATTTGGAAATTGTAAGTCTTTCCAAGTTCTAGCTTTTCGCGAAGTTTTGCTTCACCACCAAATAGGGAATTGTGAACAAGTCCAGCAACACCTTCCTTGATTGAAACCAAAGCACCGTGTTTGTTGAATTTGATAACGACGCCTTTGATGATGTCGCCCTTTTTCAATTTACCTTCAAATTCTTTCCAAGGATTTTCTTTAAGAGCTTTGATTGATAGAGAAATTTTTCCTTCTTTCACTTCAATGATCTTTGCACGAACTTTGTCGCCAACTTTAAACATATGGCGAGGATCTTCCACTAGACCCCAATCAATTTCAGAAATGTGCACTAGTCCTTCTAGGCCATCTTCAAGTTTAAGAAATACTCCGAAATCAACCATTCCAGCAACTTCACATTCGAGTTCGTCACCGACTGTGTATTTGCCGACGATTTCCATTTTCTCTTCAGGGTTTGTATCTTTTTCAGAGAAAATAAGTTTTGCTTCTTTTGGAAGAGCTGAAATCATAATAACTGAAAGTTTCTTTCCAACTATTTTTTTCAATTCTTTTAAAATCTTGTCTTTATCAGAATCTTCTACTCGAGGGTAGTGTTCAGATTTGAGTTGTGATGCAGGTAGGAAACCGGCAATTCCTTGCCATTCCAAAATAAGACCTCCTTTGTTTGCTTCTTTAACAGCAATTTCAAAAATTGTTTTATTCTTAATAGCCTTGTCAGCGTCGCTCCAAATGAGAGCTTGTTTCGCTTCTTTCAAAGATAGCTCAATATAGCCATCTTCGTTTTCTGCACTGACGATTTTTGCTTTGATGATATCTCCAAGATTTATTTTCTTGATAATATCGCGAGCATTCATAAATTCGCGACCGTAAATAATACCTGTTCCAAATGGAGCGAGGTCAACATATACAGCAGACTTCATGACTGAAATCACTGGTCCTTCGACGAGTGCTTCAGCTTCAAGAGGGTTTTTACTCTTGTCGAGCATTGCGTGAGCACTACTCAATACTTTTTCTACTTCTTTTACTTCTGTTGTCATAATTAAAAAAAATCCGCATAAAACTGCGGATTAAGGTTTTAGTGCCTTTTTGTCCCGAGGCGTACTCAGTAGGGCAAACAGGGTTAATCTAAAATCCGACTAATAATGGAGTGACTATACTATATAAATGCTAAAAATGCAACCCAAGAACCTCCTTCTTCACCCCCACTTAAATTAGGAGGGGGCAGGGGGTGGTATATTCTTTGTAATCCAGCTTTTCTTTGCTATAATACCGACAATGATAATTACTTATTTCGGCAAACAATTTTTCAAAGTCACACAAGGCGACACTGTTATCGGTGTAAATCCTATTGGAAAAGATTCAAAATTTTCAGGCAAAGGTTCACGTTTTGGTGCAGAGGTTGTACTTTCAACTACAAATCATCCAGACTACAATGGTGTAGAAATTCTTTCACGTGGCGATGCTGAACCCGTGGTTATTTCAGGCCCCGGGGACTATGAAGTAAAAGGAATTTTCGTAAAAGGAATTCGTTCTGATACTGAAATTGACGGCAAGGCTTATATCAATACAATATATAATGTAGAACTCGAAGGAATACATATGTGTTTCTTGGGTTCACTTTCAAAAAACAATTTGTCAGCTGAAGCAAAAGAGGCAATAGGTAGCCCAGATATTTTATTTGTACCAATTGGAGATAATAAAAATCTTTTAGATCCTACTTCTGCATATAAACTCGCAGTTTCTTTTGAGCCATCGCTTATCATTCCAATGGATTATGAGGCGCCAATGTTAAAAACTTTTTTGAAAGAAGCTGGAGAAGAAAAAGTCGCACCGATTGAGAAATTGGTATTAAAGAAAAAAGATTTAGATGGAAAGGAGGGGGACGTTGTGGTTTTAATGGAAAATTAATGAAAACAATAATTCATAAATTAAAACAAAAACCCGAAGCTGTACGAAAGCAAATTGTTTTTGCTACAACAATTTTACTCACAGCGATCATTACAGTTTTTTGGATTGCATCACTTGGAAATCATTTTTCAACACCTGTTACGCAATCAAAACTAGCCGATGACTTGAAACCCTTCAATATGTTAAAAGATAATTTAAGCAACGTAAACGCTACAAAATAATTTATGGCAAAGAAAAATCAAACACCTATAGAGCCGGCAGTTCCTAGTGAGCGTATTTCTGTATTGCCGATAAATATTGTTTCAGAAATGAAAGACTCATACATTTCATATGCAATGAGTGTCATCACTTCAAGAGCACTTCCAGATGTGCGTGACGGTTTGAAACCAGTTCACAGACGTATTTTATATGCGATGCATGAAATGGGTCTGACTTCATCTGCAAAGACTCGCAAATCTGCAGCGGTAGTTGGAGATGTGCTTGGAAAATACCATCCTCACGGTGACGTGTCTGTATATGATGCGATGGTTGGAATGGCACAAGAATTTTCGTATAGATATCCTTTGATTATTGGTCAAGGTAACTTTGGTTCTATTGACGGAGATCCACCAGCTGCAATGCGTTATACAGAAGCAAAGATGTCTCGACTTTCAAATGAAATTTTGCGTGACTTGGAAAAAGACACAGTTGATTTTCGTGCAAACTACGATAGTACAAAAAAGGAACCTGTGGTGCTTCCTGCTGCTGTGCCAAATTTATTATTGAATGGCACACTTGGTATTGCTGTCGGTATGGCGACAAATATTCCTCCGCACAATTTAGGTGAAGTCATCGATGCGACACTGCATTTGATAGAAAAAGACGACGCTACTACAGAAGATTTACTTGAATACATAAAGGGTCCAGATTTTCCAACTGGTGGAATTGTTTACGGTTCTGCAGATATGAAGCACGCTTATTCGACTGGACGCGGTGGAGTGGTTTGCAGGGGTGAAGCAGAAATTTCCGAGATGAAAAACGGTCTTGCTCAAATCATAATCACTTCGATTCCTTATCGCGTAAACAAAAGTGATCTCATAATGAATATTGCGAATTTAGTTCAAGAGAAAAAACTTGAAGGAGTGAAAGGTTTGCGAGATGAATCTACAAAAGATATTCGTGTCGTTATTGATTTAAAACAAGGAGTTCATCCACAAAAAGTTTTGAATTTTATTTACAAACACACACAGCTCGAACAAAATTTTAATTTCAACGTCGTGGCTCTTGTGGAAGGTGTACCACAAACTCTTTCGTTGAAATCTTTGCTTTCTGAATTCATCGGCCACCGTGAAGTAGTGGTACGACGTCGTACAGCATATGATCTACGTAAAGCTGAAGAGCGTGAACACATTTTACTTGGTTTGAAAAAAGCTCTCGACCATATCGACCGTGTGATTACAGTTATTCGTGGATCAAAAGATGGAGCAATTGCGAAATTAAATTTGATGAAAGAATTTAAATTCTCAGAACTTCAAGCAATAGCTATCTTGGAAATGCGTTTGCAAAAACTTGCAGGACTTGAGCGAAAAGCTGTAGAGACAGAACTTGCAGAAAAACAGAAATTAATAAAAGAATTGAAAGAATTGCTAGCAAGTACAAAAAAGATTTTTGCATTGATTGCAAAAGAATTGCAAGAAATTCGCGACAAATATGCAGATGAACGTCGTACTCGAGTTGTCAAAGGCGGAGTAAAATTAATTTCTGACGAAGATTTAATTCCTGAAAAAGAATCTGTTCTTGTATTTACTTCTGGTGGTTATGTAAAGCGCACTGACCCGGTGGAATATCGCTCACAAAAGCGTGGGGGAGTCGGAGTTATTGACCTCGAAACAAAAGAAGAAGATTTTGTAAATATTTTACTTAATACAAATACTCACAGTGATTTGCTTTTCTTTACAAATCTTGGAAAAGCCTATCAGATAAAAATGTATGATATCCCAGAAGGCAAACGCGCAACAAAAGGAAAATCAATAATGAATTTCTTACAGCTCACTGGTGATGAAAAAGTGATGTCCATTCTTCCTGTTTCAAAAGATAAAAAAGCTAAAGAACAATATTTGATGTTGGTTACAGAAAATGGAACTGCCAAAAAAATGTCTTACGAACAATTTAAAGATGTTCGTCGCAGTGGACTCATCGCAATCAAGCTCGATAAAGATGATTCATTAAAGTCAGCACTTCTTGTAGAAAAAGGGGATGAGATAATGCTTGCAACTGCAAAGGGTCAGTCTATCCGATTTAAAGAATCCGATATTCGCGAAATGGGTCGTACAGCGGGCGGTGTACGCGGAATGAAACTTGGAAAGGGCGATTTATTGATAGGTGTTGATGTAATTAAAAAAGACGGAAAAGATGGAGCAGCGTTTCTTACTATGAGTGCAAATGGTATGGGAAAGAAAACAGGACTTAAAGAATACAAAATTCAAAAACGCGGTGGCTCTGGAATCAAAACTGCAAAAGTTACTCCAAAAACTGGTCTTCTTATCGTCGGAAAAGTTATAAAAGATGAAACAGAACTCATCGTAATGTCCAAAAATGGTCAGGTCATCCGCACCGAACTTTCTTCCATCCCATCTCTCGGTCGCCAAACTCAAGGTGTCTCAATAATGAAACTCCGCGCAGGCGACGGCATCGCATCACTCACTTGTTTATAAAAAATTATGGAAAGATTTAAATATATAGGGGCAGCATATTTCATTTTAATCAATGATGATAAAGTTCTTCTCTTAAAAAGAAAAAATACAGGTTATATGGATGGAAAATATGGATTTCCCTCTGGTCATCTTGAAGGAAATGAAACCGTAAGAGAAGGTGGATCAAGAGAAATTAAAGAAGAAATCGGGTTGAATATTTTACCTGTCGACCTTAATGTTGTACATATTATGCACAGGAAAGCTGACAAGGATGAGCGTTTTGATTTTTTCTTAACAGCAAATAAGTACGAAGGTGAAATAATAAATTGTGAGCCAGATAAATGCGAAGAATTAAAGTGGTTCTCGTTAAATAACTTGCCAGAAAATATTATTCCATATATTAGTTTCGCTCTAGAAAAGTATAAAAACAATATTTTATACTCTGAGTTTGGATTTTAGTAATTACAAAGTTGAATCCTCTGTAAATTTTTAAAAATAGTAATTATGTTTTATAATTAAATTGACCCATTTCCAAAACATGGAAACGGGTCAATTTCTTTCTAAAATAATCAATTTTCATTTAAGAATTTACGAATTTGATAAGAATTCATATAAGCAACATTTCGTGTCATACATAATTCAATTATTCTTTTGATTATTTTGTTGGTTCTTTCAATTTCCGTTCGATAACCACTTTCATACTCACTGCCTTCATTGTTTTTTAAAGCAAACTCACAAATTCTTCTTTGTTCTGCTAAGGGAAGATATGTTCCATGATAGATTAAAAAAGCACAATAGAGAAGTACATTGATTGTTTTGACGGTGGGGCGATCTAGTTTTTTAATAAAATCAGCGATCTCTTCTTTATTGTTTTTTAAAATAAGATCCGCCATTTTAATGAATGGTCGAGCAAGTTTTTCATTTTCAAGCATTTGGGTGTAATCAACGGGTGGTAATCCTGCGATTTTTTCACGCATATCAGAATCATTGAGTGTGATGTCAATTACTCTTCCGATAATTGCAGTAAGTGCAGGTTTAATTTCGGGGTCTACGTCCATAATAATCAAAGAGATTTGTAGGCAGTAGTTTTTTGGAAAAAGAAAGTGCAGGATTTTTTTGATAATTTTCATTTTGTTTATTTTTTATTTAACAATATATTTATACGAATTGCCTCAACCTCCCAAAAGAAACTAAGGTAATTCGTCAAATATAAACGTTAAAATATGTATTTTCAAAGAATCAAGGTTCAGAAATCATACTATCATACATAAATAGAAACAGAAAATATTAGACTAGTTCGTTGTTTTCTTTAATTCCACTAGGCAAGACCTAGCGAAAGAATTTCTTATTGGTTTTATTTAATAAAAATTTGAAAAAGAGCGTTCGGAATTATTCCAAACGCCCTTTTCTGATGGATTCTAATAACGAAGACAAAGCATCCTCTTCTACAACAGTTGCTAGATCATTACTTAGCGTAAAAGTTACTGTTTTTCCTACAAGATTTTCATCCAGAGGACAATCTTTAGCAGAAGAAATAATTTCATACTCTTTTGCTTTTGGTTCTCTAAAAATTAGTTTGTTTTTGTTTTGTGCAAGTTCTTCTACGTCACGTTCAAAATCTGAAAGTTTTTTACTTGACCAGTTTTGACTTACATAAAATTTACCATCTTTTCTAAATACGATTCCTTTTTCCATAACAATTATTATTTATTATTTGAATTTTTTTAAATCTTAACATTTAAATCAAAAATTGTAAAATTACGTAACAAAAAAGGCGGTTTGGGTATGCCGCCTCTTTCTTTTTGATAGGTAGATGTTTACCTGTCCAACATTCTTCGGTTGTAACCATTGCTGGCGTAACCTTTCATTGATTTAACTTTAATTGGTATTTTTTTACCAATCACTCCTGCAACAAATCCAGTGAATGCAGGTTTTGGGAGAATTGTATTCTCCTCTCTTACATTTTTTGCCATAAGTCCGAATATTTAATTTTTATCACAAAAGTATATGTTTCATTTTGGGTATTGTAAAGGGAAAAATGTGCGGTGGACGGGAGGGGGAATTTAATGTAAGATACCATTATATATGCGACAATCGAAGCTTTTTACGAAAACTAGAAAAGAGGCCCCAGCAGACGAAACTGCAAAAAATGCGGAGCTTTTGATACGAGGCGGATATGTCCACAAAGAGATGGCTGGAGTGTATTCGTATTTGCCACTTGGAGCAAGAGTTTTGAATAAAATTGAAAATATAATTCGAGAAGAAATGAATGCAGTCGGTGGGCAAGAAATCCGCATGGCGACTCTTCACCCGAGTGAACCTTGGAAGCAGACAGGAGGTTGGGACAATATCGATGTGCTTTTCAAAATTCAAAGTCGCACAGAAAAAGAATATGCACTTGGTCAAAGTGAAGAAGAAATAGTCACACCTATTGCTCGCGAATATGTGCAATCATACAAAGATCTACCAGTTGCTATTTACCAAATTGAACAAAAATATCGCGACGAACTTCGCGCGAAGTCTGGTATTATGCGTGGAAGAGAGTTTGGAATGAAAGACATGTACAGTTTCCACACGACGCAAGAAGATTTTGAAAGATTTTATGAAGAAGTAAAAAAAGCATATTTGAAAATTTATAATCGTTGCGCACTTGTGGCAAAAGTAACAGAAGCTTCGGGGGGAGGATTTTCTGAAAAAATTTCTTATGAATTTATGATTGTGACAGATGCTGGTGAAGACGATATTATTTATTGTGACGCTTGCAATTATTGTGCAAATACTGAAGTAGCAAAAAATAAAATTGGAGACACTTGTCCAAAATGTGGAAAAGAAAATCTTGTCGGAGCAAAAGCTGTGGAGGCCGGAAATGTTTTTGACCTTGGGCAAAAATATCCAAAAGCATTCAATTTTACATATACGACAGAAGACGGAGGAAGTGCTTACCCTATAGTGGGTTGCTATGGCATAGGCACTACTCGCCTAATGGGCACAATTGTTGAGACACTTTCTGATGAACGTGGAATTGTTTGGCCAGAATCTGTCGCTCCATTTAAGGCACATCTTTTACTTTTAGGTGAAGATGAAAAAATAAAAGAGGAAGCTGAAAAACTTTACAAAACATTAAATGAAAATGGTATTGAAGTTTTATTTGACGACCGAAGTGGTATTTCAGCGGGAGAAAAATTTGCTGATGCAGATTTACTTGGAATGCCATGGAGAATTGTTATTTCAACAAAAAGTATTACTGCTGGTGGAGTCGAAGTGAAGAGGCGCGCAGAACAAAAGGCCGAGATAGTCGCGCTCGACAAAATTGTTAATTTTTTAAAGGTTTAAGAAAAATATATGCTCCGGAAATTCTATGAAATGTTTTCAAACGACATTGGTATCGATTTGGGTACAGCAAATACTTTAGTTTATTTGCGAGGTCACGGTATTGTGATAAATGAACCGTCTGTTGTAGCAGTCAATCAGAAGACAGGGCGCATTGTCGCAGTTGGTGCTGAAGCAAAACAAATGCTCGGCCGTACACCAGCACATATAAAAGCTGTGCGACCAATTGTCGATGGTGTTATTTCTGATTTTGAGGTTACAGAAGAAATGCTCGCTTACCTAATTGGCAAGACTGAAAAAATGTCGAAGAAATTAATTCATCCTCGAGTTGTTGTCGGGGTGCCATCTGGAATTACAAACGTTGAAATTCGTGCAGTTTACGATGCAGCAAAAAATGCAGGTGCTCGCGAGGTGCATATAATTGAAGAGCCAATGGCCGCAGCAATTGGAATTCGCTTGCCAGTAAAAGACCCTGTGGGGTCAATGATTATAGATATCGGTGGTGGCACGACAGATATCGCAGTGATTTCTCTTGGAGGAATTGTGCGATCAAAAAACTTAAAAATTGCCGGAGATAGATTAAATAATGATATCATTTCGTATTTGCGAGATGAATTTAAAATTTTGATTGGAGAAAAAACTGCAGAGTCTGTAAAAATTGCAATTGGTTCTGTAATAAAAGAAAATTTTATGGAAACAGAAGTTCGTGGACGAGATATGGTGACAGGACTTCCGAGGGAAGTGATTGTGACAGACTCTGACATTCGTGAGGCAATGCTCCCTTCGATTTACAGTCTTGTCGAAGGAGTTCGTGAGGTACTTGAAACGACTCCACCAGAAATTCTTTCAGATGTAATGCATCGAGGTATTGTGCTTGTAGGCGGTGGAGCTTTAATTCAGGGCTTGGATGTACTTTTAAATACAATTATCAAGATTCCAATTTATATTGCAGAAGATCCACTTTCTGCTGTCGCTCGTGGGTCGGGAGTAGTGCTTGAAGACTTGGAATATTATAAAGAATTATTGGTACCAGATTATGATGCACTACCGCCAAGATAAAAAAAATATTTCTTTTTTTAAGAAAAAGAGTTTTGTAAGTTTTGCAATAATTATTTTATTTGCAAGTTTTATTTTATCAAATAAAACTACACGAAATCTAGGAGGAAGATTTGTTTATTTTGTATCTAGACCATTTTATTTTATTGGTCACAGTGTTTCAAATGGATTTTCCTCTTATGTATATTTATTGAAAACAAAACATGCATTGGAAAATCACAACAATGAACTGAAGGCAGACCTCGAAGGTGCGTACGTGAGACTTCAGGCAATGAATCTCACTCTTGAAGAAAATAATAAATTAAAAGAAATTTTGGGTAGGAAAATTTCTGGTAAAAATTTTGTATTGGCAAATATAGTGGCAAAGCCTGGCAATTCTTCATTTGATACTTTGATTTTAGACGCAGGTGAAAAGGACGGAGTAAAAGCAGGATCAACAATTTTTGTCGATGGATCAATAGCCGTTGGTAGTATTTTAGAAGTCTATCCTTCGTCATCAAAAGCAATTTTATATTCGGCGCCGGATCAAAAGACTTCAATAGTACTTGCGGATGCTGGAATTTCAGGAGATCTTGTGGGCCGTGGTGGAGGAAATTTTGAAATTATTCTTCCACGAGAAACACCAATCGTAGTTGGAGATACAGCGACGCTACCTACAATTGATAGTACCGTTGTAGCAAATGTCGAAAGCTCAGTTTCAGACCCAAGTGATCCTTTTCAAAAAGTTTTACTATCAAGTCCTGTAAATATTCAGACACAAAAGTGGGTAGAAATTGAGAAATGAATTTATATAATATTTTGTCAGCATTAAATTTTAAAATTGAAAAAAAATTAGATAATGCACTTGGACGTGCCGGTATTTTATCTACACCTCACGGTGATATTTTGACACCTGCTTTTGTGGCTGTGGGAACAAAAGCTACAGTGAAAGGTTTGACTCCAGAAAATTTGAAAGCATTACCACTGCAGGTTGTGCTTGGGAATACATATCATTTATATTTACAACCTGGTGACGAGTTAGTAAAACAAGCAGGTGGAATAGGGAAATTTATGGGTTGGAATGGACCCACAATGACAGATTCTGGAGGTTTTCAGGTTTTTTCTTTAGGTGTTGCTTATGGAAAACAAATTTCAAAAGTTACAAAAATTACTGATCCATCTCTCATTATTCCCGAACGCTCGAGCGTAGAAGACGGCCTTGCTCCACTTGTAAAAATCGGTGCAGATGGAGTTTCATTTCGTTCACATCTTGATGGAAGTTTACATTATTTTACACCAGAGAAATCAATTGAGATACAACACAATTTGGGTGCCGATATGATTTTTGCTTTTGATGAATGTACATCACCGACTGAAAATACTCGTTATCAAGAAGATGCGCTAACTCGCACACACAATTGGGCAAAGAGATGTTTGGATAGACATAAAGAATTAGAGGCAGAAAAATTACAACCTCACCCTAACCCTCTCCTGAAAGGAGAGGGGAGAACTCCACAAGCGCTTTTCGGCATTGTGCAAGGTGGACGTGACGAAAATCTTCGCAAAAAAAGCGCAGAATATATTGGAAGTTTAGATTTTGATGGTTTTGGAATTGGTGGAAGTTTTGCCAAAGAAGATATGGAGACAGCAGTGAAATGGGTGAATGAAATTTTGCCAGAAGAAAAACCACGACATTTGCTCGGCATTGGTGAACCTGAAGATTTATTTATGGGGGTTGAAAATGGTGTAGATCTTTTTGACTGTGTTGCACCGACGAGGAATGCACGTAGCGGAGCATCACTTTATACTAAAAATGGCAGGATGAATCTAATGAATAGTGAATATAGAAATGATTTTTCTCCAATCGAAATTGATTGTGAATGTTATGCTTGCAAAAATTTTACACGTGCTTACATTTCACATCTTTTTCATGCAAAAGAAATGCTCGGGGGAGAACTCGCAAGTATTCACAACTTGTATTTCATCTCAAACCTCGTCGCAAAAATGCGCGAACATATTATCGATGGAACTTTTTTTGAATTCAAGGAAAATTTTTTGAAGGAGTATAATAAATAGTTTATGGTATAATTCTGGAGTGATAAACAAACGAAACAACTATGCATTTATAGATAGTCAAAACGTTAATCTTGCTATTCGTGAGCTTGGCTGGAAACTGAATTTTGCACGCTTTCGTATTTATTTGAAAGAAAAATACGGCGTAACAAAAGCATTTTTGTTCATCGGATATATTGAAGGAAATACCAGTTTGTATACTTCTTTACAACAAGCGGGATTTATCTGCATATTCAAGCCGACTTTGGAATATAAAGATGGTACAACAAAAGGTAACTGCGATGCAGAACTTGTGTTGCAAGCGATGATAGAATATCCGAATTATGACAAAGCAATCATTGTCACGGGAGATGGAGACTTTTATTGTCTTGCAAAATATCTCATAGAGCAAAACAAGCTTGAAGCACTTATTGTTCCTAACAGGTTCAAATTTTCTGCGCTTTTGAAATTCAGAATAATTCGCTCATATCTACGGTTTATGAATGAATTAAAAGGGAAGTTGGAGTATAAAGCGAAGTAGAATAAAAAAGGCCCTGCAAGGACGAACCTTACAGGGTAGACTTTTCCGTTGGTGATGTACATATACTATCAAAATAAACCATATACCGTCAAGCTCCCGTTTTCTTAGTCCGTACTCGGACTGTTGAAAACGCAGTCCAGCGAAGCGAAGCGGAGTCGTGTTTTGACAACCTATCCCTAATCTGCTATTTTTATAATGAAATTTGGGTATAACAAAACCTCTCGAGTCGAGGTGTACACTACTTACAATGGTAGTGACGAGTAGTTAAATACTCTGTGTTTGATTTGATCTTTTAATTTCATAATCAACCCAAATTTTGGCGAAGTAGTATTATGGCAACGTAATACTACTTTTTTTATTTCTCAAAATAGCGTAGAGTGTAAATGCGATGGGAAAAAGTGTTTTTAAATTAAAATCTGAATACAAACCTGCAGGTGACCCCAGTACTAGAAAATCACACCGAATGCGTATGATTTTCAGTACGGGGCGAGTTGTGGTAATTTAAAGTATATCTATGTCAAAAAGTATTTTCAAACTCAAGAGTGATTTCGCTCCGGCGGGAGATCAGCCCAAGGCTATTTCGTCGTTGGTGGAAGGGGTAAAGAAGGGAATGGAGAAGCAAACCTTACTTGGTGTGACTGGTTCGGGTAAAACTTTTACCATGGCAAATGTTATTGCGGAAATCGGTAAACCGACACTTGTCATTGCTCACAATAAAACTCTCGCTGCTCAGCTTGCTCAAGAGTATAGAGAATTTTTTCCTGATGCTGCTGTGCATTATTTCGTCTCGTACTATGACTATTATCAGCCGGAAGCGTACATGCCGACAACGGATACATATATTGAGAAAGATGCACAGATCAATGAAGAGATTGATCGTCTTCGTCATGCTTCGACGCAAGCGCTACTTACACGAAAAGATGTGATAATTGTAGCATCAGTTTCTTGCATTTATGGATTGGGAAGTCCGGAAGAATATGCGAAAGAAAATTTGATGATGAAAGTGGGTGATAGGGTCGGAAGAAATGATTTATTGAAAAAACTTATTGCAATTCATTTTACGCGCACAAATGCTGATTTGAATTCTGGAGAATTTCGTGCACTTGGAAACAGAGTTGATGTAATGCCGGTGTCGGAGACATACATGTATCAGATATTTATTGATGCCGATAAAATCACAAGAATTCTAGTCGTTGATCCTGTTTCTTCTACTGTGCGTGAAGAGGTGGAGTCTATGTTTCTTTTTCCTGCAAAACATTTCATAACAAATTCTGATAAAAAAGATAAAGCGGTGAAAGCAATTAAGGCTGAACTTACTGCACAATTAAAAAAGTTTGAAAAAGAAGGCAAACTTCTTGAAGCCGAACGTATCAAACGCCGAACAAACTACGACCTCGCCATGATTCGTGAAATGGGTTATTGCTCGGGTATTGAAAATTACTCAAGGCATTTATCTGGGAAAAAAGCAGGGGACCCGCCGGAAACACTTTTGTCTTACTTTCCGCATAAACCTCACCCTGACCCTCTCCTGGCAGAAGAGGGAAAAATGGTTCCAGATTTCCTTACAATTATCGATGAATCACACGTAACAGTGCCACAATTAAATGGTATGTTTGCCGGCGATGCTTCACGTAAAAAGACACTGGTTGATTTTGGTTTTCGTTTACCTTCTGCGCAAGACAATCGTCCGCTCAAGTACGCGGAATTTGAAGAGCGGGTTGGGCAAGTGGTTTATACAACAGCAACACCAAGTGAATATGAAAGAGAAAAGAGCGAACAGATTGTGGAGCAAATTATTCGTCCAACAGGGCTTATTGATCCGGAAATAATTATTCGCCCGATTTTGGAGAATTCCCATAGGTCCGACCTATGGCCAGATTCTAAAAAGCAAAAGTCCATAGGTCGGACCTATGGGAATTTGTACCCCGGTCAAATTGTTGATTTTATTTCCGAAGCAGAAGCGACAATCAAGCGAGGTTTCCGTGTATTAGCAACGACACTTACAAAAAAGATGGCAGAAGATTTGTCTGTGTATTTGAAAGAGAAAAAAATTAAAGCAGAATATCTACATAGTGATATAAAGACAATTGAACGTATTCAAATTCTAACGGCATTCCGCCGTGGAGATTTCGATGTGCTTGTAGGTGTGAACTTGCTACGTGAAGGTTTGGACTTGCCGGAAGTCGCATTTATCGGCATCCTCGATGCAGACAAAGAAGGCTTCTTGCGCAGTGAAGTTTCTCTCATTCAAACCATTGGCCGGGCGGCGAGAAATTCTGAAGGACGAGTTATTCTTTATGCCGACAACATCACTGGCTCGATGGAGCGCGCGATAAGTGAGACCAATCGTCGTCGTGCAATTCAAGTCGCATATAATAAAAAGCATGGCATCACTCCGAAAACAATTATCAAAAAGATTCAAGACATCACCCAAGCCATGGAGAGCAAACATGAAAAAGCCGTCAACGGCGAACTCGCTCTCGACTTCGAACTCTTTGCAAAAGTCGTGGCAAAAGAAAAAGGCAAAGATAAATTGGAAAAACTCTCCGACGAAGAACGCGAAAAACTCGTGTATGAAAAAATAATCTCGATTAAGGAAAAAGAGATGAAGTCGGTGGTGAAAGAATTGGACTTCGAGACTGCAGCTATTTTGCGAGATGAGATTATGATGTTGAAACAGAAAATGGAAAAATAAAAAGGCTTAGATACTAATATCTAAGCCCTATTTTATAACCACTATTACTGTATTACTGTTCGGTTGGTTTTACCTTTTTAGTATCGTAGTAATCCAAAATGATTAACACTAAAGCAAAAAATGCAATAGGTGAAAGCATGGTTAAGGTGTCAACCAATTGTTGACCGATAGTTCCTCCTGTAACAATACGATGAGGCCATGGTGATAATGGTAATCCTCCAGCTTTTGTTATTGTAGATGCTACTACAATACACATAATTAAGATAATTTTTTTCATATTTATATTTATTTAAATTGTTAATAATTCCCCAAAAGACACACATGGAATCTTCTCGGGAATTACTAACAATTTTTGTCAAAAAGCTCGTTCGGATTTAGATTACCATAGTGGGGTGTTTTGTCAAATATTTAATCATATGCTACACTTATCTTAGTTAAATATTAGTATACCCCCATATAGAGTATGAAGGGGTCACGTTTCGTTGTAAGAGAAACCACAGTGTGGGTGTCATCCTGAACTTGATTCAGGATCCAGGTTAATTCGGGTCTGGATGCTGAAACAAGTTCAGCATGACACAAATACAAAATTGAAATTATTTTATGAATAATAAAAATGATGGGAAAATAATAATAAAAGGTGCTAGAACTCACAATCTCAAGAACGTGAGCTTGGAAATGCCACGCAACAAAATGATTGCGATTACTGGCATGTCCGGATCCGGAAAAAGCTCTCTTGCTTTTGATACGATTTTTGCTGAAGGGCAGAGAAGATATGTGGAGTCGCTTTCTGCATATGCAAGGCAATTCTTGAACCAGATGCCAAAGCCTGATGTCGACGAGATTTCGGGTCTTTCGCCGGCTATTTCTATTGACCAGAAATCTCGCTCCAACAATCCGCGTTCAACTGTGGCGACTATTACAGAAATTTACGATTATCTTCGTGTTCTTTACGCGCGTGTTGGACGTCCGCACTGTTTGGAATGCGGTGATGAAATTAAAAAACTTTCAAATGAAGAAATTTTGGGATTCATATTTGAAAAAATAAATGAACATAAATTGAAATCAAAAAGTGTGAAAAAGGTTATGAATGTGACTTGGGACGAAACTCCAATTCAAATTTTTGCTCCAGTTGTGCGAGGACGAAAAGGTGAATACTATCAATTGCTTTACGATTTGCTCGGCAAGGGTTTTCAAAAAATTCGTCTTGACGGCAAGATGAAAAATCTTCGAGATAGAATTGATTTGGAAAAAAATAAAAAACACGATATTGATATTTTAATTGATGAATTTGCTCTGCATGAATTCAACGACAAACCGGATGATTTGCGCATGCGTCTTGCGGAAGCTGTTGAACGTGCGCTTCTAGAAGCAGAAGGTATTGTAACAATTAAAATTGGCGAAGAAGAGAAATTACTTTCAAGTAAATATTCTTGTCCAAAGGATGGATTTTCGTTTCCTGAAATCGAACCAAGACTTTTTTCATTCAATAGTCCATATGGAGCATGTGAAGCTTGTAATGGCTTGGGAACAAAGCATCTTTTTGGTGATGAACCTTGTGATACTTGTCACGGAAAAAGACTTCGCGCAGAAGCATTGCATGTTTTTCTTGGAGGAAAGCGCGTAAACATTGTTGACATTACAGCAATGTCTATTTCTGATGCGGCGGATTTTTTTGTTGAATTGAAACTTACACCTCAAGAAAAAGAAATTTCAAAAGTTGTAATAAAAGAAATCGAAGCTCGCCTTGAATTTATGTTAAATGTGGGCCTTGAATATTTGTCACTCAATCGTCGCGCAAATACTCTCTCTGGCGGCGAGGCACAGAGAATTCGTCTTGCTTCACAATTGGGTTCACGACTTGTGGGTGCGATGTATGTGCTTGATGAACCAACTATCGGACTTCATCAAAGAGATAATGAAAAATTAATTAAAACACTTGAGAATTTACGTGATTTAGGAAATACAATTCTTGTCGTCGAACACGATGAAGATACAATTTTCGCAGCTGACTATCTAGTCGATATTGGACCAAAGGCTGGTGTGCACGGCGGGGAAGTTATTGTTTCAGATTACTTACCAAAACTTCTTGATGCGAAAACCAATCCGAGTAAATCTCGTACGCTTGCTTATTTGCGTGGAGAAGCTCGCATAGAAATTCCAGAAAAGAGACGTGATTCTGAGAAGGGTTCTCTTCGCATTGCTGGCGGAAAAGTTTTTAATATAAAAAATATGAATGTTGAAGTTCCACTTGGAAAACTTGTGACAATCACAGGAGTCTCTGGTTCTGGAAAAAGTTCTTTTATGTATGAAATTTTACATAAAAATTTACAAGCAAGATTTGAAAGAAAATATCGTAGTGCTCAGACATTTAATTGTGCGAGTTTTACTGGAAGTGAATATTTATCTCGAGCAATTTTGATTGACCAATCTCCAATTGGCCGAACTCCACGTTCAAATATTGCCACATACACAGGATGTTTTACTCATATTCGAGATTTATTTGCGACAACAGAAGAAGCACGTTTTCGTGGGTGGAAAGCAAATCGTTTTTCTTTCAATGTGAAAGGTGGACGTTGTGAAGCTTGCGAAGGTAACGGCGAGATTGCTGTCGAAATGCATTTCTTGCCTACAATATATGTGACTTGTGATGTGTGTCACGGAAAAAGATTTGATAAAGAAACTCTGGCTGTGAAATATAAGAAATTAAATATTTATGAAATTCTTCAATTGACTGTGGAAGAAGCTGTGGAATTTTTCAAAGATATTCCTGCAATTTATGATCGTTTGAAAACACTAGGCGATGTGGGGCTTGGATATATTACGCTTGGACAATCAGCCACAACACTTTCTGGTGGAGAAGCACAACGTGTAAAAATTTCTTCAGAACTTTATCGACCATTTTTGGAAAAAACAATTTATCTTTTAGACGAGCCAACAGTGGGACTTCACTATGACGATGTGGCGAAACTTCTTGATGTTTTAAATTTGCTTGTAAACAAAGGTAATTCTGTTGTTCTTATTGAGCACAATATGGATATTATAAAATGTTCCGATTATATAATCGATATTGGTCCTGAGGGTGGACTTGGTGGTGGTGAAATTATCGCCAAAGGAACTCCAGAACAAATTGCAAATTCTCCAAAATCTCATACAGGAAAGTATCTCAAAAAAGTTTTAAGGAAATGAAAAGTCAACAGTTAAAAAAACTTGGAATTCCAGACAAATCGGGGGTGTATTTCTTTCAAAAAGGGAAGGATATTTTGTATATAGGCAAAGCGACATCGCTTCGAAGCAGAGTGAGGAGTTATTTTGGAAAAGACCTTATTGAAACTCGCGGGCCACTTATTTTGGATATGGTTTTTAAATCTTCAACTGTAAAATGGCAGGAAACCGATAGTGTATTAGAAGCGCTAATTTTGGAGGCAAATTTTATAAAAAAACATCAGCCGTATTACAATACAAAAGAAAAAGATGATAAAAGTTTTAATTTTGTATGTATTACAAATGAATCCATACCCAAAATTTTAATTGTTAGAGGTAAGGACTTATCTTCAAAAAAATATGAAAATTTTTCCTCGACTTTTGGTCCTTATACGAATGGAGGCCAGCTGAAAGAAGCATTAAAAATTATTCGTAAAATTTTTCCTTTTATTGACGAGCATTCTGCAAAGAAAGATCAAAAAGAATTTTATAGACAATTGGGGCTTACTCCTGAGTCAGTCGTAGAATATAAAAATAATATTAAGCATATAAAACTCTTTTTTGAAGGCAAGAAAAAACTGCTTCTCTCTAGTCTAAAAAAAGAAATGATGGTGTATGCAAAAAATCAAGAATTTGAGAAAGCTGAAGAAATAAAAAGGAAAATTTTTGCATTACAGCATATTAATGATATTGCTTTAATTAAGGAAGAAACTACGCAGAAATACCAAAATTCTTCCCGCTTTACCCC
This sequence comes from uncultured bacterium, assembly GCA_903892035.1. GTDB lineage: Bacteria > Patescibacteriota > Minisyncoccia > Phycocordibacterales > UBA9973 > CAITGV01. The sequence continues at coordinate 3,608 of CAITGV010000001.1, read as the reverse complement.
AGAGGGGTCCTACACGGATAAGAATTTTGGTATTTCTGCTATATTTCGCGTTGAGGCTTATGATGTGGCGCATATGTCTGGAAAAAATATGGTTGGAGTTATGACTGTAATAGAAAACGGTGAAGTCATAAAAAGTGAGTATAAGAAATTTAATATTAAAACACAAAGTGGTGCAAATGATACTGGTGCACTTGAGGAAATTTTGTCGCGACGTTTCAGACACACGGAGTGGGGAATGCCTGACCTTGTTGTCGTAGACGGTGGAGAAGCACAACTAAATGTGGCACGTAGAGTATTGAAAAGGTATCAACTAAATATTTCACTCGTTTCAGTATTGAAAGATGAAAGACATAAACCAAAAGCTATATTGGGTGATGAGGTGAAAGCTAAAAAATATAAAAGTGAAATATTGCTATCAAATAGTGAAGCACACAGATTTGCTATTACTTTTCATAAAAAGAAACGTGCAAAGAATTTTTTAAAATAGGTACGCAAAATATGTCATATTTTTTCCCGCTTTACCCTCTCTGCGGGGGCTCCGACACGGATAAAAAATCTGACATATTTTGCTTTGTGCGTTATAATATAAACATGTTAAGAGTCGGAGTCATTCGTGGAGGAATAAGTAATGAATATGATGTTTCGCTTAAAAGTGGGGCGAGCGTTTTGTCCTATTTAAAAAATCAGCCTGAGAAATATAAAGTACACGATATTTTAATTGCAAAAAATGGGCAATGGCATTTAGGTGGAATTCCAACTGATGGAGAAAAACTTATGGCAAAAATTGATGTTTTCTTCAATGCAACTCATGGAGAATTTGGAGAAGATGGAACTCTTTCTCAACTTTTTGAAAACATTAAAATTCCACACACAGGATCTGCACCCTTTCCAAGTTTTCTAGCTAGTGACAAAATTAAATCAAAGGAAATATTTAAAAATCTTGGGATAAAAACCCCGAATCATATTTTATTGCCAGCATATCTGTCGGGTATGGATGGTGATAGGGAAGAATTTGCAGTAAAAAAATCTAAAGAAGTTTTTTCAAAATTAGGACCACCCTGGATTGTAAAACCTTTAAACGGAGGATCGTCACTCGGAGTACGTGTAGTAAAAACTTTACCTGCACTAGTAGAGGCTTTGAGTGAAGGTTTTAAAGAAAAAACTAGTTTAATTGTAGAAGAATTAATAAATGGTAGAGAAGCAAGTGTAGTAGTTGCGCGAGATTTTCGTGGACAAAAGTTTTATTCTTTTCCAGAAATTGAAATTAAAATTCCAAAAGAAAAAAATCATTATGATTTTGAATTGAAAAATAATAATTTTGAAATACATATTTGTCCCTCAAAAATTGAACGTTCTGATAAAGAAAAATTGGCAAATTATGCAAAAAAAATTCATGAAACAATGCATTTGGGACATTACTCATCTGTGGATTTTATTGTGACAAAAAACAAGGGAATATATGCTATAGAAGTGGACGCATTGCCACATTTGCACGAGCATAGTTTGTTGCCGAAAGCAGTGGAATCAGTAGGATCAAATATGAAGGATTTTGTGAATCATATAGTAGGACTTGCAATTAATCGTAAATAATATAATATAGTTAAGTTGGAATTTTTAGTAATTAGGTATTAGAAATTAGACATTGGTTTAATATTTGGGCCGTTAGCTCATCTGGTAGAGCACCTCATTTGCAATGAGGGGGTGGCAGGTTCGAGTCCTGTACGGTCCACCCGATTGAATTTCCCCGCGAAAATGCGTCCGCGCTCCGCGCGGTAATGGGAAGTTCGGCAAGAAAAGAAAAGGGCGTTTTGAAATCCACGGAGAGCGCGCTTGCGCGCAAATGGCGGTTCGAGCCGATGGTTTTCAAAAAAGTTTTCATTTCCTCAAACTTTTTTGAAGAAGCGAGATTTTGTGCTTGGTTGGCTTGTAAAATCCAGTTTCGCACGAGTTCGAGCCAATGATTTCCTTTTCGCTCAAAATCAGATAATTTTTCCTCTAGCGTTTTCTTTTCAGACATCAAAGCGTTCTTTTTCTGTTGAAACTCCGACAACTCAAAACCGCCCTCAAGATAGCCATCCATAAGGCGGTCAATTTTAGCTTTGATGTCAGAAATAGAAAAACGCAGATTTTGAGCGAAAACTCCCGATGACTGGCGGTTCTCTTGTTCCCACTCGGCGAGCTTGCCGAGATATTTGTCCCGCCATTCATCGGGTAAAGAAACCTTTTGACAAAGTTCCTGCACTTGTCGTTCAAATTCTTCTTCCCGCAAAAATTTATTTTCAGAACATTTAGCAATTTTGCTCTTGTGGGTGCAACGATAATAGATAAACTGCAAACCACTTTTCTTGATATGTCGCTCGGCAGTTATCGCATAGCCACATTCCCCACAAGTAGCAAAATTTAGAAACTGAAAATTCTTTTTCTTTTGATTTTTGCGGGGTTTTCCATTTGCGACAAGTGCCTCCTGTATCTTGTCAAAAGTTTTTTTTGAAATCATTGGCTTATGCGAACCTTGATGCACTTCGCCTCGGTAAGAAAAACATCCATAGTAAAAAGGATTTTTCAAAATATGTTCTACCGAGGCGAGCGCGAAAGGTTTGCCAGATCGTGCGCCAACCAAGCCGAGAGAAAACATTTTGCGTTGAATCGCCGTGAGCGTGTATTCGCCAGTAGCAAAAAGCTCCAATACTTCCTTTATTTTACGAAATGTCTTTTTGTCAGGTTCAATAGTGCGAAGTCTCGGTTCGTTAAAATAACCGATTGGAGCTTTTGCCGATAATTCACCACGGCGTATCTTTTGCCGAATACCACGCAAAATGTTTTCTCTTAAATTGTCGGTGTAATATTTTGCTTGTCCGAAAGCGACACTCAACATAAATTTTCCTTGCGGTGTCGCTTCGAACCAAAATGTCGGGAATTTTAGCGCAACAATTTTTAGTGTATCCACAAAATAGATGACCTTGCCACCATCAATACTATTTCTCGCCAAACGGTCTGGATTCCACGCTAAAATTCCCGACGCAGAACCTTTTTCAATTTCGCCAAGCATTTCATTAAATACTTCACGACCAGGCTCTTTAGCAGTTTTACTTTCATAATATTCACGAACAACAAATAACCCATTTTGCTTGGCGTATTCCCGAAGCTCATGAAGTTGCGCCTCAATACTCAAAACTTGGCGTTCCTCATCCTCACTTGATTTCCTGCAATATATAAAATATTTGATCATGAGCTTCGGGAATTAAATTGATAAAAGGTTTTGCATTACACCGACAATTTCTAAATCTCGCTTCCCATCGGCTCCTCGGGTATTCCCGAGAATGAGGCAAAATTTATTTTGGCTCATAGAACCGCCATTTGCGCGCAAGCGCGCTCTCCGTGGATTTCAAAACGCCCTTTTCTTTTCTTGCCGAACTTCCCATTACCGCGCGGAGCGCGGACGCATTTTCGCGGGGAAATTCAATCGGGTGGTGTGTCATTAACAAAGTCCGAACCTATTACGAACAAAATCCTGATGCCGACTAATCGCACGCTCCGCGTGCGTGGTGGCTCGGAACTACCTCGTACGCTCTAAACAATGGACTCGGTTTTGCGGAAGCATTTTTCTG